>JAQSWQ010000018.1 GCA_029266525.1 Microvirga sp.
GGGGTTCACGCCGAACCCCGGGCTCGGGGGCCTCGAGGCCGGTTCGGGCGTCACGGTGTTGAGCCTAAGGCGCCCGTCCGAGATCCGACCGCCCCGTACTACGGCGGGGCTGCGCCTTCGGGAGCTAGGGTCGGCGCTCGGGAGGCGGCCGAACGCGTCGGCTTGGAGGGGCGAAAGCCCGTCGGGCGAGGTGCGATCGGCCAACCTGAGAGCCGCAGGAAGTGCGGAAGGCCTCGGGTGCCCAAAATCGCCGAACGTTCCGGAGCGATCCGGACGCGGGGAGCAAGGGTGGAGCCCGCAAGGGCGACGCCGGAGCGCTCCGCGGGGACGCCGAAAGGCTCCTAAAAATTAAACTGAGTCGTTCGGCGTCCCACGCCCCTCGACCTTTTCGACGCAAAGCTCGGGCCGCTGAGGACCGCGAGGACGATGACGCACGCCTTCGATCCGCCGTCGCGCGGCTTCCCCGACGCCCCGCAGTCGAAGCGATCGCGGCGTTCTCTTGCCACCGGAATCCGCTATACCCCTCTCGATGTTCGCCGAGCGCATCGAAGGGAAGTGGATCGACGCCTTCGCGGAGGTGTTCGCGCGCTGCGCCGTGAAGCTCGGCGAGGCCGTCGCGATCCTGTCCGAGACGCAATCCCGCGCCCTCAACGTGCATCTTTCCGAGCTCGCCCTGTTACGGCTCGGAGCCAAGCCCTTCCACATCATCGTGCCGACACCCCGCAACCCGCACCCGGTGCCGGTACGCTCGACGGGGGCAAGCGAGGCGATCGGTGGTCTGGCGCCGGTCGTCGCCGCGCTCGGGCATGCCGGATTGGTCGTGGATTGCACGATCGAGGGTCTGATGCATGCGCCCGAGACGCCCGAGATCCTGAAGGCTGGGGCGCGCATCTTGGTCATCTCGAACGAGCACCCCGAGGCGCTCGAGCGCATGGCCCCGGACGACGCCCTCGAGCGCGAGGTGCGCGCGGCCGCGAAGATGCTGCGCGGCGCAAAGCGCATGCGCGTGACCTCGGCGGCCGGCACGGATCTCGACATCGCCATGGAAGCCGCGGCGACGGTTGGCGTATGGGGCTGGACCGACCGGCCCGGCACGCTTGCCCATTGGCCCGGCGGCCTCGTGGTGAGCTTCCCCAAGGCGAACAGCGTGAACGGCACGCTCGTCCTCGCCGAAGGCGACGTGAACCTCACCTTCAAGCGCTACCTCGCAAGTCCGGTGCGGCTCATGCTCGAGAACGACTACGTGACCCGCCTCGAGGGCGAGGGCGCGGATGCCGAGCTGATGCGCCGCTATCTCGCGGCTTGGGACGACCGCGAGACCTATGCGGTCTCGCATGTCGGCTTCGGCCTCAATCGCCGCGCCCGCTACGAGGCGCTCGCGATGTACGATCTCAGCCACACCAACGGCACCGAGCTGCGCGCGGTCGCAGGCAATTTCCTCTTCTCGACCGGCGCCAACGAATTCGCCGGCCGCCACGCCGCCGGGCACTTTGACCTGCCGGTGATGCGGACCACGATCGAGGTGGACGGGGTCGTGGTGGTGCGGGAGGGGGTAGTGCAGACCGCGTTCGGGTAGGCGCATCGGCCCCGGCACCGATGCGCCCGGCACCTTTCGTCAGTCCGATTCCTTCTCGTACTTGAACGAGACCTTCACCTTGCAGCGGTAGAGCTCGACCCTGCCGTTCTGGATCTGCAGGTCCTGCTCGACCACCTCGGCAATGCGCAGGTCGCGCAAACTCTCGGCGGCGCGCTCGACGGCCGCCTTGGCGGCCTTCTCCCAGGATTCGGTGCTCGTTCCAACGAGCTCGATGACCTTGTAGACGCTCTCAGCCATGGGCCCCTCCTCTGGTGCGCCCCGACGGGGAGCTTGCGATCATGACCCAAAGCCGTGGCGCGCGCCACCGGCAACCGTTCTCCGCTTGAGGCGGCTCCGCCGAAATTCATCAAGACGAGCGCTGACGCAGCCTGAAATGCTGCACCTTGCCCATGGCGTTGCGCGGCAGCGCGTCGGCAAAGATCACCTCGCGCGGCAGCTTGAAGCGGGCGAGCTCGGTCGCGACATGCGCCTTCAGCGCCTCGGCATCCGCGGCCGCGCCGGGCCGAAGCACCACATGGGCGACTGGCACTTCCTGCCATCTCGGGTCCGGCCGCCCGATGACCGCCGCTTCAGCGACCGCCGGATGGGCAAGGAGCACGCGCTCGATTTCGGCCGGGTAGATGTTCTCGCCGCCGGAGATGATCATGTTCTTCTTGCGGTCATGCACATAGAAATAGCCGTCGGCATCGCGCGTGCCCACGTCGCCGGAGAGATACCAGCCATCGCGCAGCGCCTCGCGGGTGGCGAGTTCGTTGCCCCAGTACTCGAAGACGACATTCGGGCCGCGCACCGCGATCTCGCCCGCGACCCCCGGCACAACCTCCGCGCCGGCCTCGTCGACGATCTTCGCCTCGCAAGCGAGGCCGGGCAGACCCGTCGAGCCCGGGCGGGAGCGATCGCCATGGAGCGTCGTGTAGATCGCGATCGGGCAGGTCTCGGTCGAGCCGTAGACCTGGAGCACCGGCACGCCGCGCTGCTCGAACGCGTCGATAAGGTTCTGCGGCACGATGGTCGAGCCCGTGGTGAGCGCGCGCAGGCTCGAGAGATCAGTCGAGTTCCAGGCCGGATGCGTGATCATGGCCTGCATGGTCGCGGGCACGAGCACGGCGAGAGTGGGGCGGTCGCATGCGATCGCGGCGAGCGTCGTCTCGGGGGCAAAGCGCGGGTGCAGCGTCACGGTCGCGCCGTGATGCAGGGCCGGCGTCGTCTGGATGTTCAGCCCTCCGACATGGAACAGCGGCAGGACTGTGAGCACGTGATCGTTGGCCGTGAGCCCATGCATGTGCTGGCTCATGACGCCGTTCCAGAACAATGCCTCCTGGCGCAGCACCGCGCCCTTCGGCCGACCCGTGGTCCCGGAGGTGTAGACGACAAGCAGCGGCGCCGAGAGGTCGATGCGTGGGTTGCGGCTCTCGCCGCACCTCGACGCGAGCAGCTCTTCGAACGACCACCCGCCCGCCGGCGCAAAATCGAGCCCGACCACGCGTGTCTGCGGCAGCGCCTCGGCAAGCGGTGCGATCACGGAGCCGAAATCCTTCTCGACCAGGAGCGCGCCGACCGATGCGTCGGTCAGTGTGAAGAGCTGCTCGGGGACCGCAAGACGCCAATTCAACGGCACGAGCATCGCGCCGAGCCGCGCGCAGGCATAGAGCAGGACGAGATAGTCGGGATGGTTCGCGGCGAGCACCGCGACGCGGTCGCCACGCCCGACGCGGAGCTCGGATTTGAGCGCCCGCGCCGCCGCCTCGATGCGCGCGGCCATGGCCGCGTAGGTGAGCGTGCCGCCTTCGAAGCGCAGCGCCGGCTTGTCTGGCGTGAAACCCGCGTGACGGAAGATGAAGTCGGACAGGTCCAAGGCGGACCTACTCGTCGCTCTCGCCGGGCTCGTAGAGTGCCTCGCGGCCGATGCGGTCGAGGCACAGCTCCGCCGTCCAGGGCAGCATCAGCGAGCCGCAGCGGCTGTCGCGATAGATGCGCTCGAGCGGCAGCGCCTTCAGCATGGATTGGCCGCCGCAGCTGCGGATGGCGAGGCGCGCGAGGTCGTTGGCGGTCTCCATCGTGGAGAATTGGGCGGCGTAGGCGCGCAGCACCTGCTCCTTCGAGGGGTTCGGCCGCGCCTCGCTGACTGCCTGAAACCAGAGCGCCTTCGCCTGCTCGAGCTTCACCCGCATCTCGGCAACCGCGATCTGCTTCGTGGGATACATGCGCCGCTTCACCGGCGGCGTGCCGGGCTCCTCGCCGCGCAGATACTTCACCGTGAAATCGTAGGCCGCCTGCGCGAGGCCCATATAGGTCGGGGAGAGGGTGAGGAACATGTGCGGCCAGCGCGTCGCCGCCTGGAAGTAGACGCCGCGCGGCATCAGCGCGTGGTCTTCCGCGACGAAGACGTCCCTGAAGAGGAGCGTGCGCGAGACCGTTCCGCGCATGCCCAGCGGATCCCAGTCGCCAACGACCGACACGCCCTCGGCCCTCGAAGGGATGGCGAGATAGAGCGTGTTTCGGCGCGAGGGAGCCTCGCCGCCGGCCTGCTCGGTCGCGAGCACGCCGTAGTAGTCGGCGTAGCCGGCGAGGGAGGCGAAGATCTTCTTGCCGTTGACGCGCCAGCCGCCCTCGACCGGCTCGGCGCGGGTCTCGAACGCGGCGCCGCCCGCGGCGGCGGCGCCGCCTTCCGAGAAGGGCTGGGCGTAGATCGCCCCCTCCTCGACGATGCGGCGGTAGTGGATCGCCCGCCCACGCTCGTGCTCCGCCCTCACCGCCGGCTCCATCTCGAGATCATCGACGAGCGGGCCCGACCACAGCGTCGAGCACACATGCATGTTCCACGTCAGGGCGGTCGCGCCGCAATAGCGGCCGATCTCGGCGGCGCAGATCGAGTAGGCCCGGTAGTCGGCCCCGAGCCCGCCCTCGCGCTTCGGAATGCAGATGCCGAGGAAGCCGGCCTTGTGGAGGTCGCGGTAGTTCTCGGTCGGGAAGGTCGCGTCGCGGTCGTAAGCAGCGGCCCGCGCGGCGAAGATCGCTCGGCCCATGGCCCGGGCTTTGCCCGCGAGCGCCGCCTCCTCTTCGCTCAGGAGGAAGGCTGCAGGGTCGAACAGCGGCGGGTCGAGCGCGACGGAGTCGAGTCCGAGCTCGGGGATGCTGACATGCGCGGTCATTCGCTCATCCTGGCTTAGGCAACGTGCTCGTCCAAGAAGCTCGCGACGGCTTCGTTGAACTCCTTCGGCCGCTCCATCGGTGCAAGATGGCCGGCGCCCTCGAGGCACACGTAGGAGGCGTCGGGGATCTTCTCCGCCATGCGCTGCATCATAGGTGCAGGCGCGTTGGCGTCCTCCGAGCCTGCGAGCACCAATGTCGGCACGGCGATGCGCGGGAGCGCGGCGCGAAGATCGAAGCCCATTAGCGCCAGCATCATGGCGCGGTAGCTCGCCTCGGGTACCGCCGCCATGCATTCCCGCGCAAGCGCCAGCCCTTCGGGATCGGGCGCCTCGCCCACGAGCTCGGCGATGAAGCGTGGCGCGAGATCGCGCATCGTCTCGCCGCGGTCGAGCGGGCCGAGGCGCGCCGCGATGAACTCGCGCTGCCACTCGCCCTCGGGGCGACCGAAGGCCGGACTCGTTTGCGCGAGCACCACCGCCCGGGCCGCGTCCGAGCGCGCTGCGAGAAGCTGCTGCACGACCATGCCGCCAATCGAATGGCCGACCAGCACCGGTCGTTCTGTGCCGAGCGGTTCAAGGAAGTCCGCGAGGGCCGCGGCGAGACTCGAGATCGAGGCTGCGGCAAGCGCCTTCGAGCCGCCATAGCCCGGCATGTCCCAGGCCAGCGCCCTCCAGTCGCGGCGGAAATGCTCGAGCTGCCTCACCCAGCCCCGCGCCGCGCCCCCGATGCCGTGCAGAAACACGATCGGATTCGCGTCCGGGTGCCCTGCCTCAAGGTAGGTGAAGCGCCCGTCACGCGTGATTCGAGAAAGGATCCGACGCAAGGCGCACCGTGCTTGGCCGGCGCCATCCTACTCCGGCGCAGTGCTGTGGAAACCCCTGCCGCCATGGATTGGCTGGCGCTCCTACGCCGCTTCTTGGCTGCTCTGCTTCCCCCTTTCCAGTGCGTCGAGCAGCTCCGATTTGCGCCCCTCCGCCGCCGCGATCGCGCGCTCCTTGACCGGGCCGAAGCCGCGGATCTTTTCCGGAAGGCGCAGGAGTTCGAGCATGACCGCTGGGTCGCTCTCGCGGAGAACAGAGAGCAGCTTTCCGATCAGGGCCTCGTACTCCTCCATGAGCTGCCGCTCCGCCCGGCGCTCGGCGCTGTAGCCGAAGGGATCGAAAGCGGTGCGGCGTAGGACCTTCAGCTTGGCGAGGAGCCGGAAGAGCGGAAGCATCCAGGGGCCGAACTCCATCTTCCGCGGCTCGCTCTCGCCCGGGTGCTTGCGCGCAAGGAGCGGCGGGGCGAGGTGGAACTTGAGCTTCACCGGCCCCTCGAAGTCGCGCGCGATCCGCTCGGCGAAACCACTGTGGGCATGGAGCCGGGCGACTTCGTACTCGTCCTTATAGGCCATCAGCTTGAATAGGTTCTTTGCAACCGCTTCTGTCAGCTGCTTGCCCCCGAGCGCCGCCTGCTCGGCAGCGCGCATGCGCTCGATGTTCGCGCGGTAACGCTCGGCATAGACCCCGTCCTGATAGTCGGCCAGGAAGGCGACCCGCTTCTCGACGATCGCATCGAGCGTCCTGGCCAACCGGTGCTCCTCGCCGGCAAAGCGAGCGACGAACTCCGGTTCTGCTGCGGCTAGGCGCCCCCAGGCGAAGGCGCGTCGGTTCTGCTCGACCGCCACGCCGTTCAGCTCGATCGCCCGGTCGAGTGCGGCAAGGGAGACCGGCGCTAATCCGCGCTGCCAGGCAAAGCCGAGAAGCAGCATGTTGGCTTGGATCGCATCGCCAACCAGGCGATTGGCGAGGTGGTGCGCGTCGAGCGAAGCGTACACCTCTCCAGTGTCATTGCGGCCGGAGCTGCGAAGCAGCGGAGAGCCGGGATCCATCCCCGTCGACGCCTGCGCAATGGATCCCGGATAGCCGCTGCGCGGTTTCCGGGACGATTCTGGGGAGGATGCGAGCGGTTCAAGTCGCCGCCTCAGCAGCTCCTCCAACAGGCCCGTCTCGACCTTGGCGTCGGCCCTGCGCAGCATGGCGCCGGTCGGGATTTCGCGCGTGTTGGCGACGATGCGGGTGCGGCCCGCGGCCATCAGCCCGAGCGCCTCGCGGCTCGCCGCAACGACGAGATCGCAGGCGATGATCGCGTCCGCCGACCCAACATCGATGCGGGCCTGGTGCAGCGCGTTCCCATCGCACGCAAGGCGCACATGCGACAGCACAGCTCCGCCTTTCTGGGCAAAGCCAGTGAAGTCGAGCACGCTCGCGGCGGTGCCATCGAGATGCGCCGCCGTGGCGATGAGCGCGCCGATCGTCACGACGCCGGTGCCGCCGACGCCCGCGACCGCAATCTCGAAGGGCTCGCGCCCGAGCCCGCCGGGGGGCTCCGGCAGCGCCGTGGCGCGCGCCAGAAGCTCCTCAGCCGCGATCTCCGCGCCGGTGCGCTTGCGCAGCTCCCCACCTTCGACCGTGACGAAGGAGGGGCAGAAGCCTTTCAGGCAGGAGAAGTCCTTGTTGCAGGAGGACTGGTCGATCTGGCGCTTCCTGCCGAACTCGGTCTCGACCGGGACGACCGAGAGGCAGTTCGACTTCGTCTGGCAGTCGCCGCAGCCCTCGCAGACGAGCTCGTTGATGACGACGCGCTTCGCTGGGTCCGGATAGAGACCCTTCTTGCGCCGCCGTCGCTTCTCCGCGGCGCAGGTCTGGTCGTAGATCAAGGCCGTGACGCCGGGGATCTCGCGCAGCACGCGCTGGACCTCATCGAGATCGTCGCGGTGGCGGAGGATCACGTCAGGCGCGAAGGCACGCGGCCCGTATTTCTCCGGCTCGTCGGACACGACCGCAACACGCTTCGCACCCTCGTCCGCCACGAGCCGAGCGAGCTGCGGCACCGTAAGCGAGCCGTCGACGGGCTGGCCACCGGTCATCGCGACCGCGTCATTGAACAGTATCTTGTAGGTGACGTTGACGCCCGCCGCGACGGCCTGGCGGATCGCCATGTGGCCCGAGTGAAAATAAGTACCGTCGCCGAGGTTCTGGAAAACGTGCGTGCCGCCCGTGAACGGCGCGCGTCCGACCCAGTTCACGCCCTCGCCGCCCATCTGGATGAGGCCGCCGGTCTCGCGGTCCATCCAGCTCGCCATGAAGTGACAGCCGATTCCGGCTGAGGCGCGGCTGCCCTCGGGCAGGCGCGTCGAGATGCTGTGCGGGCAGCCGGAGCAGAAATAGGCCGTGCGGGTCGGGTGCTCCGGCGGCAGCGGCTCGGGGCTCTCGGCTTGCCGCACATCGAGCGTAAGGCCGAGGACTGCGAGGCGCTGCGCCAGCACCGGCGCGATGCGCGAGGGGCGAAGCTCGCTGTCGGCGGCGATGAGCGGCGCGCCCTGCTCGTCGCGCTTGCCGAGGATACGGGGCCGGCGCTCGGCCGGCAGATTGTAGAGAAGCTCCTTGAGCTGGTTCTCGACTACCGGCGCGTTCTCCTCGACGATCAGCACCTCCTCGGCGGATTTCGCGAGCTCGCGCAGCCTATCGCTGACGGGGAAGACGAGGCCGATCTTCGCGATGGCGATGCCCGCTTCGGCGAGGCGTTCGGTGCCAAGTCCGCCGACGCGCAGCGCCTCCATGACATCGCCGTGAGCCTTGCCGACCGCCCCGATGAGGAGGCGGATGCGCCGCGGTGCGACCGTGAGGTGGTCGATCGGGTTGGCGCGTACGAAGGCGCGCACGGCCCCGACCTTATGGGCTAACCGCTGCTCGATGCGTGGGCTCGGATAGTCGGGCCAACGATAGTGCAAGCCGCCGGGCGGCGGCATGAAATCAGGCGGCGGCCGAAAACTCGGCCGTTCGCCGGCGAAGATCGACGCGGAGCCCTCGACCGTCTCCGAGATCGCCTTGAACCCGACCCACGCTCCCGAGAAGCGCGACAGCGCAAAGCCATAGAGCCCGAAGGGCACATAGTCGGCGATCGAGGTCGGGTGCAGCACCGGCATGCTCCAGGCCATCAATGCGAGATCGCTCTGGTGCGAGAAGCTTGAGGAGACGCAGCCATGGTCGTCGCCGACAACTACAAGCACGCCGCCATGCGGAGAGGACCCATAGGCGTTGCCGTGCTTGAGCGCGTCGCCGGCCCGGTCGACGCCCGGGCCCTTGCCGTACCAGAGCGCGAACACGCCCTCGACCTCGCGCGCCGGGTCGCTCTCGACCTGCTGCGTGCCGAGGATCGCGGTCGCGGCGAGGTCCTCGTTGATCGCCGGCTGGAAGCGGACGCGCGCGACGTCGAGATGCTTCGCGGCCTTCCAGAACTCCTGGTCGACCCCGCCGAGCGGCGAGCCGCGGTACCCTGAGACGAAGCCGGCCGTGTCGAGCCCCAACCTGCGGTCGGCGGCCGCCTGCTCGAGCATCAGTCGCACCAGCGCCTGCGTGCCGCTCATGAACAGCCGCCCATCGGACCGCGCGTAGCGGTCATCAAGGCGGTAGGACCAATCGATCGCTCTCGCGTCCACCGGCGCGCTCCGCGCGAATGGCGCCCCACAGTTCAGGGAAATGTCCGAAGCTGGGGTGTTTGTTCCCGCCGCCTCGCGGCTGCGAGCGCCGCTTTACGCCCGGCCCGGCTTGCGCGTATCATTCGTACACAAAAGATCTTGCGAGGCTCGGACGGATGCGGCGCGTGGCGGGCATCGACGTCGGCGGGACCTTTACGGACCTCCTCCTGCACGAGGCCGGGCCGGAAGGCACCTCGATCCGCCTTGCCAAGGTGCCGACGAGCGCGGCCAACCAGGCAGCGGGCGTGCTCGCGGCGCTCGAAGCTGCTGGTGTCAGCCCCAAAGAGATCGACCTCATCATCCACGGCACGACCACCACCACGAATGCGGTGCTCGAGCGCAAGGTCGCGCGGGTAGGGCTCATCACCACGCGGGGCTTCCGCGACACGCTCGAGCTTGGGCGCCGCACGCGCCCGCGCGCCTACGGCCTGATGGGCACCTTCGAGCCCTTGATCCCGCGCGAGCTGCGCCTCGAGGTCGCCGAGCGCATGAGCGCCCGCGGCGAGGTCTTGACGCCGCTCGACGAGGCGGAGGTCGAGTGCGCCCTGCGCGCGCTCGTCGCGGCGGGATGCGAGGCGCTTGTCGTCCATTTCCTCCACTCCTACGCCGATGCCACGCACGAGAAGCGCGCCGGCGAGATCGCCCGCGAGATCTGGCCGAACGCCTATGTGACGCTCGGCCACGCGCTCCTCTCAGAGTTCCGCGAATACGAGCGCGGCACCACGGCCTCCGTGAACGCCGCCGTGCAGCCGATCCTCGACCGCTACATCGCGCGGCTTTCGCGTGACCTTTCCAGCCGCGGCTTTTCGCGCGACCTCCTCGTCATGAACGGCAATGGCGGCACGGTGCCGGCGCCGGTGGTCGCGCGCGAGGCGGCAAAGACGGTGATGTCCGGCCCTGCATCCGGCGTCATGGCGGCGGCCGTGACGCTGGCGGAGGCCGGCGTCGAAAATGCCATCGCGTACGATATGGGCGGCACCTCGACCGACGTCGCGCTCATCCGCGGTGGCGTGCCCGAAGTGTCGGCCGAACTCACCTTGGCCTACGGTCTGCCGGTGCATGTACCGATGGTCGACGTGCGCACGATCGGCGCCGGCGGCGGCTCAATGGTTTCCGTCGACAGGGCGGGAATGCTTCAGGTCGGGCCGGAAAGCGCCGGCTCCGATCCCGGCCCGATCGCTTATGGCCGCGGCGGCCTGCGGCCGACCGTCACCGACGCAAACCTTATCCTCGGCCGGCTTGACCCGGCGGGGCTGCTCGCCGTCGAGAACCCGGTGCCCGTTGAGCATGTGCGAGCGATCTTCGCGCGCGAGATCGCCATCCCGCTCGGCATCTCGCCCGAAGAGGCCGCGGCGGCGGCGATCCGCCTCGCCAACACCCACATGGCCGGCGCGATCCGCATGGTGTCGCTGTCGCGCGGCTACGACCCGCGCGAGTTCGCGCTGTTTGCCTTCGGCGGCGCGGGACCCTTGCATGCGGTTGCGCTCGCGCGCGAACTCGGGCTCCCCGAGGTGATGGTGCCGGCGCGCCCCGGCCTGACGAATGCGCTCGGCTGCCTCGTCGCCGATCTGCGCCAAGATTTCGTCAACACGATCAACGCGCCTCTCGACACGCTCGACATGGGCGAGGTCGCCTCCGTCTTTGCCGAGCAGCGCGCCCGCGGCGAGGCGGTGAACGCGCGCGAGGCGCACGAGATCGCGAAGACGCAAGTGCTGCATTCCGCGGACATGCAGTTCCGCGGCCAGACGCATTTGATCCGCGTGAACCTGCCGAGTGCGAACATGGCGCGCCCGGCGACGCAGGTGCTGTTCGAGGAGGCGTATTACGAGCGCTTCCAGGTGCGGCTGCCCGAGATCAAGGCTATCGTCGTCAACCTCAACACCTCCGTCATCGGCAAGCGCCGGCCCTTTTCGGTCGCGAGCCTGATCGATGTGAAGAAGCGCGGGGCCCGGCTTGCGGATGCGCGCATCGGTTCGCGCGCGCTCTACGCCGACGGCGCCTGGCGCGAGGCCCCGATCTACGACCGCGAGCGCCTGCCCGCGGACGCGGTGGTGGAAGGCCCCGCCGTCATCCAGCAGGTCGACGCCACGACGGCGATCGAGGCGGGCAGCGTAGCGCGCGTGGATGCGGTAGGGAATCTGAGGATCGCGCTGAGTGCCGAAGGTGCGCGCGCCTCCCCTCCCCCGTGCAGGGAAGGCCGACTCGGCCGAAGGCCGAGCGGGGAGCGAGGCACCGGCGACGAGCCCACCCGTCACCGAAAAAGCGCTGTATCGGCGCCTGTGTATGAAATCCAACTGCCAGCGCCCGACCCATCGACCCCCACCCCTGTCCCTCTCCGCAAGGCGGAGGGGATCACCGTCGATCCCCTCACCCTCGCCGTCATCCAGGCGGGGCTGCAGCAGGTCTGCAACGAGATGGACATCGCCTTCTCGCGCTCGGCCTTCTCGCCCGTGATCGCCGAGGCCGACGACCGCTCGGACGGCATCTACGCGGCCGAGGACGGCGCGCTCGTCGCGCAGGGCGAGTTCGGCCTGCCGGTCTTCGTCGGCACCATGCAGTACTCCTGCCGCGAGCTCATCCGACTCATCCGCGAGGGCAAGGTCGGCGCCCCGGAAGAGGGCGACATCTACATCGTCAACGACCCCTATCTCGGCGGCACGCACCTCATGGATGTGCGCTTCGCGCTGCCCTTCTTCCACGACGGCGAACTCTTCTGCTGGCTCTCCAACACCGGCCATTGGCCGGACACCGGCGGCATGGTGCCGGGCGGCTTCTCCGCGCATGCGACCGAGGTCGAGCAGGAGGGACTGCGGTTGCCGCCGGTGAAGCTGTTCAAGCGCGGCGCCATGGACAGCGAGATCCTCTCGATCATCCTCTCCAACATCCGTGTTGCCGAGAGCCGCATCGGCGACATCAAGGCGCAAGAAGCGGCGCTAAAGGTCGGCGAACGCCGCCTGCGCGAGCTTCTCGCGCGCTACGGCCGCCAGACGATCGAACATGCCATCCGCGATATCCGGGAGCGCGCCGCGCAGCGCATGCGCGCCGAGATTGCAGCCATTCCCGACGGCGTCTACGCTTCCGAAAGCTTCGTCGATTCAGACGGTGTCGTGAACGAGCCCCTGTGCATCGCGCTGACGCTCACGAAGCGTGGCGACACGCTCCACTTCGACTTCTCGGGCTCCTCCCCGCCCTGCCGCGGACCGATGAACTCGGTTGTGGCCACGACCTATTCCGCCGTCTATCTCGCGGTGCGCCACGTCTTCCATGACGTTCCCATCAACGCCGGCAGCTTCGATCCGATCGCCATCGTCCGTCCGGAGGGCACCTTCCTCGACGCGCGCTATCCGCGTCCGGTCTCCGGCTGCGCCGCGGAGGTGTCGCAGCGGATCGCGGAGGCGGTGTTCCTCGCGCTCGCGCAGGCGATTCCCGAAAAGCTGTGGGCCGCGCCCGCCGGCACCTCGGGCAATTTCGCGCTCGGCGGCTTCGACCCACAGAAGAACGCCAGCTACGTGATGTACCAGATCACCGGAGGCGGTTACGGCGGCACGGCGTTCCACGACGGGCTGACGAACGGGTGCTCGACCATCGGCATCTCGAAGACGCCGCCGGTCGAGGTGATGGAGCAGTACTTCCCGGTGCTCTTCCGCCGCTTCGCGCTGCGTGAGGGCTCCGGCGGTGCCGGCGAACAACGGGGCGGCTTCGGCGTGCACTACGAGGTCGAGCTTCTTTCGGGCGAGGCGCGCGCCTCGTTCGTCATGGACCACGGCCGCTTCGGCCCGCCGGGCGTGCAGGGCGGCGCGGCGGGCGCGCCGAACGTCGTACGTATCCACCGTGACGGTGAGATCTTCACGCCGGAGCACCTCTCAAAGGACCAGGGCATCGCCATCCGCCCCGGCGACCGCGTCGAGGTCATGACGCCGGGCGGCGGCGGCTATGGCGAGGCCTTTGCGCGCGATCCCGCGCTCGTCGCCCGCGACGTGCGACGGGCCTACTACACACGAGAGGAGGCCGAGCGGCTCTGGGGCGTCGTCTTGACGCGCGATGACACCGTTGACGAGATCGCAACGGAGGCGGGGCGCACCTCTCCTGGAGGGAGAAGACGTGACGGTGCAAGCCGTCCGGGTGAGGGCTTACGGCCTCACCGACGAGAGCGCGCCGCTCACCCGGTTCGCGCCTTCCGGCGCAACTCGGCGCCTCCCCACGGGAGAGGCAAATGACTGCCTATTTCCGCCCCACCTCGCTCGATGAGGCACTCGCGATCCGCGCCGGGCGCGAGGTCGAGATCATCGCGGGCGGAACCGACGTCTATCCGAACAAGGCGACGCGGGCCGGATGGGGCCGGATGGCGCACAAGGACGTGCTCGACATCACGGCCATCCCCGGCCTCGATCGCATCGAGGAGGCAGACGCGCGGTGGCGCATCGGCTGCCTCGTGACCTGGACGAAGTTGATCCGCTCCTCGCTGCCAGCGCTGTTCGACGGCCTGAAGGCCGCCGGGCGGGAGATCGGCGGACAGCAGATCCAGAATCGCGCGACGCTCGTCGGCAATCTCTGTACCGCCTCGCCCGCGGGCGATGGCATCCCCAATCTGATCGCGCTCGATGCAGAGGTCGAAATCGCAAGCCTGCGCGGGACGCGCGTCGAGCCTGTCGAAGCCTTTCTCGATGGCTATCGCCACACCAGCTGCGCGGCGGACGAGATCGTGACAGGCTTGTGCATTCCGAAGCGCGAAGCGGAGGCGCGCGGCGCGTTCCTGAAGCTCGGGGCTCGACGCTATCTTGTGATCTCGATTGTTATGGTCGCGGGCGTCGTCGAGATCGATTCGGCGGAGGCGATCGCGCATGCACGCGTCGCCGCCGGCGCCTGCTCGCCCGTGGCGATGCGCCTGCGCGCGCTCGAAGCGCGCCTCATGGGCGCGCCGCTCGGCGCTGTGCCCGCGCTGATCCGCCCGGAGGACTTCGCCGAGCTTTCGCCGCTCGACGACGTGCGTGCGAGCGCCGCCTATCGCCTTGCCGCCGCGGAGGCGCTCATGCGCGATCTCCTGGCGGGATTCGCGGATTGGCGGGAACGGAGGGCGGCATGACGGTGCACGAGCCGCCGCCCGCCGCCGCGACGATCGCCCTTGCCTTGATCGTCAACGGGGAACCGCGGAGCGTGCAAGCGGGTCCGTTCGAGACGCTCGCCGACGTGCTGCGCGACCGGCTCGGACTCACCGGCACCAAGATCGGCTGCAACGCCGGCGATTGCGGCGCCTGCACCGTGCTCGTCGACGGCGCACAGGTCTGCGCCTGCCTCGTCGCGGCGGCGCAGGCGCATGGTGCGGATGTGCACACCGTCGAGGGCCCCGGCCCCGACGGAATCACCGAACGGCTGCGCCGCGCTTTTCTGGTGCATGGCGCCGCGCAGTGCGGCATCTGCACGCCCGGCATGCTTATGGCCGCGACCGATCTTCTCGCGCGCGATATGGCGCCGACCCGCGCCGCGATCGAGGATGCGCTCGGAGGGGTGCTGTGCCGCTGCACCGGCTATGTGAAGATCGTCGAGGCGGTGATGAGCGTCTCCCCTCTCCCGGATGTGAGAGGGGCCGGGGGTGAGGGCGCTCGCTCTCCACAGAAGGCGCCACGGAGCCGCCCCGCTCCAGCAGGCACCGGGGTTCCCTCACCCCTGCCCCTCTCCCATCCGGGAGAGGGGAGTGTCGGTGCCCGCCTTCCCCGCCTCGATGGCTGGGCGAAGGTGGCGGGGACGGATAAATTCGGCGCCGACGAGGCTCCGGCCGATTCCCTGTGGCTCCGCGTCGTCCGCTCGCCGCATGCGCGCGCCGCCTTCGTATTGGGCGATCTCGAGGCTTTCCGCGCGAGCTGGCCGGGGCTCGAGGCGATCGTCACGGCGGCTGACGTGCCGGGAGAGAACTCCTTCGGGATCTTCCCGAACACCAAGGACCAGCCGGTCTTCGCCCTGGTAGAAGTGCGCTTTCGCGGCGAGGCGGTGCTTGGGCTTGTCGGCACGCGCGAGGCGATCGAGCGCATCGAAGAGGCGGACGTCCCGATCACCTGGACTCCTCTGCGGCCGCTCGCCGGCATCGAGGCGGCGCTCGCCGACCGCGCGCTCGCGATCCATGCCGGTCGGCCGGACAACGTCCTTACCCGCGGACAGCTGCGCTGCGGCGACAATCCCGCGAAGGCGCCCGCGCAGGCCGCCGCCACGGTCGAAGGCCAGTTTCGCACGCGCTTCGTGGAACACGCCTATATCGAGCCGGAGGCGGGCTACGCCGTCCCGATCGACGATGATCGCATCGAGGTCTTCGCCTGCACCCAAGCCCCCTACATGGACCGCGACGACACGGCGCGCGTGCTTGGCATCTCGCCCGGGAAGGTGCGCATCCGCCCCAGCGCCTGCGGCGGCGGCTTCGGCGGCAAGCTCGACCTTTCAGTGCAGCCGCTTCTCGCCGTCGCCGCCTGGAAGGCGAAGCGCCCGGTGCGCATGGTCTACTCCCGCATTGAGTCGATGGCCTCCTCAACCAAGCGCCACCCGGCGCAGATACGCGCGCGCGCCTCCGCCGACGCGAAAGGGCGGCTCCTCGCCTTCGAGAGCGCGGCCGACTTCAACACCGGCGCCTATGCCTCCTGGGGCCCGACCGTCGCAAACCGCGTGCCTGTCCATGCGAGCGGCCCCTACCGTGTGCCGAACGTCGAGAACCGCACCCGCGCGATCTACACCAACGACACGCCGGCCGGCGCCTTCCGGGGCTTCGGCGTGCCGCAGGCGGCGATCGCCCATGAGTGCCTGATGGACGATCTCGCCGAAAAGCTCGGCATCGACCGCTGGGCCATCCGCCGCCTCAACGCGCTCGGAAAGGGGGACCGCACGCCCTCGGGCCAGCTGCTTGCGGCTTCGGCGGGGCTGCCGGACTGCCTTGATGCGCTCAAGGCCGATTGGGACGCGGCGCTCGCCCGCGTCGCAGCGCACAACGCTGCGGCTCCGCGCCGCCGCCGCGGCGTCGGCATCGCCTGCATGTGGTACGGCTGCGGCAACACGGCCCTGCCGAACCCTTCCGCGATGCGCATGGCGCTCTCGCGCGACGGCACGCTCACCTTCTTCAACGGCGCAGTCGACATCGGCCAGGGCTCGACCACCGTGCTGACGCAGATCGCGGCCGATGCGCTCGGGGTGCCGCCAGACGCCTTCAGGCTCGTCATCGGCGACACGGCGCTTACCGAGGATGCCGGCAAGACTTCAGCCTCGCGCCAGACCTTCGTCTCCGGCAAGGCCGCTATGCTCGCCGGCCGGGATTTGCGGCGCAAGATCCTCGCCCTCGGCAATGTCGGCGAGAGCGCCACCATCATCCTTGACGGCGCGGTGCTCGTCATCCGTGAAGGCGAGGTGCGGCGAAGGATCGAGCTCGCGTCGCTGGCCACCGACGCGGACGGCCTCGTTCTGGAAGGGCAGGGCGCCTACGACCCGCCGACCACCGCTCTCGATGCCGATGGCCAGGGCGTGCCCTACGCGACCTACGGCTTTGCCGCGCAGATGGCGGAAGTCGAAGTCGACACCGTGCTCGGCACGACGAAGGTGATGCGCATCGTCGCCGCGCACGACGTCGGCCGCGCGATCAACCCGACGCTGGTCGAAGGCCAGATCCACGGCGGCATCGCGCAGGGGCTCGGGCTCGCCTTGATGGAGGAGTTCGTCCCAGGCCGAACCGAGAACCTGCACGATTATCTCATCCCAACCGTCGGCGACATGCCCGAGGTCGCGGTGAAGCTGATCGAGGACCCTGAGCCCGAAGGCCCCTTCGGCGCCAAGGGCGTCGGCGAGCCTGCCCTCATCGCAACCGCCCCCGCGATCCTGTCCGCGATCCGGCACGCGACGGGCGTGACGATGCGTGAGGTGCCGGTGCTGCCTCATCGCCTCTGGGAAGCGTTGCGCGCGCGGGAGGGCTCGAGGTGAGCGGAGCCGTGTTCGCCCCCCGCGCCCAAAAGTTCGGCGCGGCCGAGGGCGATGGGATCGTGCGCTGCGATGCCTGTCCGGTACTCTGCCGCATCCGGCCCGGGCGTGCCGGCGCGTGCAGCCGTTACGCGAATATCGAGGGCGAGCTTGTGCGCACCGACCCAGTCGTGCTGATGCAGCGGGCGGTGGCGGATGGCGGGCGGGTGGTGGAGTTCGCAGGGAGCGATTGGGACGGGCAGATGCTCGATCCCTCGCGCACTTTCCTCACCGGCGTCGGTGCCGGCACGACCTATCCCGACTACAAGCCCGCGCCCTTCATCGTCGCGGCCGAGCACGAGGGCATCGACACCGTCACGGTCGTGACCGAGGGCATCTTCAGCTATTGCGGCGTCAAAGTGAAGATCGACACCGACCGCCATCTCGGCCCCGAAACGGCGCCGGTGCGGGTCGAGGGTGAGCAGGTCGGGCATGTGACGACCGCCGAGTACGGCTCGCAGATGCTCTCGCTCGGCGGCGTGCGGCATCTCACCGGCGGCTCGAAGAAGGAGGGCACGGTCACCTGCGACACGCTCCTCAAGCTCTGCTCCGGCGAGCCGGTCGAGATGGCGGTCGAGGGCGGCCACGGCGTTGTGGTGCAGGCCGGCGCGGCTCCGATCGTGGACGGGCGGCCCGAGGAGCGCATGCGGGTCGGCTGCGGCTCGGCGACGATCGGCATCTTCGCAAAGCAGTGGGAGGGCCATGTCGACGAGGTGATCGTCGTCGATGACCACATCACGGGGGTGCTGACCGAGCACCAGGCCGGCCGCTGCCTCGACATGCGCCCCGCCGGCATTCGGGTGCGGGGGCGCAAGTCTACGCCCGGGCGCTACTTCCAGGTCGCCAAGCCTGGCCTCGGCTGGGGCGGCACCGACATCGCCGACCCGCTCGGTATCATCCAGAAGATCGATCCCGCGGTAGCGTGGCCCGGCTTGCGCATACTTCTGACCTCCACAACCGGCGAGGACGCGCTCTACTGCGTGCTCGACGAATCGCTCAAGCCGGTGCCGGCGCAGATGCCGGAACCGGTGCGCGCCGTCGTCGAGCGCATCGCCGAGAATTGCGAGCCGTCGCTGTGCTCGGTGCTGTTCATGGCCGGGGCCGGCGGCTCGCTGCGGGCCGGCGTGACCGAGAACCCGGTGCTGCTGACGCGCTCAATCGCGCGCGGCGAGACTCGCGTGACGGTTGGAGCCGCGCCGGTCTATCTCTGGCCGGGCGGCGGCATCACCTTGATGGCCGACGTGACGCTCATGCCCAAGGGCTCCTTCGGCTATGTGCCGACGCCGGCCATCGTCGCGCCGATCGAGTTCAGCCTGCCCCGCGAGCTTTACGTGCGCCTCGGCGGCCACGTCGACGAGGTGACGAGCATCGCCGAGGTGCTGCGCTCGCTCCGCGAGCCGGCTCGAGTCGATCCCTGGCTCGTCGACAATCGTTGGCCGTTCGAGCCGGCGGAGCGGCGATGATGGATGCGGTCGCACCACCTCCCAAAGAGACCGCCTGCGAGCCGGAGGAGCAGGCCTGCGCCTATGTCCTCGAGGACCAGATCGGATTTCGTCTCCGAAAGGCGCATCAACGCGCGAGTGAGATCTTCAACGAGGTCATGGGATCGTTCGCGGTGACGCCGACGCAGTTCGCGGCACTCGCCAAGCTCGACGAGGTCGGGCCGGTCGCGCAGAGCCAGCTCGGGCGGCTCGTTGCCATGGATCCGGCGACGATTTTCGGCGTGGTCGGCCGGCTCATGAAGCGTGGGCTCATCGAGCAGCGCGTCGCCGAAAAGGATGCACGGGTCACGCTCGTGACACTGACTGTCGAAGGACGCCGGGCGGCCGGACGCATGAAGGCGGTCGCTGAGGAGGTCTCGCGGAGAACGCTTGCGCCGCTCTCGCGCAAGGAGGCTGAGACGCTCCTGAGGCTCATGGCGAAGCTCGAGTGAGATGTCGGGCGAACGCTGTAATCGGGGCGTGCGCGTGTGAACTCCGCCTCCATCGGGCGCCTTCCGGGCGAACGCCTGCATCTCTCGCACGGACCGATCGATGTGGTGCTGAGGGGCTGGGGCGGCGGTGCGCAGGTTCGGCGGGCGCACGAGGCAGCAAGTACGCGGTTCCGGACCATTCTCGGCGAGCTTGTCGCCGAGCTGGCGGAACTCCGGCGGCCGATCGCCGACGGCCCTCGCGTCGAAAGTCCGGTCGGGCGCCGCATGGCCGCTGCGGTTCGGCCCTTCTCGCACGAGTTCATCACGCCGATGGCGGCGGTCGCCGGCAGCGTCGCGGACGAGCTTCTCGCCGCGATGCTGAGCGAAGCCGATCTCGCCAAGGCCTTCGTCAATGACGGCGGCGACATCGCCCTGCATGTTGCGCCGGGCGAGACGCTTGCGATCGGCATTGCCGGCGATTTCTCGCGCGGGTCTCTGCCGGCGCTCAATGGCGCCCTCACGGTCACGGCCGAGGACCGCATCGGCGGCATCGCCACCTCCGGCTTCAACGGGCGCTCCTTGACCTTCGGAATAGCGGATTCGGTCACGGTGCTCGCGGCGAACGCGGCTGCCGCCGACGCCGCGGCGACGCTCATCGCGAACGCGGCCGTCCTGGACAGCCCGGCAATCAAGCGCCGGCCCGCGCGCGCGCTCGATCCCGACAGCGACCTCGGCGAGCGGCTCGTCACCAGCGCCGTCGGGCCGCTGTCGCCCAAGGAGATCGCGCTGGCGCTCGTGAACGGGAAGATGTGCGCTGAAATCTATCGCGGACGCGGCCTCATCCGGGGCGCGGCGCTCATGCTGCGCGGCGAAGCGCTCTGCGTTGGAGAGCCTCGGCTGCTGGGCTGAACCTGGTGTTGTTGCGAAACAATCTTGCTCATTCGCGAAACATTTCTCCCGCGCGCGAGACATCAGGTGGAAATGGCGACGTGAGATAGGTCAGCAAGATTGACCCGCTAGGCACCTCCAAGCCATGAACCCCGCCGACATCCAGCTCGTCCGAAACGGCTTCGCCGCGGTATCGGCCGATCGCAAAGCTTTCGCCGCCGCACTCTTCGGACGCCTGTTCGCGCGAGACCCCGGGCTTCGCGCCCTCTTCGCGACCGACCTGGACGCGCACGGCGCCAGGGTGTTCGGCGCCCTCGCCCAGGTCGTGAAGAGCCTCGACCGCCTTGACGCTATCACCGAGAACCTGCGGACCCTCGCTCGCCGCCACGTCGCCTACGGCGTCGAGCGCGAGCATTACGACCTCCTTAGCGATGCGCTCCTCGGCGCCCTCGCGGAGCGCCTCGGCACGGCCTTCGATGCCAGTGCCCGCGCCGCTTGGCGCAACGCCTATTCGGTTCTCGCCAACACCATGATCGAGGCCGCGGGCTATCGCCTGCGCGAGTGCACCGACAGCGCCGCCTGACGCGTGACGGAACGCCCATGTCAGGAAGATCATTTGTGTACGAATGATCTTGCGATCACCTGCGCGCGCTGGGTAGGGTTGCGCGATGGGCGTCATTCACGCGATTGATCACGGGCGGCGAGCGCTACAGGCTGGAAGGCGCCGGAGGGCTGGCGGGTGATGGAGATCATCCACGATTGGAATCTGCCGATTGCCGGCACCTGCGGCGGTGCCCGCGAGTGCGCTACCTGCCACGTCTTTATCTTACCAGAATGGGTTGGCAGGCTCCTCCCACCCGCCGAGAGGCAGAGGACAAGCTCGACATGGTGCCGTTGACTCAGGTGAACTCGCGACTTGCCTGCGAGATCCTCTACGCACCGAAGCTCGACGAGCTCGAGGTCGCTCTTGCGCCCGTGAGCGCCTGACGCTTGACAGCGTCCGACGTTCGGGGCTTGCCGAGCGCCCCTACCGAGGCCAAGTCCGGATGCTTGTGCGTGGGTTCCGGGCAGATGCTTGGCGCACCGGAACGACAGAGGTTCAGATGACGGAGCGTATCGAGACCGATGTGGTGATCGTGGGCGCTGGGCCGGTCGGGCTCTTCGCCGTGTTCGAGCTCGGCCTCCTCGACATCAAGACCCATCTCGTCGACATCCTGCCGAAGGTCGGCGGTCAATGCGCCGAGCTCTATCCCGAGAAGCCGATCTACGACATCCCGGGCTTCCCGGTGATCTCGGGACAGGGCATCGTCGACAACCTCATGCGGCAGATCGAGCCTTTCAAGCCGGTGTTCCACCTGGGGGAGATGGTGGAGGCTCTCGAGATCCTCGGCACGCCGGAGCATCCCCGCTTCCGCGTGCGCACAGATGGCGACAAGGTCTTCGACTGCAAATCGGTGATCGTGGCTGCGGGCGGCGGCTCATTCCAGCCGAAGAAGCCGCCGATCGAGGGGATCGACGCATACGAGGACACCGGCGTGTTCTATGCCGTGCGCCGCATGGAGGGTTTCCGCGGCAGGCGCATCCTGATCGTCGGCGGCGGCGATTCGGCCCTCGACTGGACGGTGAACCTGCAGCCGCTCGCCAAGCGGCTCACGCTGCTCCACCGCCGCGATGCCTTTCGAGCGGCGCCGGACACCGTGAACAAGATGCGTTCGCTCGTGGCCTCGGGCGCGATGGACCTCGAGCTCGGGCAGGTGGTCGCTCTCAAAGGCCCCGCGCCGGCCCTTGAGGCCGCTGTGGTGCGTCGCGACGACGGCTCTACCTTTGAGGTCGCGACCGACGTTCTGCTCCCCTTCTTCGGGCTGACCATGAAGCTCGGCCCGATCGCCGACTGGGGGCTAAACCTGCACGAGAACCTGATCCCCGTCGACACCGAGAAGTTCGAGAGCTCGACCCCCGGCATCTTCGCCGTCGGCGACATCAACTGGTATCCGGGCAAGCTGAAGCTGATCCTCTCGGGTTTCCACGAAGGCGCACTCGCGGCCCAGAAGGTCCACCGTTACGTCTATCCGGAGAAGAAGCTCCTCTTCCAATACACCACCTCCTCGACGAGCCTGCAGAAGAAGCTCGGGGTCGTGCCGGAGAAACGGAAAGAGCCCGAGGCGGCTTAGGCTTACGCTTGCGGCACCTCGCGCTCGTCGGGTAGGCTCATTCGAACCTCCGCATCCCCCGGCTGAACCATCATGGACCTGCAGATCGAAGGATTGCGCGTGCTCGTCACCGCGGGCGCGGGCGGGATCGGGCTTGAGATCGTGCGCGCTTTCCGGCGCGAGGGCGCCAAGGTGCATGTCTGTGACGTGGACGACGGGGCGCTCGGCGCCCTCGCCGAAGACCGCCCCGAGGTGACGCGCTCGAAGACCGACGTCGCCGACCGGGGTCAGGTCGCGAAGCTGTTTGAGGATTCCTCGAAGGCGCTCGGCGGCCTCGACTGCCTCGTCAACAACGCCGGCATCGCCGGGCCGACCGGTCGCGTCGAGGAGATCGACCCTGCCGATTGGGACCGGTGCCTCGCCGTCGACATCACCGGCCAGTTCAACTGCGCACGTCTTGCGGTCCCGCACCTGAAGCAGAGCCGAAACGGCAGCATGTTCAATCTCGCCTCGGCCGCCGGCAAGTTCGGCTTTCCGCTGCGTTCGCCCTATGCCGCGGCGAAATGGGGCGTGGTCGGCTTCACCAAATCGCTCTCGATGGAACTCGGCGAGTTCGGCATCCGGGTGAACGCGATCCTGCCCGGCATCGTCGAAGGCGACCGCATTCGGCGCGTCTTCGAGGCCAAGGCGAAGGAGCGCGGCGTCGCGCCAGAGGAGCAGCTGAAACTCGCGATGACGCAATCCTCGATCAAGGAACTCGTTCAGCCGCAACAGCTCGCGAACATGATCGTCTTCCTGGCCTCGCCCCTTGGGCGCACGGTATCCGGCCAGGCAATCAGCATCGACTCGGACCTGCAGTCGCTGGTAGGATGAAGATGCGGGCCGCTCGCGTTCGCTTTCGAACTAAGCAACTGAAAGCGAGCCAGGGCGTTTCCTGAACAAAGGTTCAGTCAAGGAGAAGGTCGAAAGGGCCCCGCACCGCCATGGCCGTCGCCATCCCATCTCTCGCTCATGATCCGGTTGGCGGTGCGTCGGCGGAACGTGACAAGCCAGCATTAGGTGCGGCGGCCGGTCGTCTCATCGTCGTCTCGAACCGCGTGCCGGTGCCCGCGGGCGCCGGATCGCCCAACGCCGGGGGGCTTGCGGTCGCGCTCGATGCAGCGCTGAAGCAGCGCGGCGGGCTGTGGTTCGGCTGGTCCGGCAACACGGTCGACGGGCGCGAGCCCGAAACCCAGACGCACGAGTTCGGCAACGTCTCCTACGCCGTCACCGACCTCGCCCGGCGCGACCTCGACGACTACTATCACGGCTTCGCCAACCGCGCGCTCTGGCCGGTCTGCCACTACCGGCTCGACATGACCGGCTTCAACCGGCGCAACACGGCGGGGTACTTCCGCGTCAACGAGTTCTTCGCGCGCCGCTTGGCCCAGCTGATTCAGCCCGACGACGTCGTCTGGATCCACGACTACCATTTCATCCCGCTCGCCTCGTATCTGCGCGGCATGGGCTTCACGAACCGGATGGGGTTCTTCCTCCACATCCCGTGGCCGCCCGGCGATCTTGCGGGCGTGCTGCCGGCCTACGATCTCATCCTGCGCGGCTTTGCCTCCTACGACCTGGTCGGCTTCCAGACGCCGCTCGACGCGCGCAACTTCAGCGAAGCGATCACCGATGGCGGCGGCCGCGCGGCCGGCGAGGGCTGCTACGAGGCCTATGGCCATCGCTTCAGGGTCGGTGCCTTTCCGATCGGCATCGACACGCAGGGGTTCCGGCAGCTCGCCGAGCAGGGCGAGCGCAACGGCGTCGTGCGCCGCACCGCCGCAAGCCTTGAAGGCAAGGCGCTCATCATCGGCGTGGACCGGCTCGACTACTCGAAGGGAATCTGCGAGCGCATCGACGCGTTCTCCTGCTTCATCGAAAACAACCAGGCGCTCCGCAACCGCGTCACCTACCTGCAGATCACTCCGAAATCGCGCTCCGAGGTGCCGGAATACGCGCATCTGCAGCGCGAGGTCGCGGAACAGATCGGCGAGACCAACGGCCGCTACGGGGATGTCGACTGGACGCCGATCCGCTACATCAACAAGCCGATCGGCCACACGGCGCTCGCCGGCCTCTATCGGCTCGCCCGCGTCGGCCTTGTGACGCCGCTCCGCGACGGCATGAACCTCGTGGCCAAGGAGTACGTCGCGGCGCAGTTGGGCGACAATCCGGGCGTGCTGGTGCTCTCGCGGTTTGCCGGCGCCGCGCAAGAGCTCGACGGCGCCCTGCTGGTCAATCCCTACGACACCGATGCGACCGCCGGCGCGATCAAACGCGCCCTCGACATGCCGCTCGACGAGCGCAAGGAGCGCTGGTCCGGCATGATGGCGCATCTCGAGCGCAAGACGGTGGCCAATTGGTGCGGCGACTTCCTCAGGACGTTGGCCGCCCAGGAGGGCTGTCCCGAGCCCGCTTCGTCGAATGGCGAGGTGCTTGCGCCGGACCTCGCGAACGCCTCTCGTCGCACGCCGCTCTGGGACGCGGTCAAGAACTGATCCCGCCTCAAGCCTACGGAACCGGACGCCGCGCCCGGAGCGTTGTACATTCCTCAGCGCTCGTCTCGCTGCCTCAGCGACAAGGACCAGCATGTTTCGGATCGACGAGGGTAGTCCCGCGCCGCTCGGGGCGACGTTCGACGGGAAGGGCGTGAACTTCGCGCTGTTCTCCGCGAATGCCGGAAAGGTCGAGCTGTGCCTGTTCGACGCGCAGGGCCGTCGGGAGACCGACCGTATCGAGCTGCCTCGGCGAACGGACCATATCTGGCACGTCTATATCGAGGGCCTTTGCCCGGGGCAGCTTTACGGCTATCGGGTGCACGGACCCTACGACCCGCGCCACGGGCACCGGTTCAATCCGCATAAGCTCCTGGTCGATCCATATGCGCGCCAGATCTTCGGCCGCATTCGCTGGCACGATGCGCTGTTCGGCTACCGCATGGGCGCGCACCGCGGCGACCTTACCCCCGACCGGCGCGATAGCGCGCCGATGATGCCGAAATGCGTCGTCGAGGACCCGACCCATCACTGGGGAGACGACCGCCCGCCGCGCTACTCGTTTACCGACACCGTCGTCTACGAGGCCCATGTGAAGGGCCTGACCGAGCTCCATCCGGGAGTGCCGCAGGCGATCAAGGGCACTTATGACGCCCTCGGCCACCCGGCTACGGTCGAGCATCTCGTCAAGCTCGGCGTCACCGCCATCGAGCTCCTGCCGATCCATGCCTTCATCGACGACCGTTTCCTTGTCGAGAAGGGACTGCGCAACTACTGGGGCTACTCAACACTCGGCTATTTCGCCCCCGAGCCCCGATATCTCGGGCCGTCCGGCGTGGTCGGGTTGAAGAGCGCAATTCGCGCGCTGCACGATGCCGGTATCGAAGTGATCCTCGACGTCGTGTACAACCACACCTGCGAAGGCTCGGAACGCGGGCCGACGCTGTCCTTCCGCGGCATCGACAACGCCGTCTACTATAAGCTCTCGCCCGAGAACCCGCGCTTCTCTTGGGATTCGACCGGCACTGGGAACACGCTAAACCTCAGCCACCCGCGCGTATTGCAGATGGTTCTCGATTCGCTGCGGCATTGGGTCGAGACCTACCACGTCGACGGGTTCCGCTTCGATCTCGCCTCCACGCTTGCGCGCGATCCCTACGATTTCAATCAGCGCGCGGCTTTCCTGCAGGCCTGCCTGCAGGACCCGGTGCTGAGCCGCGTCAAGCTCATCGCCGAGCCTTGGGACGTCGGTGCCGGCGGCTATCAGGTTGGCGGATTCCCGATCGGCTGGTCGGATTGGAATGATCAGTTCCGCGACACGATCCGGGCCTTCTGGCGCAGCGACCCGGGCCAGCTGCCGAAGCTCGCGCAGGTGATGACCGGCTCGCGCGAGATCTTCGCGCCGTCGGGCCGCCAGACCTGGGCCTCGGTCAATTTCGTCACCGCCCATGACGGCTTCACGCTCCACGACCTCGTCAGCTACAACGACCGGCACAATGAAGCCAATGGGGAAGACAACAAGGACGGACACAGTCACAATTTGTCCTGGAACTGCGGTGTCGAGGGCCCGACTGACGATCCGGGCGTGCTCGCGTTGCGCGGGCGACTGAAGCGCAACTTTCTTGCGACGGTTCTGCTCTCCCAGGGCGTGCCGATGCTGCTTATGGGCGACGAGCTCTCGCGCACGCAGGCCGGCAACAACAACGCCTATGCCCAGGACAACGGGATCAGCTGGCTCCACTGGACGAAGGACCAGGGCGATCCGGAGCTCCTTGCCTTCGTTCAGGCGTTGATCGGGCTGCGCAAGCGTTACGATGCGTTCCGCCGCCGCGACTTCCTCACCGGCGCGACGGTGCCGAAGAACGGGCTGAAGGACGTCTATTGGCTTGCACCGGAAGGTCGCGAGATGACCACCGGCGATTGGGGCGACGGACTGCGCCGCGCCTTGGGCATGCAGCTCGGCAACGATGCTTCCGATGGCCAGCGCTTCCTCATCCTGATCAACGCCGCGCCCGATCCGATCGATTTCCACCTCGCGAAGCAGCCCCACGATTCTTGGGTCCAGATCTTCGACACGCGCCTGACCGGCGGCCTCGTGCGCCAGCAGCCGGCCACGTTGAGATCGGGGGGAACCTTCCGGATGGAATCCCGTTCGCTAGTGCTCTTCCAGCACGCGCCCACGGCTCCCAATCCCTGATGCGGTCCATCCATTCCATGCCCTTCGGCGCCGAGCTCGGCGCGGAGGGAGTAAGATTTGCGCTCTGGGCGCCGAGCGCGCGCCGGGTCGCACTCCTGCTCGACGGCCGGGAGCTTGCAATGCCTGAGGCCGGTTCGGGCTGGCGGCGCCTCGTCGTTCCGGAGGCGCGCGCCGGCGCGGTCTATTCGTACCGGATCGATGGCGAGCTTACGGTGCCGGACCCCGCGTCGCGCTGCCAGGCGGAAGACGTGGCCGGCCCGAGCGTCGTCGTGGATCCGGAGACGTATGAATGGTCTGCCGCCTCGTGGTCCGGCCGGCCATGGGAAGAGGCGGTGCTCTATGAGGCGCATGTCGGCACGGCGACGCCGGAGGGCACCTATGCCGGGCTTGCCGAGAAGCTTCCGGAGTTGCGCGATCTCGGGGTCACCGCAGTCGAGCTGATGCCGCTCGCCGACTTCCCGGGACGGCGCAACTGGGGCTATGACGGCGTCCTGCCCTTCGCGCCCGATGCGAGCTACGGCACGCCGGATGACCTCAAGCGCCTGATCGACGAGGCGCATCGGCTCGGGCTGATGATGTTCCTCGACGTGGTCTACAACCACTTCGGCCCGGCCGGGAACTACCTGCACAGCTACGCGACGAGCTTCTTCACGGAGCGCCACCAGACGCCCTGGGGAGCCGGGATCAACTTCGACGGCGTGGAGGCGCGCCCGGTCCGCGACTTCTTCGTCCACAACGCGCTCTATTGGCTCGAGGAGTATCGCTTCGATGGCCTGCGCTTCGACGCCGTGCACGCGATCCTCGACGACAGCGAGCGCAATATCGTCGCCGAGATCGCCGAGCACGCGCGCGCCTCGCTGCCCGCCCGCGAGATCCATCTCGTTCTCGAGAACGAGGCGAACGCCGCGCGCTGGCTTCTGCGCAACCAGGCGGAAAAGCCGACGCTCCACACCGCGCAGTGGAACGACGACATTCATCACTGCTGGCACACGCTGCTGACCGGCGAGCATGACGGCTATTACGAGGATTACGCCGACAAGCCGGTCGAGCGCCTCGCGCGCTGCCTCGCAGAGGGCTTCGCCTATCAGGGCGAGCTCTCCAAGCATAAGGGCGGCCTACGCGGGGAGCGGTCGGCGCATCTGCCACCCTCGGCCTTCGTGGCCTTCCTTCAGAACCACGACCAGATCGGCAACCGCGCGTTCGGTGAACGCATCTCCGCGCTGGCCGCGCCGGAGCGACTAGCGCTCGCGCGTGCCGGCCTGCTGCTCTCGCCGCAGACCCCGCTGCTCTTCATGGGCGAGGAATGGGCGGCCTCGAACCCTTTCCTGTTCTTCGTGGATTTCTCGGACGATCCGGAGCTGGCGCGCGCCGTCCGTGACGGGCGCCGGCGCGAGTTCGCGAACTTCAAGAGCTTCGCCGAGCAGCACGCCGAGCGGCAGATTCCCGATCCTACGGCGGAGGAAACCTTCCGCCTGTCGGTGCTCGACTGGGCCGAGCCCGAGCGCCCGCCGCATGCCGGTATCCGCGAGGAGGTGCGCCGCCTGTTGCGGCTGCGGCAGGGTGAAGTCGTGCCGCTGAGCAAGACCGGGTTCCTCGGCGCCAGCCGTGATCTTCCGACGCCGGACAGTCTTGACGTCGTCTGGCGCTTCGAGGCCGGAACGCTGCGCTTCTTGGCCAATTTCGGCGGGGAGCAGCGTGCGTTCGCCGAAACCGCCGGGGAGCGCATGCTGTGGTCGAATGCGGGCGAGCCGGCTCGCGGCTGGGTGCGGCTCGGCCCCTGGACCGGCGCCTTCCTGAAGCGTCAAGGCCGGTGAGCGGCCGGGCCGAGCTCATCGAGCGGATCGCCGCGCTCGTCGGCATTGCGCCTGGCTACGCAGACGCGTTCGGCCGCTCGGTCTCTTCACCGATCGATACCAAGGAGGCGATCCTTGCGGGCTTCGGGCTCGCTGTCGGAACCGACGAGCAGGCACGCGAAAGTCTCGCCGCGGTCGAGCAGATGCAGAGCGCTCTCGTGCCGCCGCTTCTGCCGCTCGAATCGGACCGCGAGGCGCAAGTTCCGCTGCGCGGAGCCGAGGGCATCGAGCGCGTCGGCTGGCGCCTCGTCGACAAGGGCGGCCGGGTGCGGGAGGGACATGGCGCCCCCGCACGCACGACGCTCCTGCTGCCCCGGCTTTCGCCAGGCTATCACCGCCTGGTGGTCGAGGCCGCAGGGGCGCGCGCCGAGTCGACGATCATCGCCGCGCCGGCCCGTTGCTGGGAGCCGCGCGAACTCTCGGAAGGCGCGCGCGACTGGGGCGTCGCCGCCCAGCTCTACGCCTTCCGCTCGGAACGGAACCTCGGCATCGGCAGCTATGTCGATGCCGGCGAGGCCGCAGAGCAGGCCGGCGCACTCGGCGCCTCGTTCCTCGGCTTGAGCCCGGTGCATGCGCTCTTCTCCGCCGATCGCACGAAAATATCACCCTATTCGCCCTCTTCCCGGCTCTTCCTTGAGACGCTCCACATCGACCCGACCGCGGTCCTGGGCTTCGAGGGCAGCGCGGCGGCACGGCTGTTCGAGGCGTCGGGGCCGCGCATCGACGAACTGCGCAAGGCGCAGTTCGTCGACCATGCGGGCGTCTGGGATGTGCTGCGCCCCATCCTCAAGGCGCTGTGGTTCGATTTCGAGGCTCGCAGCGGCGACGTCGGCTTCGAAAGCTTTCGCCGTGCCCTGGGTCGGGCCCTTGAGGACCATGCGGTCTTCGAGGAATTGTCCGAACAGTTCCGGGCCGAAGGTGTGCCTTGGGTGGGCGAGTGGCCGCAGGCCTTCCGCAATGCCCATTCGGACGAGGTGCGGCGCTTTAAGCGCGACCGGGCCGATCGGATCGGCTTCCATGCATGGCTGCAATGGGTGGCGGACCGCCAGCTCGAGACTGGCGCAGCCCGCGCCCGCAGCGCCGGCATGGCGCTCGGGCTCTATCGCGACCTCGCGGTCGGCGCGGACCGCGGCGGCTCGGAGGTGTGGTCGACGCCCGAGCGCTTCGGGTCCGGCCTCTCGATCGGGGCGCCGCCGGACCCGCTCGGGCCACAGGGCCAGGATTGGGGCCTGCCGCCCTTCAACCCGATGGCGCTCGCCCGCGAGGGGCTCGCAGCATTCCGCACGCTCGTGGCGGCGAACATGCGCCATGCCGGCGCGGTGCGCATCGACCACGCCTTCCAGCTCGCACGCCTGTTCCTGATCCCCAGCGGCGCTCCGGCCTCGAAAGGAGCTTATGTCGAGTTCCCGTTCGAGGCGCTGCTTGCGGTGCTGCGGCTCGAGAGCCATCGTGCGAAATGCATGGTGATCGCGGAGGATCTCGGCACCGCCCCCGAGGGGTTCTCCGACGCCATCATGGCGTCGGGGCTTCTCAGCTATCGCGTCCTCTCGTTCGAACGCGGCGAGGGCGGGAAGTTCAAGCCTCCCCACGCCTATCCGCGCCAGGCGGTCGGCGTGGTCACCACGCACGACTTGCCGACCCTCGTCGGCTGGTGGCGCGGGCTCGACATCGACCTGCGTCAGACCATCGGCATCTATGATCCTGAGACAGCCGAGCGTGAGCGTGCAGGCCGTGCGGTCGAACGCGAGCGGCTCGCGGAAGCGCTGCACGACGAACGCCTCATCGATTCCCCAATCCCCCCGGAGGCACCGCCCTTCGAGCCCGTCGTGCGCTATCTGGCGCGCACCCCCTGCATGCTTACGGCGATCCAGTACGAGGACGTGGTCGGCGGGCTCAACCAGCCGAACCTCCCGGGCACCGGCGAAGAGCATCCGAACTGGCGGCGCAAGGTCGTCGAGGACCTCGCCGCGATCGGCGCACCCGGCGGGCCGCTCGCCAAGATCGCGGCCATGATCGCATCGGAAGGGCGCGGCCGCCGCGCGAGCCCCACTCCGCTCGCGGCGCCTCCGCCGCGCGCTACCTACCGGCTCCAGTTCCATAAGGACTTCACCTTCGACAACGCGGTGAAGATCGTTCCTTATCTTGCACGGCTCGGGATCAGCCACGTCTACGCCTCGCCGATCCACCGCGCCCGACCAGGCTCCGCGCACGGATACGACATCGTCGACCACAGCGCGATCAATCCCGAGCTCGGTGGGGAGGAGGGTTTCTATCGGCTTTCCGATGCGCTTCGCGGGCACGGCCTCGGGCTGGTGCTCGACATCGTCCCGAACCACATGGGTGTCGGTGGCGCCGACAATCCCTGGTGGCTGTCGGTGCTCGAATGGGGCGAGCTCTCGTCGCACGCCAAGGCCTTCGACATCGATTGGGAGCGGCTCGGCGCGAACCACAAGCTCGTGGTGCCCTTCCTCGCCGAGCGCTACGGCGAGGCGCTCGATCATGGACTCCTCAAGCTCGCCTTCGAGGCCGAGGAGGGCTCGTTCAGCGTCTGGCACTACGAGCACCGCTTTCCGATCTGCCCGCTTGCTTACCCGATCATCCTCGACCGCGCCCTCGTCGCGCTAGGCGAGATCGGGACCGAGGCGTCCGCGACGGCGCTCGCCGCGAGCGAGCGGCTGCGGACGATGTCCGAGGAGGCCATTCCGGAGCGCCGCGCCGGCTTCGTCGAGGAGGGGGAGGCGCTCAAGCGCCGCATAGCGCAGGCGATGGCCGATTCGCCCGGGCTGCGCGTCGCGATCGAGCGCGCCGTCAACCTCATCAACGGCACCTCCGGCATTCCGGAGAGCTTCGGCACGCTGCATCGCATCCTCGAGGCGCAATCCTATCGCCTAGCCCATTGGCGCATCGCCTCGAGCGACATCAACTACCGCCGCTTCTTCGACATCAATGGCCTCGCCGGGCTCCGCATCGAGGAGCCCGAAATCTTCGAGCAGGCGCACCGCACGGTCTTCCGGCTCGTGCGCGAGGGCCGCGTCGACGGCCTGCGCATCGACCATGTCGACGGGCTCGCGGACCCGTCGGCCTATCTGCGCGCTCTCCAGGAGGCGCTGGGTCCCGGCTTCTACGTCGTCGTGGAGAAGGTCCTCGAGCCGCGCGAGAAGCTGCGCTCGTGGCCGATCGCCGGCACAACCGGCTACGACCTCCTCAATTTGGTCGACGGCCTGTTCGTCGACCGGAAGGCCGAGCAAGCGTTCGACGATATCTACCGGCGCACGACCGAGACGGAACGCGGCTACCACGCGCTGCTCCGCGCGGCCAAGACCGAGATCCTCGAGACGAGCTTCGCGAGCGAGCTCGAGGTCCTGGTCTCCGACCTCAAGCGCATCGCCGACACCGACCGCCACACCCGCGACCTCGCCGTGAACGGCATTCGTCGGGCCTTGGTCGAGATCGTCGCGCGCTTCCCCGTCTACCGCGCCTATCTCGATGACCAGGATACCGATCCGGAGGATCTGAGGCTCGTCGAGGAGACCGTCGACAAGGCGCAGCGCCGCAGCGTGTTGCCCGACCGAACCGTGCACGAGTTCATCCGCGACGTGCTCCTCGGCCGCATTCCGACCGAGGGCCCCGGCCGGCCCGACCCCGAGCTCGCACGTCGCTTCCGCCGACGCTTCCAGCAGCTCACCGGCCCTGTGATGGCGAAGAGCCTCGAGGACACGCTGTTCTACCGCTACGTCCGGCTCTTGGCGCTGAACGAGGTCGGCGGCGACCCGGCCCATTTCGGCGTTGGCCTCGAAGCCTTCCACGAAGCCATGGCGGAGCGCGCCCGCGACTGGCCGCACGCCATGATCGCGACCGCGACGCATGACACGAAGCGCGGGGAGGACGCGCGCGGGCGGCTGCTTGCGTTGTCCGAGATGCCGCGGGATTGGGAGTGCGCTGTCGACGACTTCCTCGCGCTGACCGAGCCGCTGCTCGCGGCCCTAGAGGAGGTGCGCGCGCCCGACGCCAACGACCGCTACATGCTCCTGCAGACGCTGCTCGGCTCGTGGCCGAGCGAACTCCTTGGCGAGACCACGGAGGACGTTGCGATTGAGGGTTTCCGCCAGCGCATCGAGGAATATGTCCGCAAAGCCCTGCGCGAGGCAAAACGGCACTCGAGCTGGGTCAATGTGAACGAGGCCTATGAGGACGCGACGCTCGGCGTCGTCCGTGCCCTCCTCGCCCCTGGCTCGGCGCTCCTCGCGCGCTTTCGGCCGCTCGCCCGGCGCCTTGCCTATGCAGGCATGATCACCGGGCTCTCGCGGACCGTCCTCAAATGCACGCTGCCCGGGGTGCCGGACACCTATCAGGGCACGGCGTTCTGGGATCTGTCGCTCGTCGATCCCGACAACCGCCGTCCGGTCGACCACGTCGCGCAAGCGGCGGCGCTCGAATCCGGCGGCGACCTCGGCCAGCTTCTTGCCGAGTGGCAAGACGGCCGCATCAAGCAGCAGGTTTTGGCACGGCTGCTGCGCGACCGGGCGGGTGGTGCCGCGCTCTATGCCGAAGGCGGCTACGAGCCCCTGCCGGTCACGGGCGAGCAGGCACGTCACATCGTCGCTTTCCGCCGTGCCGCTAAGGGCGAGGACCTGATCGTCGCCATACCTCGCCTCGCGGCAGGGCTGGTCGAGAACCAAAGCCCGCCGCTCGGGCGCGGAACCTGGCGCGATACGGCGCTCCGCGCACCGGAAGGCCGCCGCCGCGATGTACTGACGGGAATGGACGCTCCTTCCGGGAAAGGGGGCCTGCCCCTCGCGGAACTGTTCGCGACCTTGCCCATTGCCGTCCTGAGGACGATCCGATGAGACCAGCCAAGGCAACCGCAGCCCACTCGGCCGAGCGGGTCTCGGCCCCGGCGCCGGGGCCCCGCATCTACAACCTCTTCCCCCTGCTCGTCGGCCAGGTTTCCGGCTGGAGGGCGGAGCTGCCGCGCATCGCAGCGATGAACTTCGACTGGGTGTACGTGAACCCTTTTCACGAGACCGGCGGCTCGCGCTCGCTCTACGCCATCCGCGACCCGTTCCGGCTCGATCCGCGCTTCCGCGATGAGCGGGAGGGCAGCGACGACGACCAAATCCGAGCCTTCGCCGAGGACGCCGCCTCGCACGGGCTGAAGGTCATGGCGGACCTCGTCATCAACCACACCGCCAACGACGCGCGGCTCGTCGAGGAGCGGCCGGACGTGTACGATCGCGACGAGGCCGGCGGCATCCGCAGCCCCTTCGCGGTCGATCCCCACGACCCGAGTATCGTCACGGTTTGGGGCGACCTGGCCGAGCTGAGCTACCGCGAGCCCGAGGCCAAGGACTTCCTGCTGCAGTATTGGGACGGTTACGTCGCCCGCCTGCAGCAATTGGGTATCCGCGGATTCCGCTGCGACGCCGCCTACAAGGTGCCGCCGGAGGTGTGGCGGCATCTGATCGGCCGCGCCAAGGAGCGCGACCGCGGCTGCCTTTTTGCCGCCGAGACGCTCGGCTGCACCTTCGATGAGACGCAGGCGACAGCCGGCGCCGGCTTCGACTACCTCTTCAACAGCTTCGCCTGGTGGAACCTGCGCGCGCCCTGGGCGCTTGAGGCCTACGAGGCGCTACGCACCGTCGCCCCCTCGATCGCCTTCCCCGAGAACCACGACATGGCGCGGCTTGCAGCGGGGCTCGGCGAGGACGAAACGGCGGTCGCCGCGCACCTCAAGGCGCGTTACGCGCTCTCGGCCTTCTTCTCCTCCGGCGTGCTGATGCCGATCGGCTACGAATGGGGCTATCGCCGGCCGCTCCACGTAGTCGAGACCACGCCCGAGCAGCGCGAGAAGACGGGTATCGACATCTCGGATTTCGTTGCCGCCATCAACGTGCTGCGAGCAGAGCTGCCGGCAGCGAACACCGAGGGTGCGCAGTGGCGTCTTTCGGCGCCTGACGCGACTTATCTTGCGCTGTTGCGATTCGATTCGGGCCATCCCGCGAGCGCACGCAATGCGATGCTCGTCCTGGCGAACCTTTCCGAGGCGCCGCTCGCCGTCCGGACGGGTCCGCTCCTTGCCCGCTCGGGCGGCTATCTCGGCCAATTCGCGGAGCGCACCCCTGGCGAGGCTCCGGCGAGCTTCCGGCCGGGCGAGACCGTGACGCTCGCGCCGAACGCGGTCCGGGTCTTCGCGGCCCGGCGCGCGCCCGCCGTGAAGTCGAAGGCACGCCCGCGCGAGCCGGCCGGCGAAGGCCGCGTCGTCATCGAGCAGGTCTGGCCGCAGGTCGACGGGGGCCGGACGCCGGTGAAGCGCGTCGTCGGCGAGGTGGTCGAGGTATGGGCCGACATCTTCACGGATGGTCACGAGAAAATCGCCGCCGAGCTGCTCTATCGGCCGTCCACCGAGCTCGAATGGCGGCGCGTGCCGATGGAGTTCGTCGACAACGACCGCTGGCGCGGGCGTTTCCCGCTCGAACGCAACACGCGCTACCAATTCACCATCGAGAGCTGGCGCGACGATTGGGCGACTTGGCGGAGCGAGCTCGAGAAGAAGCGCGCTGCCGGGCTCGACGTGCGTCTCGAGACGATCGAGGGCGTGCGCATCGCCGAGCGCGCGGGCGCGCAGGCCGAAAACGAGGACGCCCAGGCGCTGCTGGCATTGATGGCGCGCCTCAAGCAGGCCGAGGAAGGCTCGGCCGCGCAGCTCGCGCTATTGCTCGATGCTCCCAATGCCGCGCTCGTCGACCGCAACGCCGAGCGGCGCAACCTTTCCCGCTACGACCGCGTCCTGGAGGTCGTAGCCGACCGCCTCGCGGCGCGGTTCTCGGCCTGGTACGAGATGTTCCCGCGCTCCCAGTCGGGCGATCCGAAGCGGCACGGCACCTTCGACGACGTGATCGCGAAGCTCCCTTACGTGAAGGACCTCGGCTTCGACGTGCTCTACTTCACGCCGATCCACCCAATCGGGCGCACCAACCGCAAGGGCAAGAACAACTCGCTGAAGGCGCTGCCCGGCGATGTCGGCAGCGTCTACGCGATCGGTTCGGAAGAGGGCGGGCACGACGCCATCCATCCCGAGCTCGGCAGCTTCAACGACTTCCGCCGTCTGGTTGACGCGGCCCATGCGCACGGGCTCGAGATCGCGCTCGACTTCGCCATCCAATGCTCGCCCGACCACCCCTGGATTAAGCAACATCCGGAGTGGTTCGACTGGCGCCCCGACGCCTCGATCAAATTCGCCGAGAACCCGCCGAAGAAGTATGAGGACATCGTCAATGTCCACTTCTATCGCGGCGCCTTCCCGTCGCTCTGGCACTGCTTGCGCGACGTGGTGCTGTTCTGGGTCGCCCACAGCGTCAAGATCTTCCGAGTCGACAACCCGCACACCAAGCCGTTCCCGTTCTGGCAGTGGCTGATCCGCGAGGTCAACGAGCGCCACCCGGACGTGATCTTCCTCGCCGAGGCCTTCACGCGGCCGAAGGTGATGAAGAAGCTCGCGAAAATCGGCTTCCAGCAGTCGTACACCTACTTCACCTGGCGCAACACCAAGCAGGAGCTGATCGAATATGTGACCGAGCTCATGGGCGAGATGGGCGAGTACTACCGGCCCAACTTCTTCGCCAACACGCCGGACATCAACCCGCACTACCTCCAGACCAGCGGTCCTCCCGGCTTTGTCGTGCGCGGCACGCTCGCCGCGACCCTGTCGAGCGTCTACGGCCTCTATAACGGCTTCGAAATTTGCGAGGGCACGCCCTATCCGAGCAAGGAGGAGTATCTGGATTCCGAAAAATACGAGCTCAAGGCCTGGGACTTCGACCAACCCGGCAACATCAAGGAGCATATCCGCACGCTCAACCGCATCCGACGCGAGAATCCGGCCCTCTGGGACTTCCGCAACACCCTCTTCCTCAATGCCTGGAACGACCAGATCCTCTCCTACGCCCGCATCACGCCGGAGAAGGACAATTGCGTGCTCGTCCTCGTCAATCTCGATCCGAAGAACCGTCAGGAATGCACCTACGAGGTGCCGTTATGGGAGTTCGGCCTACCCGACCACGCCTCGATAGAGTGCGAGGATCTCTTGAACGGCGGAGCCCGGTTCACGCTGCACGGCAAGACGCACCGCATCGCGCTCGACCCGCGCGAGCGCTCGGTCGTGATCTGGCGGCTGATCCCGCCTATGAGGGCGTGATGCGACATCGGAACGGGACGCTGCCCTGTCATTCCGGGGCGCGCCGCAGGCGCGAGCCCGGAATCAATAAGCACAGTAGATGCAGAATGGGCGCGGAGCCGTACCGGCTTGAAGCAGCCGTGGTTATGGGTTCCGGGCTCGACGCTGCCCCTCGCCCGGAATGACAGCGGGTTGAATCAGGCATGATCGACCGCAGCGACACGCAATGGTATCGCGACGCGATCGTCTATCAGCTCCACGTCAAGTCGTTCTTCGACTCTAACGACGACGGCGTCGGGGATTTCGAGGGCGTCACAGCCAAGCTCGACTACATCAAGGACCTAGGCGTAACCGCGCTCTGGGTGATGCCATTCTACCCCTCGCCGCTCAAGGACGACGGCTACGACATCGCCGATTATCGTGGCATCAACCCGGGCTACGGCACGATGCGCGACTTCCGGCGCTTCGTGCGCGAGGCGCATGCGCGCGGGTTGCGCGTCATCACCGAGCTCGTCATCAACCACACCTCAGACCAGCACCCATGGTTCCAGAAGGCGCGGCGCTCGCGCCCCGGCTCGGCGGCGCGCGAGTTCTACGTCTGGTCGGACACCGACCAAAGATACACCGACACTCGAATCATCTTCCTCGACACCGAAGCCTCGAACTGGTCCTGGGACCCGGTCGCGCAATACTATTTCTGGCACCGCTTCTACAGCCATCAACCCGATCTCAACTTCGACAATCCGCGCGTGCTCGAGGCGGTCCTCGACACGATGCGCTACTGGCTCGACATGGGCGTCGACGGCTTGAGGCTCGACGCCATCCCGTACCTGATCGAGCGCGAGGGCACGAACTGCGAGAACCTTCCCGAGACGCACGCGGTGATCAAGAAGGTCCGCGCCGCGCTCGATGCGAGCTATTCCGACCGGATGCTCCTCGCCGAAGCCAACCAGTGGCCAGAGGAGACCGCGCCCTATTTCGGAGAAGCCGACGAATGCCACATGGCATTCCACTTTCCGCTCATGCCGCGCATGTACATGGCGCTCGCCCAGGAAGACCGGCATCCGATCACCGACATCATGCGTCAAACGCCCGAGATCCCCGAGGGCTGCCAATGGGCGATCTTCCTGCGCAACCATGACGAGCTAACGCTCGAGATGGTCACCGACCAGGAGCGCGACTACCTGTGGTCCTTCTATGCCGCCGAGCGCCGCGCGCGCATCAATCTCGGCATCCGGCGCCGCCTTGCACCGCTGCTCGAGAACGACCGCCGCAAGATCGAGCTCCTGAACTCGCTCCTGCTCTCGATGCCCGGCACGCCGGTGCTCTATTACGGCGACGAGATCGGGATGGGCGACAACATCTATCTCGGCGACCGCGACGGTGTGCGCACGCCCATGCAATGGTCGCCGGACCGCAACGGCGGCTTTTCGCGGGCCGACCCTGCGAGGCTCTTCCTGCCGGCGATCCAGGACCCGATCTACGGCTACGACGCCGTGAACGTCGAGGCGCAGTTGCGCAGCCCGGCGAGCCTCCTCAACTGGACCCGGCGCATGTTGTCGATCCGGCGCCATCGCCGCGCCCTGGGGCGTGGCAGCCTGCGCTTTCTGTATCCCGGCAACCGCAAGATCCTCGCCTATTTGCGCGATCACGGGAGCGAGACGATCCTCTGCGTCGCGAACGTATCGCGGGCGCCGCAAGCGGTGCAGCTCGATCTTGGCGAGTTCAGGGGCCGCGTCCCGTTGGAGATGACCGGCGGCGCCGCTTTCCCGCCAATCGGCGATCTGCCCTATCTCCTGACCCTGCCGGCCTATGGCTTCTACTGGTTCGAGCTGACCATGGCGGAGGAGGAAGTCCGCTTCGGCCCGCCGCCGCCGCCCGAGCTCTTCACCCTCGTGCGCACTGGGCCGCTCGATACGCTTCTCACCGGTCGCGAGCGCACTGCCTTCGAGACGACGATCGCGCCGCGCTTCATCGCGACGCGGCGCTGGTTCGGCGACAAGGAGAAGTCGATCACCGGCATCCGGGTGATCGACGTCGCGACCCTCAAGGACGGCGGCCGCGAGGCGTTCCTCCTGCCGCGCGTCGCGGTCGATTTCGGTCGCGAGGGTACTCAGGAGTATTTCGTCCCGCTCGCGGTCGAGGTCGGCCGCGACGAGGAGGCGCTGATGCCGCATACGGTCGCGCGCATCCGCCACGGCCGGCACACCGGACTCATGTACGGCGCGGCCTCCTCGCCGTCGTTCGGGATTGCGATCGTCGAGGCGATGAAGGAGGGCGCGGACGTACCAGCCGGGGAGGGCGCGATCCGCTTCCGCGCAACGGCGCGGCTCGATCCGCAGATCGAACTCGATCCGGCCGATATCCGCCGGTCAGGCACCGAGCAGAGCAACACCTCGATCATTTTCGGCTCGCGGATGATCCTGAAGCTGTATCGGCGTCTTCAAACGGGCGTGCATCCCGAGCTCGAGGTCGCGCGCTTCCTGACCGAGACGGCGGGCTTCCGGCACACGCCGCCGCTCCTCGGCTATGCCGAGCATGTCGTCGGGGACGGTGCGCGGACGGCCCTCGCCGTGCTGCAGCAATTCGTGCGCAACCAGGGCGACGCCTGGGCTTTCACGCTCGATGCGCTGAGGCGCGAGCTCGACACGCTGGTGCTGGTCCCCGAGAACGACCTGCCGCCGCTTGCCGAGGCGTTCGCGAGCTACCTGCCCTATGCGGCCATCCTGGGCCGCCGCACCGCGGAGATGCATCGGGCCTTCGCTACCCCGACACAGGACGCGGCCTTCGCTCTCGAGCCGCTGACCCGCGCCGACGTGGAGGCAGTCGCGAAGGACGCCCGGGCCTGGGCGGAAAAGGCCTTCCGCGCAGTCGGGCGCTTGGGCAGCGAACTGCCCGAGAGCGCACGTGCGGTCGCGGAGGCTCTGGCGGCGCGCCGAGGCGACTGCCTGCGGCTCATCGAGCAGCTCTCGATCGAGCCCGCGGGCGCGATGAAGTCGCGCCTCCATGGCGATTACCATCTGGGGCAGGTCCTGATCGTCCAGAACGACGTGATGATGGTCGATTTCGAGGGCGAGCCGTCACGTTCGGCCGAGGAGCGACGTGCCAAGGGCTCGCCGCTCCGCGACGTCGCCGGCATGCTGCGCTCCTTCGCCTACGCCGCCGAGACCGTCACGGCCGACCTTGCAAGCCGCTTCGGCGACGAATCGGCCCCGCGCATCGCGGCGGCGGCAGCAGGCTGGCGCAGCCTCGTCGAGAGCACCTTCCTGTCAGCCTATGAGGGGGCGGCAGCCGGGAGCCCGGCCTGGGTGGAGGACGAGAGCACCCGGCGCCGGCTCTTGCGCCTCCATCTTCTCGCCAAGGCGCTCTACGAGATCGACTACGAGGCCAATAACCGCCCCGATTGGATCGAGACCCCCATGCGGGGCGTTCTGTCCATCATGGATCAAGCGGAGACGCGCGATGGCGGCTAAGGGCGCGGAAGGCTGGAGAGCGCCCCAGCGGCCCGGTCCGGGCTCGGAAAGCCCGGAGACCTCCGGGCGTGGCGGGACCCCCAAGGCGATCGGCGGCGCTAATCCGCGGGCCGTTGCGGCGCTTGTCGCGGCGGAGCACGGCGATCCCTTCGCCATCCTTGGGCCGCACGAAGTCGCCCCCGGCCTGTGGGAGGTGCGGGCTTTCGTGCCGGAGGCTCGCGCCGCCTTTGTCGAGACTGAGGGCGCGAGCGCCCGGATGGAGCGGCGGCACGATGCTGGCTTCTTCGTGGCGCGGCTCGACGGACGCTTTCGGCCGACCTACCGGTTGCGGCTCGAGATCGGCGAACGCACGGTGACGCGCGAGGACCCCTACCGCTTCGGCACCTGCCTCAACGACCAGGATGTGGCAGCGCTCCGCGATGTCGGCGGCGACGCCGTCTACCGCAAGCTCGGCGCCCAGCCCGCGACGCTCGAGGGCGTCGCGGGCTTCAACTTCGCAGTCTGGGCGCCTAACGCTCGTCGGGTGAGCCTTGTCGGCGATTTCAACGATTGGGACGGCCGCCGCCACCCCATGCGCCTTCGCCACAACGGTGGCATCTGGGAGCTGTTCGTGCCGGGGCTGACCGCCGGGACGCGCTACAAATACGAGATCAAGGGCGCCGATAATGGGCTGCATCTGCGGGCAGACCCGGTCGCCTTCGCGGCTGAGCGTCCGCCGGCGACGGCTTCCGTGCTGCACGGGCAGCCGGATTTCGCATGGCGCAACGACGAATGGCTCGCGGCACGCGCCGCCAAGGATCCGCGCAAGGTCCCGATCGCGGTCTACGAATGCCATCTCGGCTCGTGGATGCGCGCCGAGGGCAACCGTTATCTCACCTATCGCGAGCTCGCGCAGAAGCTCATCCCTTATGTCCGCGATATGGGCTTCAGCCATATCGAGCTTCTGCCCATCACCGAGTACCCCTTCGACGGCTCCTGGGGCTACCAGCCGGTGTCGCTCTATGCGCCGACGAGCCGCTTCGGGAGCCCTGAGGATTTCTGCGCCCTCGTCGAGGCCTCGCACGAGGCCGGCATCGGGATCATCCTCGATTGGGTGCCGGGGCACTTCCCGAACGATCCGCACGGACTGGGTTATTTCGACGGCACGCATCTCTACGAGCATGCCGACCCCCGCCAGGGCTACCACCAGGATTGGGGCACCTACATCTACAATTTCGGCCGGCAGGAGGTCGCGGCCTTCCTCGTCGCCAACGCCCGATTCTGGCTCGAGCGCTACCGGCTCGACGGCTTACGCGTCGACGCCGTCGCCTCGATGCTCTACCTCGACTACTCCCGCAAGCAGGGTGAATGGGTGCCGAACCGCTACGGCGGCAACGAGAACCTCGACGCCATCGACTTCCTGCGCCGCATGAACGAGGTGGCCTACAGGTCAGCCCCGGGCGTCGTTACGGTCGCCGAGGAATCGACGGCCTGGCCGGGCGTCTCGCATCCGACCTACACCGGCGGGCTCGGCTTTGGCTTCAAGTGGAACATGGGGTGGATGCACGACACCCTGCGCTACATCTCGAAGGACCCGATCCACCGCCGCTATCACCACCACGACCTGACCTTCGGCCTGCTTTACGCGTTCACCGAGAACTTCATCCTGCCGCTCTCCCATGACGAGGTAGTGCATGGGAAAGGCTCGATCCTCGGCAAGATGCCGGGCGACCGCTGGCGGCGCTTCGCCAACCTTCGCGCCTATTACGGTTTCATGTGGGGCCATCCCGGCAAGAAGCTCCTCTTCATGGGCGGAGAATTTGGCCAGGAGCGGGAGTGGAACCACGACCACAGCCTCGATTGGCATCTTCTCGACGATCCTTTCCACAGCGGCGTCAAGGACCTGATCCGCGATCTCAACCGCGCCTATCGAGACCTGCCGGCGCTGCACGAGCGCGACTGCGAAGCGGGCGGTTTCCAGTGGCTCGTCTCGGACGATGCCGACAACTCGGTGATCGCCTGGGCCCGCTTCGGCGATGAACCGGGGCGGGTCACGCTCGTGATCTCGAACTTCACCCCCGTGCCGCGCGAGGGCTACCATCTCGGCGTGCCGCGGCCGGGCCATTACCGCGAGGTGATCAATACGGACGCGGCGATCTACGGCGGCTCGAACGTCGGCAACATGGGCGGCGTGACGACCGTCGAGGAGGAGGCGCACGGCCGCCCGCACTCGATCTACGTGAGGGTGCCGCCGCTCGGGACCATCATCCTCGACCGTGTCCCCTGAGGAGGAATGAACCTCGGCCGCTTCGAGCTCGTTGTGGATCGGTGAACCGAGAGCTCCCCATGGACGCGGGCGCGGCGACCGCGATCGTCGAGACCGACATTCCGGCGCGGCTCGACCGCTTGCCCTGGGGGCGGTTCCACAACCTTGTCATTGTTGCCCTCGGCATCACCTGGATTCTCGACGGGCTCGAGGTCACGCTCGCCGGCTCGCTCGCCGGCGCGCTGAAGGAGAGCCCGAAGCTGCGCTTCTCCAACCTCGACATCGGGCTTGCCGGCACTGCCTATCTTTCCGGCGCGGTGCTCGGGGCGCTGTTCTTCGGCTGGCTGACCGACCGGCTCGGGCGAAAGAAGCTCTTCTTCATCACCCTCGCGGTCTACCTCGTCGCCACCGCGGCAACGGCCTTCTCCTGGAACCTATGGAGCTATTGCCTGTTCCGCTTCCTGACCGGAGCCGGCATCGGCGGCGAGTACACCGCGATCAACTCGACCATCCAGGAGCTGATCCCGGCCCGCGTGCGCGGCTGGACCGATCTCGTCATCAACGGCAGCTTCTGGATTGGCGCGGCGCTCGGCGCCTACGGTTCGGTCGTGCTGCTCGATCCGCAGCATTTCGGGCCCGACATGGGCTGGCGCATCGCCTTTTTCATCGGCGCGGTGCTCGGCTTGGTGATTCTGTTCATGCGACTGTGGATCCCCGAGAGCCCGCGCTGGCTGATGACTCATGGCCGCGCCGCCGAGGCGGAGGCGATCGTCAAGGGGATCGAAGACAGCTTCCGCACCCGCGGCTACGTGCTCGAACATGCCGACTTCCCGCGCTGCCGGCTTCAGGCGCGCAGCCACACTCCTTTGGCGGAAGTGTTCGACACGCTGTTCAACCGTCATCGCACGCGCGCCTTTGTCGGCCTCGCGCTGATGGCCTCGCAGGCCTTCTTTTACAACGCGATCTTCTTCACCTACGCGCTGGTGCTGACCGACTTCTATGCCATCCCGGCCGACCATATCGGCTGGTTCATGCTGCCCTTCGCCGTCGGCAATTTCCTGGGGCCGCTTCTGATCGGCCGCCTTTTCGATACGATCGGCCGCCGGCCGATGATCGCCTTCACCTACGCGATCTCGGGCATCCTCCTTGCCGTGAGCGGCTGGTTCTTCCAGCAGGACCTTCTCACCGCGCGCGGCCTCACCATAGCCTGGATGGTGGTTTTCTTCTTCGCCTCCGCCGCGGCAAGCTCCGCCTATCTCACGGTCAGCGAGACCTTCCCGCTCGAGATCCGGGCGCTTGCCATTGCGGTGTTCTACGCGATCGGCACGGGCATCGGCGGCGTTGCCGGCCCCGCGCTGTTCGGCGCGCTCGTCGAATCCGGCAACCGGATGAGCGTCTTCGGCGGCTACCTTTTCGGCTCCGCCCTCATGATCGCGGCCGCCGTGATCGCCTGGAAATGGGGTGTCGCGGCCGAGCGCAAGCCGCTTGAGGCCGTCGCAAGGCCCCTGGCGTTCAGGGACTAGCCCGCCCGGGCCGCTCCCATCAGGGCGCGATCGTAGACCTTCTTGTAGCTGACGGCCGAGCGCTGCCAAGCGAAGCTGCGGCCCATCGCGGCGCGGCGCATCGAGTTGAGCTTCTTGCGCGAGCGATAGGCGTCGACGGCGCGATAGACCGCGCCAAGGAGCCCCCCGAGCGATGGCTCGCGGAAGAGGAAGCCGGTCACGCCGTCCTCGATCGTATCGGCAAGGCCGCCGGTCCGATGGGCGATCGGCAGCGAGCCGAACTTCTGCGCGTACATCTGCGACAGGCCACAGGGCTCGAAGCGCGAGGGCATGAGCAGGAAGTCGCTGCCGGCGTACATGCGCCGCGCCGTGCCTTCCTCAAATCCGAGCTTCACCCCGACCTTCCCCGGGTGCTTCTTGGCGAGCTTCTCCAGTTGCGCCTCGAGCTCGCTTTCGCCCTTGCCGGTGACGACGATCTGGCCGCCCTCCCGCAGGATGGTCTCGGTCCCATCGATGGCGAGATCGACGCCTTTCTGATGGACGAGCCGCGACACTACCGCGAAGAGCGGTCCCCGCGACACCGCAAGGCCGAATTCCTTCCGCACCTCGTCGCGGTTCGCGACCTTGCCCTTAAGGTTCTGCGGCTCGAAGGGGCTTGCAAGATACGGGTCGGTGCGCGGATCCCAGCTCTCGTCGATGCCGTTGAGAATGCCGGTGAGCCGGCCCTGCTCGGCCTTCACCCGCAACAGGCCGTCGAGCCCGCAGCCGAACTCGGGCGTGGTAATCTCGCGCGCATAGGTCGAGCTCACCGTAGTGACGTGGTCGGAATAGACGATGCCGGCCTTGAGGAAGGAGAGTTTGCCGTAGAACTCCACGCCGTCGATCTGGAAGGCGTTGTCCGGGATGCCGAGGCGCGGCAGCCGCTCCGGCTCGAACAGGCCTTGATAGGCGAGGTTGTGGATGGTCAGCACGCTCGGCAACGGCTTGTCGCGCCAGGCGAGATAGCCGGAGGCGAGCGAGGACGGCCAGTCGTTCAGGTGCAGCAGGTCCGGCTTCCAGCCAAGATCGCCGACGCCACTGGCGATCTCCGCCGCGGCGAGGCCGAGCCTCGCGAAGCGGATGTCGTTGTCCTCCCAGTCGATGCCCGCCTCATCGCCGTAAGGCGAGCCGTCGCGGTCGTAGAGGTCGGGGCACAGGACGACGTAGATGATGAGACCATCGATCGTCTCGAAGCGCCCGATCTCGCAGCTTGGCAAGCCGTGCGCCGCCGGGAGTCGGCCGACGACCGGCAGACGCGGATGCGTCTCCACCACCTTGCGGTAGCCGGGAACGAGGATGCGGACATCGTATTGCTGCTTCAGCGTCCGGGGCAGCGCGGCCGAGACCTCGCCGAGCCCGCCGGCTTTGACGAAATCCGCGATCTCGGAGGTGACGTACAGGATCCGCTGCAGCGCCGCCTCGAGGTCGCGCGCGCCGGGACGAGCCGCACCCGAAGCCTGCGCGGCAGATGCGCGCGACGGCCCGGACAGGATATCCGCGTGGTCCATGTGCGATCGAATTCCCCGCCCCGCCGGCGTAAAGAGCTCGGCAGTAGCCGCGACAGTCCCGCGCAATAACGCGTACATGGCCGATTGGTTCCGGCGCAAACCCCGGGTCGCGCGGAATCCTGATCTGCATGGTTCATGCCAGCCGGCGCTCAACCGCGCCGCAGCTCCAGGATCAGGCCTTCATCGGCGCGCAATCCTACCTCCCCGGCTGCCGCTTCGCCAGTCCGATCGAGGAAAGTCGAGAGAAGGACGCACCCTTCGGTGGAGTCGGTGGGTAACGGGATGCGGCGGGGTTCGTGGCCGAGGTTGAGCGCGACCATCAGGCGCTCGCCGCGGTGCCGGCGCTCATAGGCGAAAACCTGTCCTTCGACGGCGACCGTGTGATAGCTGCCGACGTCGAGCGCGCGCCGATCGCGCCTCAGCGCGATAAGCCGGCGATACAAGGAGAGGATGGAATTCGGGTCCTGCTTCAGGCGCTCGACGTTGCACGCAGGATGCTTCGGATCGAGCGGCAGCCAGGGCCTCCCGGTTGTGAAGCCGGCGCTCGGCGAGGCGTCCCACTGCATCGGCGTGCGCTCGGGGTCCCGCCCAAGCCCGAGCCCCGGCTCGTTGATCTCCCAGGGGTCGCGCACCCGCTCGGGCGGGATCTCGACGCGCCCGAGACCGATTTCGTCGCCGTAGTACATGGTCGGCGTGCCGCGAAGCGTCAGCAGCAGCATGGCTGCGACCCGCGCCTGCGCCGCGCCGACCCGCGCCGCGATCCGCGGCTGGTCGTGGTTGCCGAGGACCCAATTCGGCCAACCGCCCTCGGGAAGCGCCAACTCGTATTCATGGACGAGCGCCGCGATCTCGCGCGCGTTCCAGGCGGTCTGGATGAGCTGGAAGTTGAAGGGGAGATGGGCGCCGGACAGGTCCGAGCCGTAATAGGCGACGAGCCGCTCGATCGGCAGGTAGATTTCGCCGATCAGCACGCGGTGGTCGAACTCGTCGATGACCCGGCGCATCCCGGCGATCACGTCGTGCACGTCCGGCTGGTCGGTCGAGTGAACCTGCAGCAGCGACTCGATCTCGGGCCGGCCGACCTGGTAGCCGATGTTCGGCGGGTTGTCCCGGAACTCCGGATCCTTCATCAGGTGCCAGATCACGTCGACGCGGAAGCCGTCGACGCCGCGTCGCAGCCAGAAGCGCAGCACGTCGTGCATGGCCTCGCGGACCGCGGGGTTCCGCCAATTGAGGTCGGGCTGTTCCCTGAGAAAGGCATGGTAATAGTACTGGCCGGTCGCCTGGTCCCAGGTCCAGGCCGGGCCGCCGAAATTGCTGAGCCAGTTGTTCGGCAGCGAGCCGTCGGACTTGGCGTCGCGCCAGATGTACCAATCGCGCTTCGGGCTGTCGCGCGAAGCGCGGCTTTCCACGAACCACAGGTGCCGGTCCGAGGTGTGGTTCGGCACGAAGTCGAGGATGACCTTCAGTCCCTTCGCGTGCGCCTGCGAGACGAGCCGGTCGAAATCCTCCATTGTGCCGAAGATCGGATCGATGCCGCAGTAATCGGCGACGTCGTAGCCGAAATCCGCCATGGGCGAAGGATAGATCGGGGAGATCCAGATGGCGTGAACGCCAAGCCAACCAAGATAGTCGAGCCGCTCGCAGATGCCTCTGAGGTCGCCGATGCCGTCGCCGTTCCAGTCCTGAAAGGAGCGCGGATAGATCTGGTAGACGATGCCGTGCTTCCACCAGGTCGTTTCGGGCATGGCTTTCCTCGCGGCGGCGGGGGTCGGAAACCGGGATGAGGTTGGTGGCGAATTCGTAGGGCGCGCCGCGGGTTCCCGGGCCCCGGTTCGGAACCGTACCCTGGCTTCCAAGTTGCTCACTCGCCGCAAGCGGCTCAGCCTGCCGCGCTCGAGAACTCCAACTTGCTGAAGCGCCGCTATCCGATCGGAGCCGAGGTCACCAAGGACGGCGTGTTCTTCCGCGTATGGGCGCCGAAGCGGAGACACGTGTCCGTGGTGATCGAAGGCGGTGGCGAGCACGCGCTCGCGCCCGAGGGCGGTGGATATTTCTCCGGGACGATAGCCCGCGCACCCGCAGGCACGCGCTACCGTTTCCGACTCGACCAAGGCAAGACGCTTTATCCTGATCCGGCGTCGCGCTTCCAGCCGGATGGACCGCATGGGCCATCAGAGATCGTCGACCCCTTCACCTTTCGCTGGTCGGATGCAGGCTGGGCCGGCGTAAAGCTGGAGGGCCAGATCCTCTACGAGATGCATATCGGCACCTTCACGCCCGAGGGGACGTGGGCCGCCGCGGCCGCGAAGCTGCCGCTCCTCAAGGACATCGGCGTGACAGTGCTCGAGATGATGCCGGTGAACGAGTTCCCGGGCGAATTCGGCTGGGGCTACGACGGCGTCGATCTATTCGCGCCGACGAGGCTCTATGGCGCACCGGACGATCTGCGCCGCTTCGTCGACGCCGCCCACGGGCTCGGCATGGGCGTGCTCCTGGACGTCGTCTACAACCATCTCGGGCCGGACGGGAACTATCTCGCCTGCTTCTCGGATGGCTACCAGACCGACCGCTACAAGGGCGAATGGGGCAACCCCATCAACTTCGACGGGCCGGACTCCGGGCCGGTACGCGAGTTCTTCGCCGCGAACGCTGCGTACTGGATCGACGAGTTCCACTTCGACGGGCTGCGGATCGACGCGACGCAATCGATGTTCGACGCCTCCGACGAGCACGTCCTTGCGAATATCGTGCGCGCCGCACGCGACGCCGCTGGCGAACGTTCCATCATGAGGACGGCTACGGGCTCGATGCGCTTTGGAACGACGACCTCCACCACTCGGCCATGGTCGCGCTCACCGGCCGGAACGAGGCCTACTACGAGGATCACGAGGGAGCGCCGCAGGAATTCATCGCGGCGGCAAAATACGGCTATCTGTTCCAGGGGCAGTTCTATGCCCATCAAGGCAAGCGCCGCGGGACGCCGGGGCTCGATCTCTCCCCCGCCGCCTTCGTCATCTTTATCCAGAACCATGATCAGGTCGCCAACTCCGCCCGCGGCTTGCGCTTCCATCAACTCACAAGCCCCGGCCGAGCACGCGCGATGACCGCGCTGATGCTGCTCATGCCCGGCACCCCGATGCTGTTCCAGGGCCAGGAGTTCTGGGCTTCGACGCCTTTCCTCTATTTCGCCGACCACAAGCCCGAACTCGCAGAGCTCGTAGCGAAGGGCCGGCACGAGTTCGTCGCACAATTCCCGAGCGCCGCCTCGGCACCGATGCGCGAGCGCCTCGCCAACCCGAAGGCGCGCGAGACCTTCGAGCTCTGCAAACTCCATTGGAGCGAGCGCGAGCGCCACGCCGAGGTCGTCGCGCTTCATCGCGACTTGTTGCGGCTGCGCCGCGAGGATCCCGTCTTCGCGCAGCAGCGCCGGGGGGCGCTCGACGGCACGCTTCTTGGGCCGGAAGCGTTCCTTCTGCGCTTCTTCGGCGAGGGCGGCCAAGACCGCCTCCTCCTCGTCAATCTGGGTCGCGACCTCGAAAGGCGCAGCATCCCCGATCCGCTCGCCGCGCCGCCGGAAGGGCGTGGATGGCGGCTCATCTGGTCGAGCGAGCATCCGGCCTATGGCGGCGGCGGCACGCCTCAGATCGAGGCGAAGGAGCGCTGGCGGCTCCCCGGTCATGCCGCCGTCGTGCTTGCCGCCACACCCGCGCCATAACCTGAGTTAATCCAAGGTTCAGACAGGCGGGCCACTGTTCCTGCCTGTTGAGGAGGCAAGCGCTCCTCTTGCCGACCCTCCCGGGGCCGCATTAGACGCCTATCGGGGAGGCAGTTCCTGCGCATGAAAGCAGCACCTGATCATTATGCAGCGAACCGATTCCTCCCGCGGGGCTGAGCCGCTCAAGCAGGATCTCGAGGGGGCGCGCGAAGGCGACACCATCGCGCTCGCGCCGCGCCGGTCCCGCGCGGCCCGCACGGACGAGGTTGCCGCGTTCCGCGACGCCGTGCTCGCGAAGCTCACCTTCTCGGTCGGCAAGGACAAGGTTGCGGCGACCAAGCACGACTGGTTCATGGCGACGGCGCTCGCCGTGCGGGACCGCATTGCCGGGCGCTGGATGGATTCGACGCGCGCCACCTACGAGCATGCGCGCAAGCGGGTTTACTATTTCTCGCTCGAGTTTCTGGTCGGCCGGCTTCTCGGCGAGGCTCTGACCAATCTCCGCCTAACCGACACCGCACGGGCGGCCCTTGCAGGCCTCGGGCAGGACCTCGAAGAAATCCGTGCCATCGAACCCGATGCTGCGCTCGGCAACGGCGGGCTTGGGCGGCTCGCCGCCTGTTTCATGGAGAGCATGGCGAGCCTCGAGCTGCCGGCCTACGGCTACGGCATCCGCTACGATTACGGGCTCTTCCGCCAGGCGCTCGCCGACGGCCGCCAGCAGGAGCTGCCAGAGGATTGGCTGGCCGACGGGAACCCATGGGAGTTCGAGCGGCCGGAGGTCATCTATCCGATCCGCTTCGGCGGATGGGTCGAGCTCCAGGCCGAGGGCGCGGTCATCAAGCGGACCTGGCACCACGCCGAGACCGTGCAGGCGGTCGCGTTCGATACGCCGGTGATCGGCTGGCGCGGACGCCACGCCAACACGCTACGCCTCTGGTCGGCGCGTGCCTCGGACCCGCTCGAGCTCGAGACCTTCAACATGGGCGACTATGTCGGCGCGCTTGCCCACCGCAACCGCGCCGAGGCGATCTCGCGCATCCTCTACCCGAGCGACGCCACCCATGCGGGCCAAGAGCTGCGGCTTCGACAGGAGTACTTCTTCACCTCGGCGTCGCTGCAGGACCTCGTGCGCCGGCACGTCAAGAACTACAGCGATCCGCGCACGCTGCCCGAAAAGGCGGCGATCCAGCTCAACGACACTCATCCGGCGATCGCGGTCGCCGAGCTCATGCGGATCCTCGTCGACGAGCATGCGCTCCCCTGGGAGGACGCCTGGGCGGTCACCACCGAGACGCTGAGTTACACCAACCACACGCTCTTGCCCGAGGCAGTCGAGACATGGCCGGTCGCCATGATCGAGCGGCTCCTGCCGCGCCATATGCAGATCATCTACCTGATCAATTGGCTCCACCTCGAGGAGATCGCGAAAACGGGCGGACCGCTCGACCCGAACGCTCTCGCCGCTGTCTCGCTCATCGACGAGACCAGTGGCCGGCGCGTGCGCATGGGCCATCTCGCCTTCCTTGGCTCGCACAAGGTCAACGGCGTATCGGCGCTCCATACCGAGCTCATGCGCAAGACGATCTTCAAGGACCTGCACGCGCTCTATCCGGACCGCATCGTCAACAAGACCAACGGCATCACCTTCCGCCGTTGGCTGCACGAGGCGAACCCGCCGCTGCGCAGTCTTCTCGTCGAAGCTGGCGGCGAGCGCGTGCTCGACGACGCCGACGCGCTCTATGCGATCGAGCCGCTCGCGGGCGACGGCGCGTTCCGGAAACGCTTCGCGGCGCAGCGGCGCGCCAACAAGGAGCGGCTCGCGGGAGTGATCGCGGAGCGGGCCGGAACGGCGGTCGATCCCGAGGCGCTCTTCGACGTGCAGATCAAGCGCATTCACGAATACAAGCGCCAGCTCCTGAACCTCCTCGAGACCGTTGCGCTCTACGAGGCGATCAAGGCCGAGCCGCATCTCGACTGGCAGCCGCGAGTCAAGATCTTCGCCGGGAAAGCCGCCGCGAGCTATGTCCGAGCGAAGCTCATCATCAAGCTCGCCAACGACGTGGCAAAGGTGGTGAACGACGACCCTGACGTCAGCGGCCGGCTGAAGCTGATCTTCCTGCCGAACTACAACGTTACTCTCGCGGAGGCCATCATCCCAGCGGCCGATCTCTCCGAGCAAATCTCGACCGCCGGCATGGAGGCCTCCGGCACCGGCAACATGAAGCTTGCCCTAAACGGCGCGCTCACCATCGGCACGCTCGACGGGGCGAACATCGAGATTTGCGAGCGCGTCGGGGCAGAGAATATTTTCATCTTCGGGCTGCGCGCCGAGGAGGTCGAGAGCCGGCTGCGCATGGGCTCGCACGCGCCGATCACCATCGCCTCCTCGCCGCGGCTCGCGGCCGTCCTGAAGAGCATCGGCGAGGGGGCCTTCTCCCCGGACGAGCCCGACCGCTTCCGCCCTCTCGTCGACGAGCTCTCGCACCGCGACCGCTTCATGGTGACGGCCGATTTCGATGCCTATTGGGAGGCGCAGCGCCACGTCGAGCTGATGTGGGCCGATTCCGCGCGCTGGTGGCGCGCCGCGATCCTCAACACCGCCCGCATCGGCTGGTTTTCCTCGGACCGCACCATCCGCGAATACGCGCAGGAGATCTGGCGCGTGCCGGTGAAGTAGCCCTCACAGCCGCATCAGCGCCATGCCCGCGAGCATGAGGGCGACGGCGGCCCAGCGCCAGGCGCCGAAGCGCTCGCCGAGGACGAAGAGCGCGATGAGAAGGGCAAACAGCATGCTGGTCTCGCGCAAGGCGCCGACCAGCGCGACCGGCGCCTCCTGCAGCGACCAGATGAAGAGCTGATAGGAGACGGTCGAGATCGCCGACGCCCCGATCGTCACCGGCCAATGGCGCACGAGCATCGCCGGCACGTCGTGGCCCCGGAAGCGCTGCACGATCCACATCACGACGCCGTTGAGCACGGCGATCGTGGCCGCGTAGCCGTAGGAGTTCTGGCTGAGCCGCGCGCCCTTGGCGTCCATCATCACGGAAGTCGCGGTGACCGCGGCGGCAAGCGCGATGAAGCCGAGGCCGCGCAGCGTCATGGTGCGCGTGCGGCGCGCCGATTCCCAGCCGATCAGAACGAGGCCGGCCGAGACGCAAAGCACGCCGATGGCGCCCGCCAAGCGCGGCGTTTCGTCGAACAACGGCACCGCGGCAAGCACCAGCACGACCGGGATCAGCCCGCGGATCATCGGGAAGGCGACCGCAAAATCGCCTTCGCGATAGGCCTTCGCGAGAAGCGTCAGCGAGACGATGCTGAGCGTGACCGTGCAGGCGATCCAGGGCCAGGCCGGCGCCGCCGGATAGCCGAAGACGGCGAGGATGGCGAGGTTCGGGAACCCCGCCCCGATCACCAGCGCCGCGACCGCCGCGTTCGAATCGCGCCGCGACTTCACCCACGCGTTCCACGCCGCATGCAGGAACGCGCTCGCGAGCATCGCGAGGAAGACGGTGAGTGACAAAGGGGCGGAGGCTCCGGCAGGCGGGACGTGGGTGGCGCGGCGGTCAAACCATGTTTCGCCCGAAGGGGAAACCGACGAGGTCGCAAATCCCCCCTGCCGGGAGCCGCACCTCAGTGGAAATCGCGGCTCTTGACGAGGCCGCGAACCGAGCCTTCGCCGACCATCGACAGGTCGCGCGGCATGGAAAAGCCCTCGCGGAGCTTCCGAAGCTCGGGGCTGAGATCGAGAAAGCTCTCCGCCACGACATGCACCACGAGGCCCTCGCGCTGCAGCCGGCCGCGCACGGCGAGGAAGCGCGAGGTCATGGCGATCTTGCGGTTCGCTTCGAAGACGTCGCGCCAGACGATGACGTTCGAGATGCCGGTCTCGTCTTCAAGCGTCACGAACACCACGCCCTTCGCCGTACCGGGGCGCTGGCGGATCAGCACGATGCCGGCGACGGTAAGGACTGAGTTGATCGGGAGCGCGGGGCTGCGATGCTCGATGTTGGTTGTCACGCCGAGGCCGCGCAGCATGGGGCGGAAGAAGGTGCAGGGGTGTTCCTTCAGCGAGAGCCCAGTCATGGCGTAATCGTCGGCGACATGCTCGGAGAGCGCCATCTCCGGCAGATTGACCTCCTCTTCCCGGAAGAGCCCGTCGCTTAAGTGCGGCGCAAACAGCGGCGCCGGCGCGTCGAGCGCGCCGCCGTCGCGCATCAGGCGGCGCTCGTCGAGGCCCTTCACCACCCATAGGCCCATGCGCCGGTCGAGATGGAGAGAGCGAAAGGCGTCGGCCTCCGCGAGGCGCTCGAGGGTTGCGCGCGACAGCCCCTCGATCGCGCCGAGCTGGTCGACCGAGTGGAAGCCGTTGCCGCGTTCCCGCGCCGCGATCAGGCGTTCGATCTCCGCCTTCTTCACCCCGAAGATCTGGCGAAAGCCGAGACGCACAGCGAAGCGCACGAGCCCCTTCGGCTCCTCGGCCGGCTCGAGCGTGCAGTCCCAGTCGCTGTCATTCACGTCGACCGGGCGAAGCTCGACGCCGTGCTCGCGCGCGTCGCGCACGAGCTGAGCCGGCTGGTAGAAGCCCATGGGCTGGCTGTTGAGGATCGCGGCGCAGAAGACATCCGGATAGAAGCATTTGATCCAGGCCGAGGCATAGACGAGGAGCGCGAAGCTCGCCGCGTGGCTCTCGGGGAAGCCGTAGGTCGAGAAGCCCTCGATCTGCTTGAAGCAGCGCTCGGCGAAGTCGCCCGGATAGCCCCGGCCCGTCATGCCGCCGATGAACTTGTCCCGGAACTCGTGGATGTTGCCGTAGTGCTTGAAGGTCGCCATGGCGCGGCGCAGCTTGTCGGCCTCTACCGGCGAAAAACCCGCGGCGACGATCGCGATGCGCATGGCCTGCTCCTGGAAGAGCGGCACGCCGTAGGTCTTCGCGAGAACCGGCTTGAGCTCCTCCGGATCGTGGGGTGGGCGCGGCGAGGGGAAGCTGACGGCCTCGCCCTTGGCCCGGCCCTTCAGGTAGGGATGGACCATGTCGCCCTGGATCGGGCCTGGGCGCACGATCGCGACCTGGACCACGAGGTCGTAGAACTCGCGCGGCTTGAGCCGCGGCAGCATCGACATCTGGGCGCGGCTCTCGACCTGGAACACGCCGACCGAATCGGCCTTCGACAGCATGTCGAAGACCGGCTTCTGTTCGTCCGCCTCCTGCGGGATGTCGGCGACCGTCGCGTAGTCGAGCCGGTAATGGCTGCGCAAGAAGTCGAGCCCGCGGCGGATGCAGGAGAGCATGCCCAAAGCGAGCACGTCGACCTTCATCAGGCCGACGGCGTCGATGTCGTCCTTGTCCCATTCGATAAAGGTGCGGTCCTCCATGGCCGCGTTGCCGATCGGCACCGTCTCGTCGATGCGCGACTGGCTCAGCACGAAGCCGCCGACATGCTGCGAGAGGTGGCGCGGAAAGCCGATCAGCTCGTTCGCGAGGTCGACCGCCTGGCGGACGGCTGGGTTCGTCGGCTCGAGCCCCGCCTGCCGCACCTGCTCGTCCGGCAAATCCTCGCCCCAATGGCCCCATACCGTACCGGCGAGCGCCGCCGTGATGTCGGGGGTCAGGCCGAGCGCCTTGCCGACCTCGCGGATCGCCATGCGCGGGCGGTAATGGATGACGGTCGCGCAGATCGCGGCGCGTTCGCGCCCGTAGCGCTCATAGAGGTGCTGGATCACCTCCTCGCGCCGCTCATGCTCGAAATCGACGTCGATGTCGGGCGGCTCCTTGCGGTCGGCCGAGACGAAGCGGGCGAAAAGCGTGTTGCTCTGGTCCGGATCGACCGCGGTGATGCCGAGGCAGTAGCAGACGGCGCTGTTCGCGGCCGATCCCCGGCCCTGGCATAAGATGCCATTGTCTTTGGCGAACCGGACCACGTCATAGACGGTGAGGAAATACTGCGCGTATTCGAGCTCTTCGATGAGGGCGAGCTCCTCGCGCAGGAGAGCCTGGACCTTCTCCGGAATGGCCGCGCCGTAGCGCCAGCGCGCGTGATGCCAGGTCAGCTCTTCGAGATATTGCTGCGGGGTCTTGCCGGGCGGGACGGGCTCTTCCGGATATTCATAGCGCAGCTCGTCCAGAGAGAAGTTGCAGGCGTCGGCGATCTCCGTCGTGCGTCGGATCGCGTCGGGATAGTCCAAAAAGAGGCGGCCCATCTCCTCCGCACTTTTGAGATGCCGTTCCGCGTGGGGTTCGAGGCGGAAGCCCGCCTCGCGAATGGTGCATTTCTCGCGGATGCAGGTGACGACGTCGTGCAACGCTCGCCGCTCGGGCGCGTGATAGAGCGCGTCTGTGACGGCGACGAGCGGCGTCTTCGTGCGATCGGCGAACTCGGCGAGGCGGCCGAGCCGGCGCGGCTCGTCGGAGCGGTAACGGTGGGCCGCACCGAGGTAAGTCCGATAAGGCGCGGTCTCGCGGAGCGCGGCAAGCTGCTCGGTGAGCTCCCTGCTCAGCCGCGGCGGCGGCATGACGATGAAGATCTGGCCTTGCGCGGCGGCCAGCATCTCCTCGAAACCGAACAGGCACTCGCCTTTCTTTGCACGCCGATTGCCGGTGCTGAGGAGCCGGCACAACCGCCCATAGGCGTCGCGGTCGATCGGATAGGCGATCACCTCGAAGCCGCCGGTCGTGACGAGGCGCGCGCCGACGAGGAGCCTGAGGCTGTCCTTGTGGTTCTTCCACTCGATATAGGCCCGCACCACGCCGGCCATGGTGTTGCGGTCGGCGATGCCGATGGCTTTCAGGCCGAGCGCGGCCGCTTGAGCGACATATTCCAGCGGGTGCGAGGCGCCGCGCAGGAAGGAGAAATTTGTGGTGATGGCAAGCTCGGCGTAGGCGGGCATGGGAGCCTCACGCGAAGAAGCCGTGTACGAACCAGCGTGGCTCGTTGGTCTCGCGATAGAGGCCCTCGCGGAAGAGCCAGAAGCGCCGCCCCGTCTCGTCCTCGACCACGTAGTAGTCGCGTGTCGGCTGCGTTTTCTGTTTGCGCCACCATTCGGCGCCGATGCGCTCAGGTCCTTGTGCATGGAGCACCCGGTGCACGGCCCCACGCCAGCGGAAGAGGCGCGGCGGTCCCTCCGGCACGACCGCCAGCACCTCAGCCATCTCGGCTCTCGGCAGGAGCAGGGCGGGGCGGGGCGGCGCCTCCGTATCAATGAGCCAGTCGGGCTCGCGCTCCATGTCGCTGCGCGATGCAGCGGCGCGTTCGGGAATGTGGCTTTCGACCCGCCAAAGGCGACGCAGGTCCTTTTGCTCGAAGCGCTGCGAGAGCGCGTCGATGAGGGCGATCGTCCGCTCATTCCCGTCCGCGGCCCCGCTCTTCGAGGCGAAGCCCTCCTGGCGCGGCTTCAAGGGCGTGGCGGCGGCGACCTCGAGCCGGATCGTCTCGAAGCCGAAGCCGGGATCGATCGTGCCGGCGAGCCGGTCGAGCCGGAGGCCGAACAGGCGCTCGACATAGGTCGCGTTGCGGGTCGGGGCGGCAAGGCCGAGATCGATCGCGAAGGCCTCGCCGTCGACGCGGTACAAGGTGAGCCGCAGGCCGCGCGCGCCGACCCCGTCCGCCTCGAGCTTCGGGCATAGCTCCTCGAAGAGCCGCCGCGCGGCGTGTAGGACGGCGCTCTGCGCGCCGATCGGATCGAGGAACTGGCGCACCGCATCATAGACCGGCGGTGGCCTGATAGGGTCGATGGGCTCGGGCGCCCGGCCGAGCGCCTGGTCGAGGCGCAGCAGGAGGGAAGCGCCGAAGCGCCGGCTCAAAGGCGCGCGCGGCTTGTTGAGAAGATCGCCGATCGTCTTGAAGCCGAGCCGGCGCAGCGTCGTGCGGGCGGCCAGATCCAAGCGCAGCGCTTCGATCGGAAGCCTCCGCAGCGCGGTCTCCTCCCCTCCCGGCGGCACGGCAGCGACGGCATGCCCCCCGTAATGGGAGAGCGCCCATGCGGCGCCTGGTGTTTTGGCAAGTGCGAGCCGCGCCGGCAGGCCGAAGCCCGAAAGGCGGCGGGCAAGATCTGTCATCAGCTTCGCTTCGCCGCCAAAGAGATGGCTTGCGCCTGTCACGTCGAGGAAGAGCCCGTCGCTGCCGTTCTCCTCCTTCGAGGCTGCGACCGCGGGCGTGTAGCGCGTCGCCCACAGCGCGAGACGGCGGAGCGCCGCGGCATCGGCTTTCGCATCGAGATCGCGCATCTGGAGCCCGTGCGCCTTGGCGCGGGCGTCGGCGACGGCTTCGCCTGCCGTGACCCCCTCCCTTTGCGCCGCCTCGTTGAGGGCCGCGACGCGCGGGCCGCCCGAGGCTTCGACGGCAAGGACGAAGGGTTTCTCGGGATCAACCGGCGCGGCAGGCGGGCTCTTCTCCTGCGCGAGACACCAGCGCCGGATCGGCCAGCGATCCAACCAGACCGAAAGGATGCGCGGCATGGCTCAACTCCGGATCACGCAACTCCACGATCCATTCACCCGGCCGCCCGTTGCGGCAGCGCTCGAGCGCAAGCCGCCATCGCCAGCGCTCGAAACAGCCGAAGCGGTCGCGGGCTGCGGGCGCCGCGCCGATTCGCCACCGGGTCGTCGCCGCGTTCGCCTCGTCGGCCTGCGGGGGGCGCAGCACGAGGAGAAGCGCGTTCGAGCCCTCGGCGGCAATTTGGAGGCGGCGACTCGCCTTGAGGTCGAGCCTGCCGGAAAGCCAACCCGCGACCGCCGCGACGGCGCGCAGACGCAGCGCCTCCTCAAGCGCCCACAGCGCCTGCACATCGGTCGAGGTCTCGAGGAGGAGGAGCCGCTCGGGCGAGAGGCCGAGCTCGGCGAGGCCGTGGCCGTAGGGCGCGCCGAAGGTGCCGAGGCTGCGGCGCGTGAGGACGAGCAGCGCAGGCGTCTCGGGTCCGTCGGACGCTGCGGCACGGCCGAGGAGCGCCGCCAGGAAGCCGAAGGCGGCCGGGACGTCGGCGTCGCCCCCCCCCGTGAACTCGTGCAGGGCGTCAAAGGCAAGACCTCCGGCCGGGAGTTGGCGATCGATCTCGGGCAGGCCGAAGGGCAGCACGCCCGCGCTTACGCGCCTCTCGAGCACCGGCAGAAGCGCGCGCAGCCGCGCCACGACGGCGGCGCGGCCGGTCTCCCGATCGATACGCTGAACGTCGAGGCTCACCGGAACTCCTCATAGGCTCATCATCGTCGGGAAGTTCCCCGCCAACATCATTCGGGAAAGCTCCCCGTCATCGTCGGGGCACTTCCATCATAAGAACAAAACATGAACTACAACAAGAACGAGTCGTTCCGCATTTGAAGCAGGCAGGAGTCCTGCGGAAACGCAGCGGCTTAGCCCGGGAGGGCCTGTGGATAAGTTGTGGACGATCAGAAAGACCCAGAACCCTCCGCCTCGGCTCCTTTTCACCCGTCGGAAGTCTCTGCTGAAATTTTAAGCAACATTCCAGCATTGACGAAAATCGCGGCAGGTGCTGCCCCGGTTGCCATCTCGACAGGCTGTTGCAGCCTAGTTCGCGCGCACTGTGGTCGAAAACCTAACGATTCCTCAAGCCCTTAGCGCTCTCGCGCGGCTCTGGCCCCGATCTTGCGCCCGTCTGCCCGCGCACCCGGCAGGCGGGTGCCCCGTGACAGGGGGAATTCAACTCGATGATGTTCACCAGACGCACCATGCTCGGCACTCTCGTCGCCGGCACCACCATGCTGGGGGCCCTCGGCGCCTCGGCGCAGGAGACCATCAAGGTCGGTATCCTGCATTCGCTCTCGGGCACCATGGCGATCTCGGAGACCACTCTGAAGGACGTCATGCTCATGCTCATAGACGAGCAGAACAAGAAGGGCGGTCTCCTCGGCAAGAAACTCGAGGCGGTCGTGGTCGACCCGGCCTCGAACTGGCCGCTCTTCGCCGAGAAGGCCCGCGAGCTCATCTCGACCAACAAGGTTTCGGCCGTGTTCGGCTGCTGGACCAGCGTCTCCCGCAAGTCCGTTCTGCCGGTGTTCAAGGAGCTGAACTCGATCCTCTTCTACCCCGTGCAGTACGAGGGCGAGGAGAGCGAGCGTAACGTCTTCTACACCGGCGCCGCGCCGAACCAGCAGGCGATTCCCGCCGTCGACTACCTCATGAAAGAGGAGAAGGTTCAGCGCTGGGTGCTCGCCGGCACCGACTACGTCTATCCGCGCACGACCAACAAGATCCTCGAGGCATATCTCAAGGCCAAGGGCGTGCCCGAGTCGGACATCATGATCAACTACACGCCGTTCGGGCATTCCGACTGGCAGACGATCGTGTCGGACATCAAGAAGTTCGGCTCGGCCGGCAAGAAGACCGCCGTCGTCTCGACCATCAACGGCGACGCAAACGTGCCCTTCTACAAGGAACTGGGCAACCAGGGCGTCAAGGCGACCGACATTCCGGTTGTGGCCTTCTCGGTCGGCGAGGAAGAGCTCGCGGGCGTCGACACCAAGCCCCTCCTCGGCCACCTCGCCGCCTGGAACTACTTCCAGTCGATCGACACGCCGGCGAACAAGGAGTTCATCGCGAAGTGGAAGGCCTTCACGAAGAACGACAAGCGCGTGACGAACGACCCGATGGAAGCCCACGTCATCGGCTTCAACATGTGGGTCAAGGCGGTCGAGAAGGCCGGCACCACCGATCCGGACAAGGTCATCGCGACGCTGCCCGGGACCGAGGCGCCGAACCTCACCGGCGGCATCTCCAAGATGCTCCCGAACCACCACATCACGAAGCCGGTGTTCATCGGCGAGATCAAGGGCGACGGCCAGTTCGACGTGGTCTGGAAGACCGACGGGCTCGTCCCGGGCGACGCCTGGTCGAAGGAGCTCGAGGGTTCGCGCGATCTCGTCGCCGACTGGGTCACGCTGAAATGCGGCAACTACAACACCAAGACCAAGAAGTGCGGCGGGCAAGGATCGTAGTTTAACCCTCGCACCCCGCGGGCGGGAGCGTGCCTCCCGCCCGCCCTTTGAAGTGAAGCGCGGCTCCCGTTAACGTCCAGACCCCATGAGAAGATTGCACGCGCTTGCGCTCGCTCTGTGCGCCGCGCTCCTGACGCTCGCGCTCACGGCTCCGGTCCATGCGGCGGCGCTGCAGGAGGCGCTCGCGCGTTTTGCCGCGGACAGCTACGGCGAGACCGAGACGGCAATCGGCGAGGTTGCGCAGAGCGGCGATCCCCGATCGGCCGAGATCATCCAGGCGCTTGCAGAAGGGCGGCTGCTCTACGGGCCGGGCCGCCGGACTTACATTAAGGACAAGTCTGCGGCGCTCTTCGACGCCGCGACCGGCGAGTCGGCTGCCGGTGAACCCCCGGCGGGCCTGAAGCCGGTGCGCGTCAACAACCGCATCCGCCGCGCGATCGAGTCGGCGATGGGCGGGCTGACGCTGCTCTCGCCGGATCCGGCAAAGCGGCTCGAAGCCGCGCAGGCGGTGTTCAAGTCGCGAAACGCCGCGGCGTTGCCAACCTTGCAGACCGCAATCGAGCGCGAGCCCGATCGGCGCATCAAGCGCGTGATGTCGGAAGCGCAGGCTGCGATCATCTTCCTCGCGAGCGACCGGCCGGAGCTCGACCGCCTTGCCGCCGCGAGCGTGATCGCCGAGCGTGCCGATGGCGATGCGCAGGCGCTCCTGCGAAACCTGCCGCCCGGCGCCCCGGAGCGCCTGCGCGAAGCGGCGCAGCGCGGCATCGACCAGATCGAAAGCCGGCTCGCCATCCTTAAGGCCGCCCAGAACGTCTTCTACGGCCTCTCGCTCGGCTCGGTGCTGCTGCTTGCGGCGATCGGGCTTGCCATCACCTTCGGAGTGATGGGCATCATCAACATGGCCCATGGCGAGATGGTCATGCTCGGCGCCTACACCACCTTCGCGGTGCAGGAAGTGATCCGCACGAGCGCGCCCGGGCTGTTCGACATGTCGCTTCTGATCGCGCTGCCGCTCGCCTTCCTGGTCGCCGGCGGCGTCGGCGTCGCAATCGAGCGCACGGTGATCCGCTTCCTTTACGGCCGCCCGCTCGAGACGCTGCTCGCGACCTGGGGCGTGTCGCTCATCCTGCAGCAGGCGGTACGCACGATCTTCGGCCCGAACAACCGCGAGGTCGGCAATCCAAGCTTCATGTCGGGCTCCTTCGAGCTCTTCGGCATCGCGCTCACCTGGAGCCGGCTCTGGATCGTCGTCTTCTCGCTCGGCGTCTTCTTCGTCCTGCTTTTCGTCCTGAAGTTCACCGCCTTCGGGCTGCGCATGCGCGCCGTCGTCCAGAACCGGCGCATGGCGGCGAGCATGGGCATCCGCACGAACTGGATCGATGCTGCGACCTTCGGGCTCGGCTCCGGCATCGCCGGCATCGCCGGGGTCGCGCTGTCGCAGATCGACAACGTCTCGCCGAATCTCGGCCAGAGCTACATCATCGATTCCTTCATGGTCGTGGTGTTCGGCGGCGTCGGCAATCTCTGGGGGGCGCTCGTCGGCGCGCTGACGCTCGGCGTCGCAAACAAAGTGCTCGAACCCTTCGCCGGCGCGGTGCTCGCCAAGATCCTGATGCTCGTCTTCATCATCCTCTTCATCCAGAAGCGCCCGCGCGGCCTCTTCGCGCTCAAGGGAAGGGCGGTCGAGGCATGAGCGCGGCGCGCGCGTTCACCCTCTCCCGTAAAGGGGAATTGCCCTCACCCGGCCGGCTCCGCCGACCCGACCTCGCGAGGCTCGAGCGGAGCCTGTCATCGGGCCGGCCGAAGGCCGGACCCGTTGGGCCGAGTGGGCCCTCTCCTTTGAAGCGGACCTCTGCGCATTGTCATCATGACCGTGACCCGGGCAGCCTGATTCCCCTAGAGATTTCCCCCTTATCCGCTCATGATGATCGACAGTGCGATCATCATGATGGAGAGGGTCTCACGGAGGTCTGCGTGAACCGAGAGGGCGGGAGCGCGCCATGACCCGGCGCCCCATCCTCCCCGGGCTGATCGGCGGCCAGGGCGCGGCCTTGGTCGCAATCCTGGTCGGCCTCGCGCTCCTGGTGCCGGCGCTCAACCTACTCGTCCCGCCGAGCTCGCCGTTCCACGTGCCCACGCACTTCGTCGTGCTGTTCGGGAAGTGGCTGACCTATGCGCTGCTTGCGGTCTCGCTCGACCTCGTCTGGGGCTATTGCGGCATCCTCTCGCTCGGGCACGGCGCCTTCTTCGCGCTCGGCGGCTACGCCATGGGGATGTACCTCATGCGCCAGATCGGCCCCCGTGGCGTCTACGCCCACCCCGTGCTGCCCGATTTCATGGTCTTCCTGAACTGGACCGAGCTGCCGGTCGCTTGGTGGGGCTTCCAGTTCTTCCCCTATGCCATGCTGATGGTGTTCCTCGTGCCGGGGCTTCTCGCCTTCGCGCTCGGCTGGTTCGCCTTCCGCTCGCGGGTGACCGGCGTCTACCTCTCGATCATCACGCAGGCGATGACCTACGCGCTTCTGCTGGGGTTCTTCCGCAACAATTTCGGCTTCGGCGGCAACAACGGGCTCACCGATTTCAAGGATATCCTCGGCTTCTCGATCCAAGCGCCCGGCACGCGCGCGGCGCTGTTCGCGCTCTCGGCGCTCGCGCTCGCAGGCAGCTTCCTGATCGCCCGCGCGATCGTGACCTCGAAGCTCGGCAAGGTGCTGATCGCGATCCGCGACGCCGAGAGCCGCACGCGGTTCCTCGGCTACCGGGTCGAACACTACAAGCTCTTCGTCTTCGTCGTTTCCGCGATGATGGCCGGGCTTGCCGGTGCGCTCTACGTTCCACAGGTCGGCATCATCAATCCATCCGAATTCTCGCCTGCGAACTCGATCGAGGCCGTAATCTGGGTCGCGGTCGGCGGGCGCGGCACGCTGACCGGTGCGGCGCTCGGGGCGGTGCTGGTCAACGCCGCCAAGAGCTGGTTCACGGGGGCGCTTCCCGAGTACTGGCTCTTCGCGCTTGGCGGGCTCTTCATCCTGACGACCCTCCTTTTGCCGAAGGGCATTGTCGGCACCATCGCCGAGCATTGGCCCAAGCCCCGCAGGCGAGATGCCGAGCGCGTCCCGCCGCTCTCGGCCGCGCCGCAGCCGGCGGAGTAGCGCGATGATGGACGTCCGCACCACCCAGGCCCTGCTCTACTTGGACGGCGTCTCGGTTTCCTTCGACGGCTTCCGCGCCCTCAACAATCTTTCGCTCGTCATGGACCCCGGCGAGATGCGGGCGATCATCGGCCCGAACGGCGCCGGCAAGACCACCATGATGGACGTCATCACCGGCAAGACGCGCCCGGACGAAGGCGACGTGATGTTCCAGGGCAGGCACGACCTCACGGCGCTCGACGAGTCGGCGATCGCGACGCTCGGCATCGGCCGCAAGTTCCAGAAGCCGACGGTATTCGAGAGCCACACGGTCGAGGACAACCTGCTGCTCGCGCTCGACGGCGAGCGCGGCGTCATCGGCAACCTCCTGCATCGCCTCTCCGGCGCCGAGCGCGACCGCCTCGACGAGATCCTTTCCATCGTGAAGCTGAAGGACCGGCGCGAAGAGCTCGCCGCAAATCTGAGCCACGGCCAGAAGCAATGGCTTGAGATCGGCATGCTGCTCGCGCAGGACCCGGCGCTTCTCCTCGTCGACGAGCCCGTCGCCGGCATGACGGACGCGGAGACGGCCGAGACCGCCGAGCTCTTGCGCCGCATCAACGAGACCCATTCGGTCGTCGTCGTCGAGCACGACATGACCTTCGTGCGCGACCTCGGCGTGAAGGTCACGGTGCTGCACGAAGGCTCGGTGCTCGCCGAAGGCTCGCTCGACCAGGTCAGCGCCAACGAACGCGTCGTCGAAGTCTATCTGGGGCGCTGACAATGCTGGCCGTCGAGAATGTCGACCTGCACTACGGCGCGGCGCAGGCCCTGCGCTCGGTCTCCCTCACCGCCGAGACCGGGAAGATCACCTGCGTGATGGGCCGCAACGGCGTCGGCAAGACCTCGCTCATGCGCGCCATCGTCGGCCAGAAGAATCCTTCGCGCGGGCGCATCCTGTGGAACGGCGAGGACGTGACGCGCCTCGCCCCCTTCGAGCGCGCCCGGCGCGGCATCGCGCTCGTGCCGCAGGGCCGCGAGATCTTCCCGCTCCTTACCGTGGACGAGAACCTGCGCACCGGCTTTGCCCCGCTCGAGCGCAGCCGGCGCACCATCCCCGACGACGTCTTCTCGCTTTTCCCGGTGCTCGCGCAGATGCTGCGGCGGCGCGGCGGCGATCTCTCGGGCGGGCAGCAGCAGCAGCTCGCGATCGGTCGCGCGCTGGTGATGCGGCCGAGGCTCCTCGTGCTCGACGAGCCGACCGAGGGCATCCAGCCCTCGATCATCAAGGACATCGGCCGGGCAATCGAATACCTGCGTGAGACCGGGGAGATGGCGATCGTGCTCGTCGAGCAGTATTTCGATTTCGCCAAGGAGCTCGCCGACAGGATCTTCGTCATGGATCGCGGCGAGGTCGTGCTGTCGGGCGATTCGACCGCGCTCGACGAAGCGGCGGTGCGGCGCTACCTCACCGTGTGATCCGGCGCCTCAGCGCACCACGGCCGCGGTTTGGCCGAACAGCACCTTCTTCGCGGCGTCCGACATCGGCGCGCCGACGGCCGGGTTGATCTCCTTGGCTTTCTCGTAGGCCCGCACCGTCGCGGGGCGAGCCTTGATCGCCTCGAACCAGCGCTTGAGATCGGGGAAGTCGGCGAGGTTCTGGCCCTGACGCTCGTAGGGCACGACCCATGGATAAGACGCCATGTCGGCGATCGAGTACTCGCCCGCGATGAAGGGACGGTCGGCGAGGCGCTTGTCGAGCACGCCGTAGAGCCGGTTGGTCTCTTTCACGTAGCGCTCGATGGCGTAGGGGATCTTCTCGGGCGCGTAGTGCGAGAAATGGTGGTTCTGCCCCGCCATGGGACCTAAGCCCCCCATCTGCCAGAACAGCCACTGCAGGACCTCGGCGCGCCCGCGGATGTCGCTCGGAATGAAGCGGCCGGTCTTCTCGGCGAGGTAGAGCAGCATGGCGCCCGATTCAAACAGCGAGACCGGCGCGCCGCCGCCCGGCGGCTCGTGATCGACCATGGCCGGGATGCGGTTGTTGGGCGAGATCTTCAGGAACTCGGGCTTGAACTGCTCGCCCTCGCCGATCCTGACCGGCACGATGCGGTAGGAGAGCCCCGTCTCCTCGAGGAACATCGTCACCTTATGCCCGTTCGGGGTCGTCCAGTAGTAGAGGTCGATCATCCGGCTCTCCGCTTCCGTCAGGCCCCGATCTATGCGGTCCGGGCGAGATGCGGAAGAGCGGAGGGCGCTTATCCGTTGGCTGGAGGTCAGCGCCTTCCGACCAGCCGAGGCCAGTTCTCATCCGCCTTTTTCACGTAGCCCGGCACGTCCTTGCGCCAAGTCTCGGCGACCGAGCGGTCGTAGTTGAGATAGAGCCGGCCGTCGACGATGGCCCAGGCGTCGGGGTCGATCTTGACGAGGTAACCCTGCGCCACGCCGTAGGCGCAGTAGCCGCCATAGACCGGCGTGTACTTCTCCGGATCGGCGGCGAAGCGCGCCTTGTTGGATTCCGAGGAGAAAAGCCAGCGCCCCCCGCCGTGCTCGACCGCGAGCTCCGGCCTGCCCTGGCGCGGCCCGCCGTCGACGAAATACGCGACCGGGTCGTAACCATGGATCGCGACCCGCCGGCCGCCGAGCACGTTGACCCGGCTCTGCGCGGCAGCCTCGAGCGACGGCCCAAGCGTCAGTGCTGTCAACGCGAAGGCGGTGATTGCGAACGATATCATCCTGCGTCTCATCCACATCGGTGGACCTCATGCCGAAGCGCGAACGTCACACGTCGCGATCGAGATCATGCCTCGCGCGCATCGGGCGCGGCCAGTCACGGGCCGGAGAGGTCACCCGGCTTTGACCGCGACACGATCACCGATGCCGCGTGCGTGAGCGGCCTGCGAACGCGCCTCACACCGCCGCGAGATCCTGCAGCTGCTCCTGCACCTTCTCGCGGATGCCCCGGATCTCGCCGATGAGCGCGTCATGAAAATTGGTGCGACGGGTCTCGCCCTCGACGAAGACGAGGCCCTCGATGAGGTCGTGCACGAGGCGAGGATCGCGCCGCTGGGCGACGTTGCACATCACCTCGACGGCGATCTCATAGGCCGTGATACGGGCATGCACCGCCTGCCAGCGGGCAATGTCCTCAAGCACGTATTCGGTGACCGAGGCCTCGAGCGCATCGAGGCGGCGGGAGAGGGTCTCGGCGTCCATGGCGCTTCCGTTCGAGCTTCGCCGCGGGAATCAACGCGCTTGGGGCGGGATTGCTCCCCTGCATCCGGCAAAAGCCCGCCTCGGCCTGCGGCGCTTCCCTCCAAGGGGCGGCTGGTCCAGGCTGCCCAGCGAGGATGCGGAGGGCGGCATGAAGCATTGCGTCAGGCTCCCGGGCGGCGAGGAGGTCGTCGCGCTCGGGCAAGGAACCTGGAAGATGGCGGACGAGCGCGGCCGCCGAGCCGAGGAGATCGCCGCGTTGCGGCTCGGAGTCGAGCTCGGCATGACTCTCGTCGACACGGCCGAGATGTACGGCGAAGGCAAGACCGAGGAACTCGTCGGCGAGGCGCTGGCGGGGCTGCGCGAGGAGGTCTTCCTCGTCAGCAAGGTCTACCCCTACAACGCGAGCCGCGCGGGCGTGGCGCAAGCCTGCGACCGGAGCCTGCGCCGGCTCAAGACCGACCGGCTCGACCTCTATCTCCTGCACTGGCCCGGCAGCGTCCCGATCGCCGAGACGGTCGAGGGCTTCGAAGCTTTGAAGCGCGCCGGCAAGATCCGGCGCTGGGGCGTCTCGAATTTCGACCGCGCAGAGATGGAGGAGCTGTTCGCGGTCCCCGGCGGGAGCGCATGCGCGACGAACCAGATCCTCTATAACCTTTCCCGCCGCGGCCCGGAGTACGACCTGATGCCGTGGCTAGGGAAGCGCGGCGTGCCGGTGATGGCCTACAGCCCGATCGAGCAGGGCCGGCTGCGCCGCTCTCCCGCGCTCGACGAAGCGGCAAGGAAGCACAGCGCGACGCCCTACCAGATCGCGCTTGCCTGGGTCATGCGCCGCCCGGACGTGATCGCGATCCCGAAGGCATCGCGTGCCGAGCACGTCCGCGAGAACCGCAAGGCCGCCGACATCGTGCTCGACGAGGCCGATCTCGCCGCGATTGACGCCGCCTACCCGCCGCCGCAACGCAAGAAGCCGCTGGAGATGATCTGAGGCTTGCCAAGGCGTGCGTGTTGCGGCCGATCCGGCGCTGGGGCAAAGGTGGCCCGAAACCCAGCGCCGGAGGCCGCCCGTGACCCGTGCCAAAGCCCTTCTCGACGGCCTGCGCTTGCCGGTGATCGCGGCGCCGATGTTCCTGGTCTCGGGTCCGGCGCTGGTGATCGCGGCCTCGCGTGCGGGCGTGCTCGGGACCTTCCCAGCCTTGAACCAGCGCTCGACCGAAGGCTTCCGCGACTGGCTCGAGGAGATCGAGGCGGGCCTCTCCACCGGCGCGGCGGCGCTGCCCTACGGCGTCAATCTCATCGTGCATAAGACCAACCCGCGGGTCGAGGCCGACCTTCGCGTCTGCGTCGAGAAGCGCGTGCCGGTGATCATCACGTCGCTCGGCGCCGTGCCGGACTTGGTCAAGGCGGTGCATTCCTATGGCGGCGTCGTGCTGCACGACGTGATCAACATGCGCCACGCCGCGAAAGCGATCGAGGCCGGCGTCGACGGGCTCGTGCTGGTCTCGGCCGGCGCCGGCGGGCACGCCGGCACGAACAGCCCCTTCGCTTTCGTCTCGGAGGTGCGGCGGATATTTCCCCAAGGCGTGATCGCGCTCGCCGGGGCCATCACCACCGGGCGGCACGTCGCGGCGGCGATCGCGGCCGGTGCCGACGTTGCCTATATGGGCACGCGCTTCATCGCGACCGAGGAGGGCGCCGCGCCCCCGGCATACAAGCAGATGATCCTCGATTCCCGCATCTCGGACATCGTGTACACGCCGGCGGTGTCGGGCGTGCACGGGAACTTCATGCGCGATAGCCTCGTTCGGGCAGGGCTGAACCCGGACGGGCCGGCGCCTGAGATGAACATGGACAAGAAGGAAGCGAAGGCCTGGCGCGACATCTGGTCGGCCGGCCACGGCGTCGGCGGCATCGACGCGGTGATGCCAACGCAGGCGCTCGTCGCCGAGCTTGGCGCCGATTTCGACTGCGCGCTCGGCGAGCTCCAGCGCTGGCGCGCCCACGCTCCGGCGCCGGCGCGGGAGAAGGTCGCGTGACCGCCGCGCCGGCGCTCTCGCGCAGCCGCGCGCCGGTGCACGTCGTCGACGTGCGCGAGACCGTGGTGCCGATCAAGTCGGCGATCAGCAATGCCTACATCGATTTCAGCCAGATGACCGTCAGCGTGGTGGCGGTCGTGACGGATGTCGTCCGCGGCGGCAGGCCGGTCACGGGCTTCGGCTTCAACTCGAACGGCCGCTATGCGCCGAGCGGGCTCCTGCGCGAGCGCTTCATCCCGCGCCTGAAGGAAGCTAACCCGCTCTCGCTCGCCGACGAGGAGCGCCAAAACCTCGACCCGCACGCCTGCTGGGCCGCGATGATGAAAAACGAAAAGCCCGGCGGTCACGGCGAGCGCTCGGTCGCGGTCGGCGTGCTCGACATGGCGGTATGGGATGCCGTGGCAAAGATCGAGGAGAAGCCTCTCTACCGCGTGCTCGCCGAGCGCTTTCGCGGCGGCGCGATCGACGAGCGCGTCTTCGTCTATGCAGCGGGGGGCTACTACTACCCCGACAAGGGGCTGAAAGGGCTGCAGGACGAGTTCAGGAGCTATCTCGACCGCGGCTACACGGTCTGCAAGATGAAGATCGGCGGCGCCTCGCTCGACGAGGATCTGCGCCGGCTCGACGCCGCGATCGAGGTCGTCGGCGATGCCGGCCGGGTCGCGGTCGACGCCAATGGCCGCTTCGATCTCGACACCGCGATCGCCTACGCCAAGGCGCTGAACCCCTACGGCGTGTTCTGGTATGAGGAAGCCGGCGACCCGCTCGATTTCCAGCTCCAGGCCGTCCTCACGGAATACTACGACGGCCCGATGGCCACGGGCGAGAACCTGTTCTCGCACCAGGACGCCCGCAACCTCGTCCGCTACGGCGGCATGCGGCCGGATCGCGACTGGCTGCAATTCGACTGCGCCTTGAGCTACGGGCTCGTCGAGTACATGCGGACGATCGAGGTGCTGCGCCAGCACGGATGGTCGCCGCGCCGCTGTATCCCGCATGGCGGCCACCAAATGTCGCTCAACATCGCGGCGGGGCTCGGGCTCGGGGGCAACGAGTCGTATCCGGACGTGTTCTTCCCCTTCAACGGCTTCGCCGACGACTGCCCGGTGGTCGATGGCCACGTCGGGCTGCCGGACGCGCCGGGCATCGGCTTCGAGCGCAAGAGCGAGCTGTACAAGGTGATGCGCCCGCTCGAGGGCTGAGCCGGCATGGAGCAACTCCTGCGCGACACGACCTTCACGCTCTCTGAGACGGTGATCCGGCTCGGGGTCGCGACGCTGTGCGGGCTTCTCCTCGGGCTCGACCGCGAGCTGCGCGGCATCTCGGCGGGCCTTCGCACCCATGCGCTCGTCAGCCTGAGCTCCGCCGTCATCACCGTCTCGGCGCTCGAGCTCTACGGCGATACGCGGGCGCATGGCGGCGACGCCGACCCGCTGCGCGTCATCCAGGGTCTTGCCCAGGCGATCGGCTTCATTGCCGCTGGCGCAATCTTCGTTTCGCAAGGCGCGGTGCGGAACCTGACCACGGCGGCAAACATCTGGCTCGCGACCGCGGTCGGCATCGCCGCGGGGGCGGGTCAGTTCGTGCTGGTGACGGTCACGACCGGCTTCGGCATCGTGATCGTGACAGTCGTCGGCTTTGTCGAGCATCGTGCGGCGAAGCGGGCGCCGAGCGACGACAAGGAGTGAAGCGGACCGCCGGGCTTGACCCGGCACGCCCTGTCCTCAAGCTCGCTTCGGCGAAGGCGAATCATGGGGAGGGACGCATGCGGCGGGCGGCAATCATTCTGGTTCTCGCGGGGCTTGCGGGCCCGGCGCTCGCGCAAGCGACGACGCCGCAGGCGGGCGCCGCGTCGGGGCACTCGGAGGCCGACATCCGCGCGCTCGTCGAGGCCGCGCGGGAGACTGCGAAGGCGGCGCGCGAGCAGGTCGACTACGCGCGCGTCGTCCCCGACATCCTGACCCAAATCCACGCCAAGCTCGACAAGCTCGAGAACAAGCTCGACAAGATCGAGAACGCCATCAAGGCCGGCGCCCGACCGCGGCGCTAGTCTGGGGCGCGTCACTCGAGGCGCCAGCCGAGCGGATGCCAGTCGCAGCCAGGCGCGGATCCTTGCGAGCACGCTGCGGGGTGGATGGACCCACGAGGGCGCCATGGGTCGCGAGAAGCCGCTGAGCCCCTAGAACGGGCTCACCGGGAAGAAGCGCAGATAGAGCTCGGCGTATTTGCCCTCGTCCCAGAGGCGCTGGAGGGCGTGGTCGAACGCGCGGCGGAGGTTCTCGTCCTCCTTACGCACGACGAAGCCGATCCCTTCGCCGAAGAACCGGCTCTCGAGATAGGGGCCGCCGATGAGGCCGCAGCAGCCGGCCGCGTCCGTGCCGCCGATCCAGAGCGCAAGCCCGAGCCCGTCGCCGAAGACATAGTCGATCTCGCCGCGCCTGAGCGAGGCCTGCGCCGCGGCGAGATCGGGGAAGCCGCGGACCGCCGCGCGCGTGAAGAAGGTGCGCAAATAGGCCTCATGTGCCGTGCCGAGCACGACCGCGACCGAGCGGCCATCGAGTGAGCGCGGATCGGGCACGGGCTGCCCCTTGTCGGCGCGGGCCGCGAAGCGCCCCGGAAAGCGGAAATAGGGCAGCGTCACGGAGAAACGGCTGCGCAGCGCCGTCATGATCGGCATCGCCGCGGCGATGACGTCGCCCCGCCCCTCGGCGAGAGCATCGGCGAGCGTGTCGAAGCGGCGTGCCTGGATCGTGCAGGCGATGGAAAGGCGCTCGCAGGCGGCCCGCGCGAGCTCGACAGCAAAGCCCGTCGGTGCGCCGTCAGGTCCCGTGAAGTGGAGCGGCGGGAAGTCGTCCTCGGTCAGGAAGCGCACCGTACGCAGGCCCGAGAGGTCCGGGCGCTCCTGGCGTGCGCGCGGATCCCACAGGTTCGGGATCGCGACCTCCTGGGCAAGGCCCGGCCCCGCAAGGCCCACGAGGGCGAGGGCGCAAAGCATACGACTAAAGTTCATGACGCGTGACGCGTTCTCGCGGCGGTGGCATCTTCCAGAGGCAGGAAAACTTGCCGTAAGCTGGGTTCCCGGGGAGCTATCGCTTTTGACGATCCAGGGTCAAGCGTTCGAGACCGCGGCAGTCCAGGCGCCGACGCTGCCGATCGAGATCGCTTTCCTCCTGCAGCGCGGCGTGTCGCATGCGGCCTTGCACCGGGCCGCGGCGGCCGCCCGCCGGATCGGCTGCACGTCCGACGAGGCGCTGATCAAGCTGAACCTCCTTGACGAAGAAACCTATTATCGCGCGCTCGCGGCCGAGATGGGCTTCGCTTTCCTCGAGAGCGACTTCGCCGTGTCACCGCAGACGCGCTTCCCGGACGCGCTCCTGCTCGGTATGGCGCGTCTCGCGAGAGAGACTTCCGGTCCGGATTACGTGCTCGCGCCGGCGGGGCTCCCAGTGGGGTGGATGCTGAGCCGCAGGCGGCCCTTCGGCCGGGGCTTTGCGATCGCGACGCCCACGGCCTTGACGCGCGCCGTGCTGCGCAGCTGCGGCGCGGCGATCGCCCGCTCCGCCAACGCGCTCGCCGATGCCGAGCCGCACCGCTCCTACCGGGGCGGCGCAAGCCGCGCGCAGAAGGCTGCGGGCCTTTCGACGTTGGCCTGCGTGGTCGCCGCGGCGGCATTTGCTCCGCGCGCAGCCTTGGCCTGCTTCACGGTGCTCTCCGGCCTGACCTTCCTGGCCATGGTGACGGTGCGCCTCGGCGCCGCGCGCGAAGCGCCTCCGGTCCGACCGATCCGGCCGTCGCCGCGCGCTTCCGATGAGGCGCTCCCAACCTACACGGTCATCGTGCCGATGCGGCGCGAGCACCGCGTCCTCCCGCGGCTCGTTGCCTCGCTTCGGGCGCTCGATTATCCCCCGCCCAAATTGCAGGCGATCATCGCCATCGAGGCGGACGATCACGAGATGGCGGCAGCCTTGTCCGGCATGCGCCTGCCGGCCCATTTCGAGGTGCTGGTGGCGCCGCCGGGCGAGCCGCGCACCAAACCGCGGGCCCTCAACATCGCCCTCGCCATCGCCCGCGGCGAGTTCGTGACGGTGTATGACGCGGAGGACGTTCCGAGCCCGGATCAGCTCCGGCTCGCGGTCGCGGCCTTCGCCCAGGCGCCGGCGAACGTCGCCTGCCTGCAGGCGCGCCTCGTCATCGACAACACCGACGACAATTGGCTGACCCGCTTCTTCACGACCGAGTACGCGACGCTGTTCGACGCCATCAACCCCGGGCTCGCCGCGCTCGACCTGCCGGTGCCGCTCGGCGGCACCTCCAACCATTTCCGCACCGCTGTCCTGCGCGAGCTGCACGGCTGGGACGCCTTCAACGTGACCGAGGATGCCGATCTCGGCATTCGGCTCGCGCTCGCCGGTTATCGCGTGCGCGACCTGCCTTCGGCAACGCTCGAGGAGGCGCCCTCGAGCTGGAAGCCTTGGTTCGGCCAGCGCATCCGCTGGATGAAGGGCTTCATGCAGGTCGTGATCACGCATTCCCGCCACCCCGGTGCGGCGCTGAAGGCGCTCGGAGCGCGCCGCTTCCTCGCCGCCGTGACGCTGACGCTCGGCACAGTCGCGGCGGCGCTCGGCTATCCGATCTTCACCCTGGTGACGCTTCTCGCCATGCTGAACGGGACCTGGCTTGCCGCGAGCACGCTCCCCGAGGCCTTCATGAGCGGCCTCGGGCTCACCTTGTTCTCGGCCGGGCTTGCGGCCATGACCGTGCCGGCGGTCATCGGCCTGAAACGGCGGCGCTGGTGGCGGCTCCTGCCCTACGTGCCGTTGCTGCCGCTCTATTACGGGCTCGTCAGCATCGCCGCCTGGCAGGCGGTGATCGAGCTCATGCGCCACCCCTTCCGCTGGCACAAGACCGAGCACGGGTTCGCACGGACCTCGCGGACGGGGCTGCTCAACGGCGGCGTGCCGGCAGACGGGGGTCGTGATTGATGGCGGCGCTCACCCCACCGATCCTCACACATGCCGCAGCAGCTCCTGCGCGGCCTCTTGCGGCGGCCGGTTGAGGTTGAAGGAGCCGATGAAGCGGCCGCTCTTGTCCATGAGGTAGACGAGCGCCGTGTGCTCCATGGTGTAGTCGCCGTCCTTGGTCGGCACTTTGCGGGCGAAGCCGCGATAGGCGCGCACCGTCGCCTCGATCGCCTCCAGCGTGCCGGTGAGGCCGACGATGCGGTCGTCGAAGCTCGAAAGATAGCTCTTCAGAGCCTCCGGCTTGTCGCGCTCGGGATCGACCGTGATGAACAGCGCCTTCAGCCCTCGACCCTTCTCCCCGGTCGCCCGCAGCGCCTCGGACAGCTCGAAAAGCTTCGTCGGACAGATGTCGGGACAATGGGTGAAGCCGAAGAAGACGAGATGCGGCTGCCCGAGGAAGCTGCGGTCGGTCACGGCGCGCCCGTCCTGGTCGACGAGCGTGAAGGGCCCGCCGACATTCGCGGACCCCGCCGGGCGCGAGGCGGGCGTCAGTGTCACCACGGCCGTGACGCCAAGCATCAGCAGGCCGAGGAGGAAGGCGGCAAGCGGGATCGCGAGCCGCCGGGTCCGGTCCGAAAGGGTCATTGAAAGGCTGTCAGAAGCACCAGGCGAGCGCCGCGAGCACGGTGTCCGTAAAAACGGCGGCGCCGTTCGTCCACCACAGGAGCGCACCGGTCGCGACGAGCGCGAGGCCGCCCAATCCAAGCAGCAGCGCGCCGGCGCGGGAGGGGGGCGCCTGGGTCTTGTCGCCAGCCGCGATCTCGACGGGCATCGGCATCCTCGGTTCGATCAACCCCAATATAGGTCCGCCGAGCGCCGCGGCCAACTCCAGCGAGACGGGCCCGCGACAGGTGCGCCGCCGCACCGCGGCCGCGCGGGGCGCAAGCCACTCTGCGCAGGCCCCGTCGGGAGACGCAAGGAGGGCATCATGACATTCGCGCAGCAGCCACGCCGGACCTTTGCCGAGACGGCTCGTCACGCGGCCGACACCGGAATCCTGCCGCCGCAGCCGCGCCGGCGCTTCGCAGCCCGCGCACGCTGGGTGCTGATCCTCGGCGCAGTCGCAGTCGCGGGCGCGGGGGGCGCCGCCTCCTATGCGAGCCGCGGGCCCGCCGCGCCGGCTGCAGCGCCGGTCGCCGTCGCCAAGGCGGAGCCCGCCACGACCGGCGCCGTTGCGCAGGCGGCCGCCGCGCCTGCGCGCCGCCCCTCGACGACGAGGAAGCTTGCCGAAGCTCCAAAGCCCAGATCCGAGCCTGCGACCGAAGGCACGCCGTGGCGCGATCCGGTCGATCTCAAGCCCGTGCCGGCCGCCGCGACCACGCCCGAGCCGAAGCCCGCCCCGTCCGCACCGCAGGCCGAGCCGCAGCCGAAGCTCGCCGAGCCGCCCTCGCTTTCTCCGGCCCGGCTCGCCGAGATCGAGCGCGAGGCGCAGGAGCGCCGCGCGGCGCGGCTTGCGAAGCGCAAGGTCCAGCGCGAGGCCCGGGCAGCGGAAGCCGCGGCCGCCGAGCGCCGTGAGAAGGCGCGCCTGGCCGAAGCCGCCGCCGAGCGGCGCGAGAAGCTCCGCGCTGCCGAAGCCGCCGAAGAGCGCCGCGAGAAGGCCCGGCGCGCCGTCGCCGAGCGTGCCCGTAGCGCGCGCCGGACCGAAACGGCGCGGGCCGCTGCCCCGGCCGCGCCGCAGCCCCGCCTCGCCGAGACCCGGCCGCGCCGCTCCGGCGTGCGCGTCGGTCTCCTCACCCCCTTCGGCGTGATCGGCCTTTCAGGGGCAAGCCAGAGCTACAGCATGTATCCAGGCCCGCCGCCGCAGCGGGGCGGCTACTGAGCATGCATCTCCGCAAGTAGCGCCGTGGGCCCATCGACGGCCGGTCGTCCGATTGACCGGCCGAACCCTGCTGCCTAGGGTGCGCCGCTTCCCGGGCCGGCCCGCCGCCCGCTTCAAAGCTTCGACATGACCGCCGCGCCCTCGATCGAACCCGCCTTGGCCGAGGCCGCCGCGAGCGCGGCCGCCTGGCCTTTCGAGGAGGCGCGCAAGCTCGTGCAGCGGCTCGAGCGCACGGGCAAGAACGAGGCGCTGTTCGAGACCGGATACGGCCCTTCCGGGCTGCCGCATATCGGCACCTTCGGCGAGGTCGCGCGCACCTCGATGGTGCGCCACGCCTTCCGAGTGCTGACCGGCGACCGCATCCCGACCCGCCTCGTCGCCTTCTCGGACGACATGGACGGCCTGCGCAAGGTGCCGGACAACGTGCCGAACCGCGAGCTTCTGGCGCGCCATCTCAACAAGCCGCTGACCGCGGTGCCGGATCCCTTCGGCACGCACGCCTCGTTCGGCGAGCACAACAATGCCCGGCTGCGCCAATTCCTCGATGCCTTCGGCTTCGATTACGAGTTCCTGTCGGCGACCGAGTGCTACCGTTCGGGCTGCTTCGACGCGACGCTCATCACCGTGCTCGAGCGCTACGACGCGGTAATGGCAATCATGCTGCCGTCGCTGCGCGAGGAGCGCCAGCAGAGCTACTCGCCGTTCCTGCCGCTGCACCCGAGGACCGGCGAGGTCATGCAGGTGCCGATCGACGAGGTCAGGCGCGACGCCGGTACGGTCGTTTGGCGCGATCCCGCCACGCACGAGCGCTTCGAGACGCCGGTCACCGGCGGCCACGCCAAGCTGCAATGGAAGCCGGATTGGGCGATGCGCTGGGTGGCTCTCGGCGTCGACTACGAGATGGCCGGCAAGGACCTGATCGATTCGGTGAAGCTCTCGGGCGAGATCGCCCGCGCGCTCGGCCACGAGCCGCCGGAGGGCTTCAACTACGAGCTCTTCCTCGACGAGAAGGGCCAGAAGATCTCGAAGTCGAAGGGCAACGGCCTCACCATCGACGAATGGCTCGCCTACGGCACGCCTGAGAGCCTTGCGCTCTTCATGTACAACCGGCCGCGCGAGGCAAAGCGCCTGTTCTTCGACGTCATCCCGCGCCACGTCGACGATTATCTCGCCTTCCTGGAGAGGTTCCCGGGCCAGGACGCCAAGACCAAGCTCGGCAACCCGGTCTGGCACATTCACGCCGGCAGCCCGCCGGCGCCCGAGCTCGTCGCCGGCAGCGGCCAGGCTGCGGCGACGACGATCTCCTTCTCGATGCTCCTGAACCTTGTCGCAGTCGCGAACTCGGAGGACCCCGCGGTGCTCTGGGGCTTCATCCGCCGCTACGCGCCCGGCGTGTCGCCAGAAACCCATCCGCGCCTCGACCGCCTCGTCGGCCACGCGGTGCGCTATTTCCGCGACTTCGTGCGGCCGGCCAAGGTCTATCGGCTGGCGACCGACATCGAGCGCGCGGCGCTCGCCGAGCTGGCGGAGGCGCTGAGCACCCATGAAGGCTCGACCGATGCCGAGGCGCTGCAGGCGGTGGTCTACGAGGTCGGGCGCAAGCACTTCCCGGACACCTCCGGCAAGTCGAAGAGCCCGGATGGGCGGCCCGGCGTGTCGCAGGCCTGGTTTTCGACGATCTATCAAATCCTGTTGGGCAACGACCGCGGGCCGCGCTTCGGCTCCTTCGTCGCGCTCTACGGGGTCGCCGAGACCCGACGCCTTATCGCCCGCGCGCTCGCCGGCGATCTGATGCGCGAGCACCAGGAGTTCCTGGCCTCGCGCCGGCGCCCCGCTGCAGAGTGATCGCTACTGCCGCGCCCACATCACGCGCGCCATCCAGGCAATCTCGTTCGCGGGGATGGCGCGGTCCGGGTGCTCGGCGTTGAGGGCGCGCAGCTCGATGCTCTTTGCGGTCTTGCGCTTGAGTTCCTTCGCAGTGACCTCGCCGGCCGTCGTGCGCACCACGACGCGGTCGCCTTTCCGCATGCTGGCGGTCGGCGAGACGATCAGCACGTCCCCGTCGCGATAGAGCGGCTCCATCGAGTCGCCCTGGACCTCGAGGGCGAACACCTTCTCGTTCGAGAGGTCGGGAAACTCAACCTCCTCCCAGCCCGGTCCGCCGCTCGGCATGCCCTCGTCGTTGAAGGAGCGGCCGGCACCGGCCTGCGTCATGCCGATCAGCGGGATCATGGTCTTGGCGCGCCCGACATCGGGGTCGATCAGGCGCGTGAACTCCTCGAGGCTCGCGCCGGTCGCGCGCAGCACCTTCGACACCGACTCGGTCGAAGGCCAGCGGTCGCGCCCGTCCGGGCTCGTGCGCTTCGAACGGTTGAAGCTCGTGGCGTCGAGGCCGGCCTTGCGGGCTAGCCCCGAGGCGGACATGCCGTAGCGCTCGGCGAGACGGTCGATGGCGGCCCAGATTCGATCGTGAGAAAGCATGGCGCAGACCCGGAAGAAGTCGGAAAGTTCGTGGGAACGCGAGCCTACAAGTAGGAAATATTACAAAACACGCCCGAACGCAATCGGGGTGCGCAAAAAAAATTACGGCGCACCCGCCCAACGTTGTCCGCCACGTGTTTTCTCTCTAATCCTCTCACGCCGCCGCGTCTCCGTCCATGCCGCTAATCTACAAGATTTGCCCTGTAAAGTTGTGGCACGACGCGGAGCGGGCCGGCGCCTTCGCCGGGTCGCCGGTCGACCTCGAGGACGGCTTCATCCATTTCTCCAACGCCGCGCAGGCGCCCGAGACCGCGGCGAAGCATTTCGCCGGACAGGCTGACCTTCTCCTGATTGCGGTCGAAGCCGAGGCGCTCGGGAGCGCGCTGCGGTACGAGGTCTCGCGGGGCGGCGCGCTCTTCCCCCATCTCCATGCGCCGCTGCCGCTCTCAGCGGTGCGATGGGCAAAGCCGCTGCCGCTCGGCGCGGACGGGCGGCACGTCTTCCCGGAGCTTGCATGATCCCCGGCCTGTTTCCGCTGGCGCGTCCGCTCCTGCACGCGCTCGATGCCGAGGTAGCGCATCAGCTGACCGTCAGGGCGCTCTCGATCGCCCCGCTCGGCACGCCGCCGCAGGACGATCAACGGCTCTGCGTCGAGGCGTTCGGCCGGCGCTTTCCCAATCCGGTCGGGCTTGCGGCCGGCTTCGACAAGCAATGCGAGGTGCCGGATGCGCTCCTCTCCCTGGGCTTCGGCTTCGTCGAGCTCGGCGGCGTGGTGCCGGAGCCGCAAGCCGGCAATCCGAAGCCGCGCGTCTTTCGCCTTATGCGGGACGAGGCCGTGATCAACCGGCTCGGCCTCAACAGCGACGGGATCGAGGCCGTCCGCGCGCGGCTTTCGCGCCGGCGCGGGCGGCAGGGCGTCGTCGGCGTGAACATCGGCGCCAACAAGGATTCCCGCGACCGCGCCGCCGATTACGTCGCCTGCGTCGAGGCGCTGTGCGGCCTCGTCGACTTCCTCACGGTGAACGTGTCGTCGCCGAACACGCCGGGCCTGCGCGATCTGCAGGGCGAGGCCTTTCTCGACGACCTCCTCGGCCGCGCGATCGAGGCTCGCAACCGCGCCGATGCGCGGCAGAGCTCGCGCACCGCGCTCCTGTTGAAGATCGCGCCTGACCTCGCGCTCGACGCGCTCGACGCGCTCGTCGCGACGGCGCTTCGCCGCGGCGTCGACGGGCTGATCGTCTCGAACACCACGATCACCCGCCCGGCGAGCCTGCGCGAGAATGCGCTCGCCAGGGAAGCCGGCGGGCTCTCGGGCAAGCCGCTGTTCCCGCTCGCGACGCGCATGCTCGCCGAGACTTACCTGCGGGTCGAGCGCAGGGTGCCGCTGATCGGGGTCGGCGGCATCGACTCGGGCGAGGCGGCCTGGACCAAGATCCGGGCGGGCGCCAGCCTCGTCCAGCTCTACACCGCGCTCGTCTACAAGGGTCCTGGGCTGATCGAGGAGATCAAGCAGGGCATCTGCCGCCGCCTCGCGACCGGCGCGTCGACGCTCGGCGAGGCGGTCGGCCGCGATGCCGCGACGATCGCGAAAGCCGAGCTCGGGTGAGGCCGGCCGTCAGCGTCGGCTTGCGAACAGCCGCGACAAAAGCCACAGCGGCACCACCACCATGGCACCGTAGAGGAGCCACTGGCCGACCTCGCGCAGCGAGCCGAAGCCGAGATCGGCGATGTCGCGCAAGAGCCGCAGCACCCGCTCGAACAGGCCGACCGGCGTGATGCCGAGAAGCGCCATGAAGGCGCCGACGAGGAGCGAGAGGAAGATGAGCTTCGTCGCGACGGCGCCCGGCGAGCCGCCGAGAAAGCGCTGCAGGTTCGACCCCATCTCCCGCTCCATGTGAGCCGCGCGAACTGGACCGCGGCCCGCGCGCGTGCTTCATCGCAAGGCGATCCCTCCGACGCAACCCGCACGACCATGCTCGACCCGACCCTGTTCGATCCGGCCCGGATCGACGCCGAGACCGCCCGGCTCAACGACGAGATCGTCGCGAAGCTGAACGCGCTGCCGGACGCGTGGTCCTTCCCGCCGGCGGTCGTGCGCGAGCGGCGGCGCCAGGGCCTCGGGCCCTTCCCGCCGATGCCGAAAAGCCGTCAGGCGGAGACCACCGAGATCGAAGGTCCCGGCGGCCTAATCCCTTTGCGCATCATCGCCCCTGCGCGCCCGCGCGGCGTCTATCTCCACATTCACGGCGGCGGCTGGACCTGGGGCGCGGCGGACGAACAGGACCCCTGGCTCGAGCGCATTGCGGCCGCGTGCGGCTTCGCCTGCATCTCGGTCGGCTATCGGCTCGCGCCTGAGCACCCCTATCCGGCGGGCCCCGACGATTGCGAGGCCGCGGCGCTGTGGCTCGTGAGGGAAGGCCAGTCGCGGTTCGGCACCGGCCTTTTGGCGATCGGCGGAGAGTCGGCCGGTGCGCATCTCTCCGTCGTCACGATGCTGCGCCTGCGCGACCGGCACGGGCTCAGCCCTTTTAGCGGCGCGAACCTCTTTGCCGGCTGCTACGACATGACCATGACCCCGAGCGCCACGAGCTTCCCGGAGAAGCTCGTGCTCTCGACGCGCGACATCGCGAATTTCGCCGATTGCTTCTGCCCGCCGGGCGTCGACCGGCGCTCGCCGGAATTGTCGCCGCTCCGCGCCGATCTTGCCGGCCTGCCGCCAGCGCTGTTCTCGGTCGGGACCCGCGAGGCACTCCTCGACGACAGCCTGTTCATGGCGGCGCGATGGGCGGCCGCCGGCAACCGCAGCGAGCTCGCGCTGTGGCCCGGCGGCGCGCATGTCTTCATCCGCTTCGAGATCGCGCTTGCCGAGCAGGCGCTCGCGCGCATCGACGCCTTCCTGTCCGGCCTTGCCTAGGCGACAATGCCGGCACGGCTCTGGAGGAGCTACGAAAGATGAGCGCGGCCGACCAAGGACCTCCCGGCGCTTCGAAAGGCCGGAACCGGCCGTCGCGCCGAGCGGTCATGGGGGCTTCGATGGCCGCTCTCACGGGAACTTCGAGCAGCGAGCCCACGGCCGCATCGGCCTCCGCGGCCGACCCGCGGGCGGTTCCGGCGAGGACGTTGCCGGTGCCGGATACGGTCAGTCCGGGATTGCAGGCGCTGATCGCGGCGCCCTATCCCGAGGGCTGGAACGTCATACCTCCGAGCGCGTCGGCCTGGAAGGCGCTCGCCTCGCAGAGCTCCGCCGCCGTCGCGGCCGACATCGCCGCAATCCGTCAGCGCCTAAATGTGTCGGTCGAGGCGGGCGAAATCGCCGGGGTGCGGGTGTTCGTCGTCACGCCGGCCGAGATCGCGCCGGGCAATCGCGAGCGTCTGCTGCTGCATGTCCATGGCGGCGGCTACGTGCTCTATCCGGGCGAGGCCGGCGCCGGCGAAGCGATGCTCATGGCGGGCTATGCCGGCTTCAAGGTCGTCTCGGTCGATTACCGCATGGCGCCGGACTTCCCGTTTCCCGCCGCCCTCGACGATGCGATGGCGGTCTGGCGCGCTCTCGTCGCGCGGAACGATCCGCGCAGGATGGCGGTCTTCGGCACCTCGGCCGGCGGCGGCCTGACGCTCGCGCTGATGCTGCGGGCCAAGGCCGAGGGCGTGCCGCTGCCCGCGGCCATCGCTCCGGGGAGCCCCTGGGTCGATCTCACCGGCGACGGGGATTCCGTGAAGGCCAACGAGCTCGTGGACAATGTCCTCGTGTCGATGTCCGGCTGGGCCGGCGCCGCCGCGAAGCTTTATGCCGGCGGGCGCGACCTACGCGACCCGCTGCTCTCGCCGATCTACGGCGATTTCGCCGGCCTCCCCCCGGCGATCCTGACCTCAGGCACGCGCGACCTCTTCCTGAGCGACACCGTCCGGGCCCACCGGAAGCTCCGCCAGGCCGGCAGCGAAGCCGTGCTCCAGGTCTTCGAAGGCCAGAGCCACGCGCAGTTCCTGTTCCCGTTCCTGCCGGAAACCGAGGAGGCCTTCCGGGAGATCGGCCGCTTCCTCGACAGGCACCTTCTGGCCTAGGGCGGGCCGTAGAGCGCGATGACTTCTCTTCGGGTCGCCATCACGCTCTAGCCTTTTTGTTGACGCATGATCTTTTCCGAGAACCGGTTCCCACTTTTCGGGACCATGCTTCAGACGGGGTCTGACGCGGTCGCGGCCGGGCGAAGCGTGGCGCCGATCTTCGAGCAGGCGATGACCGCCTGGGTGCGGCTCTCGACGCCCAGTTTCTGCAGGATCGCCGAGACATGGGCCTTCACGGTCGCCTCGGAGACGGACAGCTCGTAGGCGATCTGCTTGTTGAGGAGCCCCTCCGACAGCATCATCAGCACGCGCACCTGCTGGGGGGTGAGCGTCGCAAGCCGCCGCATGGTCTCGGCGGTCTCCATGTCCTCCGAGACTCCGAGCTCGACGTCGGGCGGCGTCCAGGTGCCGCCGGCGAGCACGGCCTGGATCGCCTCGCCGATACGGTCGCTGCCGAGCGATTTCGGGATGAAGCCCGAGGCGCCGAACTCGATCGCCCGGCGGATCACCACCGGATCCTCATTCGCGGACACGATCACCACCGGCACGTCCGGGTGCTGGGCGCGAAGGTAGATCAGGCCCGAGAAGCCCTGGACGCCGGGCATGGTGAGGTCGAGGAGAATCAGGTCGACGTCCTGGCCTTTGCCGAGAAGCCCGGTCAGCTCGTCGAGCCCGTTCGCCTCAACGACTTGGGAGCCCGGCAGCAGCGTTGAGACAGCCTGGCGCAGCGCGCCCCTGAACAGCGGATGGTCGTCCGCCACGATGATGCGGGTCGCGCCTTCCACGTTTCCTGCCCCTTTTGGTTCTTGTGGCGGCATATTGCGGCGTTTGCGGACGGTCCGGCAAGTCGAGCGGGCTTCAGATCCGATCCGACGGCGCGCGCAGCATTGCAGCGAGGCCCGGCGCATCGGCGCGCTTCGAGAATTCCTCGTGGAGATTGCAGAGCGTCACGCGCAGATAGTTGCGGATCGTCGGATACTCGCTTGCGCGCAGTTTCCGGTCGATCGGCATGAGACCGAAATAGGCCTCGGCGAAAGGTTCGGGGATGTCCTTCGCGTGCTTCGGCGCGTGGATGCCGATCAGGGCGAGGCGGCGCTCGAGTTCGGCGCGAGCTTCGCGCCAGGGGGCCTCCCCGAGCGGCGGCGGCACGGGGTAGCGGTCGAACACCGAAAGCACGAGAGAAGCGAGCGCATCGAGCGCCGCCCGCCTCTCATCGCCGGCATGCGGGCGCAGCACCCCCTCCACCATCTCGGCCACCATGGCGAGGCCGAGCGGGTAGGCGGCCCACCGCGAGCCTTCGACCGCCTCCCGGAAGCCCTCCTCCGAGAAGAGCACCTTGGCGTAGTGCCCTGCCCTGGCGCGCGAATACTCGTAGATGCCCTTCTGAACCAGGAAGGCGGCGTTCCCGTCGATGAAGTCGGCGAGCTCGTCGAGGTCGCGGATCGGCGGGCGACGCCGGAAGATGTCGAAAAGCCCCATCGCCCTGCTTCTACGCGGTGCCGTTCAATTTCGCGACCGGCGCTTCGCCGTCGAGCCCGCAGAGGGGGCGTTCCGCCCTCGGAGCTTCTACGAAAGTCGTAAGCCTAAAGTCCGGTGCGTTCCGCCTCGTCCTGCGACCAAAGTCTAATGAAGGCATCCAAACCTCTGCTGCTAGCATCCCGCTAGGGAAATAACCTCGCGGAGGACTGCGCCCGATCGAGGCGGGGCTCCGCAAGAACAAGCGACGGCCGTCATCCTGCCGCCCATGGAAACGATCTGAGCCTGGGGAGACCGAGAATGCAAAGCGAAAACGACGCCGAACATTGGCGGAAGACGACCCGGCTGATGCTGACGCATCTCGCGGTGTGGTTCTTCTTCGGCTACGTCATCCACATGTTCGTGGTGCCGCTCAACAAGATCGTCATTCCCGTGCTCGGCTTCCCGCTCGGGTTCTACATGGCGGCCCGGAAGACGACTGAGGGAGGATCGACCATGGCCACCCAGAGCACCGGCTCAGCCGCCACCTCGGACTTCATCAAGAATCTCGGCCGGATGTACGGCATGTACACCGGCGGGTTCCTCGCCTTCATCATCCTGCTCGCCGTGCTCGAGCAGGTCGGCGTGCCGAACAAGTATCTCGGCTATCTGTTCGTGTTCTTCACGCTCGCGGTCTACGCCATCATCGGCATCGCCTCGCGCACCGCGCAGGTTTCCGAGTACTACGTCGCCGGCCGGCGCGTGCCGGCGTTCTACAACGGCATGGCGACCGGCGCCGACTGGATGTCGGCGGCGTCCTTCGTCGGCATGGCCGGCACCCTCTTCCTCCTCGGCTATGACGGTCTCGCCTGGGTGCTCGGCTGGACCGGCGGCTTCGTCCTCGTCTCGATCCTGATTGGCCCATACCTGCGCAAGTTCGGCGCCTACACGGTGCCCGACTTCATGTCGTTCCGCTACGGCGGCAACTTCGCCCGCATGCTCGCGGTCATCGTGCTCGTGTGCTGCTCCTTCACCTACGTGACGGCGCAGGTCTACGGCACCGGCCTCATCGCCTCGCGCTTCCTCGGCATGGACTTCACGGTCGCGGTCTATGTTGGCCTTGCCGGCATCCTGCTCTGCTCGATGCTTGGCGGCATGCGCGCGGTGACCTGGACGCAGATCGCCCAGTACATCGTGCTGATCGTCGCCTACCTCGTGCCGATCGTCATCCTGTCGACGCAGAAATACGGCATCCCGATCCCCGAGCTGACCTACGGCCGCGCGATCCAGGAGATCACGGCCCGCGAGCAGCAGATGCTGCAGACCGGGCTCGCGACGGCGGCTGCGCTCAAGCCGCATATCCAGCCCTTCCTCAACTACACGCCGCTCAACTTCTTCGGCATCATCTTCTGCATGATGGTCGGCACGGCTTCGCTGCCGCACATCCTGATGCGCTACTTCACCACGCCGTCGGTGCGCGAAGCGCGCCAGTCGGTCGCCTGGTCTCTTCTGTTCATCTTCCTCCTGTACTTCTCGGCGCCGGCCTACGCGGCATTCTCGAAGCTCGAGGTCTACACGAACATCATCGGCAGGGACCTCGCGAGCATCCGGCCGTGGATGTTCACCTGGGGTGAGCTCGGCCTGATCCAGATCTGCGGCAAGAACGCCGCGAGCGTGCAAGCCGTGATCGACGCCTGCCGAGCGATCGCCGGCCATCCCGGCGTTGTGCGGTTGCAGGACTTCGTGATCAACACGGACGTGATCGTGCTCTCCACGCCGGAGATCGCGGGACTGCCGTATGTGATCTCGGGCCTCGTCGCCGCCGGCGGCCTCGCCGCCGCGCTCTCGACGGCCGACGGGCTCCTGCTCGCGATCGCCAACGCGCTCTCGCACGACGTCTACTACAAGATGCTCGACCCCAACGCGCCGACGGTTCGTCGCTTGACGGTCGCCCGCGTGCTGCTGCTGGTGGTCGCGGTCGGCGCGGCTTGGACCGCCGCCACGAAGCCCTCGGACATCCTCGCCATGGTCGGCTGGGCCTTCTCGCTCGCCATGGCGGGCAACTTCCCGGCGCTGATCATGGGGGTGTGGTGGAAACGCACCACGACGGCAGGCGCGATTGCCGGCATCATCGCCGGCTTCGGCCTGTGCCTGTTCTACCTCGTCGTCACCCGCTACTTCCCGGGCTTCGGCGTCAGGTATGCGGGCATGACCTCGCTCCTCAACCCGGCGACCGGCGCGCCGGTGATCGCGGACCTCGCCGCCGTGATGGCCCGGCCGGACGCGATGCAGAGCTTCCCGACGCTCGTCCACCCGCTCGCCAACAAGGTCGGCTGGTTCAACCTCAACAACATCAACTGCGGCCTGTTGGGGATGCCGCTCGGCTTCCTGGTGATCATCGTCGTCAGCCTGATGACCAAGGCGCCCTCGGCGGAGATGCAGGCCTATGTCGACGAGATCCGCAAGCCGCGCGGCCGGACGGTGCTCGAGGAGAAAACCACCTAGGCAAAGCTGCCGGCGCCTGTACAACGGGGTCCTTCGGGACCCCGTTTCGTTTACGCGGGATCGCGCGACCGGCGCAACGCAAGAGCGGCGAAAGCATCATCGTGGGCGCGACCTACCCGATCCTGGCTTTCTGGTACTTCCACCTGCCGAACTTCGTGCTCGCGGCGCTGATGTACACGCTGCTCGGCCGGGTCCTGCTCGGGCTGATCGTCGGGCCGGATTCGCAGAACTACATCTGGCGCTTCTTCTGCCGCATCACCGATCCGGTGGTAGCGCTCGTCGCGGCAGTCACGCCGAAAGCGGCGGCGCCGGTGATCGTGTGGCTTTTCGGCGTGGTCTGGCTGTTCTGGCTGCGGGTCGGGCTCCTGTACCTGTTCCTCGCGCTCGGCGCGCTGCCGCGGACGAACTGAGGCCGCCATGGACCGCACCCTCTATTTCGTCGGCATCGCCTTCTTCGGAATGGTCAACGGGCTGTTCAATTCGACGCTCCTGCTGTTTGCGCTGATCCATATGCAGATCCTTGCGCCGGCGCTGCTGTTCGGCAGCGTGCCCCTGACCTTGATGTTCGCCTCACTGATGGTCTCGACCGTCACCATCATCCTCGGCGGCATCCCGGCCGCCCTCTACGAGCGCGTGACGGGCGCGCAGGATTCGGCCGACGCCTCGCTCTGGATGTGGCTCGCCGCGACGGCCGTCCTGACGCTGCCGGCGATCGGCAACTTCTTCGCCGTCCGCCTCTGATCACACTCCCGCGGGGTCTCTCCCCGGACCGGGAAACCGCTTCTATCATCGGGGCGTTACGAGACGGCGGCGCGTCGCACCGCGGTTCGGTCTCCCACGGCGAGGGCGGGATGGAGCATATGCGTCGCGTCGCGTTCGAGACGGTGCTGCGCGCCTGCGGCTTCGCCTCGCTTGCGATCTTCTGCGTGATGATCGGCCTCTCCTTCGAGCCCCGCGCCGCGTTCCAAGCCGGCGGCATGCTGACCCTGCTCATGACCGCGATCCTGATGCTGAAAGCCTATGAGGCGCGCAGCAAGAACCATCGCCGCACCGAGCTATGGCTCTATCTTTCGGAAGAGCAGCGGCCGCCCGAGGCCGAGGCCCAGCGCGCCTGCTCGGCCGTGCTGCAGGAGACCTACCTGACCTTCGCGCGCTGGGCGGCGACGATCGCGCTTGTGATGGGCCTTCTCGCTTTGATCTTCTCGGCATTCCGCCGGTAGCTCACCGCTAGGCCCCGACGAGGTGCAGCACGATCTCGCGGCGGTGGGGCCGGTCGCGGTGCTCGACGAGGTAGAGCCCCTGCCATGTGCCGAGCGCGAGCTTGCCGCCGGCCACCGGGATCGCGACCGAGGTCCCGGTCAGCATGGTGCGGATATGGGCCGGCATGTCGTCGGCGCCCTCGGCGTCGTGCACGTAGCCGGCCTTGCGCGGCGCGAGCCGGTCGAGCGCCGTCATGAGGTCGGTGCGCACGTCGGGGTCGGCGTTCTCCTGGATCGTCAACGAGGCCGAGGTGTGGCGGCAGAACAACGTGAGGAGGCCTTCACGGAGGCCGCTTTCCAACACGAAGCGCGCAGCCTCGTCGGTGATCTCGAACAGGCCCTGTCCCGGCGTGTCCACGACGAGCCGCCCAAGCGCCTGTCGCGCCACCGGGCCGCTGGCAATCGCCTCGACGCGGCCGATCTTCGCGCGGCTCACGATGCGGCTCCTTTGGCCTGCTCTTTCAACGGGTAGACCTCGGCCTCGCCGCGCGCGAGGATCCTCTCCAGCGCCTCGATGCGGTCGGCCTCCCGCGGCGGCTTGTCCCAGCGGATGCGGTGCACGCGCGGAAAGCGCATGGCGACGCCCGATTTGTGCCGGCTCGAGCGCTGCAGCCCCTCGAACGCGACCTCGAGCACGAGGCCCTTGTCCTTGCCGTACTCGACCTCGCGCACCGGGCCGAAGCGGTTCATGGTGTGGTTGCGGACGTAGCGGTCGAGCCGCTGCAGCTCCTCGTCGGTGAAGCCGAAATAAGCCTTGCCGACCGGCACCAGCTCCTCGCCCTCTTCCCCGCCGCGCCAGACCCCGAAGGTGTAGTCGGAGTAGAAGGAGGAGCGCTTGCCCGAGCCGCGCGCCGCATACATCAGCACCGCGTCGACGAGGTGCGGGTCGCGCTTCCATTTGAACCACAGCCCCTTCGGGCGCCCCGGCACGTAGGACGAGTCGGCGCGCTTGACCATGCAGCCTTCGATCGCCGCGGCGTCCTCGCCGGCGCCGGCGGCGGCCGGGTCGCGCCGCGCCGCCGCGAGCTCGTCCCAGCTCGAGAACGGCACGAGCGGCGAGAGGTCGATGCGCGGATTGGCAAGCTGCGCGACGAGCCCCTCGAGACGCCGGCGGCGTTCGACCAAGGGCAGGGCGCGCAGATCCTCCTCGCCCTCAGCGAGAATGTCGTAGACTCTCAGATGCGCCGGGTACTCGGCGACGAGCTTCGGCGTCACGCTCCTCCGGTTGAGGCGCTGCTGGAGCACGTTGAAGCTCTGCACCCGGTCCTCGCGCAGGATCAGGAGCTCGCCGTCGAGCGCGCCCTCGAACTCGAGCGCCTCGACGAGGTCGGGGAAGGCCCGCGAGACGTCCTCGCCGGTGCGCGAGTAGATCCGGCGCACGAGCCGGCCGTCGGGGCGCCGGCCGCACACCGCCTGCAGGCGGATGCCGTCCCATTTCCACTCGGCCATGAAGTGGGCGGCGTCGAGCTTTGCGAGGTCTTCCTCCTCGAGCGGATGCGATAGCATCGGCGGCCGGAACGGCGCCGGGTCGCGCGACTCCGGCCGCGGCCCGCGTCGCTCGACCCAGGCGAACAGCTCCTCGTAGGGAGGCTCGAGCCCGTGCCAGATGTGCTCGACCTCGTCCGGCGGGATGTCGCCGAGATTGGCGACCGCGGTCTTGGCAAGCCGCGCCGAGACGCCGATGCGCAGTTCGCCGGTGATGAGCTTGAGGAGCGCCCAGCGCGCGGTCTCGTCGAGCACGTCGAGCCAGCCGGCCACAAGCGCGGGCAGGTCCGATTTCGAGGCAGTCGATAGACCGTGCACGACTTCCGAGAGCGTCGGCACGTGCGGCGGCGGAGTGTTGTGGCCGATGCCGGGTGCGTACTCCCCTCCCCCCGGAGGGGAGGGCGGACTCGGGCGAAGCCCGAGCCGGGTGGGGGGCGCAGGCGTAGAGCTCGCCGTTGCGTCGATCTCGAGCTCGGCCCCGCGCCCCCCCTCCGACCCGGCCTGCGGCCGGGCCACCTCCCCCGCAAGGGGGGAGGAAGAAGGAGCCGCCGGCCACATCAGCGCGACCGTCTCCGAGAGGTCGCCGACATAGTCCCAGGACAGATAGAACAGCGTCGGGTCCATGCGCTCTTCGGCAAGCCCGCGGATCAGCCCGGGCTTGGCGTAGCGGAAAGAGAGGACGCCGGTCATCGCGGCGAGTGCCCAGCCGCGCTCGGGGTCCGGCGTATGCGCGAAGTAATCGGCCATGAGCCTGAGCTTGGCGTTCCGCCGCGGCTCGTAGGCGAGACGGTCGAGGAGCGCGGTGAAGCGGTTCATGCGCCCTCGAGGCTGTCTTCAGCGGGATCTGCTTCGCCACGATCCCGGCTCTCCGCATCCGGCGGATGCTCCGGCCGGGATGACGCGCCGAGGTCCCCCTCCTCCTCATCGCCATAGCCCAGCATGTGCAGCGGCCGCGCCTCGAGCCCTTGCGTGCGGCACCAATGCACGAGGGCGTCCTCCTGGCCGTGCGTGACCCAGACCTCCCCGGCGCCGGTCTCGGCGATGGTGCGGCAGAGATCCTCCCAGTCGGCGTGGTCGGAGATGACGAGCGGCAGCTCGACGCCCTTCTGGCGGGCCCGCGCGCGCACCCGCATCCAGCCCGAGGCGAAGGCGGTGACCGGGTCGGGCAGGCGCCGCGACCACAGGTCCTGCGTGGCCGAGGGCGGGGCGAGCACGATCGCGCCGCCGAGCTCGCTCTTCCTCGCGCCGGTCGCCTTCGGCGTCTCGCCGAGGTCGACGCCTTCGCTCTTGTAGAGCTCGGTCAGGCGCTCGAGCGCGCCGTGGAGATAGATCGGGCGGTCGTAGCCGGCCTCCCGGATCAGCGCCATCACGCGCTGCGCCTTGCCGAGCGCGTAGACTCCGACGAGATGGGCACGCTCGGGAAACAGCGCGACCGACTCGAGCAGCTTCTGCACCTCGCTGCGCGCCTCGGGATGCCGGAACACCGGCAGGCCGAAAGTCGCCTCGGTGATGAAGACGTCGCAGGGCACGAGCTCGAATGCGAGGCAGGTCGGGTCCGGCTCGCGCTTGTAGTCGCCGGAGACGACGATCCGGCAGCCGCCGGCCTCGATCACAATCTGAGCGGAGCCGAGCACATGGCCCGCCGGCACGAAGCGCACCGTGACCTCGCCGATGCGCCGCTCCTCGCCGAGCCGCGCCGCTTCGGCCGAGCCCGCGAACCCCTCGCCGTAGCGCTCGGCCATGATGGCGAGGGTCTCGCGGGTGGCGAGCACGGCGCCGTGGCCGGCGCGGGCGTGATCGGAATGGCCGTGCGTGATCAGCGCGCGCTCGACCGGTCGGACGGGATCGATGTGGAAGCCGCCGATCGGGCAGCATAGCCCTTGCGGAGTCTGGGTCAGGATGTCCGTGCAAGTCAGGGCCATGGCGGGAATATAGGCATCGGCATCTGCCGAGGGAGCCGCCGTGATCACCGAACCGGTTAGCGTAGCGCGGTCCTGCGGCGCCCGTCCGGTGGCGGGCGACCAGGTCAGCCGTCCGATACAGCAGACCATCCGCTGAAGGTGCAAAAGTGTTCTTCAGGCGGAGCGCGTCGCGAAGCCCACCGCCTCGGCCGCTACGAGCCGGGGTGCGAGAGAACCGCCATCCAGGGCCTCACCGCCCCTCCACCTTCTCCCGCAGCCGCTCCTCCTGCTCGGCAAGCTCCGGCGTGAGCGCCTCGCCGAAGTCGGCCGCCTCGAAGACCGGGCGGATCTCGAGCTCGCTCGGGCCCGGCATCGGGTTGGGACAGCGCTTCGCCCAAGCGAGCGCCTCGTCCATGTCCTTGACCTGCCAGAGCCAGAAGCCCGCGACCAATTCGCCGGTCGCCGCGAAGGGCCCGTCGATCACGGTGCGGCTTCGGCCGTCGAAGGCCACGCGCTTGCCCTTAGAGGACGGATGCAGGCCCTCGCCGGCCAGCATGATGCCCGCCTCGACCAGCTCTTCGTTGAACGTCCCCATGGCCGCAAGCAGCTCGGTCGAGGGCATGATGCCCGCTTCGGAGTCCTTCGTGGCCTTGACCAGAACCATTACGCGCATGTCTTGTCTCCTCAAGATCCACGAAGGCGAAGGTGAGGAGGCGCCGACGATTGCGCCGCTCCGTCGCCGCCCGTCACCCGCTCGCGCTTACACCGCGAGTCGGCCTCTCCGGCAAGCGGGGAGGAAGGGTGCGGCGCAGCTCGGGACATGCCGAGGGTCACGCTTGCATCGGCCTCCCCCTCCGCCTATCTCTTCCCCAATCGACTATTGGCCGGACGACTGGGCCGCTTCGCCTCGTGCAGGCGCACGGACTACCCCTCCAAAAGCTCGACTAACCGGACAGGACGGCTCTCGCCCTCCTGCCCACGTGCATCGACTGAAAAGGACAGCCCATGGATACGGGTACGGTGAAGTGGTTCAACGAGACCAAGGGTTACGGCTTCATCCAGCCGGACAATGGCGGCAAGGACGTGTTCGTCCATGTCTCGGCCGTGCAGCGCTCGGGCCTGATGGGCTTGCGCGAGGGTCAGAAGGTCTCCTACGAGCTCCAGACCGACCAGCGCAACGGCAAGACCTCGGCGGTCAACCTCCAGGCCGCGTAAAGTCCGCGAAGCCGCAAATTCGCGAAGGCCGTTCCCCCGGGGCGGCCTTTTTCTTCGCTTCGGCTTGCCGCTGGTCGGCGGCGCAGTTATCTCACCACCACCGATAAGGACCGCAGTGCATGGCGAAAGAGGAATTGATGCAGTTCGAGGGCCTCGTGCTCGAGGCCCTGCCCGATACGCGCTTCAGGGTCCAGCTCGATTCAGGCCACGAGATCATCGCGTACACCGCGGGCAAGATGAAGAAGAACCGCATCAAGACGCTCGCCGGCGACCGGGTGACGGTCGAGATGTCGCCTTACGATCTCGAGAAGGGCCGGCTCGTGTTCCGCCACAAAGACACGAGCGCAGCGCCCGGCCCGCGCCCCAACCGCCCGCAGTTCCGCCGCCGCTAAGCTGCCCCGAGGCCGGCCATTAACAGGCCGAGCTCGCGCTCGTCGACGGCTTGCGGCCTGCGCTCGCCGGTCATCCGCCCGGCGCACATCACCAACACACGATCGGAGAGCGCCAGGATCTCCTCGAGCTCGACCGAGACCAGAAGGATCGCGACGCCTTCGTCGCGTAGCGCGATCAGGCGACGGTGGATGAACTCGATCGCGCCGATGTCGACCCCGCGCGTCGGCTGTCCGACGAGCAGCACCTTGGGCTGGCGCTCGATCTCGCGCGCGAGCACGATCTTCTGCTGATTGCCGCCGGAGAAGCTCGCGCTGCGCAGCCGCGGCGCCGGCGGCCGCACGTCGTACGTCTCCATCTTCGCCGCAAGGTCGTCGATCATCCGGGGTTGAGAGAGGAGCGGCCCTAGGCGGAAGGCGGGGTCGTCCGTGAACCCCAGCGCGGCGCTCTCGAAGGCGGGAAACGACGCCACGAGCCCGGTCCGCAGACGGTCCTCCGGCACATGCAGAAGACCCAATTCGCGCAGGCGATGCGGAGCGCGATCCTGGTCGGACAGCGCGCGACCGTTCAGGCGGATCTCGCCGCCGGCGAGCCGGCGCATGCCGGCAAGCGCCTCGATGAGCTCGCTTTGGCCGTTGCCGGCAACTCCTGCGATGCCGACGATCTCGCCCGCGCGCACCACCAAGGACACGCCATCGACGCTGCGAACGCCGCGGGCGTCGACGACCGACAGGTTGGCGATCTCCAACACCGGCGCGCCGGGCGCGCGCGCCGGCTTCTCCACGCGCAAGAGCACGCGGCGGCCGACCATCAGCTCGGCGAGCTCGGGCGGCGAGGTCGCGGACGTGTCGAGCGTCGCGACCATCTCGCCCCGACGCATCACCGAGACGCGGTCGGTCACGGCCATGACCTCGCGCAGCTTGTGCGTGATAAGGAGGACGGTCTTGCCCTGCGCCTTGAGTGCGCGCAGCAAGCCGAACAGCGCGTCGGCCTCGGCGGGTGTGAGCACGCCGGTTGGCTCGTCGAGAATCAGGACCTCGGCCCCGCGCAGGAGCGCCTTCACGATCTCGATGCGCTGGTGCTGCCCCACCGAAAGCTCGCCTACGATTGCGTCGGGATCGACGACGAGCCCGTAGTCGCGGGCAAGCCGCGCCATCTCGGCTCGTGCCGCGGCAGCGCCGGCCTCGAGCAGCGCGCCGCCCTCGTGGCCGAGCATGACGTTCTCGATGACGGTCAGCGGCTCGATCAGCATGAAATGCTGATGGACCATGCCGATCCCGGCCCGGATCGCGTCGGCCGGCGAGCGGATTCTCTTCGCCTCTCCGTCAATGCGTATCTCGCCGGCATCGGCCTCGTAGAGGCCGTACAGGATCGACATCAGCGTCGATTTGCCGGCGCCGTTCTCGCCCACGATGCCGTGGATCGTGCCGCGCTCGACGCTAAGGCTCACGTCGCGGTTGGCGTGGACGGGGCCGAAGCGCTTGTCGATGTGGAGGAGCTCGATCGCAGGCACTCACCTCTCCCGCTTGCGGGAGAGGTCGACTCGGCGAAGCCGAGCGGGTGAGGGCAGCCTCGCGAAACCCTCACCCCAACCCTCTCCCGCAAGCGGGAGAGGGAGTCTCACCCCGGGCACTTCCCGTCGGCCATGTAGTCGTGGACCTGGATCTTGCCGGACTTGATGTCCGCCGCGGCCGTTTCCACCGCGCTGCGCATCTCGGGCGTGATCAGCGCCTTGTTGTGCTCGTCGTCGGCCCAGGCGACGCCGTCCTCCTTCAGGCCGAGGATGCGGTGACCGCCCCAGTTCTGGTCGCGCGCTTGCGTGAAGGCGGTATGCGTCGCGACGTCGACGCGCTTCACCATCGAGGTCAGCACCTTGCCCGGATGCAGCATGTTCTGGTTCGAATCGACGCCGATGCCGAGCTTGCCGGCGTCCGCCGCCGCGCGCAGCACGCCGATGCCGGTGCCGCCCGCGGCGTGGTAGATCACGTCGGCGCCACGGTCGATCTGGCTCCGGGCAAGCTCGCCGCCCTTGACCGGATCGTTCCAGGCGGCGCCGGTCGTGCCGGTCATGTTCTGGAACACCTGGGCGTCCTTCTTCGCTGCCTTGACGCCCTGCACGTAGCCGCAGGCGAATTTTCGGATCAGCGGGATGTCCATGCCGCCGACGAAGCCGAGCTTGCCGCTCTTCGAGGCGCGCGCGGCGAGGAGACCGACGAGGTAGGAACCCTCGTGTTCCTTGAAGGTGATCGAGCGGACATTCGGCTTGTCGACTACCGCGTCGATGAGCGCGAAGCGGATGCCCGGGAACTCGGTCGCGGTCTTCTCGACCGCCGATTGCTGGCTGAAGCCGACCGCCACGATCGGCGAGAAGCCCTCGCGCGCGAAGCGGCGCAGCGCCTGCTCCTTCTGGGCCTCGTTCTGCGGCTCGAAGTCGCGGTACTCGACGCCGGTCTCCTTCTTGAAGGCCTCGGCGCCGTTGTAGACGCCCTCGTTGAAGGATTTGTCGAACTTGCCGCCGAGATCGTAGACGACCGCGGGCTTCAGCGGCGCGGCCGCGCCCTGCTGCGCGGGCGTGCCTTGGGCGAGAGAGGCGCTCCCGGAGGCGACGAGCGCCGCCGCGACGAGCCAAAGCTTCAGCATCCGAGTTCTCCCTGTTTGGCGCGACGATGCCACGGGCGGGAGGCGAGGTGAAGGCGGGGCTTTCAGCGGGTGGGCGCGGCACCTATGGTCCCGCCATGTCGCTTTTGTCGGAAGAAATCGAGCGCTACGCGCGCCACCTCGTGCTGCAGGACGTCGGCGGGCCGGGGCAGGCGAAGCTCAAAGCGGCACGGGTGCTGGTGATCGGCGCCGGGGGCTTGGGCGCGCCGCTGCTGCACTATCTCGCGGCGGCGGGCGTGGGCGCGCTCGGGATCGTCGATGACGACGTGGTCTCGCTCTCAAACCTCCAGCGGCAGGTGATCCACCGGACCGAGGATGTCGGCCGGGCGAAGGTGGCAAGCGCCGAGGAGGCGATCCGGCGCCTCAACCCGCACGTCGCCGTGAACCTCCACCCGACGCGGCTCACGGCCGTGAACGCGCGCGAGCTCGTGCGCGGCTACGACGTGGTGGCCGACGGCTCGGACAATTTCGAGACGCGCTATGCGGCGTCCGACGCCTGCTTCTACGAGAACAAGCCGCTCGTGACCGCGGCGCTCGGGCAGTTCGACGGCACGCTCACCACGATCCGCGCTCACGAGACGCGGCCGGACGGAAGGCCGAACCCGACCTATCGCTGCCTCTTCCCCTCCCCGCCCCCGCCCGGCGCAGTCCCGACCTGCGCCGAGGCGGGGGTGCTCGGCGCGCTACCCGGCACGATGGGGTCGTTGATGGCCATGGAGGTAATCCGCGAGATCGTCGGCTTCGGCCAGGGGCTTGTCGGGCGCCTGCTGATGGTCGACGCGCGTGGGATGCGGTTCGAGACGATGGCCTATGGGTGGGACGAGGCGAACCCGCTTAGCGGATCGGAGCGTAGCGCCTAAGAGCGCTTGCCCTCGGGTGGGCGCTGCGATGCCTCGCAGCGAGCCTCAAGCGCCGCGACTAACGCCGGGTCGCGCACGCGCCGGCCCCAGAAGGTGCGGTAGTTGCCGTCCTTCTGCCGGTAATAGCGGCGGCGCCCGTGCTTCACGACGACCACGCTCTTGTACGCGGCCCAGGCGCCGTAGCCCATTCCGATCGCCGCGAGCAGGCGAAGAACGTCGATCCACTCCACGCGCTCAGCTCCGCAGCACCGCGCCGGTCTTCTTCGCGACCTCGCCTACGATCTTCTGCGACACCGCGTCGATCTCGGCATCCGTCAGCGTCTTCTCGGTCGGCTGCAGCGTGACCGCGATCGCGACCGACTTCTTGTCCGGGTCGATGCCCTGCCCCTCGTATATATCGAACACGTCGATGCCGGCGATGAGCTGACGCTCGGCGCCCTGTGCCGCGCGCAAGATGTCGGCGGCAGCGACATCGCGCGGAACCACGAAGGCGAAGTCGCGCGTGACCGGCTGGAGCTCGGACAAGGTCAGCTTCGGCTTGATCTTGGTCGGCCGGGGTTTCGGCGCGGGCAGTGCGTCGAGCGTGATCTCGAACCCGACGAGCGGACCCTTCAGGTCCAATGCGCGCAGGATCTTCGGATGGATCTCGCCGAAGGCGCCGATGCGGTTCTTGGGGCCGAACTGCAGCACCGCCGAGCGGCCGGGATGGAACCAGTCGGGCCCGCCCGGCACGACCTGCACGCCCGCGGTCGGCACGTTGAGCGCGGTGAGCAGCGCCATCGCGTCGGCTTTGGCATCGAAGGCGTCGACCGCAACCGCGCCGCCGTCCCAGTGGCGCCCGACGCCCTCAGGGCGCGCCGTGCCGCGCCGGACCGCGGCCGCCTTGATGGTCTGCCCTTCCGGCTCGTCGCTCTCGAAGCACTGGCCGACCTCGAACAACGCGACATCCGCGAAGGAGCGGTCGGCGTTGCGCTGCGCCGCCTTCAGAAGGCCCGGCAGGAGGCTCGGGCGCATGTCGGAGAGGTCGGAGGCAATGGGGTTCGCGAGCGCGAGCCGCCGGTCGCCGCCGCCGAAGAGCTCGGCCTCGTGCTTCGCGATGAATGACCAGGTGACGGCCTCGACGAGGCCGCGCGCCGCAAGGAGCCGCTTCGCGAGCCGCGTGCGCTTCTGGATCAGCGTGAGGATCGGCTTGACGACCGTGTCCTCCTCGCGCCGGAAAGGCTGCGGCGCGATGCGGTCGAGGCCGGCGATGCGGACGACCTCCTCGACGAGGTCGGCCTTGCCTTCGATGTCCGGTCGCCATGAGGGCGGGCGCACTTCGGCGCGCTCGCCTGCGCCCTCGATTGCGAAGCCGAGCTCCTCGAGGATGGCGCGCGATTCCGGCCGCGGCAGGTCGAGGCCGGAGAGGCGCTTCACCTCGGCCCAGGGGAAGTCAATGATGCGGCCACGATCGGGGATCGCGCCGGCGACGAGCGCTTCGCTCGGCTCGCCGCCGCAGAACTCGGTCACCAGCCGGGTCGCGAGATCGAGGCCGGGCACGGTGAACGCCGGGTCGACGCCGCGCTCGAAGCGGTAGCGCGCATCGGTCTGGATGCCGAGCTTGCGGCCGGACTGCGCGATGTTGAGCGGGTCCCACAGCGCCGATTCGATCAGCACCTCGGTCGTGTTCTCGTCGCAGCCTGAATGCTCGCCGCCCATGATGCCGGCGATCGATTCAACGCCGCTCTCGTCGGCGATGACGACGATCGAATCGTCGAGCGTGTAGGTGCGCCCGTCGAGCGCCAGCACCTCCTCGCCGTCGCGCGCGCGGCGCACGGTGAGGTTTCCCCTCACCTTGGCGGCGTCGAACACATGGAGGGGCCGGCCGCGGTCGTAGGTGACGTAGTTGGTGATGTCGACGAGCCCGTTGATCGGGCGCAGCCCGATGGCGGTGAGCCGCCGCTGCATCCAGGCGGGCGAAGGTCCGTTTTTCACGCCGCGCACGAGGCGGAGCGCGAAGGCTGGGCAGAGATGCTCGTCGCCCTTCCGGAAATCGAGCTTCACGGCGACCGGGCAGGGTCCGGAGCCCTTCACCGGCTGCACGGTGTCGTCCTTGAGCTTCCCGAGCCGCGCGGCGGCGAGGTCGCGCGCGATGCCGTGGACCGAGGTGCAGTCCGGCCGGTTCGGCGTGAGGTTGATCTCGATCACCGGATCGTCGAGCCCGGCATAGGCCGCGTAAGGAGTGCCGACCCGCGCGTCCTCGGGCAGGTCGATGATGCCTTCGTGGTTGTCGGAGAGCTCAAGCTCCATCTCGGAGACCAGCATGCCGCGGCTCTCGACGCCGCGGATCGTGCCGACGCCGAGCGTCAGGTTTTTCCCAGGGATGAAGGCGCCGACGGGGGCGAACACGCCCTTCATGCCGGTGCGCGCGTTCGGCGCGCCGCACACGACCTGCACCGGCTCGCCCGCGCCGGTGTCGACGATGCACACGCGCAGCCGGTCGGCGTTCGGATGCTGCCGCGTCTCGATCACCCGCGCGACCGTGAAATCGGCAAAGCCCTTGGCCTTATCCGAGACCGCCTCGACCTCGAGCCCGACGCGCGTCAGCGTCTCGACGATCGCGTCGAGCGGCGTCTCGGTGTCGAGGTGCTCTTTCAGCCAGGAGAGGGTGAATTTCATGGCCTCTTTTCGCGTACAGGGTTTTTCGGATCAAAAAGCAGGAAGACCGCCAATCGACGCTCGTCTCCACCGAGTGTCCAGAGGCGAAACCCGTCGCCGCACACCTGACAAAGGGTGTGGAACACCGCGTAATAGGCCGTGCTGATCGACCGCCGCAGCGCCGCCTGCACGAAGATGGGGCGCCCTCGCTGCTTCAGCAGAACGTCGGCAACCTCAAGCAATCCGTCAGCAAGGGGATTCTTGCTAGGCATGTTCGCGGAAGTCGTCAGCGTCGACGGCCGGCTCCTCGCCTTCCACGTTGAAGCGAAGATAAGGGAACCGCTCCTCACCTCGCGCGAGCAGCTTGTCTCGCAACGCGCTCAATGCATTGACGACGACCTCCCCATTGTCCAGGTGCGCGCCTGCCTTGAACCGCGCCGTAACCATCAAGGCAGGCTCGCCGTCTTGATCGACATCGTCCATCACCTGGGCGCGTTCGAATCCGGAGGGCCCGAGAGTTGCCCGAAGTACCTCATCCGCGATGCCAGTGATTTCCGCGTTCGTCAGCATGTCGCTTCTCCTACGATGTGAGCCCGCCGACGAGGCTCGGCAAATCGAGCGGCCTGAACCCGTAGTGCTCGAGCCAGCGCACGTCCGCCTCGAAGAACGGTCGCAAATCCGGCATGCCGTATTTCAGCATGGCGATGCGGTCGATCCCCATGCCCCAGGCAAAGCCCTGGTAGACGTCGGGGTCGAGCTTGCAATTCTCGAGCACGTTCGGATGCACCATCCCGCAGCCGAGGATCTCGAGCCAGTCGTCGCCCTCGCCGAAGCGGATCTCTCCCCCTTTGCGCAAGCACTGGATGTCGACCTCGGCCGAGGGCTCGGTGAACGGGAAGAAGGAGGGACGGAAGCGCATCTTCACGCTCTCGACCTCGAAGAACGCCTTGCAGAACTCCTCCAGGATCCACTTCATATGCGCGATGTTGGCGTGCCGGTCGATGACGAGCCCCTCGACCTGATGGAACATCGGCGTGTGGGTCTGGTCCGAGTCGTGGCGGTAGGTGCGGCCCGGGCAGATCACGCGGATCGGCGGCGCCTTCGAGAGCATGGTGCGGATCTGCACCGGCGACGTGTGGGTGCGCAGCACTTTGCGCTCCCCCTTTTGGTCCGGCTTCAGGAAGAAGGTGTCGTGCATCTCGCGGGCCGGGTGCCCGGGCGGGAAGTTGAGGGCCGTGAAGTTGTAGAAGTCGGTCTCGATGTCGGGACCTTCCGCGACCGAGAAGCCCATGTCGGCGAAGATCGCGGTGAGCTCGTCCATGACCTGGCTGATCGGATGGATGCGCCCGCGCGTCTCCGGCCCCTCGCGCACCGGCAAGGTGACGTCGATGCGCTCGGCTTGAAGGCGCCGCTCGAGCGCGGCCTCGGCGAGCGCCTCCTTGCGGTTCGCGATCGCGCCGTGGACCTTGTCGCGCAATCCATTGATGAGCGGGCCCTTGGCCTTGCGCTCCTCGGGGGACATGGCGCCCAGCGTCTTGAGAAGCTCCGAGACGGCGCCCTTCTTGCCGAGCGCCGAGACGCGCACGGATTCGAGCGCCGCCTCGTCAGGCGCGGCGTCGACTTGGCCGAGCAGGTCGCTTTCCAATGTTGCGAGGTCGTTCATCGCTGATCTTGAGCCTTGGCGAGGTTCTTTCCGTCGGGGCCCAGGACCCGTCAAGCGTTTCGGGGGCGCAAGAGGACGCGCGGCGGCTCAGGACGAACCGCCGGACGGGCAGACCTCGGGAGGTGGACGGCGGCGCTGGAGTGCTGCCCGTGTATCCGTTATGCCGCAGCGGCGAGTACCGGCGCCGACGCCTTGGCGCGCTCCACGTAAGCGGCGAAAGCCGCCGGCTCGTGGATCGCCATCTCGGACAAGACCTTGCGATCGACCTCGATCCCGGCCTTGCCGAGGCCGTCGATAAATCGCGAATAGGTCAGGCCGTGCTCGCGCACCGCGGCGTTGAGGCGCTGGATCCACAGCGCCCGGAAGGTGCGCTTCTTGTTCTTGCGGTCGCGATAGGCGTACTGCATCGACCGGTCGACCGCGGCCTTGGCGGCCCGGATCGTGTTCTTGCGCCGGCCGTGGAAGCCCTTGGCGGCCTTGAGGGTTTTCTTGTGCTTGGCGTGGCTCGTGACGCCCCGTTTGACGCGGGCCATGGCTGATCTCCTTCAGAAGCTGGCAGAATCTCGTAAAAGCTCGCGGGAAGCGCTTCAGCCGTTCGGCAGGAAGTACTTCTTGACGTTGTCGGCGTCCGTCTTGAACAGGGTCGCCGTGCCGCGCAGGTTCCGGATCTGCTTGTTCGTCCGCTTGATCATGCCGTGCTGCTTGCCGCGCTGGGCATAGAGCACCTTGCCGGTGCCGGTGATCTTGAAGCGCTTTTTCGCGCCCGACTTGGTCTTGAGCTTGGGCATTTGGCTCTCCTGAACGAGCCCCTGCTCCGGGCTCACGCCCGACGCGGCTCGCATGCTTGCTGTTGAGCAAAGCGAACCGCCACGGCAGCCCTAACGGCCGGGCGGTTCGATGAAGGCGGGGTATATGGCAGAGCGAGTGAAAAAGCGCAACAATAGTCGCAGCATTCGACAGCCGCCGGGACCTACAGCCCCTCCACCCGCATCAGCGCCTCGAAGTGCTTGTCGGCCTGGAACTCGATCACCTGCATGTATTGTTGCGCGGTCTCGCGGAGCGCCTGATCGGGGATGAGCTTGAGCGGGCGGCCGGTCGATAGGGCGAGCACCTGCTGGCGGCAGGCGCGCTCGAGGTAGTAGAGCTCGTCGAAGGCGAGCGCGACCGAGGGGGCGCCAATGGTCACGCCGTGGTGCTCCAAGAAGATCACGTCGGCGTGGGGGTTGTCCTTCTGGGCCTTGGCGAGGCGCTCGCCCTCGGCCTCGTCGAGGGCGACCCCGCCGAAGCCCTGATAGGCCACGCGCCCGTAGAAGCGGGCCGCGGTCTGGTGCGCCATCTCGAGCCGGCCGCCTTCGATCATGGTGAGGCTCGTGGCGTATGGCATGTGGACGTGGAAGATCGCCCGGTGGCGCGGGTTGGCGCGGTGTCCCGCGATGTGGATGTTGCGCGCCGTCGCCTCGACCTCGCCCTCGCCTTCCAGCACTTGCCCGGCGCCGTCGATCAGGAGGAGGTCGCCGGGGCGCATCTGCGACCAATGGATGCCGTAGGGGTTGATCAGGTAGCGCTCGTCCCTGCCTGACAGCGCGACCGAGAAATGGTTGCAGATGCCCTCGTTGAGGTCGTGCTTCGCGGCGAGCCGCAGCGCGGCGGCGAGTTCGCGGCGGACGGTTTCAGGGTTCGTCTGCATCATGGTCCTGTCGAAATTGAGAGCGCGGGGAAACTAGCGGCGCGTCTCCAAAAAGCAAAAGGCCGCCCGGTGGCGGCCTCCGACTCGCTCGATGCTTGCGATTACCGCGGCGCGAGGATCATGATCATCTGGCGGCCTTCCATCATAGGCTCGCTCTCGACCTTGGCGAGGGTCGCGGTGTCGGCCTTGACGCGCTCGAGCAGCCTCACGCCGAGGTCGGTGTGCGCCATCTCGCGGCCGCGGAAGCGCAGCGTGACCTTGACCTTGTCGCCCTCCTCGAAGAAGCGCTGCACGGCCTTCATCTTCACGTCGTAGTCGTGCCGGTCGATGCCGGGCCTGAGCTTGATTTCCTTGACCTCGACGGTCTTCTGCTTCTTGCGCGCCTCGGCCTGCTTCTTCTGCTCGTTGAAGCGAAACTTGCCGTAGTCGAGGATCTTGGCAACGGGGGGCGTGGAGTTCGGCGCGATTTCGACAAGATCGAGGCCGGCTTCCTCGGCGATCTTCAGAGCGTCGAAGAAGGGCACGACGCCCTTGTTCTGTCCGTCCTGGTCGATGAGCTGAACTTCGCGGACGCCGCGAATGTCCCGGTTGGCGCGCGGCCCTTCCTTCTGCGGGACCGGCATGGCTCTCATGGGTCGACGAATGGCTGTGCTCTCCTCTTCAATGGCTAAGCGGCGGTTGGACGACCCGCCAACGCGGGTGCCTCGCACCGCCGACCGCCGAACTACGCTGACGCTCGCGACAATTCGCAGAAACGCCTGTCAAGTCAACTCGCGGGCGCCTTCGCGCGGACCTCGAGAAGGCTGATGTAGACATCGAGCGTGTCTTCCACCATGCGCTCGAGCGAGAAATGCCGCTCGACATGAAGGCGCGCCCGCGTCGCCATGGCCTCGCGGGCGCTTGCACCCATGGCGAGCGCCGCCGCGAGCGCTTGGCTGAGCGCCGCGGCATCGCCCGCCGGCACGCGCCAGCCGGTGCGCTCCTGCGCCGAGACCTCGGGCGGCGTGAGCACGGTCTCGGGCACGGCGCCGAGGTCGCTTACCACCACCGGCGCGCCCATCGCCTGCGCCTCGACCGCCGAGCGCCCGAATGCCTCGGGCTCGGTCGAGGGTACCGTGACCACGGAGGCTGCAAGGAAGGCAGCCGGCATGTCCTCGCAATGGCCGACCCGACGGACCACGCCCGTGAGCCCGTTGCTCTCGATGAGCTGGTCGAGCTCGCGGACGTAAGAATCGCGGCCCTGCGCATCGCCGGCAAGAACGAACGCCACGTCGGCGAGCCCCTCGCCGTTGAGCTTCCCGGCGGCCTCGATCAACACCTTCTGGCCCTTCCAGCCGGTGAGCCGGGCGGCAAGCAGCACGATGCGCTCGTGCGGAGCGACCCCCCAGGCCTTGCGCAGCGCCTCGACCCGGTCCGGCCCTACCGCCGAGGGCGAGAACTTCGCGAAATCGGTGCCGCGGTGGATAACCCGGATGCGCTCGGAAGCTTGCGGAGAGAGTGAGCGGACGAGCCCCGCCGTGTAGTGGGAGTTCGCGATCACCGCATCGCCGCGCGTCATCACCGAGTTGTAGAGGATTTTGACCGAGGAACCGCCGGCGTAGCTGCCGTGAAAGGTCGTGACGAAAGGCAGGTTCAAGGCCCTCGCCGCGCCGAGCCCGACCCAGGCCGGCGCCCGCGAGCGGGCATGGATCAGCGCCACGCCCTCATCAAGGCAGAGCTTCGCAAGGCACCGAACGTTGTAGAGCATGCCGAGCGGGTTCTTGCTGCCGGCCGGGAACGGCGCCCAGATGCCGCCCTTCGCCTGGAGCTCCCCGACGAGCCGCCCGCCTTCGGTTGCGACGACCGCGCGGGCGCCGACCTTGGCAAGCCCGGCCGCGATATCGACCGCGGTTCGCTCGGCCCCGCCGGCTTCGAGTTCCGGGATGATCTGAAGAATCGTGCGGCCGCTCAGGGGGTGAAAGCCCGTCCGCGGGAAGCTCAGGCCGCCGACCGGTCGCGCCACCATGTTCACCGGTATATGAGCCTTCTCGACCGAATCATGGCCTCAAGGGTTCAAGGGACGGGGTTTAGGAAGCGTTAACCAATGCCGCAGTTCCTCGATGTCGGCACCGGCCCGGAGGCGCGGCGCATCGCCGTGCGGGTGCGCCAGGGCGCCGGCCCGCGGGTCGTATGGCTCGGCGGGTTCCGCTCCGACATGCGCTCGACCAAAGCCGAGGCACTCGATGCCTGGGCCGCGCAGAGGGGCCGCGCCTTCCTGCGCTTCGACTATTCGGGACACGGCGAGTCGACCGGCAAGTTCGAGGAGAGCACCATCTCGCGCTGGCTCGAGGACACGCTCGCGGTGCTCGACGGCTTCATCACGGAGCCTCCGATCCTGGTCGGCTCGTCGATGGGAGGCTGGCTCGCGCTGCTTGCAACCCGCGAGCTTCTGCGGCGCCGGTCGGAGCGCGCCCCGGCCGGCATGGTGCTGATCGCGCCTGCGGTCGATTTCACCGAACGGCTTATGTGGAAAGAGTTCCCGGCGGACGTTCGACGCGCGATCGAGACCAAGGGAGTGTACCTGCGCCCTTCGATCTATTCCGACGACCCCTATCCGATCACGCGCGACCTCATTGAGGACGGGCGCAAGCACCTCCTGTTCGGCGAGACGATCCGCACCGGCTGTCCGGTCCACATCCTGCAGGGAATGCAGGACCCGGACGTACCGTGGCGGCACGCCATGGAGCTCGTCGAGCATCTGCCGGGGGACAACGTCTCGCTGACGCTCGTCAAGGACGGCGATCACCGGCTCTCGCGGCCGGAAGACCTCGACCGCCTGATCGCGGCGGTCGAAGGCGTCGTGCCGGAGAAGGAGCAGGAGCGGCAGCCGAAGCTGCTCTAGTGAAGCCCCACCGTCTGCAAGTCGTGCGCCCAGGCGTTGGCGAGCGCTGCGTCGCGCGAGTCGGTCAGGAGGATCGGCGTTCCGCTTGCCGAGAGCAGCGCGAACAGCTTCAGCCCGGGCTGCATCTGCGGCGCCTGCGGAAAGAGCTCGCGTACCTCGTCCGACTGCATCGGCTTCACATAGGCGACCTGCCCCTCTCCCAGAGCGGCGAGATCGGCGGCGTCGATGGCAAAGGTCTTCGTCTCTTGTTCGGTCATTGGCTCCCTCCTCAAGCGGAGCAGGTTCGTCGGTCTAGTCACGGGCGGCGATGTCGATCTTCCGCACGATGCGCTCGGGCTCTGGCCGGGCGAGGTCGATCGACAAAAGGCCGTTCGACAGATCGGCGCCGAGCACCTCCATGCCGTCGGCGAGAAGGAAGGCCCGCTGGAACTGCCGGGCGGCGATGCCGCGATGCAGGAACTGCCTCGCCTTGTCCTCTCCCTGCCGTCCCCGGATCACGAGCTGGCTCTCCTCCAGCGTGATCTCGAGCTGGTCCTGCGTGAAGCCGGCGACCGCGAGCGTGATGCGCAGGCGTTCCGGATCCCGCTCGGTGCGGGGCAGACGCTCGATGTTGTAGGGAGGATAGCCGTCGCTTGCGGCCTTCGAGACCCGATCGAGCGCCTGCTCGATCTCGTCGAAGCCCAACAGGAACGGATGCCCGAACGGCGACTGACGCGACATGGTCGAAGCCCTCTGTGAAGGCGCTCCGGGGTGGATCGGGCCCGCGGCTGCGGCGCCCTTCGCGGCGGAAACCCGCCGCTCAAGCGAATATGGAGCCCGGCCAGGGTTGCATCAAGTGCCGGCTGCGCGCCGCATGGTCTCGGCCTCCGGCGCGAGCGGCGCCGCGACGTCGGCCGGCGCGTCGAGCGGGAAGGTGACGCGGAAGACCGACTCGCCCTCCTTCGGCTGCTCGAGCGTGCCGTCGATCTGCTGCACGAGCTTCGAGACGATGGTGAGCCCGAGCGCGCGCCGCCCTTGCGGCTGGCGCGGCTGGAAGCCGACGCCGTCGTCGCTGATCGTGAGGATCCCGCGATCGCCCTCGCGCTTCGCGCAGACCCTGATGGTGCCGCCCCGGCCGAGGGGGAAAGCGTGCTTGAAGGCATTGGTCAGGACTTCGACCGCAATGAAGGCGAGCGGCACAGCGGTGTCGAGCGGGACCCGCATCGGCTCCGCGTCGACGATCGTCTCGATGCGGCGATCGCGCGCGCCGAAGGCGTCGGCGACCTCCTTCACGAGCCCATCGAGATATTCGCCGATCTCAATCGAGGCGAGGTCGGCCGAGTTGTAGAGGAGCGTGTGCACGCGGGCCATCGCGCCGATGCGCCGGATCGCGCTTTCGAAGGCTTCGCGCTGGTCCGGGGCGAGGTCGCGCGAGCCGAGGCGGAGCAGGCTCTGCACGATCTGCAGATTGTTCTTCACGCGATGATAGATCTCGCGCAAGAGCACCTCGCGTTCGGACGATGCCTTGCGCTGCTCGGCGAGTGCTTCCTGCGTCGTCGCGAGGAGCCGCGCGTCGAGGTCGGTGAGCGCGCGCGAGGCGGCGAGGCGCTCGGCGGCGAGGCGGCGCTCCATGACGTTGTAGAAGAGGAACACCGCCAGAATCACCGCGATGGTGAGGCTGAGCGCCACCGCCGCGATGGTCGCCCAGGTCGAGCGCTCGGCGATGCGGTCGTATTGGCGGTGGTCGGTCGCGACCACGAAGAGCCAGCCGCTCGTCGGAGATCGCCGGAAAGCGGTGAAGACGTTGTCGCCGTCCGGCGTCGGCGCCGTGAAGACGCCGCTCGTCCGGCCGGCGGTGGCGCGCCGCAACTCCTCGTGGGCGTCGCGGCCGACGAAGCGGTTGGCTGCCCGGGAGCGCGCGACGATGCGGTCGCGCTCGTCGACCACCAGGGCAAGAGCGCGATGATCATAGCTCTCTTCCGCCACGACGTCCTGGACCGCGCCGGACCTCACCCCGGCCACCAACACGTGCCGGACGACATCGTCCCGCATCACCGGAACGAACAACAAAATCGCGTGCTCGGCGTAAAAGCCGCCCAGCTCCGGCGCACGGGTGAGAACCGCGGGCGCACGCGTCGTCGCGACCCTCTCGACTGCTTCCGGCACGGCCGTCGCGGGCGGCAACGCATCGGGCGGGGCGGAGGTCCTGACCAGCTGGCGCCCGCTGCCGGCCTCGACGAGGGCGACGGCGGCCCATTGCGGCATGACCGAAGCCATCTCGTCCGCCTGTCGCCGGAACTGCTCGAGGTTCGGCTCGTCGAGGCTTGGCAGGGCGGCGATCGCCTGCAGGACCTTGATCTCCTGCCCGAGCTCGGCGTCGACGCGCTGGAGCAGCGCGTCGGCCCGCGACCGCAGGCTTTCCTCGAGATCCTGCCGGCTGCGCGCGAATTCCTGGCGCAGCCAGAAGCCGGCGAACAGCGTGAGCGGCACGAGAAGCGCGAGCGCTATGGCCGCGAGGTGGTAGACCCTGCGCAGGCCCGTCCGCGTGGCCGGATCGCCGCCTTCAATCCCGCCAATCCGCTCTTCCGGCATGCCCGACCCGCTCGTCCCGCCGACCCTCCGCCTCATGGGCGCAACTCCGGCGCTCCGGGAGGGTTCCGGCTTATGGTGGCGCGCGAGAGCGGCCCCGATGCCGCAATAACGCCGCCCTTCACGGTTTCTTCAGCCGCGGCGCGAAGGTTAAGCACAGGTTGATCCGGCGATTCGCGGTGCGGAGGCCCGGCCATGCTCAAAGCCCCCGGAGGCGACTGGCGTCTCCTCGCCGACCGGCGGGTCGCGCTGATCCTCGCGCTTGGCTACTCCTCCGGCCTCCCGCTCCTCCTCGTCTTCGGCACGCTCTCGGCCTGGCTGCGCGAATCCGGCGTGCCGGTGACGACGATCGGCCTGTTCAGCTATCTCGCGCTCGCCTACAGCTTCAAGTTCCTGTGGTCGCCGATCGTCGACGCCTTCGACGTGCCGGTGCTGTCGCGCCTGTTCGGGCGGCGCCGGGCCTGGATGCTGACCGCGCAGAGCCTCGTTGCGATCGGGCTCGTCGGGGTCGGGCTGTCGAACCCGACCGCGAGCATCGCCGTGACCGCCATGTTCGCCTTCCTGGTCGCCTTCGGCTCGGCGACCCAGGACGTGGTGGTCGACGGGTTCCGCATCGACGTCGCACCGACGTCGCGCCAGGGTGTGCTCGCCGCCGCCTATCAGCTCGGCTACCGCCTCGCCCTTCTCTGCGCCGGGGCCGGCGCGCTCTACATCGCGGAGTTCGTGAGCTGGCACGCCGCCTATTTCGCCATGGCGGCGCTGATGGTCGTCGGCATGACGGCGACGCTGCTCGCGCCGGTGGTCGACAAGGCGCCGGAGCCCGAGGCGCTCGGCGGGGCGACGCGCGAGGTTCCGAAGTTCAGCTTCGCCCAAGCCGTGATCGCGCCGCTGCGGGACCTCTTCCGGCGCAAGGGCCTCTTGCTGATCGGCATCCTGGCGCTCGTCGCGCTCTATCGCCTGCCCGACTTCGTCGCCGGCGTAATGGCGAACCCCTTCTACATCGACCTCGGCTTCTCGAAGGTCGACATCGCGAACGTCTCGAAGCTCTACGGCGTCTGGGTCGGCATGATCGGCGCTTTCGCTGGCGGCATCGCGGTCGCGAAGATCGGGCTGCGCATGACGCTCCTCCTCGGCGCGATCCTCGGCGCCGGATCGAACCTCATGTTCACCTGGCTTGCCATGGAAGGGGCGAAGCTGCCCTTCCTCGTCGCCGCGATCAGCGTCGACAACTTCGCCGGCAGCTTCGCCGGCTCGGCCTTGATCGCCTACATGTCCGGGCTGACCGCGCCAGGCTTCGCCGCGACCCAATACGCGCTCTTGAGCTCCCTCTATGCGCTTCCCGGCAAGCTCGTCGGCGGCGTCTCCGGCTTCATCGTGCAGGCCCATGGCTACGCGACCTTCTTCACGATGACGGCCGCGGTCGGCATCCCCGTGGTTCTGCTCTGCCTGTTTCTATGGCCCTACACCACGGAGGCGGAGGCGGAGGACGAAAAGGCGGAGACGGGGGTCGGGTTGCAGCCCCCGGCGCCGGCGCCCGCGCGATAGGCGCGCTGATCCGCGCGCGTTCCCCAGCGGGCGCCGCATCCAGAGACCGGTCCGACAGGAGGCGCCGTCTCCCAGATCACCGGATCAAAGCCCAGCGACAACAAAGGGCGCGTCTCGCTGCCGGTCCGCGAGCACGCCGAGAGGCGTGTGTTACGAACGCCACAGACCGGCATAATGCGAGCCGCCTCTCGTGAGTCGCGCGTTGCCTCAATCCGCCGCGCCCCCGCTTCGCCGCATTCACTCCTGATTAACCCTGCCTGCGCGTATCCCCGCCCGCGCGGCCCTGCCGCCGATCCTCGGAACCATCCATCAAGGTTGACGGAACCTTCGCTTAACCGCCGCAGGCTAAGCATGAGCATGGATCTCGGCAGACGAGCGTAAGGAGTGCTGCCCATGGTGACCTTGTCCCTCCGCGGGCTGAAGCTCGCCGTCGCTGCCCTCGCGGTTTTCGCCATCGCGGCCTGCGCCAAGACCGACCAGACCGCCGGCATCGGCGCGGGCGGGGCCGGCGGCGCCGCGACCCCCGGCAGCGTGCGGGACTTCGCGGTCAATGTCGGCGACCGGGTGTTCTTCGACAGCGATTCGACCGACCTCACGCCGACCGCGGTCGCGACCCTCGACAAGCAGGCCGCGTGGCTCGCGCGCTATCCGCGCTACACCTTCCTGGTCGAGGGCCATGCCGACGAGCGCGGCACCCGCGAGTACAATTTCTCGCTTGGCGCCCGGCGCTCGCAGGTGGTGCGCGAGTACCTGCAGTCGCGCGGGATTACGGGCTCGCGCATGCGCAGCGTGTCCTACGGCAAGGAGCGGCCGGTCGCGGTCTGCAACGACATCTCGTGCTGGTCGCAGAACCGCCGCGCCGTGACCGTGCTCGACGGCGGAGTCGGCTCGTAATCCGGCCGCAAGCGTCGGCCGTGGCCTTAATCTGGCCGTGGCGGCGCTCTTCTCTGGCTCCCGGCCGCTCTTGACCGCAATGTCCGCACGCCTTTCCGCCGCCCTCTTTATCGCGAGCGCCCTCGCCGGTCCCGCCGCCGCGCAGGATGCGAGCGAGTTCGTCGTGCGGCTCAACCGGCTCGAGAACCAGGTCCGGCAGATGTCCGGCCATATCGAGCAGCTGCAATACGAGAACGGGCAGCTCAAGGCGCAGCTGCGCAAGTTCCAGGAAGACGTGGAGTTCCGCTTCCAGGAGCGCCCCGGCGCGCCGCGCAGCGCCGGGCCGGCGGCCGCGCATCCCCAGGCCGCGCCGCCGGTGGCGCAGCCCGGCGCAGCGCCCGGGCGGCCGCCGCGCCGGGGCGACGCCTTCGATCCGGCAGCCGCGCCCAATGCGCCGGGCGCGCCGGCGCCGCTCGGCACGACGCAGCCCTCGGTACCGATCGCGAACCCGGGTACCGTCGCCGGCCTAACGCCCGGCGCCGCGCAGATGCCGCGCGGAGCGATCGACTCGCCGCCGCCGGGCGGCCCGGCAATCGTCGATGACGACGACGATGCCCCGCCGCGCGGGGCCGGCGCCCCCCTCGATCTGAGCGCCGGGCGCATGGCGAGCGCGGCGCCGCCGCCGGTTGCGGCTCCGCCGCCGCCGCCCGGGGCCAGCATCGCCGCGACCGGCAGCGGCAACGCGCGCGCCGATTACAACATGGCCTACGCCTACATCATGCAGCGGCAGTACGAGCAGGCCGAGATGGGCCTGCGCCAGTTCCTGCAGTCGCATCCGCGCGACCGGCTCGTGCCGGACGCGATCTACTGGCTCGGCGAGACCTACCTGCAGCGCAATCGTCCGCGCGAAGCGGCCGAGCAGTTCCTGAGGATCTCGACCGAGCATGCCCGCGCCGCCAAGGCGCCCGAGGCCATGCTCAAGCTCGGGATCTCGCTCAATGCGCTCGGCGCCCGCGACCAGGCCTGCGCCACCTTCGCGGAGCTCTCGCGCAAATATCCGGATGCGTCGAACAACGTGCGGCAGGGCGTGGAGCGCGAGGTCAAGCGCGCCCGCTGCGTGTGAGCGGGGTCGCAAAGCCGCTTCCGGTCTCGGCCGTCCGGCCGCTGCTCGAACCCTATCTCCTGAAATCCTGCGCAGCCGCGAAAGCCGTGGTCCTTGCCGTCTCGGGCGGACCGGATTCGATGGCGCTGATGCGGGTCGCAGCCGAGACGCGCGGCTGCGGCGCGCTCGTGCCGGTCACGGTCGCGACCATCGACCATGGCCTGCGCGCGCAATCGCGCGATGAGGCCGAGACGGTGGCCGGCTGGGCCGGCGCTTGCGGCTTCCCGCACCGTCTCCTGGCCTGGGCGGGCGAGAAGCCGCGCAGCGGCGTGCAGGAGGCGGCGCGCGAGGCGCGCTACCGGCTTCTCGCGGGCTTGGCGCAAGAGCTCGGCGCCTCGCACATCCTCACCGCCCACACTCTCGACGACCAGGCCGAGACGCTCCTCATGCGCCTTTCTCGCGGCACCGGCGTCGGCGGGCTCGCCGGCATGCGGGCCGAAACGGAGCGCGGCGGCGTGAGATTGGCGCGGCCGTTCCTGGGCTTGAGCAAAGCCGAGCTTCTGGCGATGTGCGCGGCCCACGGCTGGCCATATCTCGAGGACCCGTCGAACGCCGACCCGCGCTTTGCCCGCAGCCGCTGGCGCCAGCTCATGCCGCTGCTCGCCCGCGAAGGTCTCACGGCCGAGCGCCTGGCGGCGCTGGCGCTGCGGGCGCAGCGCGCCGAGGATGCGCTCGAAGCGCGGGCGCGCGCCGTGCTCGACAGCGCGCGCATCGCCCGAAGCGGCGCCTCGCTCGAGCTCGACGGCGCCGCCCTCCTCGGCGAGCCCGAGGCCATCCGGCTGCGCGTGGTGGCGCAGGCGATCGCCGCCGTTGCGGGCGCCGATGCGCCGCTGCGGCTCGAGCGGCTCGAGGAGCACGCCCTCGGCCGGGTCTTTCCGGCGCTCGCGCAGGGCGCGCGCGCGAAGCTCAACCTCGGCGGCGCGCTGATCGAGACGACCCCCGGCCGCATCCGTTTCTCCCCCGAGCCGCCGCGCCGGAGGGGGAGAGAACCCTGATAGGGAGCTTCGGCTCGCCGCGCATTAGGGCGGAGCAGGCCTGTCAACATCATATCGCCGCCGGATGTTGGACCGGTTAACGAACAATGACATCGCCGCCGCAGGCGCGCCGCATTCCCTTGGCAAGGGGGGGGTGCGCACCTAGATTAGGCGAGGTGCGCCGGACGCGGGGGACGATCGTCCGCGCCCATCGTTCCCCAGGGACAGAACCAGCTGATGAATCCGAACTTCCGCAATTTCGCCCTGTGGGTCATCATTTTTCTTCTCGTTCTCGCGCTCGTGACGCTGTTCCAGAACCCGGGCCAGCGCTCGGGCGGCTCGGACATCGCCTATAGCCAACTCCTCACCGAAGCCGACAACAACAACGTCAAGAGCGTCGTGATCTCGGGCAACGAGATCAGCGGGCAGTTCAACGACGGCCGCGCCTTCACGACCTACGCGCCCTTCGACCCGAGCCTCGTGACCAAGCTGTCGCAGAAGGGCGTGCAGATCAACGCGCGCCCGCCCTCCGACAACACGCCGTGGTTCATCGCGCTCCTCGTGAACTGGCTGCCGATCCTCGTCTTCATCGGGGCCTGGATTTTCCTATCGCGCCAGATGCAGTCTGGCGCCGGCCGCGCCATGGGCTTCGGCAAGTCGAAGGCGAAGCTCCTGACCGAGGCCCATGGCCGCGTCACCTTCGAGGACGTCGCCGGCGTCGACGAAGCCAAGGAGGACTTGCAGGAGATCGTCGAGTTCCTGCGCGATCCGCAGAAGTTCCAGCGGCTCGGCGGGCGCATCCCGCGCGGCTGCCTCCTCGTCGGCCCGCCCGGCACCGGCAAGACGCTGATCGCCCGCGCCGTCGCCGGCGAGGCGAACGTGCCCTTCTTCACCATCTCTGGCTCCGACTTCGTCGAGATGTTCGTCGGCGTCGGCGCCTCGCGCGTGCGGGACATGTTCGACCAGGCGAAGAAGAATGCGCCCTGCATCATCTTCATCGACGAGATCGACGCGGTCGGGCGCCACCGCGGCGCCGGCCTCGGCGGCGGCAACGACGAGCGCGAGCAGACCCTGAACCAGCTCCTCGTCGAGATGGATGGGTTCGAGGCGAACGAAGGGATCATCATCATCGCGGCGACGAACCGCCCCGACGTGCTCGACCCCGCCCTCCTCCGCCCCGGCCGCTTCGACCGCCAGATCGTGGTGCCGAACCCCGACGTGGTCGGCCGCGAGAAGATCCTAAAGGTGCATGTCCGCAAGGTGCCGCTGGCGCCCGACGTGGATCTGCGCGTCATCGCCCGCGGCACGCCCGGCTTCTCCGGCGCCGACCTCATGAACCTCGTCAACGAGGCTGCGCTCCTCGCGGCGCGGCGCGGCAAGCGCATCGTCACCATGCACGAGTTCGAGGACGCCAAGGATAAGGTCATGATGGGCGCCGAGCGCCGCACCCTCGTCATGACCGACGACGAGAAGCGCCTCACCGCCTATCACGAGGCCGGCCACGCCATCGTCGCCCTCAACGTCGTCGCGACCGACCCGGTGCACAAGGCGACCATCATCCCGCGCGGCCGGGCGCTTGGCATGGTCATGCAGCTGCCCGAGCGCGACAAGCTGTCGATGTCGTTCGAGCAGATGACCTCGCGGCTCGCCATCATGATGGGCGGGCGCATCGCCGAGGAGATGACCTTCGGCGCCGACAAGGTCACCTCCGGCGCCCAGTCCGACATCGACCAGGCGACGCGCCTTGCCCGCATGATGGTGACCCGCTGGGGCTTCAGTCCCGAGCTCGGCACCGTCGCCTATGGCGAGAACCAGGAGGAGGTTTTCCTCGGCATGTCGATGGGGCGCACCCAGGCGGTCTCCGAGGCGACGGCGCAGAAGATCGATTCCGAGGTGCGGCGCCTGGTCGAGGGCGGGCTCAAGGAGGCCCGCAGCATCCTCGAGGCGAAGCGCGCCGACCTCGAGACGCTCGCCGAGGGGCTGCTCGAATACGAGACCCTCACCGGCGACGAGATCCGCGGCCTCCTCGAGGGCAAGCCGCCGGTGCGCGACACCGGCGATCCGCCGACCCCGGCCCGCGCCTCGCCCGTGCCGACCGCCGGCAAGGGCCGCCCCCGCGCCGGCGAAAGCGAAGGCGGGCTGGAGCCCCAGCCGCAGGCTTGATCCTCACCCACGGAGCGGGGGGAGCGGACCGCCACCGTGCTCTCTGACCTCTTCCCGCTCGGTCGTCCCGGCCGGAGCGAAGCGGAGAGCCGGGACCCACACCCCAGCCGCCAGCGTCATGGATTCCGGATAGCCGCTCCGCGGCTTCCGGGATGACTGCCCATCTGACGCGCTCCCCTCGACACCGAGCGCGCGGATGAGGACTTTTCAACGATCGAGACCGGCCTTAAGGAAGCTTCATCCAGGGGTGGCGGAGACCCTTCTGACCGTCGAGGGACGGGGGCGCGCGCATCAGCGGCTACACCGAACCGAGCGCGTCGCGGCGCTGCCCGACGAGGGGCCTTATGCCGGCCGGAGCGCCGATGACGCCGGCGGCGGGCCGCAGACCTTCGAGGAGACGAACGCGCTGCTCGAGGAGATCGCCCGCCGCTTCGCGGATTTCGGCGTGGAGACGGACCCCGAGGGACCGGCCCCGGCTGGCGCGCCGCAGCCGGAGCCGGTAAGACAAGCTCACGGTTTGTGAACTGCGTCCGTGCAGCATAGGCGCCCGCAGGCGGCAGGAGGCCGCGGCGGGAAGAGCCCGAATCGTGCGGCCCCGCCGATCAGACGAGAAGCGAAAGCTCCCATGACGCGCAAATATTTCGGCACCGACGGGATCAGGGGGCGGGCCAACGGCGTGATCACGCCGGAGCTCGCGCTCAGGGTCGGCCAGGCGGCCGGATTGGTCTTCCAGCGCGGCGACCACCGCCACCGCGTGGTGATCGGCAAGGATACGCGGCTCTCCGGCTACATGATCGAATCGGCGCTGCAGGCGGGCTTCACCTCGGTCGGCATGGACGTGCTGCTGCTCGGGCCGATGCCGACCCCGGCGGTCGCCATGCTGACCCGCTCGATGCGGGCCGACCTCGGCGTGATGATCTCGGCCTCGCACAACCCGTTCGAGGACAACGGCATCAAGCTGTTCGGGCCGGACGGGTTCAAGCTCTCCGACGAGGTCGAGCTGCAGATCGAGGCGCTCGTCGGGGCGGGCGTCGAGGCGCGCCTTGCGCCTTCCGCGAAGCTCGGGCGGGCGAAGCGCATCGAGAGCGTGCATGCCCGCTACATCGAGTTCGCCAAGCGCACCCTGCCGCGCCAGCTGGACCTCGAAGGCATGCGCGTGGTGGTCGATTGCGCCAACGGCGCCGCCTACAAGGTCGCGCCCGAGACCCTGTGGGAGCTCGGCGCCGAGGTCATCCCGATCGGGGTCGAGCCGGACGGCTTCAACATCAACCGCGACGTCGGCTCGACCGCGCCCGAGGCGCTGATCCGCAAGGTCCGGGAGCTGCGCGCCGACATCGGCCTCGCGCTCGACGGCGACGCCGACCGCGTCATCGTCGTCGACGAGAAGGGCCATGTGGTCGACGGCGACCAGCTCATGGCGGTGGTGGCGCGCTCGTGGAAGGACGACGGGCGGCTGTCGCAGCCCGGGATCGTCGCGACCATCATGTCGAACCTCGGCCTCGAGCGCTTTCTCGGCGGGCTCGGCTTGCGGCTGGCCCGGACCGCGGTCGGCGACCGCTACGTGCTCGAGCACATGCGCGAGCACGGCTACAATGTCGGCGGCGAGCAGTCCGGCCATATCATCCTGTCCGACTACACGACGACCGGCGACGGCCTCCTCGCGGCGCTCCAGCTCCTCGCCGTGGTGAAGCGCCTCGGCCGGCCGGTGAGCGAGGTCTGCCACTGCTTCGAGCCGCTGCCGCAGATCCTCAAGAACGTGCGCTACCGCGCCGGCCAGCCGCTGCAGGAGGACAGCGTGGTGACCGCGATCGAATCGGCGCGCCTGCGGCTCGGCAATCACGGCCGGCTGGTGATTCGCCCCTCCGGGACCGAGCCGGTGATCCGCGTCATGGGCGAGGGCGACAACCGCGAGCTCGTCAACCAGGTCGTCGAGGACGTGGTCGACGCGCTGGCGCGGGCGGCGGCCTGAGCGCGGCCTGCGGGCGCTCCCTTTAACGGCTTTTTGAGACGATTCCCTTCGTTGGTATTCACCCCCGCGTGGCCGCCGTGGCCTTACGCGAGAACGAAGGGACCCTGTCATGGGCAGCTTCAAGTCATTGGCTCTGGCGGGCGTTTTCGCGGTCGCTGCGTCTGCTACCGCGCTTGCGGCCGATATGCTCCCGCCGCCTCCCCCGATGCCCTATGGACCGGCGCCTGTGCCGGTCGAGTTCGGCGGCGGCTGGTATCTGCGCGGCGACGTCGGCGTCGGCGCGCTCGACTTCGACAAGTTCGAAGGGATCGACACGAACCCCGCCTTCATCGGCCCGCCGGCCGGATACCACGTCGATCACAAGATGATCGCCGACCAGGCCTTCGTCGGGTTCGGCGCCGGCTACAAGTTCAACAGCTGGTTCCGCGCCGACCTCACCGGCGAGTACCGGACGGCGGCCCAGTTCAAGACCGTCGAGAGCTACATCTTTCCGCCCGCGACCGCGCGCGGGATCAACCTCGTCGAGGCGAAGCTCTCCTCGATCGTCGGCCTCGCGAACGGCTATATCGACTTCGGCAACTGGCACGGCTTCACGCCCTTCGTCGGCGCCGGCGTCGGCTTCGCGCGGCACAAGGTGCTCGGGCTCACCGACATCGGCGCCGGGACCGCCGCCGGGGGCATCGGCTTTGCGCCCGACCGGGACACCACCAAGTTCGCCTGGGCGCTCCACGCCGGCGTCGGCATGGCCATCTCGCCGAACGCCAAGCTCGAGCTCGCCTACCGCTACCTCAACATGGGCAAGGCCGAAGCCGGCGGGCTCAACTGCTTCAACGCGGTCGTCTGCCCCGACACCGCCTACAGCCTCAAAGAGATCGACTCGCACGACATCAAGCTCGGCCTGCGCTGGATGCTGGCCGTCGCGCCGCCGCCGATCTACGACGCTCCGCTCATTCGCAAATACTGAGCAGCATCACCTTCCACACGCACGGCGCGGGATCTTCCCGCGCCGTTGTCGTTTGAGCGGCTGATAGACAGGGCAGCGAGAGCTTTCCGAAAAGCGTTAAGGTTAAGTGCGGCTTAACCTGTCTCCTCCATCCTCTAATCCGCCCGGCGATCGCGCCACCAAGAGCAAGTTCTTCGGCCGCTCTTGGCTCACCCGTCCGAGTAAGAGGAAAAGCTGTCATGGGCAGCCTGAAAATCCTGTTGTCTGCGCTCGTCCTCTCGGGGATTTCGGCGCAGGCGAGCGCCGCCGACCTCCTGCCTCCGCCGCCGCCGCTGCCGTCCGAAGGATCGGTGGTTTCGGAGCTCGGCACCGGCTGGTACCTGCGGGGCGACGTCGGCTACGTCGATTACGCGAACCCGAGGGAAGCCCTCGGTTACAGCGCCGGCCTGCCCTTCGATTCGATCAGGCTGGCGAACACCTGGTCGGGCGGCGGCGGCATCGGCTACGCCTTCAACGGCTGGTTCCGCGCCGACCTCACCGCCGATTACCGGTCGGAGGCCCGCATCGCCGCCCTGAGCTCCGGATCGAGCTACGTCCACGGCTACTCGACCGATACCCTGAAGCTTCGGCAACTGGTCGGGGATCACGCCCTATGTCGGGGCCGGCATCGGCTTCGCCAACAACGACCTCAGCAGCTATTCGTCCAAGGTGAGCTGCCTGACCGTCACCTGCTCGTCCGCCTTCTCGCAAGCTGCTGTGGCGCACGAGGGTGGAACCAAGACCAACCTCGCCTGGGCTCTCATGGCCGGCGCCGCGGTCGACATCGGCAAAGGGCTGAAGCTCGATCTCGGCTACCGCTATCTGCGGGTCGGCGAGAACAAGACCGATCTGGACAACGCCGGCTTCGGCTTCAAGCTGAAGCCGCTCGACGCCCACGAGGCCCGGATCGGCGTCCGCTACATGATTGATTGATCGGAAAAGCTCGGATCGAGAGCGAACGGCGGGCCGTGGCCCGCCGTTGCCGCGTCTGGGTTCGCCATCACTCGGCCGGATGCGGCGCCTGCGCGTCCTTCGCCTCCTCGCGTGCGCGCATCCGGTCGAGGAGCTCCGCGGTATAGCTCGCGGGCCGCGTGTAGCCGCCGATCAACAGGTATAGCGAAGGCACGACGAGGGTCGTCAGCACGGTGGAGAGCGCGACGCCGCCGACGATCACCCAGCCGATCGCGTTGCGCGCCTCCGCGCCGGCGCCCGTCGACCAGGCGAGCGGAAGCGCGCCGCCCATGGTGGCGATCGAGGTCATGAGGATCGGGCGCAAGCGCTGGACCGAGGATTGGAGCACCGCTTCGCGCGTCTTCAGTCCCCGATCGCGCAGCTGATTCGCGAACTCGACGATTAGGATGCCGTTCTTGGTCATCAGCCCGATCAGCAGGATCATGCCGATCTGGCTGTAGATGTTGAGCGACTGGCCGGTCGTCCACAGCGCCAGCAATCCGCCGGTCACGGCGAGCGGCACGGTGAGCATCACGATGAGCGGGTTGATCCAGCTCTCGAACTGCCCGGCGAGGACCAGGAACACGACGATCAGGGCGAGGCCGAAGGTCACGTAGATCGCCGAGGAGGCGTCCTTGAACTCCTTCGATTGGCCCATGTAGCCGATGCGTACCTCGGGCGGCAGCTCCTCTCGCGCGATCCGCTCCAGGGTATCGAGCCCGGCCCCGATCGATACCCCAGGGGCGAGCGAGCCTTGGATGGTGATCGACCGCAAGCGGTCGAAGCGATTGAGGTTCTGCGGCGCGGCGGTCTCGCGCAGCGAGACGAAGGCCGAGAGCGGCACGAGCTCGCCGCCGGCCGAGCGCACGAAGGTGTTGGAAAGGTCGCTGGCCGCCGCCCGGTCCTGCTCCCGGGCGCGCATGATGACGTAGTATTCCTCGCCCTTGTTGACGAAGCTCGAAATCTGCTTCTCGCCGAACATGAGCTCGAGCGTCTTGCCGATGTCCTCGACCTGGATGCCGAGGTCTGCGGCGCGGGCGCGGTCGATCGAGACGCGCAGGTCCGGCTGGTTCTCCTTGTAGTCGGAGTCGAGGTTCACGAAGAGCCCGGTCGGCTGCGCCTTCGCGAGCACCCGGTCGCGCCATTCGCGCAGGGTCTGGTAGTCGGGACCGCCAATCACGAACTGGATCGGCTGGGCGAGCCCGCGCTGGCCGAGCGAGCCCGGGTTGATCGGGAAGGCGCGGGCGCCGGGGAAGTTCGAGACCTGGCCGAACAGCTGCTTGACGATGTCCTGCTGCTTGATGGCGCGCTCCTCCCACGGGACGAGCCGCAGGATGACCAGGCCCGCATTGACCGGCGAGGGGCGGATGAAGCCCGGCGCAACCTGGGACAGGGTCGAGGAGACGACGCCCTGCTGGCGCAGCGGCTCCATCGCCTTCTCGACCTCCTTCACGCGCTCGCGCGTATATTCGACGCTCGAGCCCTCCGGGGCGGAGATCGGGATGAGCACGTAGCCGCGGTCCTCGGTCGGGGCGAACTCCTTCGGCAGCGCCTGGAACAGCAAGACCGCGGCGAACGACACGAGCGCCCCGAGCGCCAGGATGACGATCGGAATCTTCAACGCCTGGGAGAGCAGCCAGCGGTAGCCGTTGGTCATCCCGACGAACACCGGCTCGGTCCAGCGGTGAATTCGGCCGTGCGCCGGCACCATCAGCTTCGAGCACATCATCGGCGTGAGCGTGCGCGCCACGACGCCGGAGAAGAAGATCGATGCCGCCAGCATGATCGCGAATTCGCGGAACAGGCGGCCGGTGTTGCCGGTCATGAAGGCGAGCGGGACGAACACCGCCATCAGGGTCGCGGTCGTCGCGATCACCGCGAAGCCGATCTCGCGTGCGCCGTCGAAGGAGGCGAGCAGCGGCGGCTGCCCATGCTCGATGCGGCGGTGGATGTTCTCGATCTCGACGATGGCGTCGTCCACGACGATGCCGATGGCGAGCACGATCGCAAGAAGCGTCAGCGTGTTGATGGAGGCGCCGAAGAAGGCGACCACCATGAAGGAGGCGATCACCGAGACCGGGATCGCGACGAGCGCGACGATCGTCGAGCGCCAGTCGCGGAGGAACACCAGAATGACGAGGATGACGAGGCCGATGCCCTCGACCAGGGTCTTCAGCACGCCGTTGATCGAGGCGCGGATGAAGTTCGATTCGTCGTACATGATGTTGGTTTCGGTGCCGGGCGGCAGCGCCTGATCGAGCTTCTTCAGCTCGGCCCGCACGCCGTCGGCGACCGCGAGGGTGTTCGCGGTCGCCTGGCGCACGATGCCGAGGCCGATCGCGGTGATCCCGTCCTTGTAGAACTCGAACCGGTTGTCCTCCGGACCCACCTCCACCTTCGCCACCTCGCCCAAGCGGACGAGGTAGCCGTTGCGGTTCGATACGATGATCTGGCGGAACTCGTCGGGCGTCGCGAGCCGCGAGTCGGTCTTGACCGTCAGCTCGCGCTTGCTCGAGCTGATGAGGCCGCCCGGCAGCTCGACGTTCTGCTTCTTGATGGCGGTCTCGACGTCGATGACGGTGAGGCCGCGCGCGGCGAGCGCCGTGCGATCGATCCACACCCGCATGGCGTAGCGCCGTTCGCCGCCGATATAGACGGTTGCGACGCCGTTCACCGTCGCGAGGCGGTCGACATAGACGCGCTTCATGAACTCGGTGAGCTCGAGCGCGTCGAGCGTCTTCGAGGTGACGCCGATCCACATGATCGCGGCGGCGTTGGCGTCGACCTTGCGCACCACGGGCAGATCGACGCCCTCGGGGAGGCGCGCCATGATCCGCGCGACGCGGTCGCGCACGTCGGCGGCGGCGGCGTCGGGGTCGCGCCCGACATGGAACTCGATCGTCACCGTCGAGCGCTCGTTCTGGCTCGCCGAGGTGATCTGACGGATGCCTTCGAGGCCGGCGACGGATCCCTCCACGAGCTCGGTCACCCGGCTCTCGATCACCTCGTTCGCCGCGCCCTTGTAGACCGTGTTGACGGAGACGATCGGCGGGTCGACCTGCGGATACTCGCGGACCGCGAGCTGCATGAGCGCGGCAAGCCCGCCGACCATCAGCAGGAGGCTGACGACGACCGAGAAGACCGGACGGCGGATGAAAAGGTCGGAGACTTGCATCGGGTTCTCGTCAGCTCCGCCGGCCGGCGACCGAAGGGGGGGCAGGTACGGCCTGTGCCGCGGGCGAGGGAGCGTTGCCGGAGGCCGGCGCCGCCGTCTGCTTCGGTGCGGCCTCGGCGGTCGGCGCGTCGGCGACCGGCTTCGGCTCGACGGTCAGGCCCGGCCGCACGCGCTGCACGCCGCGGATGATGATGGTCTCGCCGGGCTTCAGCCCTTCGACGATCTCCACCCGTCCCTCCTGGCGCTGGCCGATGCGCACCACCCGGCGCTCGACCACCCTGTCCTTCACCACGAAGACGAGGTGGCGCAGGCCCTCGCCGACGATCGCCTCCTCCGGAACGATGACGGCATCGGCCTTCACCTGCACCTGCAGAATGACCGACAGGAACATGCCCGCCTTCAGGGTCTCGTCCGGGTTGGGAATTTCGGCGGTCAGGCGGACCGTCCGCGTCAACGGATCGACCCGGGGATCGATCACCGTCACCTTGCCCTCGAAGGCACGATCCCCAAACGCCGCCGAGCGGGCAAAGCCGGTCTGGCCGACCTTGAGCTGCGAGAGCAGGTTCTCCGGCACCGCAAAGTCGAAGCGCACGCGCGAAAGATCGTCGAGGGTGGTGATCCGCGTTCCCGGCGAGACATACGCTCCGAGCGAGACCGACCGCGTCCCGAGCCGTCCGTTGAAGGGCGCGCGGATGACGAGATCCTCGAGGCGGGCCTCAGCCGCCCTGCGCCGGGCTTCCGCAGCCGTGATGGCGGTCTCGAGCGTCCGCATCTGCGCGGTGAGATCGTCGACCTGCGCTTCGGTGCCCGCGCCGGTGCGCCGCAGCGCCATCGCCCGGTCGAGGCGCGTGCGCACCTCGTTGCGCAGCGCCTCGGCACGGCGGATCTCCGCCACGGCCTGCTGGATGTCGGCGCGCCGCTCCTCGGCATCGAGCTCGACCAGGATGTCGCCGGCCTTGATCTTCTGGCCTTCCTCGAAGCTGATCTTCTGGACGATGCCGGAGACCTTGGCGGTGACGATGATCGACTCGTAGGCCCGGACCGTGCCGACCGCTTCGCGCGTCTCCACGATCCGCCCGGTCTTCACGGTGTCGACGTCGACGACGGGCGGCGGCGCCTGCCGCGCGGCGGTCGCAGCGGCGTTCTGGGCGCCGGTGAGCTTGGCTGCGTAGTCGCCGAGGATCGGAACGTTCCGCAGGGTTCCGTCCTTATAGGCGACCCAGCCGCCATAGCCGGCTGCTCCGAGCACGGCGATAACGGCGAGCTGTCCGTACCAGCGCATGCCCGCGGCCCTTCGATCTGTTCTGATGAGAAAGTTCCTGGCCTATATAATACGATATTTTAAGGGCGGCGACCCGGGCCGAGGTTACAATTTCGTCAGGTTTGGTGAGCGTGGACGGCTCGCCCCGGTTGCCTTGACCGTCAGCCACCTTTCCCACATAACCGTCGGCGGGACACCCCTCCCCACCGAGGGGCGCCCATCTGGAAGGATGGACCGATATGGCCACGATGCCCGCCGCGCGTCCGCGTGCGCCTTTTTTCTCGTCCGGGCCCTGCGCCAAGCGCCCCGGCTGGAAGCTCGAAAACCTCTCAACCGAAGCCCTCGGCCGCTCGCATCGCGCGAAGCTCGGCAAGGCTCGCCTGAAGCGGGCGATCGACCTCACCCGCGCGGTGCTCGAGGTCCCCGCCGATTACCGCATCGGCATCGTGCCCGCCTCCGACACCGGCGCGGTCGAGATGGCGCTGTGGTCGATGCTCGGCGCGCGTGCGGTCGACCTCCTTGCCTGGGAGAGCTTCGGCGAGGGCTGGGTCACGGACGCCGTCAAGCAGCTCAAGCTCGAGGACGCCCGGGTCATCACGGCGCCCTACGGCGAGCTGCCCGACCTGTCGCAAGTCGATACCAGGACCCGCGACGTGGTCTTCACCTGGAACGGCACGACCTCCGGGGTCCGCGTGCCGGACGCCGAATGGATCGCGTCCGGCCGGGACGGGCTCACGATCTGCGACGCCACCTCGGCGGCCTTCGCGCAGGCGCTCGATTGGGCAAAGCTCGATGTCGTGACCTTCTCCTGGCAGAAGGTGCTTGGCGGCGAGGCCGCGCACGGCATGCTGATCCTCTCGCCGCGGGCGGTCGCGCGGCTGGAGAGCTACACGCCGCCGTGGCCGCTGCCCAAGATCTTCCGCATGACCAAGGGCGGCAAGCTGATCGAGGGCATCTTCGAGGGCGAGACCATCAACACGCCGTCGATGCTGTGCGTCGAGGACTACCTCGACGCGCTCGAATGGGCGAATTCGCTCGGGGGCCTGAAGGCGCTGATCGCCAAGGCCGACGCGAACGCCCGCGCGATTCTCGGCTGGGCCGAGCGGACGCCCTGGATCGCAAACCTCGCCCGCGATCCGGCGACGGCCTCGAACACCAGCGTCTGCCTCGTCCTCGCCGACCCGGACGTGCTCGGGAAGGGCCCGGAGGCGATCGCGGCGGTCGCGAAGGGCATCGCCGCGACCCTCGAGCGCGAGGGCGTCGCCCACGACATCGGCGCCTATCGCGACGCCCCGCCCGGCCTTCGCATCTGGTGCGGCGCGACGGTCGAGAAGGCCGACCTCGAGGCGCTGACGCCCTGGCTCGACTGGGCCTTCGCCCACGAGAAGGCGAAGCTCGCGAAGGCGGCTTAGCCGCGCCGTCATCCTCGGGCCGCGCAGCGGACCCGAGGACCTCGTGATGACCAAGCGCCCCAATCCCCTGAGGTCCTCGGCTCTTTGTTGCGCTCCGGCCGAGGATGACGCCCTTCATCGACAGGTGCCCCATGCCCCAGCCCCGCGTCCTCATCTCCGACGCCCTCTCGAAAGCCGCCGTGCAGATCTTCAAGGAACGCGGCGTCGAGGTCGACTTCAAGCCCGAGCTCGGCAAGGACAAGGACAAGCTCGCCGCGGCGATCGGCGACTACGACGGCCTCGCCATCCGCTCGGCCACCAAGGTCACGGCGAAGATCCTCGAGAATGCCAAGAACCTGCGCGTGATCGGCCGCGCCGGCATCGGCGTCGACAATGTCGACATCCCGGCCGCGACCGCGAAGGGCGTGATCGTCATGAACACGCCGTTCGGCAATTCGATCACCACCGCCGAGCACGCGATCGCCATGATGTTCGCGCTCGCCCGCCAGATCCCCCAGGCCGACGCCTCCACGCAAGCCGGCAAATGGGAGAAGAACCGCTTCATGGGCGTCGAGCTCACCGGCAAGACGCTCGGCGTGATCGGCTGCGGCAACATCGGCTCGATCGTCGCCGCCCGCGGCATCGGCCTGCACATGAAGGTGATCGCCTTCGATCCCTTCCTGTCGCCGGAGCGCGCGCTCGAGCTCGGCGTCGAGAAGGTCGAGCTCGACGACCTCCTGCGCCGCGCCGACGTCATCACGCTGCACACGCCGCTCACCGAGCGCACGAAGAACATCCTCTCGGCGGAAAACATCGCCAAGACCAGACGAGGCGTGCGCATCGTCAACTGCGCCCGCGGCGGCCTCGTCGACGAGGCTGCGCTGCGCCATGCGCTCGACGAAGGGCATGTGGCGGGCGCCGCCTTCGACGTCTTCACGGCCGAGCCCGCGACCGAGAACCCGCTCTTCGGCCATCCGAACGTCGTCTGCACGCCCCATCTCGGCGCGGCCACCACGGAGGCGCAGGAGAACGTTGCGCTCCAGATCGCCGAGCAGATGTCGGACTATCTCCTGCAGGGCGCGATCCAGAACGCCGTCAACTTTCCCTCGATCACGGCCGAGGAGGCGCCGCGCCTGCGGCCCTTCGTGGCGCTCGCGGAGCGGCTCGGCTCCTTCCTCGGCCAGCTCACCGAGGCGCCGATCAAGGGCCTGCGCATCGAGTACGAGGGCGCGGTCGCGCAGATGAACACCCGGGCGCTCACCTCGGCCGCCGTCACAGGGGCGCTTCGGCCCTTCCTCCAGGACATCAACATGGTATCGGCGCCGGTGGTCGCGCGCGAGCGCGGCATCGTGGTCGAGGAGGTGAAGCGCGAGAACGCGGCGCGCGACTACGAGAGCTTCGTGCGCGTGACCGTCGAGGCCGAGGACATGCCGCGCCATGCCGGCGGGACGGTGTTCCAGGACGGCAAGCCGCGCGTCACCGAGATCCGCCACATCGCGGTCGAGGCCGAGTTCGCGCCGAACATGATCTACGTGCGCAACGCCGACAAGCCGGGCTTCATCGGCGCCTTCGGCTCGCTCCTCGGCCAGGCCGGCGTGAATATCGCCACCTTCAGCCTCGGGCGCGACAAGCCCGGCGGCGACGCGATCTGCTTCGTTGCGGTCGACGAGCCGGTCTCGCCCGAGCTCCTGCAGGCGATCGAGGCGATCCCGCAGGTCAAGCGCGCCCGGGCGGTGCGGTTCTAACCGCGGTCATTCCGGGGCTCCGCGAAGCGGAGAGCCCGGAACCCTAAACACGAACGGTGCCGAGCGCGCACGACCGCTTCAGCCTGATGGGAAAAGCTCGGTGTTTATGGGTTCCGGGCTCTCGCCTCCGGCGAGCCCCGGAATGACAAGCATTGAGGCTGAGCTATAAAGGCCGCGGGTCGCGCATTCCGCTGATGCTCATCGCGCTCCTGACCGACATTCACGGCAACCGGGAGGCTTTCGAGGCCTGCCTGCATGACGCCCGGCGCATGCGCGCCGACCGCTTCGTGTTCCTCGGCGATTACGTCGGCTACGGCGCCGATCCCGGCTTCGTCGTCGATGCGGTAGCCGGCATGGTCGAGGAGGGGGCGGTGGCGCTCCTCGGCAACCACGACGAGGCGGTCTTCAGGCCGAGCGAGCGCATGAACCCCTTGGCAACTGCCGCCATCGACTGGACGCGCGGGCGGCTTGACGCGGCGCAATGCGCCTTCCTGCGCGAACGGCCCTTGCTCGCCGAGGAGGGGGAGCGCCTGTTCGTGCACGCCAACGCCTATGATCCGGCCGGCTGGGACTACATGACCGACCGCATGCAGGCGGCGCAGAGCATGACCGCGACGCAATGCCGAACGACCTTCTGCGGCCATGTGCATGTGCCGGCCGTTTTCCACATGGCGGCCGGCGCTCGTCCGGCCGAGTTCACGCCGGTGCCGGGGACCGGCATCCCGCTCCCGCCGCCGCGGCGCTGGCTCGCGGTCATCGGCGCAGTCGGCCAGCCGCGGGACGGAGACCCTGCCGCCTGCTATGCGCTCCTGCACGCGGAAGAGAGCACGCTGACCTACATCCGCGTAGCCTACGACATCGACGCGGCGGCGCGGAAGATCGTGCGGGCCGGGCTGCCGCCCCGGCTCGCCGCCCGCCTGTACCGGGGCCATTGATGCAGCGGCACGAGGGCGGGGGGAACACCACCTCTCCCGGCGCGAGAGGTCGAGACGGCGAAGCCGTCCGGGTGAGGGGTTACGCTCTCATCGTTTAGACCCTAACCCCTCACCCGCTCGCTTCGCTAGTCGGCCTCTCCCGCCGGGAGAGGCGGCGCGCCGCCCCCTCAATGCGCCGCCGCGGCGAGCACCGCCTCTGCCCGGATCTCCTCCGTCAAACGCGCCTTGAGCTCGGAGAACTGCGGGCTCGTCTTCATGCGGTAGTCGCGCGGATGCGGGAGGTCGACCGGCACCTCGGCCTTGATCCGTCCCGGGCGCGCCGTCATGACCACGACACGCGAGGCGAGGAAGATCGCCTCCTCGATGTCGTGCGTGACGAAGAGCACGGTCTTGCGCTCGCGCTCCCAGATGCCGAGGAGCAGCTCCTGCATGAGCCCGCGCGTCTGGTTATCGAGGGCGCCGAAAGGCTCGTCGAGGAGGAGGATCTCGGGGTCGTTGGCGAGCGCGCGGGCGATGGCGGTGCGCTGCTGCATGCCGCCTGAAAGCTGCTTCGGGTAGTGGTTCTCGAAGCCGCGCAACCCGACCTTCTCGACATAGGCTGCGATGATCTCGCGGCGCTGCGCCGCCGGCACGCCCTTCTCGCGCAGGCCGAAGGCGATGTTGTCGGTGACGGTGAGCCAGGGAAACAGCGTGTAGGATTGGAAGACCATGCCGCGGTCGGGCCCGGGGCGCGTCACCGGGCGGCCGTCGAGCAGCACACGCCCGGCGCTCGGCCGGTCGAGGCCGGCGACGATGCGCAGAAGCGTCGACTTCCCGCAGCCGGACGGTCCGAGGATGGTGATGAAATCGTTCTCTGCGACCGCGAGCCGGACCGGTTCGACGGCGCGCGTCGGCGCGCCGCCGCGCACGCCGGAAAAGACCCGCGACACGCCGTCGATGACGAGCTTCTCGCCTAGGCCAGCCGCCACGGGAAGAGCCGCTGGTTGAGCCATTTGAACAGGAAATCGGAGATAAGCCCGATGAGGCCGATCACGATGATGCCGAAGATGATCTGGCCCGTGGCGAGAAGCGCCTGGCTCTCGATGATCATGTGGCCGATGCCGGATGAGGATCCGATGAACTCGGCGACGATGACGTAGGTCCAGGCCCAGCCAAGCACGAGCCGGAGGGTCTCGGCGATCTCCGGTGCGTTCGCCGGCACCAGCACGCGGCGCACGACGCCCTGCGGCGAAGCGCCGAGCGTATAGGCGGCCTCGACGAGGTCGCGTCTCGTCTGCCCGACCGCGACCGCGACCATCAGCACGATCTGGAACACGGAGCCGATGAAGATCACGAGGAGCTTCTGCGTCTCGCCGATTCCCGCCCACAGGATGAGGAGCGGCACGAAAGCCGAAGCCGGCAGATAGCGCGCGAACGAGACGAAGGGCTCGAAGAAGGCTTCGACCGGCTTGTAGGCGCCCATCAGGATGCCGAGCGGCACCGCCACGATCGCGGCCAGGATGAAGCCGCCGACCACGCGCCAGATCGTCATTGCGATGTCGTAGGCGAAGCCGAAGCGGGTCAGAAGCTCCCAGCCGTCCTTCAGCATGGTGATCGGATCGGCGAGGAAGGTCTTGGAGACATAACCCCCGAGCGTCGCATAGGCCCAGGCGGCGACAAAGAGCACGAAGAAGGAAATGCCGAGCGTGACCTTCGCGGTCTGGCCGACGGGCTCGAGAGGGCGAGGCATCGGGGTGCTACACTGTCATTCCGGGGCGGCGCGCAGCGCCGAGCCCGGAACCCATAGACATCGCTCTCATCGATTGAGCGAGGGATAGAGATCAGACCAATCGGGGTTCATCTCCTCGATCAACCGGATCTTCCAATCCCGCCGCCACTTCTTCAGAGCTTTCTCGCGCGCAATCGCCTCGTCGATCCGTTCGTAAGTCTCGTACCAGACCAGGCGATCAACCCCGTATTTCGCCGAAAAGCCGGGGAACACCTTGTTCTTGTGCTCCCAGATACGGCGCGAGAGATTGCTCGTGACGCCGAGATACAGCGTCCCGTAAAGCCGGCTCGCGGTCATGTAGACATGGTACGGCATTCCCACGAGCTGTGGTTATGGGTTCCGGGCTCCGCTTCGCGGCCCCGGAATGACAGCTATTGAATGAACCGCGTGTCGACGATCGTCTTGAGGTCGGGCTTGCTCTTGATGATGCCGACCTCCAGCAGCAGGTCGGCGGCCTCGTTCGAGAACTGCTCGAACTCGGCCTGGAAGAACTTCTTGTTCGCCTCGCGGTCCTGCCAGCGCAGGTATTTCGCCGAGTTGCCGAACGCCTCGCCGGTCTGCTTCACGTCGGCGCCCATGATCTCGTAGGCCTTGGCCTGCTCCTTGTTGATCATCTCGATCGCCTCGAAATAGCCGTCGGCGAGCGCCTTCGCGGCCTTCGGGTTCTCGTCCAGGAACTTGGGCGTGCAGCCGAAGGTGTCCATGATCATCGGGTAGTCGAGCGTCGTCGCGATGATCTTGCCGGATTGCGGCGCATTGCGGATCGTCGAGAGATAGGGTTCGTAAGTCATCGCGGCGTCGTTCTGCCCGGCCACGAAGGCCTGGGCGGCCGGGCCGGGCTCGAGGTTGACGACAGTCACGTCCCTCACGGTGAGCCCGTTCTTCTTCAAGAACCAGGCGAGCGTGAAATAGGGGGCGGTGCCGGGCGGCGATGCGGCGATCGTCTTGCCCTTCAGCTCCTTGATCGAGCCGATGTTGTTGCGGACCGCCATGCCGTCGGCGCCGTAGGATTTGTCGAGCTGGAAAATCTGCTTCGTCGCGACGCCGTTGGCGTTCCACACCACCCAGGTCTCGACCGTGGTCGCGGCGCACTGGATGTCGCCGGACTGGATCGCGAGATGGCGGCTCGCCTGCGGGATCTTGCGGATCGTCACGTCGAGGCCGTGCTTCTTGAAGATGCCGGCTTCCTTCGCAAGCGTCAGCGGGGCGAAGCCGGTCCAGCCCGAGATGCCGATCGCGACCTTGGTGTCCTGGGCGGAGGCGGCGCCTGCGATGAGAGCCGCAAGGGCAAGACCGGTCAACGACGCCTTCATCACACCCTCCAAGGCATTTTATCCAGAAGCCGGCATGCCAGCATGCGCGGCTGCTTGAGTCAATTGTCTAGACATAATGCTCGCAGGCGTATTCGGGCGCCGTTCAGCCGGTGGAGCGCGCCGCGGGCTGCGCCTGGCTTTCCTCGGCGAAGCGCAGGATGTCCTCGGCCACCTCATCGATGCGCCGCCTGAGCTCGGCGTTTTCGGCCCGGATCTCGGCCGCTTCCTTCTCCGCCTTGGCGCGCGCCGTCTTGAGCTCGCCCTCCAGACGCCCGCGCTCCTCGCGCAAGCCGGCGAGCTCGCGCTGAAGGGCCTCGTTCGGAGCGCCCGCTCCGTGCCCTCGCTCGGCCTCGAGCGCGCGGTTCCGCTCCTCGAGCGCAAGCGTCCGCTCCTGCTCCGAGACCAAGGTGCGGGCGAGATCGGAGAGGCGCTGGCGCTCGGAGGCGAGTTCCGCCTGCCGCTCCTTCGCGACGCGCTCGAGCTCGAGCGCGCGTGCCGTTTGGGTCGCAAGCCGGGTTTCGAGGTCCGAGATCGTGATCCGGCGCGCGTCGACCTCCGAGAGGGCGCCGGCCTGAGCCGCTTCGAGAGCCGCATAGGCGGCCTCGCGCGCCGCACTCCGCTCGTTTGCGGCGCCGAGCGCGGTGCGGGTTTCGGCAAGCGTCATGTCGGTGCGGTCGAGCCGGGCTCGGGTGGCCGCAAGCTCGTCGAGAGCCTGACGATGCGCCGCCTCGACCGCGGCGATGGTGTCGCGCGCCTCGCCGAGGCTGGTGGTCGCCTGAGCGAGCGAACCCTCGGTCTCGGCAAGCCGCCGTTGCGTATCGGCGAGCCCGGTCTCGAGCTCGGCGATGCGGCGGTCGCGCGCCGCAAGCTCGGTCTCGAGGGCCTCGACCCGCAATGCTTGCCGGCCGATTTCCTCCATGTCCTTGTGCTTTTCGGCGAGCGCTTCTTCGGCCTTGCGCTCGAGCCGGCGCTGCACGACCGCGAACTCGGCCCGCAGGTGATCCTTTTCGGCCGTCAGCTCGGTGATCGAGAGCGGGAACTGGGCTACGACGCGGCGCCGCGCGAGGCGCTCCGCGCGGGCGTTCACGGCCGGCAGCACCGCGAGCGCAATCAGGGTCGCCGCCAGGAACCCCAGCGCGAAAATCATGGCGGTTTCGATCACGCGACTGCTTCACCCCATGCCGTGCGGAAGCCCGGCACCCTGCCACGCGCTCGCCGCCGATTCCAGCGCCGATCCCGCTCTCGGCCAGGGAGAACGCCTCAGAACGGGTTCCAGGTCGCTTGGCTGGTGAACTTGAGATAACCCATGTTGACGCCGAGCCGGGCGCCGACGCCGGAGCGAATCGGCACCACGACCATTTCGTCCGCGACCGCTGCCGTCATGCCGAAGCCGCCGACCACATAGGCCGAGCCGTCGACCGCCAGGAAACGCTGATAGATCGCCTCGGTCGCGGGCATGTTGTAGACGAGCATCATGGTGCGGGCGCCCTCGCCGCCGAAGTCGAAGCCGACCGTGGGGCCCTGCCAGAAGACGCGGCGCTCGCCGACGTTGCGGGTGTAGAGCGTGCCTTCGCCGTAGCGCAGCCCGCCGATGATCGCGCCCGAGGCCTCCTGTCCAAGGATGTAGCCGTTCGGCTCGCCCCACCGCTTCACCGCCTCCTGGATAGTCAAGGCAAGCCCGCGCGAGATCGTGCCGAAGAAGCGGTGACCCGAGTCGACGAGCTCGGTCGTGGTGAAGGTGCCGGGATCCGCCTCGCGCCCAGCCTGCGCCGAGGCGGCGAGCGGAAACAGCGCGAAGGCGGCGATCAGGGCCGCTGCTAATGAACGCGCACGCATGGCTTTTCCCCCTCGCAAAGGCGCATGACGTGCTTCACGGGCTCGTCGCGCCGGCCTGACCCTTCAGAACTTCCGCACCGGCTTCGGGTGGGGTCCCGAATCGATTGGACATCAGCATGGATAAAAATGTCTCAAGCGGGGCCGTTCCGGGCCGCGCTTTGCCCAACAGCTTGCCGTCGGGTTAACGCCCGCCGCTTCTCGCCCCGCGAGATCAGGCCGCCGCCGCGAGATTGAGGCGAGGCGCGAGCGCCGCGTCGCCAAGGGCCGCGAAGGGCCCATTCAGGTAGCCGCTCCGATGATGCCCGTAGGTGAGCATTCCGCCGCCGCCCTTCACGACGCAGCCCCCGGCGCAGGTCAGGATGTGGTCGCCGGCCGCGGTGTCCCACTCCATGGTCGGGCCGCAGCGCACATAGATGTCGGCCTCGCCCGAGGCGATCAGGCAGAACTTCACCGCCGAGGAGGCGGCGCGCAGCGTGCCGATCGACAAGGCCGCGAGGCAGGCCTCGGTAGCCTCGTCGCCATGGCGGCGGCTCACCAGCGCCACGAGGTCGTCCTCCGAGGCTCGCCGGGCATGGATGGCTTGCCACTGCACATCGGTTCCGGCCGCAGGGATCGCCCCGCCCTTCGGCGCCGCGCCGGCGATCCAGACGCGGCCGAGCGGCGGCGAAGCGACCGCGGCGGCGACGGGCCGATCCGACGCGACGAGCGCGATGTTCACGCTGTACTCGCCGCTTCCGTGAAGGAAATCCCGCGTGCCGTCGAGCGGGTCGACGAGGAAGAAGAGATCGCCCGGAAGCCGCGCATCCGAGGTCTCCTCCGCGATCACGGGTATGTCCGGCCAACCTTCGGCAAGGCGCCGGATGATGAGCTCCTCGGCGGCGAGATCGGCCTCGGAGCTCGGCGTGCCGTCGGATTTGATCCGACGCTCGTTCGGTCCCCCATGGAAGCTCTGCAGGAGCCGCCCGGCCTCGATCCCGATGGCCGCAAGCCTTGCGGCGACCTCGTCGCGAGCTTGGTCGTCGAGCCTCATCGCCTGCCCCGAACGCGTCCCCAGCCGCCGATCCTGGATCGCTTTGCAGAATCGTCAATGCCCGCTATCGGAAGCTGTTCCTCGCCGCTGCCCGGCGCCTTCTCGCCTTCCGGAGCCCGTTGATGGCTGCCCTGACCCTCGACTCGCTCGACCTTGCCGCGCTCCTGTGCTCGCGGGTCTGCCACGACGTGATCTCGCCGGTCGGAGCGATCGTCAACGGGCTCGAGGTGCTCGAGGACGAGAACGAGGCCTCGATGCGGGAATTCGCGCTCGACCTCATTCGCAAGAGCGCCCGGCAGGCCTCCGCGCGCCTGCAGTTCGCCCGGCTCGCCTTTGGCGCGGCCGGTTCCGCCGGCGCCTCGATCGACCTCGGTGACGCCGAGCAGGTCGCCCGCGGGATGTTCCAGGAGGACAAGATCGCCCTGAGCTGGGACGGAGCGCGCATCCTGCTGCCCAAGAACAAGGTCAAGCTCCTCCTCAACCTGATCCTGATCGCCACGCATGCCGTTCCGCGCGGCGGCTCGATCGCGGTGCGGATCGCGGGTGGAGCGGAGAGCCCGGAATTCGTGCTCACCGCCAGCGGGCCGCATGCCCGCATCCCGGCCCATGTCGAAGGGCTCATGGCAGGCGAGCCCGAGGCCGGCAGCGTCGACGCGCATGCGATCCAGCCCTTCTACGCGGGGATGGTCGCCCGCGCCGCCCAGATGGCGGTCTCGTTCTCGATCGACGGCGAGGCCGTCACCATCCGCGCGATGCCGGCCGCCCGTTGATCGGCCGCGATACGCGGCAGTTCGGCGCTTTTCTCAACCGATCATCAACCCATCCCGGCGACACTGCCCCCGCAATCCCGTGAGTTGCGTGGCGTCGCGTAGGCCGTGATGGACGATCTGTTGCGCGAGTTCCTCGCCGAGACGGGGGAACATCTCGACGTGGTCGATGTCGAGCTCGTCCGCTTCGAGCGCGAGCCGAACAACGAAGCGATCCTGCGCAACATCTTTCGGCTGGTCCACACCATCAAAGGGACCTGCGGTTTTCTGGGGCTGCCGCGGCTCGAGGCGCTTGCCCATGCGGCCGAGACGCTGATGGGCCGGTTCCGCGACGGCATGGCGGTCACGAGCGACGCCGTGACCCTCATCCTCGCGACCCTCGACCGCATCAAGCACATCCTCGCGACCCTCGACCGCATCAAGCACATCCTCCTCGAGCTCGAGCACAACGCCGCCGAGCCGGACGGGACCGACGACGACCTCATCTCCCGGTTCGACCGCCTCGCCGCGGCGGAGCCGACGGCGCCCGCCCCCGCGGAGGTCGAGCCTGCTCCGGACGAAGCCGGCAGCGCCGCCGACGAGAGCGGGGTCCCCGCACTGTCCAAGGTGCAGACGATCCGGGTCAGCGTCGACACGCTCGAGCATCTGATGATCATGGTCTCGGAGCTGGTGCTGACCCGCAACCAGCTCCTCGAGATCGCACGCCGGCAGGACGAGTCGGGGTACAAGGTCCCGCTGCAGAGACTCTCCCAGGTCACAGCCGCGCTGCAGGACGGCGTCATGAAGACGCGCATGCAGCCGATCGGCACCGCCTGGCAGAAGCTGCCGCGCGTCATCCGGGACCTCGCGGCCGAGCTGGGCAAGACGATCGAGCTTGTCATGCACGGCGCCGAGGCCGAGCTCGACCGCCAGGTGCTCGAGCTGATCAAGGACCCGCTCATGCACATGATCCGCAACGCCGCGGACCATGGCATCGAGACCCCGCTCGAGCGGCGCGCGGCCGGCAAGCCCGAGAAGGCGACCATCCGGCTCCGGGCGTATCATCAGGACGGCACGATCGCGCTCGAGATCGCAGACGACGGACGCGGCCTCGATCTACCGGCCATCCGTCGCCGGGCCCGCGAACGCGGGCTCGCGACCGAAGCCGAGCTCGCGCGCCTGAGCGACGCGCAGGTCGCGAAATTCATCTTCCATCCCGGCTTCTCGACCGCGAAAGCCGTCACAGCGCTGTCCGGCCGCGGCGTCGGCATGGACGTGGTCAAAGCCAACATCGAGTTGATCGGCGGCACGATCGACATTGCCTCGGAAGCCGGGCGGGGCACCACCTTCACCCTCAAGATCCCGCTGACGCTTGCGATTGTCGCCGCGCTGATCGTCATCGTCGATGGTCGGCGCTTCGCGATCCCGCAGGCCGCGGTGCTGGAGCTCGTCCGGGTCGAGCCGGGGACGGATCGCGGCGTCGAGCACATCAGCGGCGCATCGGTGCTGCGACATCGCGGACGGCTGCTCCCGATCATTCCGGTCTCGGCGATGCTGGGGGTTTCGGGCGCGGAGGCGAGGCCCGGCGAAGAGGGCTTCGTCGTGGTCTCGCAGGTCGGGCGCCGGCAGTTCGGCATGCTGGTCCACGGCGTGCTCCACACCGAGGAGATCGTGGTGAAGCCGATGTGCTCGAAGCTCCGGCACATCCCTCTCTTCTCGGGCAACACCATCCTCGGCGACGGCGCGGTTGTCCTGATCTTGGACCCGAACGGCATCGCGCGGGCAGTCGGAGGCGAAGGCGACCGCGAGCAGTTCATGAGGGCGGAACCGGCCGAATGCGGCTTGGCCGAGGACGCGGAAAGGGTAACGCTCCTGGTCTTCCGCGCCGGCGGCCGGAGCCTCAAGGCGGTGCCGCTCTCGCTCGTCGCGCGGCTCGAGGAGATCGAGGCGGCGCAGATCGAGTGGGCCGGCGGGCGTCCGCTGATCCAGTACCGCGGCCGGCTCATGCCGCTCGTCCCGGTCGGCCCCGCTGCCGCGATCAAGGCCGAGGGTCCGCAGGCCGTCGTCGTGTTCTCCGAAGGCGAGCGCGCAATGGGGCTGCTGGTCGACGAGATCGTCGACATCGTCGAGGAGAAGGCTCTCGAGATCGAGCGGGTGGCCGATCGTGCCGATCTCGTCGGCTCGGCGGTCGTGCGCGGCCGCGCCACCGAGATCGTCGATGTCGCTCATTATCTGCCGCTCGCCCATGAGGACTGGGCCCGGCCGGCGGCACGTCGGGGTTCGGCGGCACGGACGATCCTGCTCGTCGACGACTCGGCGTTCTTTCGGGAGATGCTGGCACCCGTGCTGAAGGCGGCGGGCTATCGCGTTGCGACCGCCGAAAGCGCGGACCAGGCGCTGGCCCTGGTGTCGTCCGGCGCCCGCATCGACACCGTCGTCGCCGATCTCGATATGCCCGGGCGCGACGGGCTGGATCTGACCGCGGCGCTGCGGGCCCATCCCCGCTCTGCCGGCTTGCCGGTGATCGCCCTGTCCTCCGCCGTCACGCCCGCGGCGCTCGACCGCGCGCGGAGGCTCGGGATTGCCGAGTTCGTCGGCAAATTCGACCGAAGCGGCCTGCTTGCCACCCTTGCCGAAATCCGCATCCCGGTCGGGGAAGCCGCATGAGCGCGGGCACAGGCATCGGCGAGGAAATCGAGTACGTCACGGTCAGCGTTGCCGACCAGCTGTTCGGCCTGCCGATCGCCCGCGTCCGGGAAGTGTTCGTCGCAACCGCGCTGACCGCCATTCCGCTCGCACCGCGCGAGATCGTCGGCCTCATCAATCTTCGCGGCCGGGTGATCACGGCGATTTGCCTGCGACGGCGCCTCGGCCTGCCGGACCGGCAGGAGGGGCCGCCCGAGATGGCGGTCGGCATCGAGCACCACGGCGAATCCTACGGCCTTCGAGTCGACGCGGTCGGCGAGGTCATGAAGCTGTCGGCCCACGCCCGCGAGCCGAACCCGGCCCATATGGACCCGCGCTGGCTCGAGATCACCCAAGGGGTCCACCGCATCGAGCGCCGTCTCCTGATCGTGCTCGACGTGGACGCTCTCCTCTCCTTCGACGTCGAAACCCGCGCCGCATGAGCAGAAGCTCAGGAGCCCTCCCATGAAACATTGTCTGATCGTCGATGATTCCGCCGTCATCCGGAAGGTCGCCCGCCGGATCCTCGAGACGCTTTCCTTCCGCATCTCGGAGGCCGAGGACGGCGAGCAGGCGCTCACCCTCTGCCGGGCCGACATGCCCGATGCCGTGCTGCTCGACTGGAACATGCCGGTCATGGACGGCTACGAGTTCCTGCGGGAGCTGCGCCGGCTGCCTACCGGCAACCGGCCGAAAGTGGTCTTTTGCACCACCGAGAACGATGTCGGCTACATCGCGCGCGCGATGCATGCCGGCGCCGACGAGTACATCATGAAGCCGTTCGACAAGGAGATCGTGACGGCGAAGTTTCAGGAAGTCGGGCTCGCCTGAGTGCCCCGCGGCGGCCGCACCGCGACCGCGCTCCCGATGGCTGCGAGCGAGCTCGCCACATGATCCCGGCCGGCGCCCCCCTCGCGCCTTCCGCGCCGGCAAGGCGTCCGCGCGTGCTGGTCGCGGACGATTCCGTGGTCGTGCGCGGCCTGATCGGCCGATGGCTTGCCGAAAGCGGCATCGACGTCGTGGCGTCGGTCTCGAACGGCCGCGCGGCCGTCGAGGCGCTGGATCGGGTCGATCCCGACATCGTGCTCCTCGACCTCGACATGCCGGAGCTGGACGGACTCGGCGCGCTGCCGCGGCTCCTCGCCAAGCGGCCCGCCCTGACGGTGGTGGTCGTCTCGACGCTGACCAAGCGCAACGCCGAGATTTCGCTCAAGTGCCTCCGCCTCGGCGCGATCGATTACCTGCCCAAGCCCGAAACCAATCGCGAGGTCACCACCTCGACGAGCTTCCGCCAGGAGCTCGTGGCGAAGGTCGAGGCGCTCGCGCGGCCGTTGCGCCGCACGGCCGGGGACGGGACGTTCCCGCGGCCGGTCGCTTTTTCCTCGCCCTTGCGCCTGCTCCCGGTCGTGCCACGCTGCCTTTTGATCGGCGCCTCGACCGGCGGGCCGAAGGCGATCGGTCAAGTGCTCGCGGAGACCGGCGAAGCGCTGCGCGCGGTGCCGATCCTGATCGTGCAGCACATGCCTCCGATCTTCACGGCGGTGTTCGCGGAGCATCTCTCGGCGCAGCTCGGCCTGCCGGCCCGCGAAGCCCAGCATGGAGAGGCGCTCTTGGCCGGCCGGATCTATGTTGCACCGGGCGGGCGCCACATGGGCGTCGCAAACCGCGGCGACATCGCCGCGATCAGGCTCGACGACAGCGCGCCGGTGAATTTCTGCCGGCCGGCCGTCGACGTTCTGTTCAGGGACGCGGCCGCGGTATTCGGGTCATCCGCACTGGCGCTCGTCCTCACCGGCATGGGCTCGGACGGACTCCAAGGCTGCCGAGCGCTCTCGCAGGCCGGGGCGGGGGTGATCGTGCAGGACGAGGTGACGAGCACGGTGTGGGGAATGCCCGGGCATGTCGCGCGGGCGGGCCTTGCCCGCGAGGTCCTGCCGCTCGATGACATCGGCACCGCGGTGGCGCGCCTCGTCGGGGGCGGCCGATGACCGAGCATGAATTCGACCATCTGCGCGCTTTCCTCAAGGCGCGTTCCGGCCTGGCCCTCGGCCCCGAGAAGCGCTACCTCGTCGAGAGCCGCCTCGCGCCCGTATGCCAGCGGCACGGTCTTCAGGGCTTGGCCGAGCTCGTGTCCTGCCTCAGGCGCGCCGGCGATCCGGCGCTCGAGAGCGCGGTCATCGAGGCGATGACCACCAACGAGACCTTCTTCTTCCGCGACCGCGCGCCGTTCGAGCTGTTTCGCGACGTGCTCCTGCCACGCTGCCTCGCCCGCCGAGACGGATCGCGGCGCATCCGCATCTGGTGCGCCGCGGCCTCGACCGGCCAGGAGCCCTATTCGCTGGCAATGCTCCTGCACGAGGCCGGCCCGCTGTTGTCCGGCTGGAGCGTCGAGATCCTCGCAACCGACATCTCCGCCGAGGTCGTCGAGCGGGCGAGATCCGGCCTCTATACGCAATTCGAGGTGCAGCGTGGGCTGCCGGTCCGGCTCCTCCTCAAATATTTCACTCAGGTCGGGAAGAACTGGCAGCTCTCCCCCGCGATCCGTTCGGCGGTGAAATTTCGGCCCTTGAACCTCCTTCGGAACTTCGCCGAGCTCGGCGCCTTCGACGTCATCTTCTGCCGCAACGTGCTGATCTATTTCGATACCCCGACCAAGACCGAGGTGCTGCGCCGCCTTGCGCGATCGCTCAACCCCGGCGGAGCGGTATTGCTCGGGGCGGCCGAGACGGTGATCGGCCTCTCGGATGCGCTCGTGCCCGATCCGGAGCATCGCGGCCTCTATGTCGCGGCGAGCTCCGAGCGGGCGAGGGGGCTCAGGGTCTCCGCAGCGGGATAGCTTCCGCAGGGCTCACGCGAAAAAGCCCCGGCTCGCGCCGGGGCTTTTCCTTGGCGGTCCGGCCGTACCTTCGGGCTCGGGCCGCTATGCGATCTCTTGGCGGCTAGACCGCCATCCGCTCTTCCGCCTCGGTCGGCTCGCGCAGGACGTAGCCGCGGCCCCAGACCGTCTCGATGTAATTCTTGCCCTGGCTCGCATTGGCGAGCTTCTTCCTCAGCTTGCAGATGAAGACGTCGATGATCTTGAGCTCGGGCTCGTCCATGCCGCCATAGAGATGGTTGAGGAACATCTCCTTGGTCAGCGTCGTGCCTTTGCGCAGCGAAAGGAGCTCCAGCATCTGGTACTCCTTGCCGGTGAGATGCACCCGCGAGCCGGCGACCTCGACGGTCTTGGTGTCGAGGTTGACGATGAGGTCGCCCGTGGTGATGACCGACTGGGCATGCCCTTTCGAGCGGCGCACGATCGCGTGGATGCGCGCGACGAGCTCGTCCTTGTGGAAGGGTTTGGTCAGGTAGTCGTCGGCGCCGAACCCGAGGCCCTTCACCTTGTCCTCGATGCCGGCGAGGCCGGAGAGGATCAGGATAGGAGTCTTGACCTTCGCCACCCGGAGCGACCGCAGCACCTCGTAGCCCGACATGTCGGGCAGGTTGAGGTCGAGCAGGATGATGTCGTAGTCGTAGAGCTTGCCGAGATCGACGCCTTCCTCTCCGAGATCGGTCGTGTAGACGTTGAAGTTCTCGGATTTGAGCATCAGCTCGATCGACTGCGCGGTCGCGCTGTCGTCTTCGATCAGAAGTACGCGCATTTCAGGTCCCCAGCCCCTTCGGCGCGCCGGGCATGACCCCGCCGCCCGCCCGCCGCGCATCCCGCGATGGGCGCCCCTATCGATCCGACTCGAAACGCTAACGGTGAATGGTTAACAAACACTGATTCCCGCGTGCAAGGCCCCGGAGCCGAAACTTTGGAGAATCGGCCTAATCTATTGCGCCGCCGAGGATTCCAGGTTTGCATCTCACCTAACGTTCCACATCAAGAAGCGCCCTTAAGCGATTCTCGCGACTCGCCTCGCCGGCAAACCGCGGCTCCGGCCACACGCGTTGCCCGGCCAATGTTAACGAGACGCGTAAACGAAAGGTTGATGGGGACCGCGGCATCGAGCATGGCGAACCGGCGCCTGCGCCGGCGCGGGGGCCGTCCGAGCGCCTGCCAGGAGTGCGGCCGGCGTGCTCATGCCCGAGCCGGGCTGCGTGATCGGGCGCAGTAAGGAAGATTCAACCTGCATCGGCCATGGTTGCCGGATTCAGGCGGGATCGCTCGGGCGCTGAGCCCCGAGCCCGCGCGGGGGTGGAGTGCACCATGAAGTCGCGGGAAACGCTCATCCGGCTCAAGCGCTTCCAGGTTGAGGAAAAGCGCCGCCGGCTGGCGCAGATCGAGACCATGATCGCCGAGTTCCAGCGCATGGCCGCCGATCTCGACCGCGAGATCGCGGCCGAGGAGCAGAAGGCCAATATCTCCGACCCGGCGCATTTCGCCTATCCAACCTACGCCAAGGCTGCGGCCCAGCGCCGAGACAATCTCCGCCGTTCCGCGACCGACCTGGAGGTCCAGCTCGACGACGCAAAGGCCGAGCTCGGCGAGGCTTACGAGGAGCTGAAGAAAGTCGAGATCCTCGAAGACCGCGAGCGCGCCGCCGACGCCGCGCGCGAGCCCGGCGCCATGCACGAGGCGAGCCTCTCGCGTCAGGCAAGGCCGACTCTCTAACCCCGGCCCGGACTGCCGCGTCATTCCTCCGACATCCGGGGTCCGCCGAGCTTGAGCAGGCGGACCAGCACGGCTTCGGCGCGCTCACGGCTCGCGGCTTCGCCCGCCCCGCCGGGCGCGGCCGCTTCGATCGCGCGGTGCCGCCGCATCTCGGGGCTCACCTCCCCCGGCACGTAGACGATCGTGGCTGCGACGATCCGGTGCGCCGCGAGAGCCGAGCCGATGCGCTCCGCGAGCTCCCGCCAGCGGCACAGAACCCATGCGCTCGTGCCTATCTCCGGCGTGCCGTCGGGCGAACCGTCCGCCACGGGCCGTGTCCATTGACCGATCGCGAGCGTCCCGCCTGGCGGCATATGCAATGCCCAGTGGCGCACGGCGGCCGATATGCCTTCGAGATACTCGAGCCCGAACGCGCAAAGAATGGCGTCCGCCGTCACGATCGGGAGCCGGAGCGCGTCGGCCTGCACGGCGAACACCCGCTCGCCGGCACGTCCTGCCATCCGACGGACTGCCCGGATCGTCGCCCCGTCGCGATCGAGCGCCAGCACGCGCCCGGCCGGTCCCGCGCGGCGCGCGGCGGCGAGGCCGACGAGGCCGGTGCCGCAGCACATTTCGACGACGCTCTGACCGGGTCCCACGCCGGCAAGCTCGACCAGCCCTTCCGCGACCTCGCGCCTGAAAGCCAGCCATTGCCGGCCGGGAGCACCGGTCGGCCGCGGCGCGCATTCGAACCGCTCCTCCATCGCCCGCTCAGCCAGACCTGCGCAGGCCGTGCACGCGCGCGGTCGCGACCAGCTCTCGACCGAGCGCCTCGGCGCGGCCGAGCACGAGGCGGGACCAGGGCAGGCAGGGCTCGGCAAGCACGCGCTGGACGAAAGGAACCTCGACCGCGATCGGCACCACCCATGCGCCGCAATGGATCAGGATGCGGCTGAGGTCGCCCGCCGCTTGGCAGGCCGAACCTTCGGCGGAAACGGCGATGCAGCCCGCGACCTTTCCGGTCAGGCGATCGGGGCCAAGATGCTCGATGAAGGCTTTGGCCAGCGCCGAGAAGGTGCCGTTGTAAGCCGGCGAGGCGAAAACCAACGCGCCGGAGGCCTCGACCGCTTGCCGGAGCCGAACGACGGACGGCGCAGGTTGGCCGACGGTGCCGTCGCAGAACGGCAGGGGATTGGCGCTGGCGTCGAAAACGCTGGCGGCAGCTCCGGCCTGCTCGGCCGCGCCGAGGCAAAGCTGAAGGACCTTCACCGTGCTGGAGGGACGCCGGAGAGATCCCAACAAGCCGCAGATCTGCAGCTTCTGCTCTAGGGGTCGCAATAGAGGCATCCCGGCACCGGCAACACCGGCTGCCAGCGCATCCGGCGCGCCCTCCCCGAGGACCAGGCGCCCGCAGCGCAGCCGGCTTCCCGAGCCGGCAAGCTCGAGGCACTCGGCGCAAGCGACGTCGAGCCAGGGTCCACTCTCATGGGGAGCCGCGAAGCCGGCGAGCCAACCGCGGATCAGCGCGGCGGGCGTGAGCGAGGCGGCATGCAGCCGCCGGAACAGGCAGGAGAAGCAGAGCGCCCCGCGACGGAACAGCGGTCCGATCACGACGCGCGAACCATCCCGAAGGACCGGCATCCAGGAGGCGCCTCGCCCGCAGGCGGCATGATCCCACCGCAGCCAGTCCTCGAGCCCATATCGTGCCGCCACGACGACGATCACCTCATCGGCCGGCCATGACTCCGGCGCGAGCAGCCGGCAGGGCGCTCCCGCCGCGCCGAGCCTTGCCGCCAATGCGGCGGCGGCAGGGCCGGTATCCCAGATCGCAAGACCCGGCAGGGCGGCGCCATCCGTCATCAGGAGCCAGTTGCCAACACCCGGAATAAGAGTGCCACCCTGAAAAATCAGACGCAAGTTGCAAGCTTGAGCAAACTGCGTATCATCCCCCCGTTCGGGAGGATCGAAGATGGACGAAATCCCAGGTGCAATCCAAAAGGTGTTGCAGGAGCTCAATCAGGTGGAAGCGAGCCTGCTTTCCGGCGATCACGGCTCGGCGGAGGTGAAGCTTGCCCTGGAGCGGATCAGCACGGCGAAAATCGCGCTCGGGCGTGCGCAGCTGAACATCATGCGCCGCCTCGCCGCCGAGGGCGACAATGACATGGCGGTGCTCATGGCCCGGGATGTCATGGAGTCGTGCCACCACGCTCTCGTCCACAACCCGTTTTCCTGGGGCGAAACCGAAAGCCGCGCCTGATCGCCACGGCCGGCACGGCCATCGGCGCGCCGACAAGGACCGACAGACCCAACGGAGGACCAAAGATGGATCAAGTTCCTGGCGCTCTTCAACAAGTCCTGCAGCGGCTGAGCGAGATCGAGAGCAAGCTGCTTTCGGCCGGCGCAGCCTCGCCCGAGGTCACCTATGCGGTCGAACGCATCAACACGGCGAAGATCGCGCTAGGCCGGGCCCAGATGAACGTCATGCGCAAGCTCGGGCAGGACGGCGACGCCGACAGCTCCGCTTTCATGGCCACGGTTCCGAGCGAGCTGCTCAGCTGCCATCATACCTTGGTGCACAACGCTTTCTCCTGGGGAGACCAGGCCGAAGCCTGAGCGGCCATCGTGGCAGCGCGCACGATCGGGTGGCGCTGGGCGGGGCTCGCCCCGCCCATCCCGGCCCAGTTCGTTCTGTACGTGCGCGACATGGGGCGGGCGATCGCCTTCTATCGCGACCTCATGGGGCTGGAGGTCGTCTCCGAGGACGCCACATTCTCGGTGCTCGGAACCGGCGGCGCCAGCATCGGCCTGCACCACACCTCGTCGCCTGAGCCGCATGCGACGCCGAATGCGCCCGTGGTGAGCTTCGCGAGCCCCGATGTGCCGGCGGCGCACCGCCTGCTTGCGGAGGCCGGCGTCGCGTTCACGGCCGAGCCCTTCGAGCTCGCGCCCGGTCAGTGGCTCGCCGAATTTCTCGATCCCGACGGCAACCGCCTCGCGCTGATCTCGCCGCCCTGAGCCCGTGGCGCTTCAGGCGAAGTGCTTGGAGAGCTTGAGCTCCTGGCCCTGATAGTTCGACGTGCCGATCCGGCCGTAGAGGCCGTCGGGCTCCTCGGCCATGCGCTCGTAGGCGAGGCGGCCGACCATCTGGCCGTCCTCCAGGATGAACGGCACCTCGTGGCTGCGCACCTCGAGCACGCCGCGGCTGCCGGGCAGACCCTCGGCCGTGTAGCCGAAGCCCGGGTCGAAGAAGCCGGCATAATGCACACGGAACTCGCCCATCTCCGGGGCGATCGGGATCATCTCCGCGGCATAGCCCGGCGGGATGTGGAGCTTCTCCTTCGAGGCTAGGATGTAGAACTCGTTCGGGTCGAGGATGAGCCTGCCGTCGGGGCGTGCGCGTACCAATTCCCAAAAATCCTCGACCTGATAGCCGCCGACCCTATCTACATCGATCACGTCGGTGTGGCGCTGGGCGCGGTATCCGACGAGCTTGTCTTCGCCGATGCCGCCGAGCTCGACGCGCAGCACCAGGCCGTGCCGCACGTTGAGGTTGCCGTCGACCAGCATGGTGCGGCCGTGCAGCTCGCGCAGCTCGCGGTCCGACAGCACGGAGAAAGCGTGCTCGTCGTGCTGCGAATTGCGGCGCCGGAACCGGATCTGGTTGAGTCGGCTGCCGCGCCGCGCCTTGATGCTGAAGCTGCGCGGCGAGACCTCGGCATAGAGCCGGCCCTCGTAGCCGCCCGGGACGTTGTCGAAGATCTCGCTCCTGTCCGCGATGAGCCGCGTGAAGATGTCGAGCCGGCCGGTCGAGCTCTTCGGGTTCGCCACGGCGGCGATGATCTCGGGCAGGTGCAGATGCTCGATCAGCTCGACGACATAGACGCAGCCGCGCTCGAGCACCGCGCCGTCGTCGAGATTGACCACGTCGAACTGCAGCTCGTTCAGCTGCTGCTCGACCGTCTTGTTGCGGCCGGGCAGGAAACTCGCGCGCACGCGAAAGGCCTTGGAGCCGAGGCGCAGGTCGAGGCTCGCCGGCTGGAACTGGCTCTCGCGGATGTCCTCGGTCGCGCGCAGCACGTGGCGGTGCACGAGCTTGCGGATCTCCTGCCGCGGCAGGAGGCCGGTCTTGCCGGCAAGCTGCCCGGAACGGGGACGCCTTTCGCCGGCGAGATCCTCATCCCGCGGCATGATCAATCTCGGAGCTGCCGCTGCGCGCATGGAGCGTGATTACAGGGCGGGGGTTCAGGCGCGAAGCCGTCACGGCTGGTTGTCCCCGTAATCCCGGAAGGCGTGCCACGCGACCACGATTCGCGCCACCGCGCTCATCATCGTCAGGCCCGCGAAGGCATAGGCGAGGATCGGGAACGCGGCCGGGAAGAGCGCCATCGCGATGAAGAACAGGATGGTCTCGCTGCCCTCGGCGAGGCCGACGCTGAAATAGATCGACTTGTCGGCGAACAGCACATCCAGCCGCCGCTTCGCGGCGACTGCCGCGAAGGCGAGGAAGCTCGCGCCGTTGACGTAGAAGGAGAAGAGCAGGACGGCGGCGGCCACGGCGTTGGCGCCCGGATCGCGGATGGCGAAGGCGAGCGGGACGCCGCCGTAGAAGGCGAAGTCGAAGACGATGTCGATGAAGCCGCCGCGGTCGGTGCCCTCGGTCGCACGCGCCACCGCACCGTCGAGACCGTCGAGCAGGCGGTTCGCAACGATGAGCGCCACTGCGAGCCCGTCGAGCTTTGCCGCAAGACAGAGGCAGGCCAGGATGCCGAGCCCGAGCCCGGCGAAGGTCAGCCCGTCGGCGCTCGCGCCGCGCCTTGCGAAGCTTCTCCCGGCACGGTCGAGCGCCGGATCGATGAGGCGTCGCATGACGCGATCGAGCATGCTTGGTGCTTGCGTTGACGGGGTTCCTGCGTCGCCTTACCACGGCGCCGAGACGGCTGTCGCCGCGCCATCGAGCCTGCGCATGTACAAGGCAGTGACCCGGGGAATCCGCGTGACCGTGATGCCCCGCTTCGTCGAGGAGGAATCCTCCCCCGACGAGGACCGCTATTTCTTCGCCTACACGGTCGAGATCACCAACATGTCGACCGAGCGCGTGCAGCTGCGCTCGCGGCATTGGAAGATCGTCGACGGCCACGGCCACCTGCAGGAGGTGCGGGGGCCGGGCGTGGTCGGCAAGCAGCCGGTGCTCGGGCCAGGCGAGACCTTCAGCTACACGAGCGGCTGCCCGCTCACCACGCCCGGCGGCACGATGGAGGGCACCTACACCATGGTGACCGGCGCCGGCGAGAGCTTCCAGGCCGACATCCCGGCCTTCTCGCTCGACAGCCCCTTCGGCAAGCGCGTGATGCATTGAGATGCCGGGCGCGCGCTACACGCCGCTCGAGATGCTGGCGCGGCTCGTCTCCTTCGACACCGAGAGCGCGAAGCCGAACCTGCCGCTGATCGACTTCGTCGAGGATTATCTGAAGGGCTGGGGCGTGGCCTATGTGCGCGATCAGAGCCCGGCGGGCGATAAGGCCGCGATCTACGCCACCATCGGTGCGGCCGATCGCGGCGGGGTCGTGCTCTCGGGCCACACCGACGTGGTGCCGGTCACGGGGCAATCCTGGACCTCGGATCCGTTCACGTTGCGGGTCGAGGACGGGCGCGCCCATGGCCGTGGCGCCGTCGACATGAAAGGCTTCGACGCGCTCGCGCTCGCGCTCGTGCCCGACTTCCTGGCGATGGATGTGAAGACGCCGATCCACATCCTGCTCTCCTACGACGAGGAGACGACCTGTCTCGGCGTGATGGACACGATCGCCCGCTTCGGCAGGGACCTGCCCGCCCCGCGCGCCGTGATCGTCGGCGAGCCGACCAGGCTCGAGGTGGTCGACGCCCACAAGAGCATCGGGACCTTCTTCACGACCGTGCACGGCTTCGAGGCCCATTCCTCGAAGCCGGCGCTCGGGGCCAACGCCGTCATGACCGCGGCCGAGCTCGTCGCCGAGCTCAACCGCATCGCCGAGGAGATGGTCGTGCGCGGCGACCCGAGCGGACGCTTCGATCCGCCCTACACGACCGTGCATGTCGGCACCATCGCGGGCGGCACGGCGCGCAACATCCTGCCGAAGCTCTGCACCTTCCATTGGGAGTTCCGCGGCCTGCCAGGGCTCGATCCGCAGGAGATCCCGGACCGGCTGGCGCGCTTCGCCGACGAGGTCGCATTGCCGCGCCTCAACCGCTTCGGGCCGTTCGGCCGCATCGAGACCGCGCTCGAGGTCTTCGTGCCGGGGCTCGCGCCGGAGCCGGGCTCGGAGGCCGAAAAGCTCGCCCTGCGACTTGCCGGGCGCAACGGGACCGCGACCGTGCCCTTCGCGACCGAGGCCGGCCGCTTCCAGGCGGCCGACATCCCGACCATCGTCTGCGGCCCCGGCTCGATCGACCAGGCGCATCAGCCCGACGAGTACATCACCCTCGACGACCTCGCCGCCGGCGAAGCCTTCATGCGGCGATTGGCGGAGCACTGCGCGCGCGGTTGAGCAGCGCTACGACCCGCCTTCCTGCCCGATGAGAGCTGGGGGTGCCGGGACGAGGCTCAGGCGATCTTGCCGCGCGCCGCCACGGCGAGCTCGCCGACGATCTCGTCGCCGCGCGTGGCGACCAGGCGGTCGACCATGTTGACGACCACGCAGACATGGTTCGGCACGATGCGGACGACGTCGCCGACCTTCGGGCGGTCGTTGCATTTGGTGAGGTCGAGGAAGCCGTGCTCCTCGGCGAATTTCGCGATCTTGGCCTCGGGGTGCTCGAGGATGAGGCCATGGCCCTCGAGCCCGCCGGTGTCGCTGGTCAGCGTCTTCGAGCCGGTGTCGACGATGCCGCGGTCGGGCGCGGCGCGGCTCACGATCGTGCCGACGACCGTGAGCGCGAGATCGTCCATGGTGGCGGCGCCGCAGGCGAGCATCATGCGGTCGTTGAAGACGTATGTGCCGGCGCGGTGCTCGGTTGCGCCCTTGATCCGGCCGAGATTGGCGACGTTCGGGGTGCCGCCGGTCGAGACGATGCGCGGCTCGAGCCCCGCCTCGCGCACGCCCGCCGTCGCTTGGTCGAGGAATTTCTGGGTGATCTCCATCGCGTCCTCGGGCGGGTAGAGCATGAAGCCCGCAAAGGAGAGGCCCGGCCGCGAGGCGATGTCCTTGGCGAGCGCGATCGCCTCGGCCGGCGTCTCGACCCCGGCGCGCTTGCGGCCGGTGTCGCATTCAACAACCACGTGGAGCGTGCGGCCGGAGAGCTCGGCGGCGCGCGGCAGGCCTGCGACCACGGTCGGGTTGTCGGCCGCGACCGTCACGGTCGCGCGCTCCATGACCTTGGCGAGGCGGCCCATCTTGTCCTCGCCGATCAGGTTGTAGCTGATCAGGATGTCGTCGAGCCCGGCCTCGGACATGACCTCGGCCTCGCCGATCTTCTGGCAGGTGATGCCCGAGGCGCCGGCGTCGCGCTGCATCTTGGCGATCTCGGGGATCTTGTGCGTCTTGATGTGCGGCCGGTTCGCGACGCCCGCCGCCGCGCAGGCGGCCTGCACGCGGGCGATGTTGCGCTCGACCCGGTCGAGATCGATCACCACCGCCGGCGAGCCGAACTCGCGCGCGATCCTCTGAGCCAACGCCGTCATGGTCCTGCCCCTCCCTTGGGACGGCCCGACGCCGCCCTCTCCCGTTCGCGGGTGAGGTTGATTATCATAGGCCCATGACCAAGGACCAGATCGATGCGATCTTCGACCGCGCGCGCGAGTGGCCCGAGCGTTATCGGGAGGATGCGGCCCGCTTCCTGCTCGCGATCGATCCCGACCGGGCCGGCGTTTACGAGCTTTCGGAAGAAGAGGCGCGCGACATTGATGCGGCTCTGGCGGAAGTCGAGCGTGGAGAGGTGGCGTCTGATGAAGAAGTCCAGGCTTTCTTCGCTCAATTTCGGCGATGAGGGTCAGCTACAGCCCTCAGGCGCTGCAGCAGCTCCAGGACATTGTCGCCTATATACGTGCTGAGAGCCCGCAAGCGGCAGAACGCTTCGGTCGCCGCGTCGACGAGATCGCGCGGCTGCTCGCCGAGCACCCGCGGGCGGGGCGTCCGGCCAATCGGCCGAGAGTGCATGTCTTGCCGCTCTCGCCCTTTCCCTACCTCCTCTACTATCAGCTGCTATCTGGGCGCGATGAGGTCAGGATCATTCGCGTCCGGCACGGCGCCCGCCGGCGCTGGGCCTGATCGTCGGTCGAAATGGAGCCCTCATGCGCATCTTCGTCGCCTCTCTCGCTACCGAATCGAACTCCTTCTCTCCGATCCCGACCAACCGCGCGAGCTACGAGGCGGCGTTCTACTATCCGCCCGGGCAGCACCCGGACCTGCCGCGGCATACGACGGCGCCGCTCTACGTCGCACGCCGGCGGGCGCGGCAGGAGGGGTTCGAGCTGATCGAGGGCTCGTGCTTCTGGGCCGAGCCGTCCGGGCCGACGAACCAGGCCGACTACGAGGAGATGCGCGACGAGATCCTCGCGGAGCTTGGACGCGCGATGCCGGTCGACGGCGTGCTGCTCGGGCTGCACGGGGCGATGATCGCCTACGGCTATGACGACGCCGAGGGCGACATCCTGGAGCGCGTTCGCGCCATCGTCGGCCCCAAGGTTCCGATCGGCGTCGAGCTCGATCCACACTGCCATCTCACCGAGAAGCGGGTGCGCCTTTCCGACATCATCATCCTCTACAAGGAATACCCGCACACCGACTTCGCCGAGCGCGGCGAGGAGCTCGTGACGCTCCTCCTCAAGACCATCCGCGGCGAGGTGCGGCCGGTGATGTCGCTCTACGACTGCCGCATGAGCGACCTCTTCCCGACCTCGCGCGAGCCCGGCCGCTCCTTCTCCGACAAGCTCCGCACCTTCGAAGGCCGCGACGGCGTGCTCTCGGTGTCGCTCGGCCATGGCTACCCGCAGGGCGACGTGCCGGAGCATGGGACGCGCGTGCTCGTCGTCACCGACAACGCCAAACGCAAGGGCGATGCGCTGGCGCGGGAGCTCGGCGAGGAGGTGCGAGCAAAGCGCGGCACCTGGGCGCCGCCCTACGTGTCGCTCGACGAGGCGATCGAGGAGGCCTACGCCGCCGAGCGCGGCCCTTACGTGGTGGCGGACCCGTCCGACAACGCCGGCGGCGGCGCGGCTTCCGACAACACCAACGTGATCCGGCGCCTCATCGAGCGCGGCGTGAAGGACGCCTGCGTCGGGCCGGTGTGGGACCCGATCGCGGTGCAGTTCTGCCACGCGGTCGGCGTCGGCGGCAGCTTCCCTTTGCGCTTCGGCGGCAAGACCGCGGTCACCTCAGGCCAGCCGATCGACGCCGAGGTCACGGTGATCGGACTGAAGCGCGACGGGCGCCAATCCTTCGGCATCTCGAAGGTGCCGTTCGGCGACGCCGCCGGCATCCGCATCGACGGCGTCGAGGTGTCGCTCATCGCGCATCGCGCCCAGGCCTTGGGGCTCGAAATCTTCACCGAGGTCGGCATCGAGCTTGCGACCAAGAAGTTCATCGGCGTGAAGTCGACGAACCATTTCTTTGCGGCCTATGGCCCGATCGCCGCGAAGGTCCTCTACGCCGACGGCGGCGGCCCGTCGCCGCGGGACCTGCGCAAATACCCATTCAAGAAGATCGGCCGTCCCATGTGGCCGCACGACGACCTGCCGGAGGGACGGCTGGTGGTCTGAGGCGCCATCGCCCCTCCCCTGCAGGGGAGGGAGGGGGTCGGAACGCGCTAAGCGTTGACGGCGTGGCCCGTGCCGAAGCAATGGCCAAGGGCTCACCTATCGAACGATCACTTGAAGGCGGGAAAGCAATTGCCCCGAGACAAAAGGCAAAAAGCCAAAGACCGAATCTGAGAAGCCACAGCGCGAGCGGTTCAGAAGCCGCTCGCGAGCTTGGCGTTGATGAGAGCGGCAAAAAGTTCATGCGGATGCTGCGCCGGCTGGTTCCTCCGAGACGGAGGGTCACGAAGTCTGATTAGAGCGTATCTCATTCCAGAGAATGCCTGAAAATTGCTGGGTGTCGAGAAAGTAATTCGGATAAGCGCGCTTCAATTTATGAATCGAATCCGCAGCAACAAGCACTAAATTATCAAGTGGTTTTTTCGATTTCTCAGCTTCGGTATACGCGTTGTTTGCTGCCTGAGAGGCATTGCCAGCAAATCCGGATACATACACCTTGTGTTCCCCACTATCGTACCTCACGAGGAAGTATTTTGATGCCTTTTGATTTAAAGTGCCTACATAGTCCAACGCCACGCTGTAGGCACTCAGATTGGTGACCGCATTAAGCTTAGCAGCTAGGTCGCGCAGTTCCGCACGTAGCGCGACTTCATCCGCTGGAGTCCCAGGTATTAATGGACATTTTTCTATGCGAGCGATCACAGTTCCCATCAGAGCGAAAAGCCTACGCCAATCTTCGCTTCCTTGGGCCGACTTGAGCGCCTGTTGCGTAAAGGTGCCGACTGCCTCAACGGCGGTAGCCCAACAATGCTGTAGAGAAGTTCTAAGCTGTATCTCGATTCGCAGTTTGTCGTACGCGCTGTTCTGAGATGGAGAACTCTGGTATTGATAGACCAAATGATGACCACGATAGCCGTCCTGCTTTGGGCTCTTGACATAGTCCTTCTCTGATTTCAGTTTATGATTAAATTTGCTTCGATGGTAAGAGGCGACAAGCCTTTGGAGGTGCATTGGGGATTTAAGGATTGCCCGACAACCGCCGATATCTTGCATTTGCGATAATTGAAGGGTCGATGTTTGATCACGCATAAGCTTTGACCGTATAGATTCAAGCCGCTTAATGCGTTGAACTACTAAGACATCCGATTGAATGTTGCGCACCTTAACACGAAGGTTGTTTTGGAAATTGTTAAGAGGGAAGCTGTGAGAGGCCCTCCAATTGTTTATCACATCAAAGGCGAGGGCCAGCTCCGCCGGGGTCGCGTTAGCATCCGCCAACGTAAAGCCAGCCTTATCCACCTGATTGCGAAGGTACTGCGGGGTCGCCCAATCCATTTCGCTTAACCAAGGCTCTTCTGCCTCGCCACAGCGAATCGGCACCGACGCGAGAGAGGCAACGCTCATATCACGTCTGCCCGCCCGTTGGGCTCGGTAAGTTTGAGATTCCCTCTTGACACGATCCGGAATTTGATCCTAAGATGCGCGCGTCCCGTCCACCCGAGGGGCGCGCTCATGAGGCGTCGTGACGTGGGGCGGGGCCGGTGCCCGCGCCGGGAACGCATGCCCGGTCCGGGTGGTCGGCTG
>JAQSWQ010000019.1 GCA_029266525.1 Microvirga sp.
GGCTTGCCGTCGGCTTCGGCTGCGGCGTGCTGCTGTACTTCGCCGCGGAGGGCCGGCCGGCGTTATGGGCGCCGCTCGCGGGCCTCGCGGTCGCGGCCGTGGCCGCGGTGCTGCTTAGGGCAAGGCCGGTCGGGTTCACGGTCGCGCTCGGCTTCTGCGCGGTCTTCGCGGGCTTCGCCGCCGGCGTGCTGCGCGAGCGGCGCGTCGAGGCGCCGGTGCTCGGCCGGATGACCATCGGTGCCGTCAGCGGCTTCGTCGAGACGCTGGAGGAGCGCGTGAAGGGCGGCCGGCTCGTGCTCCGCCCCGTGGAGATCGCCGGCCTTCCGGCCGTGGGCCGGCCCCTGCGCATCCGGGTCACGGTACGCGACCTGCAAGGCGTCAAGCCCGGCGACTTCATCGCGCGAGCGCTCGCCTGCTGCCGTTGCCCGAAGCCGCCCGCCCGGGGGGCTATGATTTCGCCCGCGACGCCTATTTCAACCGCATCGGCGCCGTCGGCTCGCTCACGGGCAAAGTGGAGATCCGAGCGCCGCCTTCTGCGCCGCCCTACGATCTTGCCCTGAACGCCGCGATCGACCGGGCCCGCAACGCCCTGACGCGCCGCATCGCCGACGTCATCGGCGGCCAGGCCGGCGCGGTCGCGGCGGCGCTCGTCACCGGCAAGCGCGGGCTCATCGACGACGACACGAACCAGATCCTGCGCGGGGCTGGGATCTACCACATCGTGTCCATCTCCGGCCTGCACATGGTGCTCGCGGCCGGCACCTTCTTCTGGCTCGCGCGGGCGCTTCTCGCGCTCTCGTCCTTTGCCGCCTTGCACTGGCCTTGCAAGAAGATCGCGGCGGTGGTCGCGATGATCGGCGCCACGGCATATTGCGTTTTCTCGGGCTCCGAGGTCGCGACCGAGCGCTCGCTGATCATGATCCTCGTCATGCTCGGGGCGATCCTGATCGACCGCCCGGCGCTATCGCTGCGCAACCTCGCGCTCTCGGCCCTGATCGTGCTCGCGCGCGAGCCCGAGACCATCCTCGGTCCGAGCTTCCAGATGTCCTACGCGGCCGTCGCGGCGCTGATCGCCGCGGCGGAGTGGGATCGGGCGCGGCCCGGCGCGGAGGAGCCACCCACCGGCTATCTCGCGCGTGCTGGACGGTGGCTTCGGCGCGCGGCGCTCGGCATCCTCTTCACGACCGTCGTCGCGACGATCGCGACCGCGCCCTTCGGCACCTATCACTTCCAGAACCTGCAGCCTTTCGGGCTCATCGGCAACGCGCTCGCCTTGCCGCTCGTGTCGCTCGCGGTGATGCCCTGCGGCGTGGCCGGCGTGCTCGCCTATCCGTTCGGCCTCGACCGGCTGAGCTGGTCGGTGATGGGCTACGCGGTCGAGAAGGTGCTCGAGGTCTCGGCCTGGGTGAACGGGCTTTCCGGCTCGACGGTGATTGTCCCGGCCTTCGGCGTCGGCGCGGTGGCGCTGCTTTCGGTCGGGCTCCTGCTCGCCACGCTAATGGCTTCCCCCTTGCGCTGGCTCGCGCTCGTTCCGGCGAGCCTCGGCCTGTGGCTCGCGGCGACGCCGAAGAAATTCGACGTCTATGTCGACCGCACCGGCGTCGGCGCGGCGGTGCGGGGCACGGACGGGAAGCTCGCGCTGATCGGCCGCTCCTCGGGCTTCACGGCCGAGCAGTGGCTCAAGGCCGACGGGGACGCGCGCCGCCCAAGCGATCCGACCCTGCGCAGCCGCGCTCGCTGTGACCCGCGCGGCTGCATCGCGACGAGCTTCGACGGCCGCGTGGTCGCGCTCGTGCAGGACCGCCGCGCGCTCATCGAGGATTGCGCCCGGGCGGAGATCCTTCTCACGCGCCTGCGCGCGCCGCCGAACTGCGGAGCGGCAGTCGTGATCGACGGGCGCTTCCTTGCCGAGCACGGCGCCACCGCGATCCGCCTCTTCGGCCCGACGCATCAGATCGAGACCGCGCGCACCGCGGCGGAGAGCCGGCCCTGGCGGCGCGCGCCGGAAACGGTTGCGCATCCGCCGCCGCGCATCGAGCCGTCGCGCCTTCCTCGGCGCAGGCAGACGGGGCCGCCGGAGGAGGCGGCCGACCCGCCGCTCAGTAGCGACGAACCAGGCTGATCAGCTTGCCCTGGATCTTGACCCGGTCCGGACCGAGCACGCGCGTCTCGTAGGATGGGTTTGCGGCCTCGAGCGCGATCGAGGAGCCGCGCCGGCGGAAGCGTTTCAGGGTCGCCTCCTCGTCGTCGATCAGCGCGACCACGATATCGCCGGTGTTCGCGGTGTCCTGCTTCCGCACGACGACGAGGTCGCCCTCGAGGATGCCGGCGTCGATCATCGAGTCTCCGCGCACCTCGAGCGCATAGTGATCGCCGCCGGCGAGGAACTCCGGCGCCATCGGAACCGAGTGGCTGCGGTGCTGAATCGCCGAGATCGGCGTGCCGGCCGCGATGCGACCCATCACCGGCACCATGACCGACTTGTTGCTGTTGTCGGCCTGCGGCGGCGGCGCGACCGGCGCCTTCGCCTTGGCGAGCCCGCCCTCGACGACGCTCGGGTTGAACCGTCCGCGCGGCGGCCCGCCCACAACCGATTCCGGCAGCCTGATGACCTCGAGCGCCCGCGCCCGGTTCGGCAGGCGCCGGATGAAGCCGCGCTCCTCGAGCGCCGTGATCAGCCGATGGATGCCGGATTTGGACTTGAGGTCCAGCGCGTCCTTCATCTCGTCGAAGGACGGCGGGATGCCGGATTCACGAAGCCGCTCGTGAATGAACCGGAGCAGCTCGTGCTGCTTGCGTGTCAACATAGGCGTGCCCCGACTTTCCGCCGGCTCCCGCGGCGATTCTGAAACAAAGCACGAACAGTGTACCCGTTCCCGAAGTGTTCCGCAACAGTACAGGCGCGGAGGAATATTGGGAGCTCACGCGGTGCTGCAGCTCAGGTGAATTGGTTGAGCCGGACGATGCGGCAGCGTTCGCCGGCGCGCGCCGCTGGGGCGTGGGGCTGACGGACGAGGAGCGCGTCGGCGCGCGCGAGGATGCTGAGCATGGAGGAATCCTGCACCCCGAATGGAGTCGCGACGGGAAGACCGTCGGGACTCTTCGCAAGCATCGCCCGCATGTAGTCCTGGCGCAGATCGTTTGCGGATACATCGGCTCCGAGGAGGGCCGGCTCGGTCGGATCGTCCCCGGGGCGCGGATCGCCCAGGAGCGCGCGGATCGCCGGCACGACGAAGAGGATGCCGCAGACGATGGACGAGACCGGGTTTCCCGGCAGCCCCAGAATGGGCATGGCCCCGAGACGACCGTGGATAAGCGGTTTCCCCGGACGCAATGCGACCTTCCAGAATTCGAGCGTCATGCCCTGCCGCGCGAGCGCCGCCTGGACGAGATCGGCTTCCCCGACCGATGCGCCCCCGAGTGTGACGAGCATGTCGGCGCCCTGCGCGCGAGCCTCGCCGATCGCATGGTCGAGCGCCTCCGGCGTGTCCCGCGCGATGCCGAGATCGATCGGCTCGCCGCCGGCCCGGCTCGTGATCGCCGCAAGCGCGTGCGGGTTCGAGGCGACGATCTGGTCGGGTCCGGCGGGCTCGCCCGGGCGCACGAGCTCGTCGCCGGTGGCGAGGATCGCGACGCGCGGTTTGCGCCTCACGGGAAGTCGGGCGTGGCCTGCCGCGGCGGCGAGCGCGAGGGTGCGCGCATCGAGACGATGGCCCGCTTCGAGGAGAGCGCCGCCCTCGACGAAGTCGAGCCCGGCGGCGCGGACGTGCCTGCCGGCGGCGACGCTCGAGCGCACGAGGACGAACTCGCCTTCGGCGTCGGCATCTTCCTGGATCGCCACCGCATCGGCGCCCTTGGGCATCGGCGCGCCGGTGAAGATGCGCACCGCCTGCATCTGCTCCAGGGAGCCCGCGAAGCCGGCGCCGGCGACGCTCCTGCCGATGATCTTCAGCCGCGCCGGCACGCGGGCGAGATCGGCCGCACGGAGCGCATAGCCGTCCATCGCCGATGCCGGAAACGGAGGCTGCGTGCGCAACGCCGCGATCGGCTCGGCGAGGGTGCGCCCGGCGCCGGCCGCGATCTCGACGCTTTCCCCCTCGACCGGACCCGCAACACCGGCGAGGACGCGCGCGAGAGCCTCCTCGACCGGCAACAGGCCCATCGGTCAGGCCTTTGCCTCGTAAGTCCCGGAGCGCCCGCCGCTCTTCGCGAGGAGCCGAATGCCTTCGATGCGCATGGCGCGATCAGCCGCCTTCACCATGTCGTAGATGGTGAGGCAGGCGACGGCGACCGCGGTCAAGGCCTCCATCTCGACCCCGGTCTGCCCGGCGACCTTGACCTCCGCGCTGACGCGCACGCCCGGAAGGGCGTCGTCGATCGCGCAGTCGACCGCCACCTTCGACAACAGCAGGGGATGGCAGAGCGGGATCAGCTCATGCGTGCGCTTCGCGGCCATGATGCCGGCAAGCCGCGCCGTGCCGAGCACGTCGCCCTTCTTGGCATCGCCGTCGCGGATGAGGCGGATGGTCTCGGGCGCGGTGACGACGATGCCCTCCGCCCGCGCGACCCGCGCCGTGACGTCCTTCTCCGAGACGTCGACCATGTTGGCGGCGCCCGTGCGGTCGAGATGCGTAAGTCGCGGCACGGCTACCCGAACAGCAGCCGCCGCGTGGCTGCCGCCACGTCGGGCTCGCGCATCAGGCTTTCGCCGACGAGGAGCGCGCGGATGCTCACCGCGCCGAGCCGCTCGACGTCGGCATGGCTGAAGATGCCGCTCTCGCCGACCACGATGCGGTCAGCGGGCACGCGCGGCGCGAGCTGCTCGGAGACCGCGAGCGAGGTCTCGAAGGTCCGCAGATCACGGTTGTTGATGCCGACGAGCTTCGTCTCGAGCGGCAGCGCGCGGTCGAGCTCGCGCGCGTCATGCACCTCGACCAGAACATCCATGCCCAGCTCGTGCGCGGTGTCCGCGAGGCGGCACGCTTCCTGGTCGCTGACGCTCGCCATGATGACCAGGATGCAATCGGCGCCCCACGCCCGGGCTTCATGCACCTGATAAGGCTCGAACAGGAAGTCCTTGCGCAAGGCGGGCAGCCCCGAGGCGTCGCGGGCAAGCGACAGATACTCCGGCCGGCCCTGGAAAGACGGCTCGTCGGTGAGCACCGAGAGGCAGGTCGCGCCCCCCTCGGCATAGGCGCGGGCAAGCGCTGGCGGGTCGAAATCGCCTCGGATGAGCCCCTTCGACGGGCTTGCCTTCTTGATCTCGGCGATCAGCGCCGGCCGCCCTTGCGCGAGATGGCGCTCGATCGCCGCGGCGAAGCCGCGAGGCGGGGTTGCTTCGCGGGCCCGCCTCTCGATGTCCCTCGGGGCGATCCTCGCCTTGGCGGCCTCGATCTCGAGCCGCTTATACGCTTCGATCCGGGCGAGGACGTCGGCCATCAGCTGTTCGACACCGCGACCAGCTGCTCGAGCGCGCGCCGTGCGGCGCCGGAGTCGATGGCCTTCGCCGCGCGCTCGACGCCCTCGCGCAGGTTCGACACCTGCTCGGCCACGACGAGCGCCGCCGCGGCATTGAACACGGCGATGTCGCGATAGGGGGTCGGCAGGCCCTCCAGCGCGGCGCGCAGCTCGCGGGCATTGTGCTCCGGATCCGCGCCCTTGAGATCTTCGGGACGGGCGCGCGCGATCCCAACCTCCTCCGGCGAGATGGTGAATTCGCGGACGGCGCCGTTCTCGAGCGCGACGACGTGGGTCGGACCGGTCGTGGTGATCTCGTCAAGGCCGTCCGAGCCGTGCACGGCCCACACCCGGCGCGAGCCGAGTTCCTTCAAGCCTTGCGTGAGCGGCTCAAGCCAAGCCTTTGCCGGCACGCCGAGAAGCTGGCGGTCTACGCCCGCCGGGTTGGACAACGGCCCGAGCAGGTTGAAGAGCGTGCGCGTGCCGAGCTCGACGCGGGCTGCCGCGACGTGGCGCATCGAGGCGTGGTGGGTCTGCGCGAACATGAAGCATAAGCCCGCCTCCTCGAGGCAACGCGTCAGGAGCGCGGGCTCGAGCCCGATCTTGACGCCGAGGGCAACGAGCACGTCGGCGGCGCCGGAGCGGGACGAGGCGGCGCGGTTGCCGTGCTTCGCGACCTTCACGCCGCAGCCCGCGACGATCATCGCCGCCAGGGTCGAGATGTTGTAGCTGCCCGACTGGTCGCCGCCGGTGCCGACGATGTCGATCGCGTCCTTCGGCGCCTCGACCCTGAGCATGCGCCCGCGCATCGCCGAGACGGCGCCGACGATCTCGTCGAGCGCCTCGCCTCGCACCCGCAGCGCCATCAGGAAGCCCCCGGCTTGGGCCGGGGTCACCTCGCCCGAGAGGAGCGTGTCGAAGGCGGTCCGCGCCTCGTCCCGCGTCAGCGCGGCCCCCGTCGCGACCTTGGCGAGATAGGGTTTGAAGGATTCCATGGCGGTTCAATGCACGGCGGGCGCCGCCTTGTCACGCTTTTCGCGGTTCCAGGCCGCCGCCAGCTCGAGGAAGTTGCGTATGATGCGCCCGCCGTTCTCGGACAGGACGCTCTCGGGGTGGAACTGCACGCCATGAATCGGCAGGTCGCGATGGGCAAGTCCCATGATCAGGCCGTCGGCCTCCGCGGTGACATCGAGGTCGCCCGGGCAGGTGTCGCGGGCCACGACCAGTGAATGGTACCGCGTCGCCTGGAAGGAGCCGTTGATCCCGCGAAAGACGCTGCGGCCCCAATGGGCGACAGTCGAGACCTTGCCGTGCATGGGGAGCGGCGCGCGCACCACCTCGCCGCCGAAGGCCTGGCCGATCGCCTGCATGCCGAGGCACACGCCGAAGATCGGGATGCTGCGCCCGACCTCGCGCACCACATCGAGGCAGATGCCGGCCTCGTTCGGCGTGCACGGGCCCGGCGAGAGCACGATCGCGTCCGGCGCCTCGTCGAGAAGCGCCTCGGCCGTGGTCTCGTCGTTGCGGACGACGCGGATGCGATGCACCAGCGGCCCGATCAGGTGCACGAGGTTCCAGGTGAACGAGTCGTAATTGTCGACGACGACGACCTCGGCCATCGAGGCTCCCCCAAGAAAGCAAAGTTCGGGATTTGCCGCCGGGCAGGTCGCGCGGTCAAGGCGGTCTTAACGAGCGTCAACCGGGCACCCGGTCAGGGCTTCCTGCGACTTAACCAAAAAATGGCGGTTGCACGGTTACGCTTGGTCAACGTCAGGAGTGACTCGCATGCCTTTGCGCCGAGCGACCGAGTTGAGAGGCTTCTTCCGCCACGACGGTGCGAATACCGCCATGATGTTCGGGCTCGCCCTCGTGCCGCTCGCTGGGTTCATCGGCGTGGCGCTGGACTATTCGCGGGCGAGCGACTTCCAGACCAAGCTGCACCAGGCGGCGGACGCCGCGGCGCTCATCGCCGCGAGGGATCGAACCTCTCCCTGGTCGAAGCGCAAGGCCAACGGCGAGAAGGTGTTCCAGTCGGCGCTCGGCGGGCACGAGGGCATGAACAATGTCTGGGTCAAGCTGCTCGAGGTCGACGATGGCGTGCGCGTCGAGGCGGGCGGCGACGTGGTCAACCGCATCCTCGGCGTCGTCGGCTTCACGCGCACGCCGGTGAAGACCTTCGCGCAGGCGATCACCATCACCAATCCGACCGAGGTGGCGCTCGTCCTCGACAACACCGGCTCGATGAAGAACGATATGGGCGCGTTGCGCACGGCGGCGACGAACTTCACTACGACCCTCTTCGCGAACGCCGGCAGCGATCAGCTCAGGATGGCGGTGGTGCCATACGTGGCGGCGGTCAATCCGGGCCGGGCCAACCTGAAGATGGAGTGGATGGACGGCGGAGCCAACTCGAAATGGCACGGCCATCATCTGAGGAACAAGACCATCGCCTCGATGCTGAATTGCGATCCCGATCCCGACCCGAAGCCGGTCGTCACAGGCGGCGGAGGTGGCGGCGGGGGAGGCGGCGGCGGGAGCACCGGTCCGACCGACTCGCCCCCAACCGGGAAGGACCGCAGCGCGTGGCTTTGGCCCGGGATGCCGAGCCTCGGCGAACTTGCGCTCGAGCTCTTCGGCATCAAGAGCGCGAATGCGCAGGTGACGCCCTCCACGGACAACCCGAATTCCGGCCAGGACGTGAATCCCGGCAAGACGTCGCTGGGCAACGCCTACCGCTCGGACGGGGGGACCTCGAAGGTGCCGAGCGGCTTCCAGTACTACCACCCGTGCTGGCTCGGAAATCCGAAGAAGCTCAGCCACTTCGACCTGTTCAACCGCATCGGGGGCGCAAGCTGGAAAGGATGCATCGAGGCCCGGCCGGAGCCGTACGACGTGACCGACGATCCGCCGAATGCGGCGAACCCGGACACGCTGTTCGTGCCCTATTTCTGGCCCGACGAGCCCGGCAAGGCCGATAGCGGCGGACCGTACAACAACAGCTATCTCGACGACGGCGTCTCGCCTCCGGGCTGGACCTATTTCAACGATCATCCGTCCAACAAGAACCCGAACGAGTGGTACGCCTACGCGAACCTCTTCAAGTACTCGAAGAAGACCGCCTCGACGATCAAGGAGAACCCGCCGAGCACGATCGGTCCGAATGCGGCCTGCCCCGACGAGATCCTGCCGCTGACCGGGAAGAAGAAGGATGTTCTCAGCGCCGTGCAGAAGCTGAGCCATTGGGAGGGCGGGGGCACGATCAGCTCGGAGGGGCTGATGTGGGGCTGGCGCGTGCTCTCGCCGGAGCCGCCCTTCACCGAAGCCGCGCCTTACGACCCGAAGACCAAGAAGTACCTGGTCCTGATGACCGACGGGCTCAATTCCTTCGTGGCGAACAACCCGGGCGGCCCGACGAAGAGCGACTATACCGCCTACGGCTACCTGCGGGACGGGCGCCTGCCGAGCGACTGGTTCTCGAAGGGCGAGGTCTATCTGAACGAGCGCATGCGGCTCGCCTGCCAGAACGTCAAGAAGACCGGCATCAAGGTCATGACGATCCTCTTCCGGGAGACGGATCTCGCAACCCAGAAGCTCCTCAAGGACTGCGCTTCGGACGGCAAGCACTTCCACATGGCCTCGAACGAGAACGAGCTGAGGCGCGCCTTCGACGAGATCGCGGGCGAGATCAGCAAGCTGCGCCTGACGAAGTAGTCGCGTCTCCCCATGCGGGGGAGGGGATGGCTACTGCCCCCGCTGCGCCTTGGTCGCGAACCTCACCGCGTCGTCCGCGGCGCGGAACAGCGCCTTCGCCTTGTTGACGCACTCCTGCTGCTCGAAGCCGGGGTCGGAATCGTAGACGATGCCGGCGCCGGCCTGGACCGACATGCGGCCGTCCTTCACGATCGCGGTGCGCAGCACGATGCAGGTGTCCATCTCGCCGTTCGCCCCGAAATAGCCGATGCAGCCGGCATAAGGCCCGCGCTTCTCCTTCTCGAGCTCGTCGATGATCTCCATGGCGCGCACCTTGGGTGCGCCCGAGACCGTGCCGGCCGGGAAGCCCGCCACGAGCGCCTCGAGCGCGTCATGGCGTGGGTCGAGCCGGCCCTCCACGTTCGACACGATGTGCATGACCTGGCTGTAATATTCGAGGAAGAAGCTGTCGGTCACCGTGACGCTCCCGAGCGTCGCGACGCGGCCGACGTCGTTGCGGCCGAGATCGAGCAGCATCAGGTGCTCGGCCCGCTCCTTAGGGTCGGCCAGAAGCTCGTCGGCGAAGCGCTTGTCCTCCGAAGCCGTCGCGCCGCGCGGCCGCGTGCCCGCGATCGGGCGGATCGTGACCACGCCGTCGCGCACCCGCACCAGGATCTCCGGGCTTGAGCAGACGATCTGGAAATCCTCGAAGTCGAGGTAGCAGAGAAATGGCGCTGGGTTCACGCGCCTTAGCGATCGGTAAAGGGCGAAGGCGGGGAGGGGGAAGTCGGCCTCGAAGCGCTGCGACAGCACCACCTGGAAGATGTCGCCGGCGCGGATGTACTCCTTCGCCCGCTCGACCATGCTGCGGAACTCGGCCTCCGAGGTGTTGGAGCGCGGAGCCTGCCCGTCCATGGCGCGCGGATCGTGACGCTCGTCGAGGGGCAGCGGGCGCTCGAGCGCCCACATCGCGCGCTCGAGCCGCGCGAGCGCAGTCTCGTAGGCCGCCTTCGCGGATGCACCCTCCTGCGGCCGCACCGGCGTGACGAGCGAGATCTCGTCGCGCACGGCGTCGAAGATCACCATCACGGTCGGGCGAACCAGGATCGCGTCCGGCACGCCGAGCGCGTCCGGGTTAGGCGGCGGCAGGCGCTCCATCAGCCGCACCATGTCGTAGCCGAGATAGCCGAAGAGACCGGCCGCCATCGGCGGCAGGCCCTCTCCATGGCGGATCGCGCTTTCCGCGATGAGGGCGCGCAGGCTCTCGAGCGGCGATCGATCGTCCGGATGGAAAAGCGCCTCGCCGGGATGCGCCTGGCGGGCGATCTCGGCTTTGCCGTCGCAGCAGCGCCAGACGAGATCGGGGTCGAGCCCGATCATCGAGTAGCGGCCGCGCATCGCGCCGCCCTCGACGGATTCGAGCAGGAAGGCCGCGCCGTGATAACCCTGGCGCAGCTTCAGGAAGGCTGCGACCGGCGTCTCGAGGTCCCCGACGAGCGTCGTCCTGAGAAGGCTCGCCTCGCCGGACCGGTAGAGGGACGCGAAGGCCTCGAAGCCCGGCTCGGCCAGCATGCGGCCCCTAGCTTTCGCCGCCGACCGCGCGCCGGACGGCGTCCTGGTAGATCCGCACCCCGAGATCCTGCTGGGCCTGCTTGACATACTGGGCGACGAGGTCGTCGGCGATGAAGAGCCGCATCTGGTCGGCGAGGCGCGCCGCCTCCTGCGTTGTCGTGACGAAGGGCGGCACGGTCGCGGCGGCGACCTTGAACACCGCGCGTCCGTTGTTGCCGGCTTCCGCGCTTGCCGCCTGTCCCACCGGCACCGAGAAGATGCGACCGACCACCTCCGCCGAAAGCTCGTCCCTGGCGGTGCGTCGCCCGAGGTCGGTCGCAGACTTCACGGGCTCACCGACCTCGGCCGCGATGGATTCGATCGCCTCGCCCTTGTTCAGGCGCTCGGTCAGGCCTCGCGCCTTCTCGGCCATGCGGCGGGAAATCTCGTCCGCCCGCCATTGCTCGGCGACCTCGCCACGAACCTCCGACAACGGGCGGTCGCGCGCGGGCTCGATGCTCTTGATCTCGTACCAGACATAGCCGCCGTCCTTCGAGCGCAGCGCCTCGTTGTCGACGCCCACGTCGGAGCCGAAGATCGCGGTCAGGAGCGCGTCGCGTTCGGGCAGATTCGCGACCGCGCCGCCGGCCTTGTCCCGGCCCGAGCGATCGAGCGCAGCAACCGCGACGAGGGGCAGCCCCTGCTCCTTCGCGATCTCCGGCAGGGGCCTCGCCGAGGCACGCTGGTCCTCGACCTTGTCGTGGACGTCGTTGATCGCGTTACGGGCCTTCTCGAGCGCGATGTCGCGCCTGACCTCGGCGGCGACCTCGTCGTAGGGTTTGACCCGCTCCGGCTCGACCTGGGTCACCCGCACCATGACGGTGCCGAAGCGGCCCTGCACCGGCCCGCTGACGCCCCCGGCATCGAGCGCAAAGGCGGCATCCGCCACCGCCGGATCGATCATCTCGGATTTAGCGAAGGTGCCGAGCTCGAGCTCGCCTTGCGGGATGCTCTTCTCCGCCGCGATCGCCTCGAACGTGGTGCCCTCCTTGATGCGTGCGAAGGCCGCCTCGGCCTCCTCGCGGCTTGGAAACACGATCTGCTGGATTTTCCGCCGCTCGGGCGAGCCGAAACGGCTTGCCTTGACCTGCTCGTAGCGCTTGCGGGCCTCCTCGTCGGAGACCTGGTCCGGCCTGGCGAGCGTTTCCGGCGAGAGCGCGATCACGTTGACCGCGCGGTACTCCGGAGCCCGGAAGGTCCCCTTGCGCTCCTCGTAGAAGCTCTGGAGCTGGGCATCGGACGGCGGCGCGATCTCGCCCACGCTGGCGGCGGGCAAGATGAAGTAGGAGGCTGCGCGGCGCTCGGCGCCGTAGCGGTGGACCGCCTCCTGCGCCGCGACCGGCACCTGCAGCGCGCCTGCGATGGCGTCGGCGAGGTGAAGGCGGGTGAGCGCGCCGTGCTGCTCGCGCACGAAACCCTGCTCGTTCAGGCCTCGCTCGCTGAGGTAATAGTCGAAGCGGGTGCGGTCGAACTGGCCGCTTGGCCCGCGAAAGGTCGGATCCTCGGTCACCGTGCGGGCGATGAGCTGGTCCGAGACCTTGAGTCCGAGATCGCGCGCCTTCTCGTCGAGCGTTGCCTCGGTCACCATGCGCGAGAGCACCTGCGTCTCGAGACCCATGGCCCTGGCCTGCTGCGCCGTGATTGACTGGCGGGAGCGGCGGATCAGCTGCTGCAGCTCCGACTGATAGGTGGTGCGGAACGTCTCGCCCGAGATCTCGGTGTCGCCGATCTTCGCCACCGTGACGCGGGTCGCGCCCCGAAAGATGTCGTTTATGCCCCAGATCGCGAAGCTGAGGATCAGGAACCCGAACAGCACTGCGATCACGGCTTTCCCGAGCCAGGTCTGGCCGGCGGTGCGCAACCCCTTCATCATGACGGCGGATGTCCTCTCTCGCCGTCGCCGATAGCCCAAGAGCGGGGGCGGGAAAAGGGCAGCGCGCCTATCGGCCCTGCGGCGATTGCGGCCCTACCGGCGCTTTGCTAGGCCCGCGGCGAATTCGGGAGAACGCGCATGAACCACCGCCCGCGCCCGCTCGTCGCCGGGAACTGGAAGATGAACGGTCTGCGCGCCTCGACCAGGGTGCTCGAGGATGTGGCGGCCGGCTACACGCCGGGCCTGCGCGGCAAGGCCGAGCTCCTGGTCTGCCCGCCGGCAACGCTGATCCGGGACTTCGCGCGCGCCGCGCTCGGCTCGCGCGTTGCCGTCGGCGGCCAGGACTGCCACGCCAAGGCGTCGGGCGCGTTCACGGGCGAGCTCTCGGCCGAGATGCTCGCCGACGCCGGCGCGACCTACGTCATCGTCGGCCACTCCGAGCGCCGTCACTACCACGCCGAGAAGGACGCCGACGTCTGCGCGAAAGCCGCCGCCGCGCACCGCGCCGGGCTGATTGCGATCGTCTGTGTCGGCGAGACGCAAGGAGAGCGCGACGCCGGCAAGACGCTGAACGTCGTACGCCGGCAGCTGCGCGGCTCGGTTCCGGAGGCTTCGAACCCGGCGAACCTCGTGATCGCCTACGAGCCGGTCTGGGCGATCGGAACCGGTCTCACGCCGACCCCGGCCGATGTCGCCGAGGTTCATGCGCTCATCCGCGAGGAGCTGCGCCGCATTGTCGGCAAGGCCGAGCAGGCCTCGGTACGCATCCTCTACGGCGGCTCGGTCAAGCCCTCGAACGCCGGGGAGCTGCTCGCGGTCGCGAACGTCGACGGCGCCTTGGTGGGCGGCGCAAGCCTCGTCGCGACGGATTTTCTCGGAATTGCGGCGGCGTATCTGGGGTGAGTGCGGGTGAAGCTTGAGCTTAGCGAGCACGCGCGACTGCGGATCGAGCAGCGCAAGCTCGATCCTCGCTGGATCGAGCAGGTTGTCCACCGTCCGGAATGGCGCGAGCCCGAGCCCAGCGATCCTGGACTTGAACGTCGCTTTGGGCGCATTGCAGAGATGGGCGGGCGGGTTCTCCGTGTGGTAATATTACCGATCTCATCGGAGAGATGCCGTGTCGTGACGCTGTTCTTCGATCGCGACGCCCAGTTTCGGAAGGAGCCATGAACTCCCTCGCACGGAAGACCAGCTACGACGAGGAGGTCGACGCCGCCTATCTGACGCTCTCGGACGCGCCTGTCGCCGAGACGGAAGAAGTCGCCGTCGGCATCCACATCGATTACGACGCTTCCAGCCGGCCGGTCGGGATCGAGGTGCTCTCGGTCAAGCGCCGGCTTGGCGACGGCGACCTCGCTTCCTATCTGCGGGGCTTAGCCGAGGGGCTGCTCGCATCCGGCCGGCAAGCCGCGGAATAGTCGCTCAGGTTGGACTTGCCGGTCCGTTGGCGATAAGGACGGCGCGAAATTCGCGGGCTTGCGCCCGCCCACAGGTCCATCCATGCAAACCGTGATCATCGTCATCCACCTTCTGATCGTGCTCGCGCTCATCGGCGTGGTGCTCCTGCAGCGCTCCGAAGGCGGGCTCGGGCTTGGGGGCGGCGGCGGGGGCGTATCCGGCTTCATGACCGGCCGCGGCCAGGCGAACGCGCTCACGAGGGCAACCGCCATCCTCGCCGGCTGCTTCTTCCTGACGAGCCTCATCCTCGGCATCATGGCCCATCGCGGCCGCGCGCCGACCTCGGTCTTCGACCGCGGGGCGCCGGCGGCGCCGACGGAGCAGGCCCCGGCAACGCCCGGCGGCAGCGTGCTCGACCAGCTGCGCAGCATGCAGGGCGACCAGCCCTCCGCGCCGGCCGCCCCGGGCGCGCCCCAGGTGCCGCAGTCGCGCTGAGCGGCCGGCGCGCTGGCCCTCCGTCTTTGAAGCGTCGCGGACCTTCCCGCGGGCGGGTCCGTTCTTCTGTGGACGGGATTGAGCGCGCGCGGCACCCGCGCTTTCGCGACCCGGGGTGCTCCTTTATGGATCGGGGTCCATGACGCGGTACGTTTTCATCACCGGCGGCGTGGTGTCCTCGCTCGGCAAGGGGCTCGCCTCGGCGGCCCTCGGAGCGCTTCTCCAGGCCCGAGGCTACAAGGTCCGCCTGCGCAAGCTCGACCCCTACCTCAACGTCGACCCCGGCACGATGAGCCCCTACCAGCACGGGGAGGTCTTCGTCACCGACGACGGCGCCGAGACGGATCTGGATCTCGGCCATTACGAGCGCTTCACCGGCCGCCCCTGCACCCGCGACGACAACATCACCACCGGCCGCATCTATCTCGACATCATCACCAAGGAGCGGCGCGGCGACTATCTCGGCGCGACGATCCAGGTGATCCCGCATGTGACGAATGCCATCAAGGAGTTCGTCCTGTCGGGGAACGAGGGCTTCGACTTCGTGCTCGTCGAGATCGGCGGCACGGTCGGCGACATCGAGGGCCTGCCCTTCTTCGAGGCGATCCGGCAGCTCGGCAACGATCTCGACCGCGGCCAGGCGATCTACGTCCACCTGACGCTCCTGCCCTTCATCCCCTCGGCTGGCGAGCTCAAGACCAAGCCGACCCAGCATTCGGTGGCGGAGCTGCGCTCGATTGGCATCCAGCCCGACATCCTGCTGTGCCGCACCGACCGCCCGATCCCGGAGGACGAGCGCCGGAAGCTCGCCCTGTTCTGCAACGTCCGCAAGAGCGCCGTCATCGAGGCCCGCGACGTGTCGTCGATCTACGACGTGCCGCTCTCCTACAGCGCCGAGGGTCTCGACGCCGAGGTGCTCGCGGCCTTCGGCGTCGAAGCGGCCCCGGCGCCCGCGCTCGAGGCCTGGCGCACCATTTCGAGCCGGGTGAAGAACCCCGAGGGCGACGTCACCATCGCCATCGTAGGCAAGTACACGGGGCTGAAGGACGCCTACAAATCGCTGATCGAGGCGCTCGCCCATGGCGGCATCGCCAATCGCGTCAAGGTCAACCTCGATTGGATCGAGAGCGAGGTCTTCGAGCGCGAGGATCCGGCCCCTTTCCTCGAAGGCGTGCACGGCATCCTTGTCCCCGGCGGCTTCGGCCAGCGCGGGGCGGAGGGCAAGATCCAGGCGGCGCGCTATGCCCGCGAGCGCCAGATCCCCTATTTCGGCATCTGCTTCGGCATGCAGATGGCGGTGATCGAGGCGGCGCGCTCGCTCGCCGGCGTCGAGGAGGCGAACTCGACCGAGTTCGGCCCCACCTCGGAGCCGGTAGTCGGGCTTCTCACCGAGTGGCTGAAGGGCAACGAGCTCGAGAAGCGGGCCGCGAATGGCGATCTCGGCGGCACGATGCGGCTTGGCGCCTATCCGGCGCGGTTGCGCCAGGGCAGCAAGGTCTCGCAGATCTACGGCGCGACCGAGATCTCCGAGCGCCACCGCCACCGCTACGAGGTCAACACGGCCTACCGCGACCGGCTCGAGGACCGCGGCATGGTTTTCTCGGGCCTGTCGCCCGACGGCCTCCTGCCGGAGATCGTCGAGTACGAGGACCATCCCTGGTTCATCGGCGTGCAGTTCCACCCGGAGCTCAAGTCGCGGCCCTTCGAGCCCCACCCGCTGTTCCGCGGATTCGTTGAGGCCGCGGTCGAGCAGTCGCGGCTGGTCTAGGGGCGAGGCCGCTCTCGATGAGTTTGATTGAGAACGAGCGGGCGAAGCTGACGGATGAGGGAGTCATGAGCGCTCTAGAATTCTATGCCTTGTTCGGAGCACCGCTCCTGATGTTCCTGACGGGTCTCGGCGCCTACTACATAGCGCTCCGGGGCGCCAGGCAGGATCGTTCACCGGCAGAGTAAGCTTCACTGACTTCGCAGTCGCTGCGATCCGGACCCGGGAAGCGGAGCGGCTGGTTGCTACCGCCTGCCCGAAGGGGCTCGTAGACTGCCACGACTTCTTGGGGCCACCACATGCCGGCGCTGATCTCGGGACTGCCCGAGTTCCTGCTCTACTTCGCCACCGCGCTCGCCCTGGTGACGCTCTACCTCTTCGCCTATTCGCTCGCGACCGCGCATAACGAGTTTGCGCTCATCCGGCAGAACGTCATGTCGGCGGCGCTGGCGCTGGGCCTGAGCCTGATCGGCTTCGCGCTGCCGCTGTCGAGCGCGATCGTGCATGCCAAGCGGGTCTGGGACGTGCTGATCTGGGGGCTTATCGCGATCGTGGTGCAGATCCTGATCTACTGGCTCGTGCGCCTGATCATGCCGAACCTGTCGCAACGCATCGCCTCGGACGAGCTCGCGGCAGCGCTCTTCCTCGGCGCTGCTTCGCTCGCCGGCGGCATCATCAACGCCGCCTCGATGACCTACTGAACAGGCTGTCCTCGGCGGACTCGACCGCGCGGACCGGCGGCGCTAGGTCCGCCCCATGCAATGGTCCGATGAAGCCCTCGTCCTCGGCTCGCGCAAGCACGGCGAATCGGCGGTGGTGCTCGAGCTGATGACCCGGGCGCATGGGCGCCATCTCGGCCTCGTCCATGGCGGGCGCTCCAAGCGGCTGTCGCCGGTCCTCCAGCCAGGCAACACGGTTCACGCCGTCTGGCGGGCGCGGCTCGACGAGCATCTCGGCGTGTTCACGGTCGAGGCGGGCGAAATGCGCTCGGCCCGGATGATCGCATCGCGGCTTGCCCTCCACGGCGTCGGCGCGATGGCGGCGCTGCTGCGCCTCGTGCCGGAGCGCGATCCGCACCCGACCCTGTTCGATCTTGCCGCGGCCCTTTCCGACCATCTCGATGATCCCGATGTCGCTCCCGCCCTGTTCGCGCGCTTCGAGCTCGCGCTGCTCTCCGAGCTGGGCTTCGGCCTCGACCTCTCGGAATGCGCCGCGACCGGCGCCCGCCACGACCTCGCCTTCGTCTCGCCGAAGAGCGGCCGCGCGGTCAGCCGCGCCGCAGGCGAGCCGTACCGGGATCGCCTGTTCGCGCTGCCGGCCTTCATGCAAGGCGAGTTCCAGGAAGGGCCGGGCCTGGAGGAGATCAGGGCCGGATTCGCGCTGACGGAGTTCTTCCTGCGCACTCATCTCTTCGAGCCGCGCGGGCTGCCGGTGCCGGACGAGCGGGCGCGTTTCGTCGCACTGTCCACACGAAACGGGTCCGCCGCGCCTAAATGACCGCGCTCTGCGGTAGCTTCGCGCCGGTCCGTCCCGCGTGATTCGCGAAGGTTCTTCTTTCCATGGGCAAGCCGGTCAACCCGCCCTCCGGCGAGGGCATCGAGACCATCAACCTCAAGGACGCGCTCGAGGAGCGCTACCTCGCCTATGCGCTCTCGACCATCATGCATCGGGCGCTGCCGGACGCTCGCGACGGCTTGAAGCCGGTCCATCGGCGCATCCTGCACGCCATGCGCCTCCTGCGGCTCGATCCCGGGACCGCCTACAAGAAATGCGCCCGCATCGTCGGCGACGTCATCGGCAAGTTCCACCCGCATGGCGATCAGGCCGCCTACGACGCGCTCGTGCGCATGGCGCAGGATTTCGCGCAGCGCTATCCGCTCGTCGACGGCCAGGGCAATTTCGGCAACATCGACGGCGATAACCCGGCCGCCCAGCGCTACACCGAAGCGCGGATGACCGAGGTCGCGCGTCTCCTGCTCGAGGGCATGGAGGAGGACGCCGTCGATTTCCGCCCGAACTATGATGGGCAGGAAGAGGAGCCGGTGGTGCTCCCCGCCGCCTTCCCGAACCTTCTGGCGAACGGCTCGCAGGGCATCGCGGTCGGGATGGCGACCTCGATCCCGCCGCACAACGCGGCCGAGCTCTGCGACGCGGCGCTCTACGTGATCTCGCACCCGAAGGCGACGACGGACCAGCTCCTCAATTTCGTGCAGGGTCCCGATTTCCCGACCGGCGGCGTGATCGTCGAGCCGCGGGAGGCGATCGCCGAGGCCTACCGCACCGGCCGCGGCTCCTTCCGCGTGCGCGCGAAATGGGCGCAGGAGAACGCCGGCCGCGGCACCTGGAACATCGTCATCACCGAGATCCCCTACGGCGTGCCGAAATCCCGGCTGATCGAGAAGATGGCCGAGCTCCTCGCCGAGCGGAAGCTGCCGCTCATCGCCGATGTGCGCGATGAATCGGCCGAGGATATCCGCGTCGTCATCGAGCCGCGGGCCCGCACGGTCGATCCGATCGTGCTGATGGAGTCGGTGTTCAAGCTCTCGGAGCTCGAGGCGCGCGTCCCTCTCAACCTGAACGTGCTCTCGGAAGGCAAGGTGCCCAAGGTGCTCGGCCTCGCCGAGTGCCTCAAGGAATGGCTCGACCACCGCCGCGAGGTGCTGATCCGCCGCTCGCGGCATCGCCTCGCCCAGATCGACAGGCGGCTGGAGATTCTCCGCGGTCTCCTGATCATCTATCTCGACCTCGACCGGGTCATCAAGATCATCCGGGAGAAGGACGAGCCGAAGCAGGAGCTGATGCGCGTCTTCAAGCTCAGCGAGCTCCAGGCCAACGCCATCCTCGACACCCGCCTGCGGAGCCTGCGCAAGCTCGAGGAGATGGAGCTCAAGCGCGAGCTGCAGGAGCTGACGAGCGAGAAGGAGCAGACCGAGAGCCTGCTCGCGAATCCTGCCACGCAGTGGAAGACGGTCGCCTGGCAAATCCGCGAGGTGAAGAAGAGCTTCGGTCCGGATACCGCGCTCGGCAAGCGCCGCACCGTGTTCCAGGACGCGCCGGACACCTCCGACCTCGATTTCGCCGAGGCCATGGTCGAGCGCGAGCCGATCACCGTGATGGTTTCCCAGAAGGGCTGGATCCGTTCGATGAAAGGCCACGTCGCCGATCTCTCGGGCGTGCAGTTCAAGGGTGACGACGCGCTTAAAGTGTCGTTCTTCACCGAGACCACGGCGAAGATCCTGGTCGTCGCCTCGAACGGCAAGGTCTTCACGCTCGAGGCCTCGAAGCTCCCCGGCGGGCGCGGCTTCGGCGATCCGATCCGGCTGATGGTCGATTTCGACGAGGGCGCCGACATCGTCGCCGCCTATCCCTACAAGCCCGGCATGAAGCTGCTCTTGGTCTCGACCGAGGGACGAGGATTCGTCGCGGCGGCGGACGAGATCGTCGCCAACACGCGCAAGGGCAAGAATGTGATGAGCCTCGACGGGAAGGCGAAGCTCGCCGTCGCGGCGGAAGGGCAGGGCGACCACGTCGCGATCGTCGGCGAGAACCGCAAGCTCCTGATCTTCCCGGCGAGCCAGCTGCCGGAGATGGCCCGCGGCAAGGGCGTGCGCCTGCAGCGCTACCGCGACGGCGGCGTCTCCGACGCCAAGACCTTCCGCCTCGACGACGGCCTCACCTGGAAAGACTCGTCCGGCCGCACCTGGACCGTCGCCAACGGCGAGCTCAGGGACTGGATCGGCAACCGCGCCGAAGCGGGACGTCTGCCCATGAAGGGCTTCCCGAAGAACAACAGGTTCGGGTGAGCCGACGGGCTGGAAGCCAGCGCTATCGCACGCGCGGTTGCCGCTCAGGTGAAGCGCTTCAGCTTCTCGCGCGTGTCGAGCGCGTCGATCTCGGCGAAGGCTTCGCGGCGGATCGGCGGCAGCTCTGGCGCCTCGGCGACGAGGTCTTTGTCGACGATCACCACATCGACGTCGGTCTGCGAGAGGTCGGCGGGATCGTTCTCGATCAGCGTGAGATCGGGGGGCTGCGGCGCCGGAGCGCTTTCGGCGGCCGAGGCTGCGGCGGCGCCCCAGATGTCGATCATGGCGTTGATGCGACGCTCGAGATAGCGCAGCGTCTGCACGATCTTGACGATGCGCTGGGAGGTCAGGTCCTGGAACGAGCAGGCGGTATAGATCTCGGTCGCTCGGCGGTCGAGCTCGTCGCACAGCCCTGCATTGGCGCCGTCCTCGCGCAAGGTCCAGGCAGCTTCCTGGACGTGCTCCGCGGATTCGAGGATCTCGGAGGTGGCGCGCTCGGTCGTGCGGGTGATGGCGTCGAGGGCTTCCGAAGCGGCGATCAAATGACTCGGCTTGTGATCGGCCGGGCGGATCGCGGCGATCTCGCTCTTCGTCCTCGATATCGCCTTCGCCATCTCCATGAGGTCCAAGCGCAGCCCTTCGATGTCCTGCTGCTTGCGTTCGGCGACGAGCGCCTGCTCGAGCCGGCCGATCGCGTCGAGCAGCACCTGGGTGTCGGCCGTCCGGTTGCGGCGAGCGAACTCGGCGAGGAACCAGCGCCCGCGTGCAGTCTCCATGACCGCCGCCTCGATCGCCTCGAATTCGGCCTGGGCGGTGGTGAGCGCGGTCCCTTGAGACATCCTGCCCGTCCGTACGCAGCTGATTCCTGGCGCAAGGCCAGTGTTCGATCCCATTCCGTTATCGCAACTCCCTTAATTTGGCTTTACGCAGGCCCGCTCCGCTCTCGCCCGATCGCGATGATGCCCCGACCGACAGGCCTTGGCGCCCGCCTCGCGGCGCTTCATGCGGCGAGCTTCGGCGGCATCGGCGTCTATGTGCCGTTCTTCCCGATCTGGCTCGAGAGCCGAGGCCTGCCCGCCTCGTGGATCGGCATCGTGCTCGCCGTGCCGATCATCGTCCGCATCCTCGTCACCGCGCCCCTGATGACCCTCGCCGATCGCAGCGTGGGTGCGCGCCGGCTGATCGCCGGGGCGTGCTTCGCGGTCTCCGCGATCTATCTGACGCTGCTTGCCGTCTCCGGACCCGTTGCCATTGCCGTGCTGGTGGCGCTGATGGCGGTGGCGCAGGCGCCGATCATCCCGACGGCGGATCTCGTTACCATCCAGGCGATCCGGCGCGATTCGCGCCTGGACTACGGGCGCGTGCGCCTGTGGGGCTCGATCGCCTTCCTGATCGCCAGCATCGGCGGCGGCTACCTCCTCGAGGTGCTGCCTGCCGATGCCGTCGTCTGGTTCCTGTTCTCGCTCGCGGTCGGCGCCATGGCGACGGCCTGGGCCGTGGTGCCCGAATCAGCGCCGGCGCATGCCGATCTCAGGCGTGAGTCCGTGCCCGCGGCTCCCGCCGGGATCCCGCTGGCGCTCTGGTTCGTGATCGGGGCCGGCGCCTGCACCCAGGCGAGCCACGGCGCGCTCTATGCCTTCGGCAGCATCCATTGGCGCGACCTCGGATTCTCGAGCGCGACCATCGGGCTCCTGTGGGCCGTTGGCGTTGTAGCCGAGATCCTGGTCTTCGCGGTGCTCGGCCGCAGTGTCGGCCGGGGCTCGGCGCTTGGCCTGCTCCTCCTCGGGGCCGGCGCGGGAATGATCCGCTTCGCGGCGCTCGCGGCGGACCCGGGGCTTGCCGCGACGTTCGTCCTGCAGGCGCTGCACGGCCTGACCTTCGGCGCGACCCATCTCGGCACGATGGGCGCGCTTGCGCAGCTTGCGCCGGAAGGCGGACGCGGGCGGGCGCAAGGGGTGATGGCGTCCGCCCACGCATTCGCCATGGCGAGTGCCACGGGCTTGAGCGGCCTGCTCTTCCGCGCCGCGGGCCCGCTGGTCTTCCTGGCCATGGTGCCGCTCGCGGCGGCCGGTCTCGCCTTCGCGCTGCTGGCGCGACGGACCGCCCGCGCTCACCCCCAAAGCGCCGGAGACGGCGGATGGACCAGGCTGCCCTCGTAGCGGAGGCCGTCGTCGCGATCGCGGGCGAGGAGCAGCGGGCCGTCGAGATCGACGAAGCGGGCGCGCGGCGCAAGCAGGAGGGCAGGGGCCATGGCGAGCGAGGTTCCGAGCATGCATCCGATCATGAGCGCGAACCCGGCCCGTTCGGCTGTTTCGGCGAGCGCGAAGGCCTCGGTGAGCCCGCCGGTCTTGTCGAGCTTGATGTTGACCGCCTCGTAAAGCCCGACGAGCCGGGCAAGGCCGTTGCGGTCGTGGACGCTCTCGTCCGCGCAGAGCGGAACTGCTCGCCGGCGGCCGCGCAGCATCTCGTCCTTCGCCGCCGGCACCGGCTGCTCGATGAGCGCGAAGCCGGCGTCGGCGCAGGCCGAGAGATGCAGGTCGAGGTTGTCTTCGGTCCAGCCCTCGTTGGCGTCGGCGATCAGCGTCGCGCCGGGCGCCGCGGCCCGGACCGCGGCGATGCGCTCGAGATCGCCCTCGGGGGCGCCGAGCTTGACCTTCAGGATCGGGCGATCGCTCGCCCTGGCGACGGCCTCGGCCATCTCACAGGGCTTGCCGAGGCTGATCGTATATGCCGTCGCGACCGGCCGCAGCCGGTCGATGCCGGCCGCGACGTGCGCCGGCACGCCGCTGCGCTTGGCATCGAGGTCCCACAGCGCGCAATCGAGCGCGTTTCGAGCCGCGCCCGCCGGCATCCTTTCCTGAAGCGCCCGACGGTCGAGACCATCCTCGACGGCGCTGCGCATCGCGTCGATCGCTGCGGCGACGCCCTCGACCGTCTCGCCGTAGCGGGCGTAAGGCACGCATTCGCCACGCCCCACCGCGCCGCCGTCGGCGATCGTGACGGTCACCACGACCGCTTCGGTCCGCGCCCCGCGCGAGATCGCGAACCGGCCGGCGATCGGAAAACGCTCGACCGCCACCGTCATGGCAAGCGTGCCGGCAAGCGTCCTGGCAGAACCCATGCGTCCTCCTTGCTGCAAACCACGCCTCGACTTCGAAAGCTCCGGCGGGGTATCACCTACACCAGGGCAATGGGGCGGGAACAGGCGGACCGTGTCTGACGCCGAAATCGTGCACGAGCCGCAGCTTCAGGTCGACCATCTCGGCCACGAGCTGCGCGCGTCCTTGTATGGGCGCTGGACCGCCGACCAGGCGCCGGCGGTCGAGCGCTGCGTCGCCGACCTCGGCGCGGCCGTGGGCGACGAGCGGCGCATCATCTTCGATCTCTCGCATCTCGACCGGCTCGACACGCTCGGCGCCTGGGTCCTCGACCGCACCCGCCACGATCTCGGTGCGACCGGCTACTCGGCCGATTTCGTCGGCGCGCGGCCCGAGCACCACATCCTCCTGAACGAGGTCGCCTATCGGGGCTTCCAGCCGATCCCGGTGGTCAAGCGCAATCGCCTGACCGATCTGCTGGTCGATATCGGCCAATCGGTGGTCCGGGCCGGCAAGGATTTCGCGTCCGGGGTGAGCTTCCTCGGCGAGGTCGTGGCCGCGATGATCCGCGTCGCGACGCGCCCGCGGCGCTTCCGCGGGCCTTCGCTCGTGCATCAGCTCGAGCTGATCGCCTTTCGGGGGGTGCCGATCATCGCGCTGATCTCCTTCCTGGTCGGCGCCATCGTGGCGCAGCAGGGCATCTTCCAGCTGCGCAAATTCGGGGCCACGCCCTTCGTTGTCGACCTCGTAGGCATCCTGACCTTGCGCGAGGTCGGCGTCCTCCTCACCGCGATCATGGTCGCCGGCCGCTCCGGATCGTCCTTCACGGCCGAGATCGGCTCGATGAAGATGCGCGAGGAGATCGATGCGCTGAGGGTCATGGGTCTCGATCCGATCGAGGTGCTGATCGTGCCGCGGCTCCTCGCCCTGATCATCGCGCTGCCGCTCCTCACCTTCATCTCCGACCTCGCGGCGCTCTATGGAGGCGGTCTCGTGGCGTGGATCTACGGCGACGTGAGCCCCGACGTGTACCTGTCGCGGCTGCGCTCCGCGATCTCGCTCAACACCTTCATGGTCGGGCTGATCAAGGCGCCCTTCATGGCCCTGATCATCGGGCTCATCGCCTCCATGGAAGGGCTCGCGGTCGAGGGCTCGGCCGAGTCGCTCGGGCGCCACGTGACCTCCTCGGTGGTCAAGGCGATCTTCATGGTGATCGTCGTCGACGGCGTGTTTGCCATGTTCTTCGCGGCCATCCGCTACTAGGAAGGTGGCGATGCTCGAGACGCGTTCCCGCATCGTGGCGGACACCCAACGCGAGGCCGTGATCCGCGTCCGCGGCCTCGAGGTCGGCTTCGGCGAGCGCACGATCATGAAGGACCTCGACCTCGACGTTTACCGGGGCGAGATCCTGGGCTTCGTCGGAGCCTCCGGAACCGGAAAGTCGGTGCTCACCCGGGCGATCCTGGGGCTCGTCCCGAAGCGGGCCGGCACGATCGAGGTGTTCGGCGAGAACGTCGACGAGCTGTCGCTTGCCTCGCGCAAGGCGATCGAGCGGCGCTGGGGCGTGCTGTTCCAGTTCGGCGCCCTGTTCTCCTCCCTGACCGTCAAGGAGAACGTTCAGGTTCCGATGCGGGAATACCTGCATCTCTCGGAGCGGCTCCTCGACGAGCTCGCCATGCTCAAGATCGAGATGGTGGGCCTCAAGCCCGATGCGGCCGACAAGCTCCCCTCCGAGCTCTCCGGCGGCATGATCAAGCGAGCGGCGCTCGCCCGGGCGCTTGCCCTGGACCCGGAAATCCTCTTCCTCGACGAGCCGACCTCGGGCCTCGACCCGATCGGGGCGGGTGAATTCGATGACCTGATCGCCACACTTCAGCGAACTTTGGGCCTTACGGTGTTCATGGTGACCCACGATCTGGACAGCCTCCACTCGGTGTGCGACCGAATTGCTGCTCTGGGCGGAGGGCGCATCATCGCGGCGGGACCTATCGAAACCATGCTGGCATCCGACCACCCCTGGCTGAAGGCCTATTTCCACGGCAAGCGCGCCCGCGCCGCCATGGCCGGCGAGGCGTAAGCCGTCGCCATGGAGACGCGCGCCAACTACGCCCTCATCGGCATCTTCACGCTCGCCGTCGTCGCGGCTGGCTTCCTGTTCGTGCTGTGGTTCTCCGGCGGCGACACCGGCAAGGGCCGCCAGGCCGTGCGGATCGTCTTCTCGGGCCCGGTCTCGGGATTGAGCAAAGGCTCGGTCGTGACCTTCAACGGGCTCCGCGTCGGCGAGGTCACCGATCTGCGGCTGTCCTCCGACGACCCGCGCCGGGTTGCAGCCGTGATCGAGATCGACCGGACCACCCCGGTGCGGGCCGATACGCGCGCCCGTCTCGAGTTCCAGGGCCTGACCGGCGTCTCCACCATCGGGCTCGTCGGCGGCGAGCCTGGATCGCCCGCCCTGCAGCCCCCGCCGGGCCAGTCGACCCCGACCATCTTCGCCGACCGCTCCGACTTCCAGGATCTCATGGAGAGCGCCCGGAATATCGCCCGCCGCGCCGATGAGGTGCTCGAACGGGTCGGGAAGGTGGTTTCCGACAACGAAGGGCCGATCAGCCGCACGGTCGCCAACGCCGAGACCTTCTCGCGCGCGCTCAGCGAGAACGCGCCCGGCGTCGCAAGATTCATGGAGCAGGTCGGCCAGGCGGCCGAGCGGGTGGGACCGCTCGCAGCAAAGCTCGAGTCGCTCACCGACGACGTTCAGAAGCTGGTGCGCGCGGTCGAGCCGCAGCGTGTCGCCCGCAGCGTCGAGAACATCGAGGGCTTTACCGACACGCTCGCGCAGAACCGCGAGAACGTCTCGAATACGTTGCGCGACGTGGCAAGCCTGTCAAAGCGCCTCAACGACAGCGCCGAGAAGCTCGACGCCACCCTGACCGACGTCGGCGGCCTTGTGCGCGCGGTCGATGCCGCCCGCATCAACCGCAGCTTCGACAACATCGAGGCCTTCACCGCGACGCTGAAGGACAACCGCCAGAACGTCGACACCATCCTGAAGGACGCGGCGACGCTCGCCACCCGCCTCAACACAACGACCACGAAGGCTGACACGGCGCTCGACGACGTCTCGAAGCTCATCCGTGCGGTCGACGCGCAGATGATCAACCGTACGATGGCGAACATCGAGGGCTTCACGCTGACCCTCGCGGAGAACCGGCAGAACGTCGACGGCATCATCAAGGACGTCGCCGCGCTGACCAAGGCGCTGGACGTCGCCAAGGTCAATCGCACCATCGAAGGCGCCGAGCGCTTCGCGACGACGCTCGGCAATGCGAGCCCGGACGTGGACAAGACCATCAAGGAGGCGCGCTCGCTCGCCGAGAAGCTCAACAAGTCGGCCGACCGTATCGACGGGGTGCTCAAGGCGGCGGAGAGCTTCCTGGGCAGTGCGTCCGGCAAGGAAGGGGAGGGCATGTTCGGCGAAATCCGCGAGGCCGCTCGCTCGATCCGCACGCTTGCCGACAACCTCGACAAGCGCACCGCGGACATCACCTCGGGGATCAATCGCTTCACCGGCGCGGGCCTGCGCGAGGTCGAGTCGCTCACCACCGAAGGGCGCCGCACGCTGAGCGACATCGGGCGCGCAGTGCGCAGCCTCGAGAAGAACCCGCAGCAGATCATCTTCGGCGGCGGCAAGGGCAACATCCCCGAATACCGCGGGCGTCCATAGACCGCGGCATGGCCTCGGAAGCTCCAAATCCTCCCGCCCCTTCGGGGTTCGGGCCTTCCCGGCGGGTCGTCCTCGCGGCGCTACTGGGCGCCACGGCAGGCGCCTGCGGCGGCGGCTCGGCCGTCACCACCTTCGACCTGACGGCGCCCCGGCCGGGGCCACGCTTCGGCGGCGCGCCTCGCGGGCAGATCGTGGTTGCCGAGCCCGCCGCCATTCAGACCCTCGAGGCCGATCGGATTCTCGTCAAGGACGCATCCGGAACCGTGAGCTACCTCAGCGGCGCGCAGTGGGCCGATCGGCTGCCGAAGCTGATCCAGGCCCGGCTCATCAACACCTTCGAGAACGCCTCGAAGCTCAAGGCGGTGAGCCGTCCGGGCGAGCGCGTCAGCCCGGACTACATGCTGACGACCGAAATCCGCGCGTTCCAGATCGCGACGCCGGCCGCCGAGGCCTTCGTCGAGGTCTCTGCGCGCCTGGTGCATGATCGATCGGGGCGCATTGCCGCCGGGCGGGTCTTCTCGGCGCGCGTGCCGGTGGCCAAGGTCGATGCGGGGCATGCCGCGAACGGCCTCGACGCCGCGCTCTCGAAAGTCCTGCTCGACATCGTGCGCTGGGTGAGCACCGGGCGCTAAGCGTCGCCTGGACCATGAGAAAGGGCGAAGTCCCGAGCGGCCCTTTCGCCGACGCCGCCCGCTAATCGAAGCGCCCGCTCGCATGCGCCAGCATGGTGTAGACCTTGCCGGTTTCCGAGGTGAGATAGGTCCTGGTGAGCGTCCGGTCGCGGTCGTTGCGGCCGACTTCTCCGATCAGCCGCTCGAACTCCTGGACATAGCGGTCGACCGTCTGCTTGAACTCCGCCTCGCGCCGATATTTCCGGCGGATCTCGTCGAAGGTCTGCTGGCCCTGCACCGTGTAGAGCCGCCGCGAGAACACGTTGCGCTCCCCACGCCCGTATCGATCCCAGAGCTCGACTGCGGCATCGTGGTCGATCATCCGGGCAATGTCGCCCGAGATGGTGTCGAGGGCGCTCAAGCCGTTGCTCGACGAGCGTTCCGACCCGCGCGCGGCTTGCGGCGGTGCGGCGTCATCTTGCGAAGCCCGGGTCAGGAGGTTGGAGAGCCAGCCGCCCTGCTCGCTATCGTCGCGCGGCTCCGGCGCCGGAGCCTCGCGCCGCGGGGCGGGGCCGGGCGCGGGCTCGGGGGCGGGCTCGACGCGGCGCGGTGCCGGAGCCGGGGCAGGGGGTTCGGGTGCCTGCGCCAGCGACACCGACGCCTGCGTCGGCCGAAGCTCCGCCGTGAGGGCGGCTGAAAGCGGCTCGTTCACGCGCCGCGGCTGGACGGCGGCGGGGGCGGCGTCCACGGCCCGGTTGGAGCGCGAGACCAAGGCCGAGAGCTCGTTCAGGGCCTTGATCTGGTCCGCGACGACACGGCGCATATTCGCCGCGGCCTCTTCGGTCTCCCGAGGCAGTTCGAGGACGCCCTTGGCCAGCTCGGCGCGGGTCATCTCGAGCTCGCGCTGGATCTGAGCGGCCATCCCGCGAAGCTCGGTCGCGGCGTCGCGGAAGCGGCCGGTCGCCCCGCCGATCGCCTCCGTCATCTCGCCGATCACCTCCTCGTAGGCCGAGCGGAGCGAGGCGGCGGTCCGCACGCTGTCCTCGCCCGTGGTGGCGCGCAGGCGCTCGAACTGGTCGCTGATGGCGGCAGTTGTCGCCTGGGCGCTGTCCGCAAGGACCGCTCCGATCTGGCGTGTCTTGCCCTCGGCGGTGCGAAGCGAATCCTCGATCAGCGCCGCGAAGGCATTCGTCACCGAGTCGAGCTCGGTCGAGCGCTCGCTGATTTTTGCGAGGAGCCCCTCCAGCGCCTGCCGCCGCTGGCCCAGCACCTCGGCCATGCGCGCCTCGACATTTTCGAGAGTTGCGGTCGCCTCGCTCAGCGCCGCGAGCTGCCCACGGGTGCTCTCGGTGAGGCTGCGCCCGCGCTCGTCGAGCAGGGCGGCGACATCCGCCGCCTGCCGGAGCGCACCCTCCGACACCCCGCGAAGGGCGTCGACCTGGTCCGCGACCTGCCCGGAGGCGCGCCCGGTCTGGGCTGCGACCTCGGACAGGATCGCCTCGATCTGATGCACGCGCTCGACGAGACCTTCCTGGAGCGCGCCGAGATTGCCGCTCGCGCGCTCGGCGATCTGGTGCAGGACTCGGTTTGCGTCCTCGACGCGGTGAAGCACGCCGGTGAGCTCGTTGCGAAGGCGCTCGTTCGTCCCGGCGAGGGTCGCGACGGCGTTCGCCGTGCCGTCGTCGAGGGCGCGGCGGAGCGCCTCGGTCGATTGGCCGTAGAGCGAGGTGAGCTCGCCGATGCGTGCCTGAAGCCCGTCGAGGATCTCGGCCGAGCGCTCGTCGAGAGTCCGCGTCGCGGTGTCGGTCACGGCGGCGATCTCACGCGTCACAGCGCCCCCGCGCTCCGCGATGGCATTGACGAGGGACGTACCCCGGCCGTCGAAAAGATCCGCGATCTCGGCGATGCGGCCCCCGAGACTGCCGACGATCGCGTTGCCGCGCTCGTCGACAAGGCGGTGGAAGGCGGCCGTACGCTCATCGAAGAGCTGGCTGACGCGGCCGATCTGCTGCCCGAGCGTGCCGGTGATCGCCTCGCCGCGGGTCTCGAGGAGATCGGCGACATTGACGGTGCGCTCGTCGAGCAGGCGCGTGATGTCCTGGATCCGCTCGGCGAGCGTCGAGGTGAGCGCCTGGCCGCGCACATCCAGCACCCGGGTGAGGGTGGTCGCGCGGTCCTCCATCAGTCGCGAGAACTCGGCGACGGTCTCGCCCAGGGTGCCCGCGATCGCATGCCGGCGCTCGTCCAGCATGCCCTCGATCGCGTTTGCGCGGCTGTCGAGGAGCTGGTTGAAGGCGGCCGTGCGCTCGTCGAGCGCGGCGTTCAGCTCCGACACGCGAGAGCCGAGCGTGCCGACGATCGTCTCCGCGCCGTGGTCGAACAGGCGGCTGATCTCCGAGGCCCGGTCGCCGAGGAGGCCGACGATCCGGCTGGCGCGCTCGTCGAGCGTCCCGGCGAGAGAGCCTTCGCTTTGCGCGAAGAGGGACGTGATCTCGGAGACGCGGTCGCCGAGCACCGCGACGATGCGGTTGCCGCGGTTCTCCAGGAGCTCCGCGAGCGACGAGCCGCCGCGGTCGAAGAGATCGGCGAGCTCGGACATCCGGTTGCCCAGCGCGCCGAAGACGGCCCGGCCGCGATCGTCGAGCTGCGCCGCAACCGCGGCAGTGCGGCTGTCGATGATTTCGGACAGCTCCCGGCTGCGCTCGTGGAGGAGTCGTGCGAGGATGTCCGTCTGGTCTGCGAGCGTCCCTGCGACCTCGCGACTGCGCTCGTCCAATATCCGGACGAACGCCTCGGCGCGGCCGGCGAGAGCGTCAGCCACGGCCCCGCCTCGCTCGTCGAAAATACGAGCAAAACCATCGGCGTGGTGGCCCAGCGTCGCCGCGATCTCGCGGTTGCGATGATCGAACAGGCGCGCAAACTCTTCCGTCCTGCTCGCCAGGGCCTCGGTGACCGCGCGGCCGTCCTCGTCGAAGACCCGCGTGACCGTCTCGGCGTGGCTCGACAGCGCCGCGGTGACCTCGCGGCTGCGGGCGTCGAGAAGGTTGACGAGGTCGCGCGTGCGGGCGCTGAGCGCGTCGTCGACCGTCCGGCTGCGCTCGCCGAGCAGATCGACCAGCCCGGCTGCCCGCGACCCGACCGCGTCGCCGATCTCCCGGCCACGCTCGTCAAGGCTGACTGCCACGCCCTCGAGCCGGCCGATGATCCGATCCTCGAATCGGCCGACAGTCTCGTCGAGCATCGACGCCATCTCGCCGACGCGCCCGCCGAGGCTGCGGTGGATATCCTCGGCCCGCGCCGAGAGGAGCTCGGTCAGCGCGCTGCTGCGCGCGGCGATGGCTTGGCCGACCTCGTCGGCGCGGGTCTCGAGCGCCTTTGCAACCTCCCGCCCGCCTTCCGCCATGACGCGGGCCAGCTCGCCCGTGCGCACGACGAGAGCTTGGCTGAGCGCGTCGGAGCGCGCCCCGAGCGCCTGGTCCACGCGGCCGACGAGCGTGTCGAAACTCGACGCGATCTCGCCGGTGCGTTTCGCCGAGCGCTCTTCCAGCAGGCCAAGCTGGGTTTCGACGACTCCGACCGCCTCGCGCGCACGTTCCGCCACGGCCGCCGCAAGGGCCTGGCCGCGATCCGTGACCAACCGGTCCATTTCTTCGAGGTGCCCCGTCACGCTTTGCGCGAGCGACCCGATATCCCCGGACAGCCGGTCCACAAGCTTTCCGCTCAGGCTGACTGCCTCGTCCAGCTGACCGAGGCGGGCTCCGAGCATGCCGTCGATCTCGCGCCCGCGGCCCTCGACGGTGCCGGCGAGGGCCTCTGCCGTGCGGGTCAGGGCCTCGTTGACGCGCGCAGCTTGCGTCGCGATCGCCAGCACGACCTCCCTGCCGCTGCCGGCGAGACGGGACTGCGTTTCGGCGGTCTGGCTTGCGAGCGCCTCCGCGAAGCCGCGCCCTTGGCTGTCGAAGGCGGCCTGGAATTCCTGCGTCCGGGCAGCGAGATCATCGGTGACGAAGCGCATGGTGCGGTCGAGCGCGCCCGTGATGGTGGCCGTCCGGCTCTCGACCAGCGCCGTCACCCGCTCGCCGACATCGGCAAGGTTGGTGTGCAGCGCTTCGCCGTGCACGGCAATCGCCTCGTTGAGCCGCAGGCTCGTCGCCTCGAGACGGCGCGCGAGATCGTCCCCCGGGCCTGCGATGACGTCGGCGGCAAGGCGGGTCGCATTCTCGAGCTCGTCCCTGATCTCGCCACCGCGGCGGGCGAGAAGATCGACGAAGTCGCTGCCGGAGGCGTCCATTTGCGCCCGGATCTCGCCGCCGCGCAGCACGATGACCTCGGCAATACCGGCGCCGGTCGACGCGATCTGCTCGCGCACCGAGCTGCCCTCGATCGCGAGCTGGTCGACGAGCGCCGCGCCGGAGGCGGCGATCTGCTCGCGCAGCTCGCTGCCGTGGACGCGGATGTGCTCGACGATGCCGGTCCCGGCGCCCTCGATCTGGGCGTGGGCCTCGCGCCCGCGCTCGGCGATCTCGTTTGCGATCTCCGAGCCGACGCTAGACACCTGCAGGCGCACCTCGTCGCCGCGCGCCCGAATCTCGTCAGCTGCCGTCATCCCGGCAGAAGCGATCTGGTCGCGAAGCTCGGTCCCGCGCGCGAGCATGATCTCGGTGATGCGCGCGCCGACTTGCGCCATCCCATCCCGCACCGCGCCGCCGCGCCGCATTAGCTCCTCGACGATGTGCGATCCGGCGGCTGCGATCTCGTCGCGCGCGCCGCGCCCGTGCTCCGAGATCTCGTCGCCGATACCGACCACCGCGCCCAGGATCTCCTCGCGCACTTCCGAGCCGCGCTGCCGGATGTTGTCGGCAACCCCGGTCCCGATCGTTGCGATCTGCTCGCGGACCTCATGGCCGCGGGCCGCGATCTCGTCCGAGAGCACGCGCGTCGCCTCGGCAATGCGATCCTGCGCCTCGAGGAGCTGCGCTGCCGCGGCCGCGATCTCGTCCCGCGCGGTCCGGCCGCGTTCCGATATCTCGTCGGCAATCCCGAAGATGGCGCCGGCGATCTCGTCTCGCACTTCGCCGCCGCGCAGCCGGATGTTGTCCGCGATGCCGGTGCCGATGCTTTCGAGCTGCTCCCTGACCTCATTGCCGCGCGCCGCGATCTCGCCCGAAAGCGCGCGCGTTGCCTGCGATAGCCGAGCCTGCGCCTCGAAGAGCTGCGTCGCGGTCGCGGCGATCTCCTCGCGGGTCGCCCGGCCGTGCTGCGAGATCTCCTCGCCGATGCCCGCCACCGCACCGGCGATCTCGTCGCGAGCCTCGCCGGCACGCCGGCTGATGTCCTCCGCGATGCCGGTGCCGACCGTCTCGAGCTGCTCGCGAACGTAACTGCCTCGCGCCGTGATCTCGTCCGCGAGGCCGCGGCTCGAATCGGCGAGGCGGCGCTGCGCCTCGAACAGCTGCGTCGCGGTCGCGGCGATCTCCTCGCGGGTCGCCCGGCCGTGCTGCGAGATCTCCTCGCCGATACCCGCCACCGCACCGGCGATCTCGTCGCGAGCCTCGCCGGCGCGCCGGCTGATATCCTCCGCGATGCCGGTGCCGACCGTCTCGAGCTGCTCGCGGACGTAACTGCCTCGCGCCGTGATCTCGTCCGCGAGGCCGCGGCTCGAATCGGCGAGGCGGCGCTGCGCCTCGAAGAGCTGCGTCGCGGTCGCGGCGATCTCGTCCCGGGTGCCGCGCCCGCGCGCCGAAATCTCCTCGGCGATGCCGACCACCGCGCCGACGATCTCGTCCCTTACCTCGCTGCCGCGCTGGCGGATGTTATCGGCCACTCCGGTTCCGATCGTCAGGATCTGCTCGCGGATCTCGCCGCCGCGTGCGGCGATCTCGTCCGCCATGAGATGCGCGGCCTCCGCGAGCCGGTCGCGCGCCTCGCCGCTGCGGCCGATGATCTCCTCGGCGACACCGTTGCCTGCGCCGACGAGTTCCTCGCGAAGGGTCGTCGTGCGCGCGATGAAGCCGTCGGCGATGGTGGCGCCGGTGCTTGCCAGCCGCTCGGCCAGCTCCGTGCCGCGGGCGATGAAGCTTTCTTCCAGATCCTGCGCGGTACGTTCGAAGCCCTGGCGCACCTCGTTTCCCTGCCGGGCGAGGGCATCCACCACGTCGGAGCCGGTCTGCGCCAGCGTGCGCGTGACCTCGATCGTGCGCTCGCCCAGCGTCCGGGAAAGGAGTTCCCCGGTGCGCTCGAAGGCGGAGGTCACGTCCTCGGCCTTGCCCTCGAGGGAGGCCGTAAGCCGCAATCCGGCTTCCTCGATGCCGCCCTTGATCGCCTCGCTCGTACCGGCAAGCTTCCCGATCAGCTCGGAGCCGCGCATCGCCATATCGGCGACGACCCGCTCGCCCGCCTGGGCGAGGGCGGCGCTGACCAGCATGCCGCGCTCGTCGAAGGAGGTCGTGACGCGCTCGCCGGCGGTCGACACGGAGTCGACGATGCGCCGAGCGGCCGATTCCAGCTCGGTCGAGAGATTCTGGTGCGAGCCCGTGATAGCTGTACGCACGCGGTCCGCATTCGTGACGATCGACTCGCGCTGTGCGACGAGCTCGTCGACAAGCGAGCGGATGCGGATCTCGTTATCGGAATAGGCGCGCTCGAGCGTCGCGATCTCGCTGCGCACCAGCGTCTCGAGCTCGCCCGCCCGCGCGAGCGCCCGTTCGACGCCGTCGCCCACCGAGGCGACCTCGCGCCGGACCGCCTGCGACACCGATGCAATGGCATCGGCCGAATACGCCTCGGGCTCTGCGAGCCGGACAGCAACCTCGCCGAGGGCGCGCGCGAGGAGCTTCATCTCCTGCGAGCGCACGGCGAGCATTGCGGCGATGTAGAACAGGATCACCGGACCGAGGAGGGCAACCATCCCGACCAGCATCTGAATCGGCGTCAGACTGGCGAGGAAGGCTTCGTGACCGCCCTCGATCCGTGTCGTGACGAAGGCCGCAATTCCGCCGAGCCAGATCGCAGAGGCAAGCGTCGTAAAGACGTAGGCGCGGCGCGAGGGGCGTCGCTGCAAGGCCTGGAGCAGGACGCCGACGTTGCGGCGATCGTCGTTGGCGACGGCGGTGCGATCCGGGGCGACGACGCGGCGCGGGGGCGGAAGGGGTGCGGGTGCCGGGGCGGGCTCCTCCGGTACCGATTCGGCCGGCTCGTCTGGTCCGAACCCAGCAGGCGCAGCCGCGCGCTCCGACGCGAGCCTCGCGTCGGCGATGTCGGGCAGGCGGGGTTCCGAGGCTTCCGCACCAGCCGCGTCCCGCCGGGCCGGCGCCATGCTCAGCGCCTCCTCGATCGCCGACAGCGCAGCCTCGGTCGGGTCCTTGAGCTTTGGTTCGGTCGCCATGGTCCGCCTCGATGACGCAAAAAAGCGGACGCGGACCCGGCGTGTCCGCAGGTGAGGACGCCACTCGGAGCCGCGGCGGCGGCGCGGAGCCGCCTCCTGCCGCTCTCCCGCCCCCGTTCGCCCGCCATTTACCAAGCGAGTTTAGTCGCCCCCCGCCTGCATGGAAACCCGACAGCCCCGCCGTTTTCGAACGTCGTTAACGGGTTGTTTACCACATTTGCGGGAATTGCGCCGGCCCCTCGCCCCTGGCGACTCTGGAAAGGGTTCGGCGATCAGACTGGCCGGATGAGCCTCCGTTCCGCCCCTGGCACGAGCCCCCGCCGCGACGCGCGGGTCCTCGATCTCGTGCATCTCGAGCGTCAGACTTTCGGCGACCGGCGGCTCGAGCGCGAGGTGCTGGCGCTGTTCGAGGACCAGTGCGATCGCCTCCTGCCGCTCATGGCCGCGGCGGACCCGATCTCGGCCCGGACTGATGCGGCCCATACGCTCAAGGGCGCGGCCAGGGCGATCGGCGCCTGGCGAGTGGCCTCGCTGAGCGAAACGCTCGAGACGGCGCTCGACCAGGGCAGGTCGGCGGAGACGCTCCGCCATCTGGAGCGGAAGCTCGCGAAGGCGCTCGCCGAAGCCCGCGCCGCCATCGCCGAGCGCTGCCGGAGCGCTGCGGCCTAGCCTCTCGCCAAGTCTGGAGCCTTGCTCTAAGGACCGGCCCGCCCGCCGCCGCGGGCAGGGCGGCATCCCCGTCCTCCAGGGATCGCCGATGATCAAGATCACCTATGTCGACCAGGACGGCTCCTCGCGCGAGGCTGAGGCGGAGGAGGGCTCGACCGTCATGGAGACCGCGATCCGCAACGACGTTCCCGGCATCGTTGCCGAATGCGGCGGCGCCTGTGCCTGCGCCACCTGCCACGTCTATGTCGACGAGGAATGGAAGGACGTGGTCGGCCCGCCTTCGCCGATGGAGGAGGACATGCTCGACTTCGCCTCCGACGTGCGGCCGACCTCGCGCCTGTCTTGCCAGATCCGCGTCAGGCCGGAGCTCGACGGCTTGGTGGTCCAGACCCCGAAGCGCCAGGGCTGACCGCACCGCCGAGGAGATCGTCCGGCAGCGCGTCCGCCGTGAAGGGCCGCGGGCGGTTGCGCCGGACCACCGGCCCCATCTGCCAGATCATGACCGCGCCGAGCGCCAGGGGAACGAGCGCAGCGCCGATCGCGCCGGCCATGAAGGCGCGCGCCGCGATGTAGAGCGCCGCCAGCGCCAGCGCGCCGGTGGTCGCGGCCATGGCCGCCCAGACGAAGCGGGGCTTGCCGGCCTCGAGCCTCGCCTGCGGGCTTGCGCGGCTGACGGCCTCGATCAGCGCGGCGACGAAATCGCGATAGGCCCCGACCTGGTTGTTGCTCTGGGCAAGACCGGACCAGGAGATCGAGGTGAGCGAGACCGCGCGGCCGTCGGTCAGCCGCAGGGCCGTCTTGTAGAACCCGCTCGACAGCTTCCCGGCCTCGTAGGTGAGGCGGATTCGCGCGACGGCGGCGAGATTGATCTCGTCGACGCGCCTCATCGTGTCGACGACAAGCCGGTCGCCGGCGAGCCTGAAGGTGACGGCAAAGCCGATCGGGCGGGGGTTCTGGCTGTAGGCGAGGGGCGGATCGGCCGGCATCAGCGCACGAGTTCCCGCATGGCCTCGTCGATGCCCTCGATGGTGAGCGGGAACATGCGCTCGCCGAAGAGGCGGCGCAGGATGCCGATCGACTGCGTATAGTCCCAGTGCTTGCGCGGGATTGGATTGAGCCACACCGCCTTGTGGAAATGGGAGAGGATCCGCTCCGTCCAGACCTGGCCCGCCTCCTCGTTCCAATGCTCGACCGAGCCGCCGGGCATGACGATCTCGTAGGGGCTCATTGAGGCATCGCCGACGAACACCACCCGGTAATCGGTCGGGTAGGTGCGGATGATGTCCAGGGTCGGCGTGGTCTCCTCCCAGCGCCGCCGGTTCTCCCTCCACACACGCTCATAGGGGCAGTTGTGGAAGTAGAAGTGCTCGAAATGCTTGAACTCGGCCCGCGCGGCCGAGAAGAGCTCCTCGGCGAGCTCGATGTGCCAATCCATCGAGCCGCCGACGTCGAGGAAGAGCAGCACCTTGACCGCGTTACGCCGCTCCGGACGCAGCTTCACGTCGAGATAGCCCTTGTTCGCCGTCTCCTTGATGGTGGTGTCGAGGTCGAGCTCCTCGGCCGCGCCGGTGCGGGCGAAGCGGCGCAGCCGGCGCAGCGCGATGCGCATGTTGCGCACGCCGAGCTCGACCGTGTCGTCGAGGTCCTTGAACTCGCGCTTGTCCCAGACCTTCACGGCGCGGAAGTTGCGGTTGCCGTCCTGCCCGATGCGGATGCCTTCGGGGTTGTAGCCGTAGGCGCCGTAAGGGGAGGTGCCGGCGGTGCCGATCCATTTCGAGCCGCCCTGGTGACGGCCCTTCTGCTCCCTGAGCCGCTCTTTCAGCGTCTCGAGCAGCTTCTCCCACCCCATCGCCTCGATCTGCCGCTTCTCTTCCTCGGTGAGGTATTTCTCGGCGAGCTTGCGCAGCCATTCCTCGGGGATCTCGGCCTTCTCAAGGGCTTGCGCGAGATTCTCCAGCCCCTTGAAGACGTGGCCGAAGACGCGGTCGAACTTGTCGAGATTCCTCTCGTCCTTCACGAGGCAGGCGCGGGAGAGATAGTAGAAATCCTCGACCTTCTTCTCGGCGAGGTCCTCGTCGAGCGCCTCGAGCAGCGTGAGGTACTCGCGCAGCGTCACCGGCACTTTCGCGGCGCGCAACTCGGTGAAGAAGGTGAGGAACATCAGGCCAATGTCGCGGTGCGGAGCCGAACGTCAAGCGGCCGGCGCGCCGACCTTCGAGGGTCGCCGCATTGGGCGGCTGATGGAATGTGCGGTCTTGCCGCTCGAGGACGAATCCCGTGTCGTCCCGATCGCCGGCGGGCGTCAGCTGCCAGACGATGCGGGCTCAGCCCTTCACCCAGTCGCCGCAGCGCGGCATGTCCGAGCTCGCGCCCCAGGGCATGATCGGCACGCTCGAGGTCGAGTTCTTCGGCGAGCCCTCGATGGGGCGGTCGGAATAGACCATGTAGACGAGAACGTTGCGCTTGGCGTCGCAGCCGCGCACGATCCGCATGCGCTTGAAGATGAGCGAGCGGCGCTCGCTGAAGACGACGTCGCCCTGCTCGAACTTCTCCTTGAAGCGCACCGGGCCGACCTGCCGACAGGCCAGCGAGATGTCGGAGACCTCCTTGGCGACCCCGAGCGTTCCCTTGATCCCGCCGCGCTCGGGCGTGGTGTAGTGGCAGGCGACGCCCTCCACGGCCGGATCATCGAGGCCGTAGACCACGAGCTTGTCATCCGGGGTCAGCGGCCGCCACACGGTCGACTTGCCGAAGATGCGGTCGGGCTCCTGCGCCGCGGCCGGCGCAGTCACGCCTGCGAGGACGAGCACGGCAAGCGCGCACGCAAGAGTCCGCATATCTTCCCTCCCGCTTCGATCGGGAGGGATATGGGAGCGGCTCGCGGCTTTGCGAGAGCGGGGCTGCGTCAGCCTAGTGAAGGACGAGCCAGATCGTGGCGCCGAGCGGAAAGATCACACCGACGAGGAAAGAGAGGGCGTTTGCCGCCATGGCAACATCTCCGACCCCCTGTTCCCACCAACGGACCGCGTCTCCCTTCGTTCCGGTTTTCGCCTCAGGGCGTTTTTTTAACTAGAAGCTAGACCATACACGAAGATCGGCCGGCGCGAAAGCCGGCAGGCCGTCCCTTGCGCGCTCAGACGATCGGCGGCTTCAGGCCTTCGGCCTCGAGCGCCGCCTGGACTGCCGGGCGGGCGAGGACCCGTTCGGCGAGCGCGCCTAGCGGCGCAAGCGCGCGCGGCGGACGCGGCATCGCGCGGCCCCAGCGGATCAGCATGAACAGGTAGAGGTCCACCGCGGAGAAGCGCTCGCCGAGAAGCCATGGCCCGGAGCCGAGCTGCTCCGCGACACGATCGAAGATGAGGTTGAGCCGCCGCTCGGCCGAGGCTTTCACCGTCGCCGCAGCGCTCTCGTCGGTGACGAACTCGTGCGGATAGAACCAGCTGCGGTATTCCGCCTGCGGCGTGTTCGTGAGATGCACGAGCCAGCGGTAGAACAGCGGCCGCTCGGCGCTGCCGGGCGGCGGCGCGAGCCTGGATTCCGGGTGCCGGTCGCAGAGGTGGAGGGCGATCGCGGCGGTCTCGTAGAGCACGAGGTCGCCATCGATCAGAACGGGGATGCGGCCGTTCGGATTGAGCTTCAAGTATTCCGGGCTGTTCTGGGCATTGTGCGCGCGGTCGACCAGGCGAAGCTCGAAGGGGGAGCCGATCTCGCGCAGCATCATGTGGGGCAGGAGCGAAGCGTTGCCGGGGAAGTAGTAGAGGGCGTACATGGATGGCCTCGCGCTGCGGGGCGGTCGACCTGATCATCCTAGCCGTTCGGCCGGGGCCGGCCCGCCGCTTTTCGTGATGCCCGTGATGACAATCCGAAATGGGTCGTGCAGCATCGCCCGCCCGAGCGCGCGGGCTCGCGTGCCGAAGGCAGGATCATGAACGAAAAGGTCTCCTGGGGCGTCCTTTCGACGGCGAAGATCGGGCTCGACCGGGTGATCGGGCCAATGCAGCAGGCGCCGAACCTTTCGATCCACGCCATCGCGTCTCGCGATGTCGAGAAGGCGCGGGCGGCGGCGCGGCAGTTCGGCATCGCGCGGAGCTACGGCTCCTATGACGAGCTCCTCGATGATCCCGCGATCGAGGCCGTCTACATCCCGCTACCCAACGACCTGCATGTGGAATGGGCGGAGCGCGCCGCGGCGGCCGGCAAGCACGTGCTGCTGGAAAAGCCGGCCGGCATGAACGCGGCGGAAGCCGAGCGCCTGATCGCGGCGCGCGAGCGCTCGCGGCGGCTCATCATCGAAGCCTTCATGGTCCGCTACACGCCGCAATGGCTGAAAGTCCGCGAGCTCATCGCATCCGGCCGCATCGGCCAAGTCCATGCCGTGCAGTGCCACGTCACCTATCGCAACATGGACCCGCAGAACATCCGCAACCGCCCGGAGGTCGGCGGCGGCGGCATCATGGACATCGGCTGCTACGCCATCCTTTTCGCGCGGCTCGCCTTCGGGGCCGAGCCGCGCCGCGTCGTCAGCCTGATCGACCGGGACCCAATCATGGGCACGGACCGGCACTCCTCGATGATGCTCGACTTTCCTAAAGGCCAGGCGACGCTGTTCGTCTCGACCCAGCTCGCCCGTGCCCAGCGCGTGCGCATCTTCGGCACGGAGGGCTCGATCGAGGTCGAGGTGCCGGTCAATGCGCCGGACGACCGCCCGACCCGCATCACCGTGGACGACGGCCGCGACGTGCTCGGCACCGGCGCCGAGGTCTTCGCGTTCCCGCCCGCGAACCAATACACGCTTCAAGGCGAGGCGGTCTCGCGCATGATCCGCGACGGCTTGGCCCCGGAGATGACGCTCGAGGATTCGATCGCCAACATGCGCGTCATCGACGCGGTGTTCCGGTCGGAGATGTCCGGCGGTTGGGAAAGGGTTTAGCTTTGTCGCGGCGGCGCATCCCGGTAGGCTGGGGGGATTGCAGGTCCAGGGAGATTGATATGCTGCGCCTTGGCAACAGGCTCGGACGAGCGACCTTTCCCGTTGTCGTCCTGCTGGTGGCACTCGCCCATGGCAGCCCGGCGCAAGCGCGTTGCCAGGACTCGCCGAAACCCCGGGTGGATTGGACCGGCTGCTCGAAGCCGCAGCTGATGCTGTCCAAGGACGACCTCACGGGTGCGGTCTTCACGAAGGCTGCCCTGACCGGCACCGAGTTCGTCGGCGCGAAGCTCGCCGGTGCGAAGCTCGAGGACGCCGAGATCAGCCACGCCCGCTTCGACGGCGCCGATCTCTCCGGCGCCGATCTGACCAAGGCGGTCGGCTGGCGCGCGAGCTTCGCCAAGGCCAATCTCGAGAAAGCGAACTTGTCGGTCGCCAACATGAGCCGCGCGAGCTTCGCGCAGGCGCGGCTCGCCGGCGCGAACCTCACGAAATCCGAGATGAACCGCTCCGACTTCACTGGGGCGGATCTTTCCGGTGTCGACATGTCGAAGGCGGAGCTTGCCCGCGTGATCTTTTCGAACGCGAAAGTCACCGGCGTGAACTTCAGCTTCGCCAACCTCTCGCGAGCGCGCTTGAGCGGCGCCGATCTCTCCGAGGTGCAGATGGGCGGGACGCACCTCTACCAGACCCAGCTCGACGGCGCCGACCTCTCACGCACCGCGGGCCTGAAGCAGGCCCAGCTCGACCTCGCCTGCGGCACCAAGACCACCAAGCTGCCGCCGGGGTTGACCGCGCCGAAGGGCTGGCCCTGCGTCGAGGAGGACGATTGAGAGTCCTTAGCCGGCCCTCAGCCTCTCCCGGTCATACCCCGCCACCTGCTTGTAGCCCTCGGACATCGCCGCGAGCTCGTCGCGGCTGATCACGTCGTCGATGGTGCGGAAGGGCTTGTCGCCGGTGCGGCGGAAGACCTCGCCGAGGATGGCGTCGGGGGGCTTTACGCGGTTCGTCAGCACGATCTTCGCCGTCGCTTCACGGCGGCGATCCTCATAGGCCTTGAGCGCCGCGACCGGATCGGCAATCGATCCCAAGCAGTCGGCAAGGGCGCGGGCGTCGAGGATCGCCTGTCCGGCCCCGTTCGAGCCGCGCGGCACCATGGGGTGGGCGGCGTCGCCGAGGAGCGTCGCGCGGCCGTGGCTCCAGCGCGGCAGCGGGTCCTGGTCGACCATCGGGAATTCGAGCACCATGTCGGCGGCGTTCAAGAAGGCGGGCACGTCGAGCCAGTCGAAATGCCAGTCGGCGAAGGGGGGCAGGACGTCGTCGAGCTCGCCCGGCCGGTTCCAGTCGCGCTGGCGGTGGTTCGGCGTCTCGATCTCGGCGACCCAGTTGACGAGCTGGCGGCCTTCCGCATCGATGGCGTTGCGGATCGGGTAGATCACCATCTTGCCGGTGGCGAGCCAGCCGGCTCGGACCATGTTGGCGCCGGAAAGGAACGGCTTCCAGCGGGTGGTGCCGCGCCACATGTTGACGCCCGAGTAGCGGGGCGGGCCCTCGTCAGGGAAGAACTGCTTGCGCAGGGCCGAATGGATGCCGTCGCAGGCGATCGCGCATGAGCCGCGCTGCGACGGCAGCGGAGCGTCCGAGGCGTCGCGGAAGTGGACCGTAACCCCTTCCGCACCCTGCTCGACGGCAACGCATTTCCACCCCGTGAGGATGCGGTCGGCGCCGATGCGCTCCCGGGCGGCCTCGAGCAGCACCATCTGCAGGTCGCCGCGGTGGATCGAGAATTGCGGATGGCCGTATCCGGCATAGCGGCCGAGCGGCTCGGCATAGATGAGCTGGCCGAAGCGGTTGAAGAAGGTCGCCTCCTTGGTCTCCACCGCGACCTTCGCCAGCGCCGGCTCGAGGCCGAGTTCCGAAAGCTCCTTCGTCGCGTGGGGCAGCACGTTGATGCCGACGCCGATCGGCCTGATCTCCGGCGCCGCCTCGTAGATGCGGGAGGCGATGCCGGCCCGGTGCAGCGTCAGCGCGAGCGTCAGCCCGCCAATGCCGGCGCCGATGATGATGACCGCGTCCATCGCCCTGCCCAGCCGATAGCCTCACGCGGTGACGGTGCCGGCTCGGTCATGATGAGGCTTGTGCATCATCGTGACGTGCGGACGGACGCGCGCGATGGGAGCGCCGGATCGGTCATGATGGTTCATGTGCATCGCGCTCATCATGAAAGGGGTGCATCGCCTATGCGCCTCATTCGGCGGTGATGCCGGCCTCCCGCACTACCTTGGCCCAGCGGGCGAGGTCCTTGGCGAGGAGGTCGCCCAGGCGCTCGGGCGCGCCGCCGACCGGGATGAGGCCCTGCTTCTCGAGCGCCTCCTTGACCTTCGGCGTGGCGAGGATCTCGTTCACCGCCGCATTGTAGCGCTGGATGATTTCCTTTGGCGTGCCGGCGGGCGCGAAGAGCCCGTACCAGAGATCGACCTCGAAACCCGTCATGCCTTCCTCGGCAAGCGTCGGGACGTTTGGCGCCATGGCGGAGCGCCGGTCGCTTCCGATCGCGAGCACGCGCACCTGGTTGTCCTGCGCGAGCGGCAGCACCGTGTGCACGGGGATGAACATCGCCTTGACGTGCCCGCCGACGAGGTCCTTCACGGCGCCGGCCGAGCCCGTATAGGGCACATGCTTGAGATCGGCGCCGGCCGTGAGCTTGAACAGCTCCATGGCGAGGTGCTGCGGCGTGCCGCGCCCGGGCGAGGCGTAGGTGATGTCACCCGGCTTCGCCTTCGCCGCCGCGATCAGCTCGTTCACCGATCTGGCCGCCACGGAAGGGTGCACGGCGAGCGCCAGGGCGCCGGTCGCGACCTCGACAATCGGCTCGAAGCTCTTCGCCGGGTCATAAGGGAGGCTCCTGAACAGGCTCGCATTCATGACGAAGGTGTTGACCGTCATCATGATGGTGTGGCCGTCGGGCTCGGCGCGCGCGGCCGCCTGCGTGCCGATGTTGCCGCTCGCGCCGGGCTTGTTGTCGATCACCACCGCCTGGTTCCAGCGCTGGCGCAGCTCTTCGCCGACGATCCGCGCAAGCACGTCGATGCCCGTGCCCGGCGTGAAGGGCACCACGATGAAGATGGTGCGGTCGGACAGGCGCTGCGCCATCGCAGGCGCCGCGACGAGCACAGCCAACCCCAGGGCGGCGAAGCGGGCGAAACAGGAAAGAAGCGTCATGGCAGGTTCGGCTGCTCGTCGAGGGACCGGCTCAAATTGACAGCATGGAGGGCGTTTGCATACTCCCGAACAACTCCCGGCCGTCTACGCGAGGCCGGACCAAGCCGGCCGCAGAACCGGCGGCGGGCGGATCAGGAGACGCCCTCATGAGCACCCAGCTCGGCACGCTCGAAGAGCTTCCGACCGACTACCGCGAGGCCATGGACGGGGCCCGGGTCTCGCCGCTCTGGCCGATGATGCGCAACGTGCTCCCGCACGGGCAGCCGAACCCGGTCACGAAACCCGCCGTCTGGAGCTTCGATAAGATCCGTCCGCTCCTCCTGCGGGCCGGCGAGCTCACCCCGGTCGAGAGGGCCGAACGGCGGGTGCTCGTGCTGAACGATCCTGGGCGCGGCAAGGGCGCGATGCAGGTCACATCCTCGATCTATGTCGGCTTGCAGCTGCTTCTGCCGGGTGAGAAGGCGCCGGCCCACAAGCACACGCCGAGCGCCGCGCGCATCGTCGTCGAGGGGGAGGGCGCCTTCACCATCGTCGACGGCGAGAAGTGCGCGATGGAAAGGGGCGACCTCATCCTGACGCCCGGCGGCATGTGGCACGACCACGGCCATGGCGGGACCGGGCCGGTGATCTGGCTCGATGCGCTCGACCTGCCGCTGTTCGTCTTCCTCGAGGGCTCCTACGCGGAGGAGGGCGAGCTGCAAGCTCCTCGCAACCGTCCGGATGCCTCGCAGGTCGAGTACAAGCAGGCCGGCCTCGTGCCGAGCCGGAACGGCGGCGAGCGCCCGCGCTACCCGCTCCTGCGCTTCCCATGGAAGCATACGGAGACGGCCTTGCGCTCGCTCGCCGAGCACGCCGGTCACGGCGAGCCGGTCGAGCTCGACTACGTCAACCCCGAGACAGGCGATTCCTGCCTCCCGACGCTGGGTTTTGCGGCGATGATGCTGCGCAGGGGCGAGACCGCCCGCCCGCCGCGGCGCTCGTCGAGCGGGGTGTTCCATGCTGTCGAGGGCGCCGGCCGGTCGACGGTCAATGGCGAGAGTTTCTCCTGGAAGCGCGGCGACACCTTCTCGGCCCCGGTCTTCGCCAAGATCGAGCATACCGCCGATGGCGAGGCCTTCCTGATCCGCATCCACGACGCGCCGCTGCAGCAGAAGCTCGGCTTCTACGAGGAGCGCGCGTGAGCGGGATGAGGTTCTATGGCTATTTCCGCTCCTCAGCCGCCTATCGCTGCCGGATCGCCTTCAATCTGAAGGGCTTGTCGCCCGAGTTCGCGCCGATCCACCTGCGCAGGGGCGACCAGCGCGGAGAGGAGTTCCTGCGGCTCAACCCGCAAGGCTTGGTTCCTGCTCTCGACATCGGCTGGCGCGTGCTAACGCAATCGCTCGCGATCATCGAATGGCTCGACGAAATGCACCCCGATCCCGCGCTCCTACCGGGCGATGCGGCGGATCGGGCCGAGCTGCGCGCCTTCGCGCTCGCCATCGCGGCCGACATCCACCCGCTCAACAATCTGCGGGTGCTCAAATACCTGAAGGACCCACTCGGCCACGACCAGGCGACCATCGACGGTTGGTACCGCCATTGGGTCGAGGAGGGGCTGAACGCCTGCGAACGGCTCGTCACGAGGGGCGGCCGCCGCGGTCCCTACTGCTTCGGCGCTTCGGCGACGCTTGCCGATATCTGCCTTGTCCCGCAGATCGCGAATGCGCGGCGCTTCAATGCCGATCTCTCCGCCTGCCCGACGCTCATCGAGATCGATGCGCATTGTGCAAAGCATGCGGCATTCGCCGATGCCGCACCAGAGAAGCAGCCGGATGCGGAGTAGGGTCAGGCGGCCGAGCGCGCGGTCCCAAGGGCGTTCGCCGCCCGCTCCTCGAAGATCCGAGGGAGCTCGCTCGCGCGTCGCGGCGGGCTGAAGAGGTAGCCCTGCACCTCGGTGCAGCCCTCGGCTATTACCTGGTCGAGCTGCTCGATGGTTTCGACGCCCTCGGCGGTGGTAGTCATCCCGAGACTCGAGCCGAGCCCGGCGACAGCACGGATGATCGCGGCGCAATCCTGCTTGTCCGAGAGGTCGCGGACGAACGAGCGGTCGATCTTGATCTTGTCGAAGGGGAAGCTGCGAAGATAGCTCAAGCTCGAATAGCCCGTGCCGAAGTCGTCCATCGAGATGCGTACGCCAAGCCCGCGCAACTCGTGCAGAGTCTTGACGGTCGCCTCGTTCTCGAGGAGCAGCACGGTCTCGGTGATCTCGAGCTCGAGCCGGCTCGCGGCGAGGCCGGAGGCGGCGAGGGCGCGCACGACCGCCGCGACGAGGTTCCGGCTCTTGAACTGCGCCGGCGAGAGGTTCACCGCCACTTTTATGGGCCGCGGCCATTTCGCAGCCTCGAGGCAGGCCTGGCGCAGCACCCATTCGCCGAGCGGCACGATCAGCCCGATCTCCTCGGCAAGGGGGATGAACTCGGCCGGGAAGACGAGGCCGCGCTCGGGATGATTCCAGCGCAGGAGCGCCTCGCAGCCGCTGATCTCGTCCGTGCGCAGGTCGAGGAGAGGCTGGTAGAACAGCTCGAACTCGCCCTTCGCCAGGGCTTTGCGCAGCGCCAGCTCGAGCGAGCGCCGGGCCTGCAGCTGAGCGTCCATCTGCGGCTCGAAGAAGCGGCAGACGCCGCGCCCGTCCGACTTCGCGCGGTAGAGCGCCATGTCGGCGTTCCTGAGAAGCTGATCGGCGTCGGCGCCATTGTTCGGCGCGACGGCGATCCCGACGCTCGCTCCGACGACCACCTGGTGCCCTTCGATCTCATAGGGTTCGCTGACCGCCTCGATGACCCGCCGCGCGAGCCAGGCCGCGGCTTCGGGCTCGTCGATTCCCACTTGCAGGATCGCGAACTCGTCGCCGCCGAGCCGCGCAACCGTGTCGGTCTCGCCCAGGCAGGCCCGAAGACGGTCGGTGACAGACTTCAGAAGGCCGTCCCCGACCGGATGGCCGAGCGTGTCGTTGACGCTCTTGAAGTGGTCCAGGTCGAGGCACAGCACCGCCATGCGGTCGCCGCGCCGGACCCGGTGCAGGGCCTTCTCCATCTCTTCGCGGAAGAGCACGCGGTTCGCGAGACCGGTCAGGGCGTCGTGGCGGGCCATGTGGCGGATGCGCGCCTCCGCCCGCATCGCGTCGCTCGCATCATGGATCGTCGCGACCCAGCCGCCGCCGATCATCGGCTTGTGGCTGATCTGCATGGTGCGGCCGTCCTGCAGCTCAAGCCGGTAGTCGCTCGGGCTGCCACGGAAGGCGCTCGTCAGTCCTGTGGAACGATATCCCTTGAGGTCGCGCGGACCGGTACCGACCCGCAACCGATACTCGATGATGTCGTCGATCAGGGTGCCCGGCCGGCTGAGCTCGGCCGGCAGCTTGTACAACTCGGCATAGCGGCTGTTGCAAACGATCAGCCGTCCGTCCGCATCATACATGCACAGCCCTTGCGCCATGTTGTTCAGGGCGGCGTCGAAGCGGCGGTTCTGCTCGGCAAGCGCGGCCTCGGCCTCCTTGCGCTCGGTCACGTCCTCATGCGTCGCCACCCAACCGCCATCCGGCATCGGCTGATAGGCAATCGCGAACGCCCTCCCGTCCCGGAGCTCGAGGAGACGGCTCTCCGGCCGGCGCTCGGTCACCGTCGCCCTCAGCTGCGCGACATATTCTTCCGCCTCCATCTTCGGGTAGAGGCCCGTGGCGAGCCGATGCGCGAGAATAGAATCGTAAGGGGTCCCTGGCCGGGACAGCTCGGGCGGAAGCTCGTACATCTCGGCGTAGCGCCTGTTGCAGACGATCAGCCGGCGCTCGCCGTCGAACATGCAGAGCCCGCATGTCTTGTTGTTGAGAGCGGTGTCGAATTGGAGGTTCTGCCGCGCGAGTTGGTCGTTCATGCGCTGCAGCTCGGCGTGGGCCTCGGCGAGCCGCTCCTGCGCCTTATGCTGAGCCGTGATGTCGGTGCCGACTCCGCGATAGCCGAGGAACTCGCCGTCGGGGCCGAATCGCGGCTGGCCGCTGATCCGGAA
>JAQSWQ010000020.1 GCA_029266525.1 Microvirga sp.
GCTTCGGCCAGCACCTGCCCAGCCGAAGCGGGATGACGAGACGAGCTGCTAATCGATGTCCTCGACTTCCGCCGCGCCGCCGTAGACGCGCTGCGCGAGCGCGGCTTCCATGAAGGGGTCGAGATCGCCGTCGAGGACGTCGGAGGGGCTCGTCGACTGCGTGCCGGTGCGCAGGTCCTTCACGAGCTGATAGGGCTGCAGCACGTAGGAGCGGATCTGGTGGCCCCAGCCGATATCGGTCTTCGACGCCGCCTCGGCGTTCGCCTTATCCTCGCGCTTCTTCAGCTCGAGATCGTAGAGCCGCGCGCGCAGCATGTTCCAGGCTGTGGCGCGGTTCTTGTGCTGCGAGCGCTCCTGCTGGCAGGCGACCACGATGCCGGTCGGGATGTGGGTGATGCGCACGGCGGAATCGGTCGTGTTGACGTGCTGCCCGCCGGCGCCTGAAGCCCGGTAGGTGTCGATCCGGCAGTCGGATTCGTTGACCTTGATGTCGATGCGGTCGTCGATCACCGGATAGACCCAGACCGAGGCGAAGCTCGTGTGGCGGCGCGCATTCGAGTCGAAGGGCGAGATGCGCACGAGCCGATGCACGCCGGATTCGGTCTTGAGCCAGCCATAGGCGTTATGGCCCTTGATCAGAAGCGTCGCGCCCTTGATGCCGGCCTCCTCGCCATCGGTCCAGTCGACCACGTCGACCTTGTAGCCGTGCTTCTCGGCCCAGCGTCCGTACATGCGCTGGAGCATCTGGGCCCAGTCCTGGCTCTCGGTGCCGCCGGCCCCCGAATGGACCTCGAGGTAGGTGTCGTTCGGGTCGGCTTCGCCGGACAGGAGGGTCTCGATCTGCCGGCGAGCCGCTTCGGCCTCCACCTTGCGCAGCGCCGCCTCGCCTTCGGCGATGCTGGCCTCGTCGCCTTCGGCCTCCCCGAGCTCGATCAGCGTGGCGGCATCGTCGAGCTCCTGCTCGAGCCGCTTGATGGCGCCGACCTGGTCCTCGAGCGCAGTGCGCTCGCGCATGATCTTCTGGGCCGCGTCAGGGTCGTTCCACAGCCCCGAGCTCTCGGCCTGAGCATTCAGCTCGGCGAGGCGTCGCTGCGCCTTGTCCCAGTCAAAGATGCCTCCTCAGCAGCCCGATCGACTGCTTGGCGGCTTCCGCGAGGCTTTCGATTTCCGCGCGCATGATTTCTCGTGCAGGTCCTGAAAACGAAGGAGCGGCGTCATAGGGGCGACGCCGCTCGCTATAAACAACAGCGATCGTTACGATCAGTAGAGACCGCCGGTCCCCACCGTCACGGCGCGCTCGGCCTCGGCGCTGACGCCGCCGCCGCCATAGCCGATAACGGCATAGCTGTCAGGGGGGCCGGTGCCGGGCTTGAAGGCCTCGAGGATTGCGCCGCCGCCCTCGCCCGATCCGGCGCGCAGGCCGCTGCCATGCGCGACGCGCACGAGCTTGATCCCCGGGGGCACGCGGAATGGCGTCGGCGGCTTGTCCTTCAGCGCCAACTGCATGAAGTCGCGCACGATCGGCGCCGAGAAGCCGCCGCCGGTCGCGCGGTCGCCGAGCGACTGCGGCTTGTCGTAGCCGAGATAGACGCCCGCGGCGAGATCCGGCGAGAAGCCGATGAACCACACGTCCTTGGCGTCGTTGGTGGTGCCGGTCTTGCCGGCGATCGGCTTGCCGACCGCCTTCAGCGCCGTGCCGGTGCCGCGCTGCACCGCGCCCTCGAGGATCGAGACCATTTGGTAGGCGGTGAGCGGGTCCACCACCTGCTCGCGCTTGTCGATCAGCTTCGGCTCGTCCTGGCCGTTCCATTTCTCGGCGCTGCAACCGACGCATTGGCGGTCGTCGTGGCGATAGATGGTTTGGCCGGTGCGGTCCTGGATGCGGTCGATCAGGGTCGGCCGAATGCGCCGTCCGCCGTTCGCGATCATCGAGTAGCCGGCGACCATGCGCATGACGGTGGTCTCGCCAGCGCCGAGCGCCATCGACAGCACGGGCAGCATGTCGTCATAGATCCCGAAGCGGCGGGAGTACTCGGCGACGAGCGGCATGCCGACATCCTTGGCAAGCCGCACGGTCATCAGGTTCTTCGAATGCTCGATGCCCTGGCGCAGCGTGCGCGGGCCGGTCGGCTTGCCGTCGTAGTTCGACGGGCTCCAGGATTCCTGCCCCGGTCCCATGTCGATGGTGATCGGGGCGTCCATGATGATGCTCGACGGCGTGTAGCCGTTGTCGAGCGCCGCCGTGTAGACGAAGGGCTTGAACGAGGACCCCGGCTGCCGCAGCGCCTGGGTCGCCCGGTTGAACTCGCTCTGATCGAAGGAGAAGCCGCCGACCATCGCATGCACGCGGCCGGTATGCGGGTCCATGACGACCATGGCGCCCGAGACCTCCGGCACCTGGCGCAGCCGGTACTGGCTCTGCTTGTCGGCGATCGGCTCGACATAGACGACGTCGCCTGCGCCGACCACCTGGGCGATGTTGCGGCGCGTCCAGCGAACGCCGTCGGCCGTGATCGTGCCGAGCTCGCGCTCGCGCGAGGGCTGGCCCGACGATTCGCGCTTTGGCTGGAGTCCGATGCGGGCCTGCCCGCCCGCCACCTCGAGCACCACGGCAAGCCGCCAGGGCTGCACGTCGCCGAGCGCCGGCACCTCTGCGAGCGCGAGCCCCCATTCGCGGCCGGTGAGCTCGAGCTTCTGCGCCGCGCCGCGCCAGCCGCGCGCCTCGTCGTAGCGGATGAGGCCGTCGACGAGCGCCTTGCGGGCATAGGCCTGCATCTTGGGATCGAGGGTGGTGCGGACCGAAAGGCCGCCCTCGTAGAGCTTCTTCTCGCCGTAGCGGTCGGCGATCTCGCGCCGGACCTCCTCGGCGAAGAAGCCCGACGCGATGGTGTTCGGCGAGATCACGCGCGGATGGACGTTGAGCGGCTCGCGCTTGGCGGCGTCGGCCTCCTCGCGCTTGACGTAGCCGTTGTCGACCATGCGGTCGAGCACCCAGTTGCGGCGGTCGATCGCCGCTTGGCGCTGGCGGAACGGGTGATAGTTGTTCGGGGCCTTCGGCAGGGCGGCGAGATAGGCGGCCTCGGCGAGCGTCAGCTCGTGGACGGACTTGCCGAAATAGTCGAGCGCCGTCGCGGCGATGCCGTGGAGGTTGCGGCCCGGGAACGGCGTGCCGAGGAAGATCTCGTTGAGGTAGAGCTCGAGGATGCGGTCCTTCGAGTAGGTCGCCTCGATGCGGAAGGCGATGAGCGCTTCGCGGATCTTGCGCTCATAGGAGCGCTCGTTGCCGACGAGGAAGTTCTTGGCGACCTGCTGCGTGATGGTCGAGGCGCCCTGCTGCCGGCCGCCGCCCTTGAGGTTCGTGACGACGGCGCGGATGACGCCTTCGGGATCGATGCCGTTATGGCGGTAGAAGTTCTTGTCCTCGGCCGAGAGGAAAGCGCCGATCACCTGCTTCGGCACCGCCTGGATCGGAACGTAGAGCCGGCGCTCGCGCGCGTATTCGGCGAGCAGGCTGCCGTCGCCCGCATGGACGCGGGTCATCACCGGCGGCTCGTAATTCGCTAGCTGCGCGTGATCCGGCAGGTCCTGCGAGTATTTCCAATACCCGTAACCCGCGACCGCGGCTCCGATCAGGAAGAAGATCGCTCCCACGCTGAAGAGGAAGCCGAAGAAACGTAGGATGAACCGCATTCCGTGCCTTGCCCGTCGTTATGGCCCAGGGCGCCTGGCGCGTCGGGCCTTGAGTGCTCTTGCAAGCGCGATGCAGCTGGTCCCCAAGCGGCGTCGCCGACATCCCCCAGCCGGCGGCGAAGCTATCACGATGATTCAGACCCCCGCCACGCCTTTGGACAACCGATCTATGGTGAAACTGCGGCGAGGCCCGCGGCGCTTACGGCGAAGTCGGCGCTCCGTGCCCTGCGACGCGCGCGCCGAAATAGCGGTCGATCGCCGAGGTCATTGCCGCCGCCGAGCGCTCGCGCCAGGCCTCTGAGGTCAATAGATCGATATCCTTGCGGCTCGACAGATAGCCGAGCTCGACGAGCACCGACGGCACGTCCGGCGCCCTCAGCACAAGGAAGCGCGCCTCGCGGTGGGGCTTCTTGCTCAGCGGCATCACCGGGTCGAGCGCGCCGAGAAGCCTTTTCGTAAAGCGGTGCGAGAAGCCGCGCGTCTCGCGCATCGTGAGGTCCTGCAGAATGTCGGCGACCTCGCTTGCCGTCTCGCGCGCCTCTACGCCACCGACGGCATCGGCCTTGTTCTCGCGCTCGGCGAGGCGCTCCGACTCGACGTCCGTCGCGCGCTCGGCTCCGGTATAGACCGTGCTGCCGCGGATATGCGGGGCGGCCGAGATCGAATCGGCGTGGATCGAGATGAAGAGATCGGCCTTGGCCGCGCGCGCCATGCGGACGCGCTCGTCAAGAGCCACGAACGCGTCCTGGTCGCGGGTCATCGCGATCCGGTAGCGCCCCGTATGCTCGAGCCGTGCCTTGAGGCGCTGCGCGAAGGCGAAGACGATGTCCTTCTCGAAGGCCCCCGACGAGGCGACGGCACCCGGATCGATGCCGCCATGGCCGGCATCGAGCACGATCAGGGGACGCCTGTCCTCGCCCTTTGACGCCACGCTCCCGGTGGAGACCGGATCGGGCACCGCCGGCAGCTCCGGCTTTGCCGACCGCCTGAATGCCTCCCGATCGGTCTTGGTCAGCTCGATGGTCAACAGCGCCGCCCCGTCCGCCGGACGGGTTGCGGCCTCGACCGACGACACGAGCGCCGGCTGGCTGAGCTCGACGACGATCCGCGAGCGGCCGGGCGCGAAAAGGCCGTAGCGGTAGGAAGAAACCAGCCCCTCGCGTCGGCGGCCCGTCTCCGCCGGCAGCTGGAAGTTCACTTCCGGCAGGTCGACGATGATCCTGTCCGGACGCTCGATCGCGAAGGAGCGGGCCTCGACCGGAGCCGACAGGACGAAGGTCAGTCGGGTCTTGCCGGCGTCGCTCTTCGCCTCAGCCGCGATCGCGACGGGCCGTCGGAATTCGGCGGAAGCAGCGTGTGAATTCGGGGACGCGGCAAGAGGCGCGGCAAGAACGGCTTGCGCCCCCAGGCAGAAGGCGCCACAGGCGAGGGCCAAATTCTTCAGTCGGGCGAGCCACATCGTCCGAATCCCGGTCCCCGAACGCCCTCCCCTGATCGATACCCCCGCTTGGTTAAGGAAGCTTGTAGCAGAGAACGCCGGGAAAGCCGAGCCGTTGCATCCGGGGGTGCTGTCCTAGTTAGGTCCGGAGTGCCTAATTCGCCGGAGCGTGTGTCCTAATTCGGCTCGACCGACCCGCTGCCGCATGATCCTCTGCCGGAAGGGGACAGTGGGAGGGTCGCATGAAGCGTCTTTGGCTGATTTCGATGGCGATGGTTGCTTGGTCGAGCGGGGCAAGTTCGCAGGAGCTTGTTGCTGCCGACGCGGCAGCGGCGGGGGTTCTCACCTTACCCTTCCCTGAGGTCCCGGCCGGATCGCAGATCGACCCCCGCGTCACATTTATCCCGTTCCACGTGGCCGGGCATTCGCGAGGGTTTATCAGGCTCTCGGACCTGCTGGCTGTTTCACGAGGGCAGCAAGGGCCGGCAGGACCACAGGGCCCATCGGGCTGCAAGGCCCGGCAGGCCCGCAAGGCTTAGTCGGCCCTCAGGGCGCTACGGGCGCTCAGGGACCCGCGGGACCTCAGGGGCCGCAGGGACCTCAGGGGCCGCAGGGAGCACAGGGCCCCCAAGGGCCGCAGGGCCTCCAGGGACCGCCGGGACCGCAAGGGGCCCAGGGACCTCCCGGGCCGGCTGGTGGGCTGGACATTCGCACGGCCCAACTCATTTTCTTCGCAGAGCGAGATGCGCGCCGGGCAAGGGAAGGCACCGTGTTGTCTTCGGCGATCAGCATTTTACCGCCGAATGCGGGGGATCGATTCGCGCTGACGTTCAGCGGAGCGGCGACGGACGGTCAAGGAGCCGGCAGCGTGAGCGTAAGCTATCGCGTTGGGAACGATGCTTTGGTCTTTGGCGGTCTGGCTGTCAGTCAGACACAGGCACTCGCCAAAGGCGGGGTGTCGTTCTCGTTTCGATGATGCACAGAGGCCGCCTCAGTGGGCGGCCTCGCTCGCTCATTGGTCGGGACGCGGCGAGCGGTCCGCGCGAGCCGCACTGACTACGATGCCTCCGCCCTCGCCCTTGTAGATCAGGTCGAAGATGTTGGCGGCGGTTTGAAGCCACTTCACCCGTGCCGGCGAGGGCCAGCCGGATCCGGCTCCGGTAGGGTGGCGAGAAAACCAAGGCAGGCTGACCCTGGCGGGGGTCGAAGTTTCCGTCCGCGCTGACCTTCCCGTTATGGGGACAGCGAGAGGCCGGGAACAGATGGGGTGCGGCTGTGTTGCGCATGACCCAGGATGATGCCGATACGGAAACGGCGCGAGGCCGGCGGCGGGATATGGGCGTATACGTCGCGACCCTCGGGCGGCTGCACGCCGGTCAGAACCTCGCCACGGATCGCGAGGTCGCGAACCGGCTGTGGCATGTCCATTGACGTACAGCACGGGGAGGTGTTCACCGCGCCAGACTCGAACACCCGCCGCATGAACGATCTGGAGAATGCCTGCCGGTTCATCGCCGCCCTGTGGGATAGGGCCTAGGCAAGTGTCCTAATTTCAAATTGCCGGTGTCCTAGGACAGTACCCATCCGGGATACAGCGCCCCGACATCTTGCCAAGCGCCCGTTCGGGTCTGTAATGATCCAGACCCCGTTCGGCTCCCCGAATCCGAAGGCGGTTCCGCAGGCTAGGCCGTCGGCCGCTCGCCCGCGGGAACGTCTTTCCCCTACGGCAACCTACCGGACGCGGCGTCAGCTTGGGCGACATCCGTCGCCATTCGCGATGGCCGGCCTCCGGCCCATCGAATTTGGAAGGTCGTTGATCGATGGGCGAAAGGACGAGACCAGCGCTGCTGCTCGTTTACGCCCGGGCGGTGAGGCGCGCGTACCGCGCCCGCAACCGCCGGCAATCGTCGACGACCATGGTCAACCCCAGGCGCGCCTCCTCGAGGCGCGCGACGGCGATCGCCGACACTCTCCGGACCATCTCGCCGCTTCCGGTATGGAGGCTTCCGCGCGTGTCGCGCCTCGAGCCCTCTGCGGGCGAGGGGCGAGGAGCAAGGTCCGCGATCGCCATGAGAGCCCGTCATGGCAAACAAGATGCTCATCGATGCCTCCCACCCGGAAGAGACGCGGGTGGTGGTGGTCCGCGGCCAGAAGGTCGAGGAGTTCGACTTCGAATCGGCCTCTAGGCGGCAGCTGCGCGGCAACATCTATCTCGCGAAGGTCACGCGGGTCGAACCGTCGCTGCAGGCCGCCTTCGTCGAGTACGGCGGCAACCGCCACGGTTTCCTCGCCTTCAGCGAGATCCATCCCGACTACTACCAGATCCCGGTCGCCGACCGGCAGGCGCTGCTCGAGGAGGACGCCCGCGCCGAGCGCGAGGAGGAGCACGAGGAGGAGCGGCGACGCCACCGCCGCGACCGCCGCGGGCGCAACGCCCCGCGCCGCTCTGAGAGCGGCGAGTCGGTCAGCCGGGAGGCCTCGCCCGACACCGACGAGCCCGATCAGCGCTTGCAGGACGGGCCGCGTGAGCCGGCGGCCGAGCCTTCCGACGAATCGCCATCGAGCGAGGAGATTTCGCCCGCGGAGACCGGCGACGAATCAGGCGCGCCGCTGCTCACGCCGCCAGAGCCTGGCGCAGGCGAGGGCGCAGCGCCGGAACAGAGGCAGGCCTCGGTCGCGCAAGACCCCAACGAGGAAGCGGCGGCCGGCGCGGCGGAGCCTGGGCGCGAGCCCGGCGTCGCCGTGCTCGACCGCGACGCCGGCACGCTCCCGAGCGAGGCGGCTTATGCCGAGGCGGAAGCCACTGACTCTGCCGCCGAGGCCGAGGCCGACGATCCGGGCGATCACGCCGGCGAGAACGGAGAGGAAGAGGCCGAGCCGGTCATCGAGCAGGTCGGCGGGCGCGGCGACGCCCTCGAGGAGATCCCGGAACGGCGGCGCAGCTACCGCCGCCAATACAAGATCCAGGAGGTCATCAAGCGCCGGCAGATCCTGCTGGTCCAGGTCGTCAAAGAGGAGCGCGGCACCAAGGGCGCGGCGCTCACGACCTATCTGTCGCTTGCCGGCCGCTACTCGGTGCTGATGCCGAACACCGGCCGCGGCGGCGGCATCTCGCGCAAGATCACGAGCGCGGCGGACCGCAAGCGGCTCAAGGAGATCGCCGAGGATCTCGAGGTGCCCGAGGGGATGGGGGTCATCCTGCGCACCGCCGGTGCGTCCCGGACCCGGGCCGAGATCAAGCGCGATTTCGAGTATCTGATGCGCCTGTGGGAGAGCGTGCGCGAGCTGACGCTATCCTCCAGCGCGCCCGCGCTCGTCTACGAGGAGGGTTCGCTCATCAAGCGCGCCATCCGCGACCTCTACAACAAGGACATCGACGAGGTGATGGTCGCGGGCGACGAGGCCTACCGCGAGGCCAAGGACTTCATGCGCATGCTCATGCCGAGCCATGCCAAGGCGGTGAAGCCCTACAAGGACCCGCAGCCGCTGTTCGCGCGGTTCGGGGTCGAGCAGCAGCTCGACGCCATGTTCTCGAACCACGTGACGCTGCGCTCCGGCGGCTACCTCGTCATCAACCCGACCGAGGCCCTCGTCTCGATCGACGTCAACTCCGGCCGCTCGACCCGGGAGCACAACATCGAGGACACGGCGCTGCGCACCAATCTCGAGGCGTCCGAGGAGATCGCCCGGCAGCTGCGCTTGCGCGACCTCGCCGGCCTCATCGTCATTGACTTCATCGACATGGAGGAGAAGCGCAACAACCGCTCGGTCGAGAAGAAGCTCAACGAGTGCCTGAAGAACGATCGCGCCCGTATCCAGGTCGGGCGCATCTCGCCCTTCGGGCTCCTGGAGATGTCGCGCCAGCGCATCCGCACGGGCGTGCTTGAGTCCTCGTCCGTGCCCTGCCCGCATTGTGGCGGGGCGGGGCATGTGCGGGCGACGCCGTCCATCGCGCTCCACATCCTGCGCGCCGTGGAGGAAGGCCTCATCAAGAGCGCGGCCCACAATCTCTGCGTCCGCACCCGGCCCCAGGTCGCCTTCTACATCCTCAACCAGAAGCGCACGCATCTTCGCGAGCTCGAGGACCGCTTCGCGGTGTCAATCAGCGTTGTCGCCGACGAGCACCTGACCGGCCAGACCGTCTTCGCGGTCGATCGCATGGAGCCGGTGACCCCGCGCGCCGAGCAGCGCCCGCCTGCCCAGACGGTACAGATCGATGCCGTCGCGCCGCCGGAGGAGATCGAGGACGCCGCCGAGGAGGTCGAGTCTGAGGGCGAAGACACTGAGACGGCCGAGGCCGACGGCGCCGAGCGCTCCGACCGGCCCGGACGGCAGGAGGAGGAGGGCGACGGGGGGCGTCGCCGGCGCCGGCGCCGGCGCCGGCGCGGCCGCAACGGCGATCCTCGCGAGGAGCGTCTGGATGCATCCGGCGCGCCGGAAGCTGGCGAGGGCGAGGACGACGCCGAGGAGAGCTTCGGCGAGGGTGCTTCCGCCGAGCTTCAGGGCGAGGCTGCCGAGGGCGAAGGCGAGGCGGCCGAGCCGCGGCGGGAAGGCTTCGGCGAGCGCCGTGGCCGCCGCGACCGCCACCGCCGCGGCCGCGAGCGCTGGCGCGACCGCGAGGATCGCGAGCCCCGTGCGCCACGGACGGAAGGCGGCGAGTTCGCCCCGGCCGAGGCTGCGCAGGAGCGGGCGCCCGAGTTCGCGCCGGCCGCGGCCGAGCCGGGCGCTCCAGCCGAGCCCGTAGCGCCGGTCCGCGCCGAGGAGCTTGCTCCGAACGGCGCCGCCGAAGCGCTCCAGACCGCGCCGGAGCCGGCGCCCACCGTGCCGGAGCCCGAGCCGGTCGCCGTGGTGCTGACGCCGCCGGATCCGGACCGCCCCAAGCGCGCCGGCTGGTGGTCGAAAGCCAAGGCCGCGATCAGCGGGTCGCAATGAATGGGCGCAATTCCGGTCCGGCCCGTCCGGACCGGGCACTCAAGCGCCATCCGTCGGGAAAAGCCAGGCCCCGCTCCGAATGAGCGGGATTGACGCAGGCGCGCCCCGTCTTCGCCGGCGGTCGGAGCCCGGCGCGGCGCGGCTTTGCCTGTCGCATCCGCCACACGTCGCGGCATCGGTGTGAGCTTCGCACCGGGCCCGACGATCGCGCTCGGCTCCCTCGTCGGATCGCTCGGCCTATTTTATCTCTGGCTGCCCTTCTCGATCCTGAACCCGTTCGAGGTCGATTGGGCCCTCCACCACGATTGGGGGACCAACTACCTCGGCTGGCGAGCCTTCTGCTTGGACGAGTGGCACCTCCCCCTGCTGTGGACGCGGTTCGGCCTATGGCCGACCGGCTTCGTCATCGCCTTCTCCGATTCGATCCCCCTCCTGAGCCTGCCCCTGAAGCTCACGCGGACGGTGACGGGGTGCGGCTTCCAGTTTCTCGGGCCGTTCCTGCTGTCCTCGGTCTTCCTGATGATCCTCGTCGGAGCCCTGATCTTCCGCCGCTTGGGATGGAGTGTGCCGGACGCACTCCTCGCGGCGCTCTTGGTCGCACTGGCGCCGGCGCTGTTCCATCGCGGCCATCACGTCACGCTGACCGCTCACTGGCTGATTCTGCTGTGCGTTCTCGGGCTCCTCAGCCCCAAAGGCCGCCTCGCCTTCTTCTTCGTGCTCGCCCAGCTCGCGATCCTGATCAGCATGTATTTTATGCCGATCGTGCTTTGGTTCGCTCTCATCAACGGGACGTTCAAGGATGGCCGGCTCAGGCCGGGAACGCTCGCCCGCTCTGCCGCTCACGTGGTGCTCATTGCGGCCGGCGTCCTCGCGTCGCTCTATGCGCTCGGGTTCTTCCATGCCGACGGGGCCGCAAGGGGCTTCGGGTACTACTCGATGAACGTGCTCGGGCCCATCAACCCCGAAGGACGCTCACGCTTCTTGCCCGACCTGCCGATCGGGCAGCCGGGGCAACTCTACGAGGGCTTCCAGTACGTCGGCCTCGGCTGGATGTGCGCCATGCTGATCGGGCTTTTCTGCTGGTGGCGGCAGTCGGGACGTGATGCGGCATCGAAGCTGCGGGGCGCCCTCCTGATCGGCACGGCTTTCCTGTTTGCGGCCGCCGCCCTCTCCAACAAGATCTATATCGGGCCGTGGCTGGTTGCCGAGTTCCCGTTGGTGTTTCCGCTGTCGTTGATCGCCGGGATCTTCCGCACGAGCGGACGATATTTCTGGGTCGCGTCCTACGTCGCGATCATCGCCGCCCTCGTTCAGATCGGATTGCGACTGCGCCCGCCATACAGGACCATGACGATTGCCGCGCTCGTCGCGCTGCAGCTCGCGGACGTGAAGCTGCCGTATCGAGTTCCGGCGGATCTCGACATCATGCTCATGAGCCGGGCCACGGGACGGAGCGCAGCCGACGACCTTGCCGCGCGTGGCGTTGGCGTCGTGCAAATCCGCAATGAGGATTTCGAGCACTATGCGCCGCTCGTCGACGCTCTGATCGAGAGGGATATCGCGATCACATATTGGTATGTCGCGCGGTTTCCGCGCGGCCATGTCCACGCGACGACCGCGGAGGTGCTCCAGAACGGGGGCGCGTTCGTCTCGGCGCGGCCGGAGGAATGCCGCGCCAAGGCGGCCGAGCTACGCGGAACCGCGAGCGCGGCCTATTCGGACGGCTGGTGCTCGGTTCACCACGAGCCAGGGGCAAGCGCCGGCCGGAGCGGGGTGAGCCCGGCGGCCGAAAGCGACAACGGCGAGGCTCGCTCCTCGGGAGGGTGAACGAGCCTAAGGTCTACCTCAACCATCCCGACAGCCGCCGCACCGCCTCGCGGCACTCCTCTTCCGAGCCGGCGAAGGAGAAGCGGAGATAATGCGCGCCCTCGGTCGGATCGAAGTCGAGCCCAGGCGTCGCCGCGACGCCGGCCTCCTCGAGCATGCGGCGGCAGAAGCCGACCGAGTCGTTCGTGAAGCGCGCGACGTCGGCATAGATGTAGAACGCGCCGTCCACCGGGTGCATCTCGGACAAGCCGATGCGGGGCAGCTCCTCCAGCAACATGGCGCGATTGCGCGCATAAGCAGCCTTCACCGCCTCGAGCTCATCGCGCGCATCGAAGGCGGCGAGCGCCGCGACCTGCGACAGGTAGGGCGGCGAGATGTAGAGGTTCTGCGCGAGCCGCTCGATCGGCCGCACGAGGCGCTCCGGCACGACGATCCAGCCGATGCGCCAGCCGGTCATGCAGTAGTATTTCGAGAAGGAGTTGATCACGACGGCGGCGTCATCGAAGGCGAGCGCCGATGCGGCGGGCTCGCGGTAAGTGAGCCCGTGATAGATCTCGTCGGAGACGAACCACAGCCCTTCTGCGCGGCACATCTCGCCGAGACCCGCAAGGGCCGCACGGCCGATCATCGTGCCGGAGGGATTGGCCGGGCTCATCGCGAGGACGCCGTGGAGCGGCGAGCTCGCATGGGCGCGCTCGACCGCCTCAGGCGTCATGATCCAGCCCTCGGCCCTGGCGAGCCGGATCGCGACCGGCGTCAGGTCCAGCGCTTCGAGGATGTTGCGATAGGCCGGATAGCCCGGTGCGGCGATCGCGACGCGATCCCCGGCGTTGAACAAGCTCAGGAAGGCGAGAACGAAACCGGCCGAGGAGCCGGTCGTCACGATCACCCGCTCGGGCGCGATCTCGACGTCATAGGTCTCGCGGTAATGCCGCGCGATGCGCTCGCGAAGCGGCGCTATGCCGAGCGCTTCGGTGTAGCCAATCCGGCCGGTTTCGAGCGCTGCCCTGGCGGCCTCGCGAGCCGCCCGCGGGGCCGGCGCGGAGGGCTGGCCGACCTCCATGTGGATGACCGAATCCCCTCGCCTTTCTTTCGCCGCCGCCGCCGCCAATACGTCCATGGCCAGGAACGGCGCGACTCGCTCGAGCCTTCGCGCAACCGGCAATGCGGACGTGCGGGTCTGTTTCAGGATGGGGCGGCTCTGCGGCATGCGGGTCACTACCTGCTCGAAAGGCGCGGCTCAAGCGCGGGAGGCGCGTGAGAGGAGGACGTTCGTCGCGGCCGTGGCGGCGTCGGCCGCGGCGCTCTTCCCGATGACCGTTTCGGCGCAGCAGCCCTCCCGGAATCTCCCGATCGTGCGCGACGCCGAGGCCGAGCAGCTTCTGCGCGACTACGCGACGCCGATCTTCCGCGCCGCGGGGCTCAACGCGAAAGCTCCCGAGGTCATCCTCATCAACCAGGACAGCTTCAACGCTTTCGTCGCCGGCGGTCAGCGCATCTTCATCAATGTCGGCGCGCTGATGGAGGCGGAGACGCCGAACGAGATCGTCGGCGTGATCGCGCACGAGGCCGGTCACATCGCCGGCGGGCATATGGCGCGGCTGCGCGAGCAGATCGCCAATGCCAAGATCCTCTCCGTCGCCGGCATGCTGCTCGGCGCGGGCGCGGTCGCGGGCGCCGCGCGCTCCGGCGACCGGGTCGGCAACGCCGGCACGGGCGCCATGGGCGCGCTCGTCGGTCCCCAGGAGCTGATCCACCGCAGCCTTCTCTCCTACCAGCGCTCGGAGGAGCAGGCAGCCGATCAATCGGCGGTCCGCTATCTCAAGGCGACCGGACAGTCGCCAAAGGGCATGCTGAAGACTTTCCGGCGCTTCTCCGACGCCGCGATATTCCGCTCGAATGCGCTCGACCCTTACCTCATCAGCCACCCGCTTCCGACCGAGCGCATCGCGCAGCTCGAGACGCTCGCGAAGCAGAGCCCGCATTACGAGGCGAAGGATCCGCCGGCGCTCCGGGCGCGGCACGATCTCGTGCGGGCGAAGCTCTACGGCTTCGTCGCGCGGCCTGAGACCGTGATGCGGCGCTATCCCGCCCACGACGCCTCCGCGCCGGCCCGCTACGCCCGTGCAATCGCGGCCTATCGCAGCGGCCGCTCCTCCGAGGCGCTGTCGCTGATCGAGGGGCTCATCCAGAGCCAGCCCGGCAATCCTTACTTCCAGGAGCTCAAGGGCCAGGCGTTGCTCGAGGCCGGTCGTGCCCGCGAGGCGATCGCGCCGCTGCGCCGGGCGGTCGCGGCCTCGCCGAATGCAGTGCCGATCCGGGCGATGCTCGGCCATGCGCTCGTCGCCACCAACGACCCGAAGCTCCTCGACGAGGCGATTCGCGAACTCTCCAACGTCACGCATCGCGAGCCCGAGAGCGCCGAACCCTTCCAGCACCTCGCCACCGCCTACGGGCGCAAGGGCAACGTGCCGCTGGCCGAGCTCGCCTCGGCGCAGGCCTTCATGAACAGCGGCGACTGGCGGATGGCTCACACCCAGGCGAGCCGCGCCATGGCGAAGCTGCCGCCGGGCTCTCCCGGCTATCTCAAGGCCGAGGACATCATGAACGCGCGCCCGCCGGGTAAAATCTGAGCGAGCGCCACGATTCCTTCACTCCCCTCGCTTTCACTGGCCGCCAAAAGCCGGCAAACCGGGCGTAATCCTCACGCCTGCAAAGGACGACCGATGAAGCCTGCCCTTTCCGTCCTCTCCGCGGCCGCAGTCCTCGTCGGAGGGCTCGTGCTTGCCGGGCCCGCCCCGGCTCAGCCCTCCTTCACGGAGGAGCAGCGGCGCGAGATTGGCGCCGTCGTCAAGGACTACCTCCTCAAGAACCCCGAGGTCCTCCAGGACGTCATGGTGGAGCTCGAGCGTCGTCAGCAGGAGACGCAGACGGCCGCCCGGCAGGTCGCGCTGAAGGATTCGCGCAAGCAGCTCCTCGGCTCGCCGCGCGACATCGTGGCCGGCGATCCCTCCGGCGACGTCACGCTGGTCGAGTTCTTCGACTACAACTGCGGCTACTGCAAACGCGCGCTGGCCGACGTGCGCGCACTCATGAAGAACGATCCGAAGCTGCGGGTGGTCCTCAAGGATTTCCCCGTGCTCGGCCCCGAGTCCGTCGAGGCGAGCCGCGTCTCGCTCGCCGTCAAGAACCAGCTCAAGGGCGACAAGCTCTTCGATTTTCACGTGAAGCTGATGGAGACCCGCGGCCGGATCAACGGCGAGCGCGCCATCGCCGTCGCCAGGGAGCTGGGCGTCGACACGGCGAAGCTTCAGCGCGACATGGAGAGCGCCGAGGTCAAGCAGGCGATCCAGGACAATGTCGTCCTCGGCGACAAGCTCGGCCTGTCGGGAACTCCGGCCTTCGTGGTCGGCGACGAGGTGATCTCGGGCGCGGTCGGCATCGAGCCGCTGCGCAAGACCGTCGCCGGGGTGCGCCAGTGCGGCAGGGCGGTATGCTAGAGCGCGACGGCTTCTCTCCCGGTCGCCGTGCCCCGTTTCTCGGTCGAGGCATGAGCTTTTCCGAAAGCCGGCTCCGACTTTTCGGGACCATGCCTGGGCGGGCTCCCCTTCCTTCTGCACTGGCCTTCCACTAAGACGGCGCAGCCGGCGCTGCCTTGCGGCCTGGCGTTCGGAGCGCCCTCACCCGATGCCCGCCGTCTACGTCCTCAACGGGCCGAACCTGAACCTGCTCGGCCGTCGGGAGCCGGGGGTCTATGGCTCGGTCACGCTCGACGAGATCGAGCGGCGCCTGCGCGAAGAAGCCGGCGCGGCCGGCGTCGAGATGACCTTCCGTCAGTCGAACCTTGAAGGCGAACTCGTCGGCTGGGTTCACGAGGCCGGGCTCAAGGGCGCCGGCGTCGTGATCAACGCGGGAGCCTACACCCACACCTCGCTTGCTCTTCGCGATGCGATCGCGGGAAGCGGCGCGATCGCCGTGGAGGTCCATATCTCGAACGTGTATGCGCGCGAGCCCTTCCGGCACAAATCCATGATCGCCGCGGTCTGCGCCGGCGTGATCTGCGGGTTCGGCCCGACGAGCTACAAGCTCGGTCTCGCCGCTGCGATCACCCTGCTGCGCGAGCGCACAGCGACGGCGCCATAGATCCGAAAGGCTGCGGATGGCCAGGCAAAGCCCCTTCGATCCCGAGCTCGTTCGAGAGCTCGCAACCCTGATCGCCGAGACCGACCTGACCGAGATCGAGGTGGCGAAAGGCGATCTGCGCATCCGCGTCGCCCGCACGATCACCGCGTCGGTGACCGTGCCGATGGCGGCGCCGGCTCCGCAGGCCCAGGCAGCCGCGGCGGCGCCGGTTGCCGCAACGCCGGTCACCGAAGCGACCGCCAAGGGCCACCCCGGCGTCGTGCCCTCGCCGATGGTCGGCACGACTTTCCGCAAGCCGGCGCCGGACGCGAAGAACTTCGTCGAGATCGGCTCGCGCGTCGAGGTCGGGGACAAGCTTCTCCTGATCGAGGCGATGAAGACCTTCAACGACATCACCGCCCCGCGCGCCGGCACCGTCATCGCGATCTTCGTCGAGGATGGGACGCCGGTCGAATACGGCGAGCCGCTCCTCGTGATCGAGTGACCGGCGGCAGCGCGGATGTTCGACAAAATCCTCATCGCGAACCGCGGCGAGATCGCCCTGCGCATCCTGCGCGCCGCGAAGGAACTCGGCATCGCGACCGTCGCGGTGCATTCGACCGCCGACGCCAACGCCATGCATGTGCGGCTCGCCGACGAGAGCGTCTGCATCGGGCCGCCGCCGGCCCGGGACAGCTATCTCAACATCCCGGCGCTGATCGCGGCCTGCGAGATCACCCACGCCGACGCCGTGCATCCGGGCTACGGCTTTCTCTCCGAGAACGCACGGTTCGCGGAGGTTCTCGCCTCGCACGGCATCACCTTCATCGGCCCGAAACCCGAGCACATCCGGGTGATGGGCGACAAGATCGAGGCGAAACGAACCGCCAGGCGCCTCGGCATCCCCTGCGTGCCGGGCTCCGACGGCGGCATCGCCGATGAGGACGAGGCGAAGCGCGTCGCGGCCGAGATCGGCTATCCGGTCCTGATCAAGGCGGCGGCCGGCGGCGGCGGCCGCGGCATGAAGGTCGCCCGCTCGGACGACGACCTCCAGCACGCGCTCGACACGGCCAAGGCAGAGGCGATGTCGGCCTTCGGCGACGACGCCGTCTACATCGAGAAGTACCTCGACAGGCCGCGCCACATCGAGATCCAGGTGCTCGGCGACGGCAACGGCGACGCCATCCATCTCGGCGAGCGCGACTGCTCGCTGCAGCGCCGCCACCAGAAGGTCTGGGAGGAGGGCCCCTCCCCCGCCCTCAACGCCGCCGAACGCAGGCGCATCGGCGAGGTCGTGGCGCGGGCGATGCAGGAGCTGAACTACGCCGGCGCCGGCACCGTCGAGTTCCTCTACGAGGACGGCGAGTTCTATTTCATCGAGATGAACACCCGCATCCAGGTCGAGCACCCCGTGACCGAGATGATCACCGGCCTCGACCTCGTGAACGAGCAGATCCGGGTCGCCGCCGGCTCGCCGATCTCGCTCAGTCAGTCGGACGTGGTCATCGAGGGCCACGCCATCGAGTGCCGCATCAACGCCGAGCACCCTGCGAGCTTCCGCCCTTCGCCGGGGCAGATCACCTATTTCCACCCGCCCGGCGGCCTCGGCATCCGGGTCGATTCGGCGGTATACCAGGGCTACACCATCCCGCCCTTCTACGATTCCCTGGTGGGCAAGCTCATCGTCCACGGCCGCACCCGCAACGAGTGCCTGATGCGCCTGCGCCGCTCGCTCGACGAGTTCGTGGTCGACGGCATCGACACGACGCTGCCGCTGTTCCGCAGGCTCGTCCGCAACCCGGACATCCAGAACGGGCAATACGACATCCACTGGCTTGAAACTTTCCTCAAGACCGGCGGTATTGAGAACGGCTAGAGCGGAGACGCGCCGGGCATGCACGGCGGCGGACGCATCGAGATCACGCCCGAGATATTGCTGCGGGCCTATGCCGCGGGCATCTTCCCGATGGCCGAGGACGCCGACGACCCGGCCCTTTTCTGGGTCGAGCCACGCGAACGCGGCGTGCTGCCGCTCGACGGCTTCCATCTTTCGAAGCGCCTGGCCCGCACGGTGCGCGCGGACCGGTTCGAGATCCGCATCGACCGCGATTTCGACGCCGTGATCGAAGGCTGCGCCGGCGCGACGGCGCGGCGCGACAAGACCTGGATCAACGAGCGTATCCGCCGCCTCTACGGCGACCTTTTCGACCGCGGCCATTGCCATACGGTCGAGGCCTATCGCGAGGGCCGGCTGGTCGGGGCGCTCTACGGCGTGCGGCTGGGGGCGGCGTTCTTCGGCGAGAGCATGTTCCACCGCGAGCGCGACGCCTCGAAAGTCGCCCTCGTCCACCTGGCGGCGCGGCTGCGGGCCGGCGGCTTCCGCCTCCTCGACACCCAGTTCGTGACCGAGCATCTGTCGCAGTTCGGCGCGGTCGAGCTGCCGCGCCAGGCATACAAGCGGCTCCTGCGCGAGGCGATCGACGCCCCGGCCGACTGGCATGTGTGGCCGCGCGAGCGGATCGTGAGCGGGGCCGAGGCCCTGCGGGCGCTCGGAAGGGGGACGCTCTCCTAGCGGCGGGCCGGGTCGATGCCGCCGACCGACCCGCTCGGGGGATTGGTCGGGAAGAAGCGCCGGGTCGGCTGCTGTTGCGGCTGCACCGGCACGCCGCGGAGGGGGGCGACGTCGAGCCGGCCGTCGCTGGTCGGCGACTGCCGCGGCATCCCTTGCGCCGGCTGCGCGGTCTGGCGGCGGCCGCGGTCGCGCTCGCGCCCGGTCGGCGGCGCGACCTCGTCGGGGTCCTTCGCCTCGACGATGACCTCCTGGCCGCCTTTGCAGTCGGTCAGCCAGATGTCGTAGATCGCGTGCTCGATGCCGTGCAGGCCGGGGCTCGAGGCGAACATCCAGCCCGAGAAGATGCGCCGGTACTTGTTGTCGAGCGTGACCTCGTCGACCTCGACGAAGCTCGTGGTCTGCGGGCTTTCGGTCGGGGGCCGCGTGTAGCAGACGCGCGGCGTCATCTGCAGCGCGCCGAACTGCACGGTCTCGTCGACCTCGACCTCGAAGGAGATGATCCGCCCGGTGATCTTGTCGAGCCCGGAGAAGACCGCGGTCGGGTTCTTGATCTTGTCCGCCAGCGCGCCGCTCGCCCCGGCAAGGAGGCACGCCGCGCCAAGCGCCGCCGTGAGGGCTCGGAAACTCATGGCATCGATCCGCATCGCGCAAGGGCTCTTCGGCCGCTTTCGCGCCCCGTGGCCCGGGTTAGCATGCGAACCGTGATGGAAAAAGGGCAGCCCGGCCGCGCCGGAACGATGACGAGCGTGGCCGGTTGACGGGAGGCCCCGCCACCCTACCCTCGCTCCGCAGATGAAGCCGCTCACCGTCCGCCACGCCACGACCTATCGCTACGCGCGGCCGGTCGGCTTCGGCCCGCACCGGCTGATGCTGCGCCCGCGCGACAGCCACGATTTGCGCCTCGTCCGCACGGAGCTCGCGCTCTCGCCGCCGGCTCGGCTGCGCTGGATCCACGACGTGTTCGGCAACTCGGTCGGCCTCGCGAGCTTCGCCGGGACGGCGTCCGAGCTCCGAATCGAGAGCGCGCTGCATATCGAGCGCTACGCCCTCGACCGGCCGGTCTTCGAGCTCGACGCAGACGCCGCGACCTACCCCTTCGTCTATTCGAGCGAGGACCGCTCCGATCTCGGGCGCCTGCTCGAGCGCCACTCGCTCGACCCGAACGGCACGGTCGAGGCCTGGGCCCGCAAGTTCGTGACCGGCAGGCCCATGGACACGCTCGAGCTCCTCGCCTCGATGAACCGGGCGATCAAGGCGGATTTCGCCTACAACCCGCGCGAGGAGGTTGGCACGCAGCTGCCGGCAGAGACGCTCGAGAAGGGCAGCGGCACCTGCCGCGACTACGCCTATCTGATGATCGAGGCTGCGCGCAGCCTCGGCTTCGGCGCCCGCTTCGTGACCGGCTATCTCTACGACCCGAAGCTCGACGGCACGGGCGACAACGGCACGACCGGCGCCGGCGCCACGCACGCGTGGTGCGAGATCTACCTCCCCGGCGCCGGCTGGGTCGAGTACGATCCGACCAACGCGCTCGTCGGCTCGGAGGCCCTGATCCGGGTGGCGGTGACGCGCGATCCGACGCAAGCCTCGCCGGTCTCCGGCAGCTATGCCGGCGAGCCGGAGGATTTCTTGGGCATGGAGGTGGTGGTGACCGTGACCTCCGGCGAGGCTTCGGACGAGGCGGCCGCGGCGGAGAGCTTCACGCGCGAGCAGCCGCGGGTCGCGGCCGGTTGAGCGATGGCGCTCGTTCCCTTTCATCCTCCGATGCTCCTCATCCTGAGGTGCGAAGCGCAAGGCGCCGAGCCTCGAAGGACGCATACTGTCGAAGCAGTTGGCCTGCCGGTGCGTGCTTCGAGGCTCCGCCTCTGGCGGAGCACCTCAGCATGAGGAGGTTCGGCGCATGATCCATGTCGGCATCGGCGGGTGGACCTTCGCGCCCTGGCGCGGGCCGTTCTATCCCAAGGGGCTGCCGCATGCGCAGGAATTGGCGCATGCGAGCCGGCACGTCACCTCGATCGAGATCAACGGCACCTTCTACCGCACGCAGAAGCCTGAGACCTTTCGGAACTGGGCGGCGGAGACGCCGGACGGCTTCGTGTTCTCGGTCAAGGGACCGGGCTACATCTCGAACCGCAAGGACCTCACGGAAGGCGGGCCCCACATCGCGCGCTTCTTCGAGAGCGGCCCGACCGAGATGAAAGAAAAACTCGGGCCGATCCTGTGGCAGCTCGCCCCGACCAAGAAGTTCGTCAAGGACGAGATCGCCGGCTTCCTCGAGCTCCTGCCGCGATCATACGACGGCCGCCCGATCCGCCATGCCTTGGAGGTGCGTCACGACAGCTTCAAGACGCCGGAGTTCATCGCGCTGATGCGGCAGGCCAAGGTGCCGGTAGCCTACGCTCATTCCGACAAATACGCCGAGATCGCCGACCTCACCGGCGACTTCGTCTACGCCCGCCTGCAGCGCTCGAGCGAGGCGCATGAGACGGGGTATCCGGCGGAGGAGCTCGACGCGTGGGCGAAGCGGGCGAAAGCGTGGGAAGCGGGCGGCGAGCCGGACGACCTGCCGCGGATCGATGCGAGCGCCGCGCCGGGTCAGCCGCGCGACTGCTTCGTCTATTTCATCTCAGGCGCGAAGGAGCGCAACCCGGCCGCCGCGATGGCATTGATCGAGCGACTTCGGAATTGATGGTCATCCCGGCCGGAACCCTCGGGCTAGACCCGAGGGGGGAGAGCCGGGATCCACTCCTCCCGCCGGCGTTGTGGATCCCGGATAACGGCTTCGCCGCTTCCGGGATGACATCAAACCTCACCCCCGCTTGATCTCGATCTCCAGGAACGCGAACGGCCCGCCGCTTCCGTTGATCACGTTGTGCTCGACGCCTTGCTCGCGGAAATAGGGCGCGCCGAGCGTGAGGGCCGCTTCGCGGGTGCCGCCGCCGGGCTCTTCGACGATGAGCTTGCCGTCGGCGAGGGGCACGATGACGTAGTCGTGGCCGTGGCGGTGCCAGCCGGTCTCGGCTCCGTCCGTGAAGCTCCACTTCGTCGCGACGACGCGGTCGTTGTCGATCAGCACTTGCGGCTCGGCTTTGGGTCGGGACACGGCGACACCTCGGTTGGCAGTTGACGCGATATCGCTCTTCTACACCACGTTTACGAGCCGGTGCGCACCCGCACTGCAGCCTTCACGCCTCTGGGCGATATTCAAGCCGTCGAGCCGTGGCGGCTCGCGGAGGATCGGGCGATGTCCGGCTCGTCCCTGATGCACGCGGCTCTCAAGCTCGCCTTCCTGATCATGCTGGTGCTCGTGGCCTCGAACGCCCGCCGTCAGGCCCATCCGGCGCCCGTCCGCATTCGCCGCTGAACTCTCCACTGTTCCGCTTGAGGAAGGCCGACTCGGCCCAAAGCCGGGGCGTCGACATCGAGAGCGATTGTGCGCCCATCGTCACAGGAGGGCTGGGACAAGCCCTGCTATGCGACGCAGGAGAGGCTAGGAAAAAATCGCTTGACATCCCCTGGAATTTGGTCCTAGTCTTTTCCCACCCGCCCTGAGGGGCGCCTCCGGAGGTGTCTGGTCGTGGGGCGGCATCGCGAGGGAAGACTCGGGCTCAAAAGGCGCGGGGCGATCCTCGGGATGGCTCGGGGCTGATGCCGCAAGGCGGATGCCTCGGGTTGATGCGGCGCTGAGCCCGGGCCTCACGAGCCCGGATCCTCAGGGTCTCCGCTCCCGGTCACTGGCGCGGTCCCAGGGCGCGCCACCCGGCCTGCGGGCGGCCTCGCCCGTCCTCCCGGCCCATTCGGGAGGTCTGCGCGAATGCGCTTAAGGCTCTCACGAGCCGAAGCGCGAGGCCGGTGACCAAGGCGCCACGCGCGGGGTGCCGCGGCCGGGTCGCTGTGATGGCGGCTGGCCCTGTCCCTGCCCTGTACTCTTCCGCGCGCGGCCGCCGCGCCGCGGACCGCCCGGCCCCCGCGCTCCCCTCTCGTTTTCGAGGGCCGCGCGATCCGCCCGGCCCTCATGCCTCGGACCCGGAACGGGCCGCGAGAACGATGAGGCACGTCGCCGAGCCACGGGAGGTTTTCGATGACGCGAGCCTTTGCCGACGCTTGCCGGCCGCCAGAGCATTTCTTCCCACCGCCATCCGCTCCCCTTGCGGCGGAGGGCGTTACGCGGCCCGCCCCGCCTCCTCCTCCATGTCGCGCCCGCGCAGGCCGCCGGGCCGGCACAGTTTCGGATAGAGCCGCGCCATCTCCGCCATCACATATTTCGCCGGCACGTCGAAAAAGCTGCCGTGCTCGACGAGGTAGGCCATGAACTGGCGCCCCTCGCCGTCGAAGGCCTGCAGCAACGCGTCGGCGCGGCCGTCGAAGGCGAGCGGCGTCACGCCCAATTTTTGGCAGAGCGTCTCGTTGAAGGTCGGCGTCGCCTTGAGCCAGGCGCCGTCCAAAAAGAGCTCGGCGTAGCCGTGGAAGGCGAAGACGTCGGTGCCGACCTCCTCCAGGAGCTTCGGCGTCGCAAGGTGGTTCTTCACGTCGGCAAGCCCGACCCGGGCCGGGATGCCCGAGGCGCGGCAGAGCGCGGCATAGAGCGAGGCCTTGCCGACGCAGTAGCCGTGCCCCGCCGCAAGCACGCTCGAGGCCCGGAAGGTCTCAGGGTCGGTGTAGTCGACGTAAGGCGCGTAGCGGATGCCGTCGCGCACCGAAAGATAGAGCCGGCGCGCCTTCTCGACCGGATCGGCGGCGCCGGCGGTGACCGCCGCGGCGCGCGCGATCACCGCAGGGTGGTCGCTGTCGATGTATTCGGCCGGGGCGAGATAAAGGGAAAGCTGGTCCATGCGTTCACCGGTGCGAGGCGGGCGGAACTTGGCCCTTGCCTTCGCGCCGCGCAATGGGACTTAGTGCAGGCCGGCGATGATCGGAATGGGGGGCCGAGTGGAGCGGCATCGGATCGGGGTGGTCGGGCTCGGGATGGCGCTGAAGCCGCATCTGCAGAGCCTGCGCGAGCTTCAGGAGCGGGTCGAGATCGCCGCCTGCTACACGCCGAGCGAGGAGCGGCGCGACGCGTTCGGGCGCGAGAACCCGGACCTTTCGATCACCGACAGCCTGGAGCGCGTGCTTGCCGACAAGTCGATCCGCTCGGTGCTGCTGCTCACGCCCCCGACGACCCATCAGGACCTCGTCCAGCGCTGCGCCGCGGCGGGGAAGCACGTGCTGTTGGAGAAGCCGCTCGAGGTCACGGTCGAGCGCGGCCGGCAGGCGGTCGCGGCGATGGAGAAGGCGGGCCTGCGCTTCGGCATCGTGCTGCAACACCGCTTCCGCAAGGCCTCGCGGCGGCTCGCCGAGCTCGTAGGCAGCGGCGACCTCGGCGCCCTCGTCTCCGCCTCGGCCTATATCCGCTGGTGGCGCTCGCCCGAGTATTTCGCGCAACCGGGCCGGGGCATGAAGGCGCGCGACGGCGGCGGCGTGCTGCTCACGCAGGCGATCCACACGCTGGACCTGTTCCAGAGCCTGACCGGGCCGATCGCGCGGATCGCAGCCTTCGCGCGGACCTCGCCGCTGCGCCGGATCGACACCGAGGACATCGTGTGCGCGGCGATCGAGTTCGGCAACGGCGCCATCGGCGCGATCGATGCGACCACCGTCTCCTATCCGGGCTTTCCCGAGCGCATCGAGCTTGCGTGCGAGAACGCTACCGCGGTGCTCTCGGTCGAGACGCTCGAGGTGCATTTCAAGAACGGCCGCACGGAGCGCCTTGAAGGCTCGAGCGCAGGCGGCGGCGGAGCCGACCCGATGGCCTTCTCGCACGAGGCGCACAAGGCGTTGATCGTCGATTTTCTCGACGCGGTGGAACAGGGCCGCCACCCGGCGGTCAGCGGACGCGAGGCGCTGAAGGTGCAGGTGCTGATCGAGAGCCTGCTGCGATCCTCGGACGAGGGCCGTCCCATGGAGATAGAGCCATGAGCCAAACAAGGCCCGATGTCGCGCTCTCCGATCTGCCACGTCTCAAGGCGCCGCCCGGCGCGTGCGACACGCACATGCATTTCTACGATGCGCGCTACCCGACCGCACGGACCGCGGTGCTCACGCCGCCCGATGCTTCGGTCGAGGAGTACCGCGCGGTGCAGCGGCGAGTGGGGCTGTCGCGCACGGTCGTGGTGCAGCCGACGACCTACGGCACCGACAACCGCTGCACGCTCGAAGGCATCGCCGCGCTCGGGCTCGAGGTGGCGCGCGGCATCGCGGTCGTGACCGACGCGACGACCGAGGGCGAGCTCGAGGAGCTGACGGCGCGCGGGATGCGCGGCGCGCGCTTCCACATGCTGCGCGGCGGCGCGATCCCGTGGGGTGAGCTCGACCGCATCGCCGCCAAGGTGCAGGGCGTCGGCTGGCACGTGCAGCTCCAGCTCGACGGGCGCGAGCTGCCTGACCGCGAAGCCCAGGTGCGGGCGTGGCCCGGCACCATCGTGATCGACCATATCGGCAAGTTCCTTGAGCCGGTGCCGGTCGACCACCCCGCCTTCCTGAGCCTCGCGCGGCTCGTCGAGAGCGGCCGCGTGTGGGTCAAGCTCTCGGCGATGTACGAGGTCTCGAAGGCCGGGCGGCCGCTCTACGAAGACGTGGGGCGCCTCGCGAAGGCGCTCATCCGCATCGCCCCCGAGCGCATGCTCTGGGCCTCGAACTGGCCCCACCCGGGCCATGCGCCGCAGGACGAGGCGGTGCTGCTCGACACGCTCCTCGACTGGGCGCCGGACGAGGCCACGCGGCGCCGGATCTTGGTGGACAATCCGGCGGAGCTTTACGGGTTCTGAGAACCACCTCTCCCGGAGGGAGAGGTGGGGCTTACGGCATATACTGCCCGCCATTGACCTCGAGGATCTGCCCGGTCACGTAGCCGCTCATCGCGTCGGAGGCGAGGTAGAGGAAGGCGCCGACGCATTCGTCGGGGGTGCCGATGCGGTCCATCGGGATCGTCGCCTGCATCGCGGCGAGCTGCTCAGCGGTCGAGTAGCGCTCGTGGAAGGGCGTCATGATCACGCCCGGCGAGACGGCGTTGACGCGGATGCGGTCGCGCACGAGCTCCTTCGCCCAGCCGCGGGTCGCTGTCGCGACGAAACCCTTCGCGGCGGCGTAGATGACTGAGCCGGGGCCGCCGCCGTGGCGCGCGGCGATCGACGAGACGTTGACGATCGAGCCGCCGCCGCCCTGCTTGCGCATCTGCACCGCGCCCTCGCGCATGAAGCGCACGACCTGCTTCACGTTGAGCTCGAGCACGGCGTCGACGAACTCGTCGGTGTAATCGGCGACCGGCGTGCGCTTGATGAGCGCGCCGGCGTTGTTGATCAGCACGTCGAGGCGGCCGAAGGCCTTCACGGTCTCCGCCACGGCCTGCTCCGCGACCTCGGGCCTGGTCACGTCACCGCGCACCAGAACGGCCTTGCCGCCCGCCTTCTCGATGTCGGCGGCGACCTTCCCGGCCTCCTCGGCGTTGGCGTTAAAGTTCAGCGCCACCTTGGCGCCGTTCTCGCCGAAGGCGCGCGCAGCGGCGGCGCCTATGCCGGTCGAGCCGCCGGTGATGAGGATGCACTTGCCCTTGAGGTCGGGAATGAGGGCGGTCGAGGTCGTCGTGGCTTGCGTCGCATTCATTTGAGGAACTCCGGGGAAATCAGGCCGGGGAGGAAGAGGGAAACCTGCGGCCACATGATCACGGCGGCGAGCACCAGCAGCATGGGCACCAGCATGATCATCGTATCCTTGATCGCGTCGCCGACCCGAAGCCCGGCGACCGAGCAGGCGATCATCAGGCAGAGCCCGTAAGGCGGCGTCACGAGGCCGAAGGCGAGCGAGACGATCCCGATCATCGCGAAGTGCACGGGATCAAGCCCGGCGGAGCGCGCGAGCGGGTCGAGGATGGTGCCGACGATGATGATCGCCGGGATGGCGTCGAGGAAGCACCCGACCACCAGGAACACGAAGGCGATGAAGAAGCCGGTCGCGATCGCGCCCATGCCCCAGGCCGAGACGCCTTCGAGGATGGCCTTCGGGATCTGATAGTAGGCGAGGAGCCAGCCGAAGGCGCTCGCGGTGCCGACGCAGAACAGCGCGATCGCCGCGAACTTGCCGGTGTCCAGCAGGGCGAAATGCAGGCCTTTGAGGTCCATCTCGCGATAGACGAGGAGCGATAGCGTGCCGGCGTAGAGCACGGCGATGCAGGCGGATTCGGTCGCCGTGAACCAGCCGAAGATCTTGCCGCCGATGATGATCATCGGCGTGGTCAGTGCGGGAATCGAGACGAAAAGCGAGCGCGTGAGCGCCCCCCAGGTCGCGCGCGGATAGGTCGGGTAGCCGCGCGCCTTGGCATAGGCGTGCACGGTTCCCATCTGGGCAAGCCCGATCAGGAGGCCCGGGATGATGCCGGCGAGGAAGAGCGCGCCGATCGAGACGGTGAGGATGCCGCCCCATACCACCATCAGGATTGAGGGCGGGATGATGACCGCGAGCACCGCCGACACCGCCGTGATCGCGACGGAGAACGAGTCGTCGTAGCCCTCCTTGCGCTGGGCCTCGATGAAGATCTTCGACTGGCTCGCGGCGTCGGCGGTGGAGGACCCCGAGATGCCGGCGAAGAAGATCGAGAGCACGACGTTGATCTGGGCCAAGCCCCCCGGCCAATGGCCGACCATGGTGCGGGAGAGGAGCATCAGCCGGTCGGTGATGCCGCCGACATTCATCAGGTTCGCAGTCAGAAGGAAGAACGGCACGGCGAGCAGGATGAAGGAGTTGTAGGCGTTGAAGGTCTCCTGCACGAGGGTCATCGCGGAGAGCCGCGGCTCGATCGCGAGGATCGGCAGGCAGGCGAGCGCCAGCGCGAAGGCGACCGGCACGCGCAGGAACAGCAAGAGGAAGAACAGGCCGAACAGGATGGCCGCGGCCTGGCCGGAGGAGAGGACGGAGCCGGTCATTCCCAGGCTCCCTCGGTCGGCACATGCGGCTCGGGCGGCGTCGGGCCGCGGCGGCCGCGGAGCACTTGGACCTCGTCCCAGAACTGCTCGCCGAGGAAGGCGATCCAGGTGAAGCCGGCAATCGGCCAAGCGAGGTGGATGAGCCAGAGCGGCAGCTCGGCGAGTTCCGAGATCCGGTACCAGCCGAAGCGCGTGAACTCGATCCCGGACCACACGAAGACGAGGGCGATCACCAGCACACCCAACCTTGCGGCAATCTTCAGTGCGGCGTCGAGCTTCGGCGAGATATTCCTCGGCCAGACGTCGACCTCGAAATGGCTCGCCTCGCGCACGCCGAGCATGGCGCCGATCATGATCGTCCACACGAACAGGAAGCGCGCCATCTCCTCGGTCCAGATGTAGTGCGGGATGAGCGCGGTGAAGCGCGAGAAGATCTGCAGCGTGACCGGGATGACGAGGATCGCCACCGCGAAGACGAGGAGCCACGACAGAAGCTCGCCGTACCAGGCGGTGAGCCTGCGCCAGAGGCCGGGATGTTGGGCCGTGGTAGTGTTCATGAGGTTCGGTGAGAGAGGGAACCGCCCGTCCGGCTAGGCCTGACGGAGCGGACCTTTGGATTTGGTACAGGGAGGCGGATCGTCCCGGACGGCCAGAGGCGGATCCGGGACCCATAGCTCCGGCGCGCGATCATGGATCCCGGCTCGGCACTTCGCGCCGGCCGGGATGACCTCGTTCGGCAACGTTGAAGCGACGATTACGCGACCGCGTTCATCTTCTCCAGGATCGCCTCGGCGCCGATCTCCTTGGCGTAGGCGGCCATGACTGGGTCGACGAGCTTCTTCATCTCGGCGCGGTCCTTGAAGGGGATGCGCTTCAGCTTGCCGGCCTTCTCGAGCGCGTCGAGCTTGGCCGAGTCCTCGGAGGACTCGATCTGCCGGCCGTGTGCGCCGGCCTCCCTGCCTGCCTTGACCACCGCGGCCTGCAGCTCGGGCGGCAGTGTCTTGAAGGTCTTGGAGGAGAAGCACAGCGGGCGGATGGTGATCGCGTGCTCGGTCATGATCAGGTTCGGGCCGACCTCGAAGAACTTCATCGATTCGACGCCGGCGGCCTCGTTCTCGCCGGCGTTGATGACGCCATTCTGGATCGCGTTGTAGACCTCGTTGTAGGCGATCACGGTCGGGGACATGCCGGTCGCCGCGAAGGTGCGACTCCAGATCGGGGCTCCCTGCACGCGGACCTTGAGTCCTTTCAGCTCGGCGAGCGTCGAGGCCGGCTTGTTCGAGAAGATGTTGCGCACGCCCCCGCCGGCATAGCCGATCAGCATGACCTCAGCCTTTTGGGCGATCTCGTCCGCGACGGGCTTGAGGAGGTCCTGATCGAGCACCTTGTTCCAGTGCGCGAGGTCGCGGAACAGGAAGGGCGCGTCGATGAAGGGCGCGGCTTTCGAGAAGGTCGACATGTGGGCCGGCGAGACGATGGCGTAGTCGACCGCTCGGCCCTGCGCCATGTACTCGAAATACTGCTTCTCGAGGCCAAGCGAGGAGTTCTTGTGCAGGGTGAAGTTGACCGGCTTGCCGTAGTACTGCTGCGTCAGCTCCGCGAACTTCGCCATCGCCTTGGTGAAGGCATGATCGTCATTGAACTGCGAGGCGCCTTGCAGGCTGATCTGAGCCTGCGCCTTGACGTAGGGGGCCGCGACCGCGGTCGCGGAAAGCGCGAGACCGGCTTTCAGAACGTCACGTCTTTTCATGGTTTCCTCCGTTGTGCACCGTCTCTTGAGGCGGTTGAGGGGGTCAGTACCAGGCCGCGCTTCCTGCGCCAACTCGCTTGCCGGGCAACCTACAGCCCGAGCACCCGTGGCAGCCACAGCGTCAACGCCGGTATGTAGGTCACGAGCGCGAGTACGATCAGCATCGGGATGTAGAACACGAGGATCGATCGCGAGACCGCCTCCATCGTGACCTTCCCGATCGCGCACCCCACCACCATGGTCGGCCCGACCGGCGGCGTCAGCAAGCCGATGCCGAGGTTGAGGATCATGACAATGCCGAAATGCACGGGATCGATGCCGAAGGTCTTGATCACCGGCAGAAAGATCGGCGTGCAGATGAGCAGCATCGGCGCCAGGTCCATGAAGGTGCCGAGGACCAGCAGCAGGATGTTGACGTAGAGCAGGAAAGTGTACTTGTCGGACGAGATCGCGACGAAGAACTCAGTCGCCTTCGCCGGCACCCGCATGATCGCCATCATGTAGCCGAACGCGATCGAAAAGCCGATCATGATCATGACCATGCCGACCGTGCGCACGATTCGCGCGACCAGCAGCGGCAGGTCCTTCCACCGGTAATCGCGATAGATGAACATCGTGACGATGAAGGCGTAGACGCAGGCGACCGCCGCCGATTCTGTCGGCGTGAAGATGCCCGAGAGAATGCCGCCGAGAATGATGAAGATCGTGATCAGCCCCCAGAAGGCGTCGGCCGCGATGCACAGCGCCCGCCGCGGTGAGACGACCTCGCCCTTCGGGAACTTCTGCCGATGGGCGATGATGAGGCACAGGATCATCAGCGACAGCCCGAGGAGCAGGCCCGGGATGACGCCGGCCATGAACAGGGCGCCGACCGAGACGGTGCCGCCGGCCGCGAGGGAATAGATGACCGCGTTGTGCGAGGGCGGGATGAGGAGCGGCTGCAGCGAGCCCGAGATCGTCACATTGACGGCGAAGAGGCGCGGGTAGCCCGCCTTGATCATCTGCGGGATCATCACCGACCCGATCGAGGCGGTGTCGGCGACGGAAGAGCCCGAGATCGCGCCGAACATCGTCGAGGCGAGGATGTTCACGAGGGCGAGCCCGCCGCGGATGAAGCCGACGAACACCCGGGCAAGGTTGATGATGCGCTCCGCCATGCCGCCTTCGGCCATGATGCCGCCGGCGAGGATGAAGAAGGGGATGGCGAGCAGCGGGAAATCGTCCATCCCATCCGAGGTCTTGAGCGCGATCGCCTCGAGCGGCAGGTCGATGTAAATCGCCGCCATGATCGCCGCGAGACCGAGCGCGTAGGCGACCGGCATGCCGATGAGGCACAGGACGGTGAATCCGCCGCAGAGGATGAGGATGTCCATGCCGTGTCGCCGCCGCGCTACTCGGTGGAAACGGTGCTAGTGGTCTCGATGGTGTGATCGCGGAAGAACTCCCGCGTCAGGAACCGCTCGATGATGAAGAGCACAGTGATCGCGCCGGCGATCGGTACCGGCAGATAGGAGACGCCGACGGAGACGACCGGGAACTCGGCGATGCTCTGGTACCAGGTCGCGTGCACGAGCTTGATGCCGTACCAAAGCAGGAAGACGTTGGTGATCATCATGCAAATTTCGATGAGCGTGCCGAGAATGGCCTTGCCGCGTTCGCCGAGCGCCGCGGGCAGCAGGCCGACGCCGATGTGCAGGTACTCGCGGTAGCAGACCACGGCCGAGAAGAACGACAGGACGATCATGATCAGGATCGCCAGCGGCTCGGGCCATGACGAGGCGCTGTTGAGCACGTAACGCGTGAACACCCCCCAGGGGATGATCAGCGTGATCACGACGATGCACACGCCCGCGACCACGAGGCAAGCGCGGTGAATCACATCCATGAGGCGGATGTACTGAGCCTTCATCTCCCCTCCCCGGACAGCACGAGGGCCGGCGCGATCCTCTTAGACGACCAGCCGGCCCTTGCTGCAGAGCTGCGCTTATTTTACGTCTTGGATGCGCTGGATGATGCCCGAGAGTTGCGCCCCGTACTTGTCCCAGACCGGCTTCACCGCGGCCTGGAAAGCCTTCTTGTCCGGGATGTCGGTGATCACGACGCCAGCCTTCTGCATCTCCTCGACCGACTTCTTCTCCATCTCGTACCAGAGGGTGCGCGATTCCTGCTGGGCTTCCTTGGAGAGCTTGGTGATGAGCTCCTGATCCTCCTTCGAGAGCTGGCCCCAGACGCGCTTCGAGAAGACCAGGATCTCCGGGATGATCAGGTGGCCGGTGCGCGAGTAGTACTTGGCGTACCGGTTGTGCTGGCCGGTCATATAGGTCGGCTCGTTGTTCTCGGCGCCGTCGACGACGCCTGTCTGCATCGCGTTGATGAGCTGGTCAAAGCCCATGGCGACGCCGTTGCCGCCGAGCGCGTTCATGGTGTCGACGAAGACAGGATTGCCCATCATGCGGATCTTGAGGCCCTTGAGGTCCTCGACCGTCTGGATCGGCTTCTTCGAGTTGTAGACGTTGCGCACGCCGGCGTTCATCCAGCACAGGCCGATGAGGCCGGCGGTCGGATGGTCGGAAAGCTTCTTCAGCATCTCGGCGCCGATCTCGCCGTCGATCACCTTCTCCATGTGGGCGGTGTCGCGGAACATGAACGGCATGTTGAAGACGTTGAGCTCGGGCACGAGCGGGCCCATCGGGCCGACGCTGATGCGGGCGATGGCGAGCGCGCCGACCTGGGCCTGCTCGATCATCTCCTTCTCGCCGCCGAGCTGCATCGACGGATACATCTGGATCGAGAGCCGGCCGTTGGTCGCCTGCTCGAGCTTCTTGCCCATGCGCTGGACGGCTTCCACGGTCGGGTAGCCGAGCGGATGCACGTCCGTCGCCTTCAGCACCATCTTCGTCTGCGCGAAGGCACCGCCGAGGCCGGAGCCGTAGAGGGCGCCGGCCGCCAAGCCGGCGCTCGAAAGCTTCAGTAGATCGCGACGCTTCATCCGTTTCCTCCCTCGTGTTCCTATCCTGTCGTGCCGGATCTTGCGCGGCCCGCTCGTTCGAGGACCGCACTGTTCAACGCGGGCTCGCTTCGCGCAAGAAGCTATACTAATATATCAGCTCTTGCCTAGATGGCTGCGGCGCGGACGTGGAGAAACAAATCGCAATCGCACGCGCGGCGGAGCGGCGGCCGCCGCGGCGGCCGCCCGCCCGGGCGGGCGTGGCCTCGACGATCTACGCGGAGCTGCGCGACCAGCTTGTCTCGATGACGCGCCGTCCCGGCCAACCTCTTGTCGAGAAAGAGATCGCGGCCACCTACGGGGTGAGCCGCACGCCGGTGCGCGAGGCGGTGCTGCGGCTTGCCGACGAAGGGTTGATCGACATCTTCCCGCAATCCGGCACCTTCGTCTCCCGGATTCCGATCGGCGCCCTGCCCGAGGCCATGGTGATCCGGCGCACGCTCGAAGAGACGAGCGCGCGGCTTGCCGCCGAGCGCGCGACGCCGGCGCAGATGGCGGAAATCGAGGCGATCCTGAAGCGCCAGCGCGAAGTCAGCGCACGCGGTGATCAGGACGCGTTCCACCACGCGGACGAAGCCTTCCATGCGGCGATCGCGGAAGCCGCCGGTCTGCCGCGGCTGTGGACGCTCGTCCAGCACGTCAAGGTGCAGGTCGATCGCGTGCGGCGGCTGACGCTGCCGCAGAAGGGCCGCATGCCGCTCCTCATCCGCGAGCACGCGGCGGTGGCCGCGGCGATCCGCAGGCGCGCCCCGCATGAGGCCGCGCTACGGATGAGCGAGCATCTCGACCGGCTCCTGCGCGAATTGGAGGACCTGCGCGACCTCAACCCTGATTTCTTCATTCCGGCTGTTGCGGCGCTGACGGATGCGGCGGAATAGCCGGGCGCGCACTCAAGCCAGCAGCGCCCGCGCGATGATCAGGCGCTGGACCTGGTTCGTGCCCTCGTAGATCTGGGTGATCTTGGCGTCGCGGTAGAGGCGCTCGACCGGCGTGCCGCGGATGTAGCCGATGCCGCCATGGACCTGGACGGCGTTCGCGGTGTGCTCGACCGCGGCGTCCGAGGCGAAGCATTTCGCCATCGAGCAGTCGAGGCCGGCCGGCGCGCCAGAATCGAGCTTCTCGGCCGCATGGCGGGTCATGAGCCGCGCGGCATGGGTCGCCTTCGCCATATCGGCGAGCATCCATTGCACGGCCTGGAAATCGGCGATCGCCTTCCCGAACTGGCGGCGCGTCTTGGCGTAGGCGACGGACTCTTCCAGGGCCGCCTGGAGGATGCCGACGGCAAGCGCCGCGATGCCGACGCGTCCCTTCTCGAGCACGCTCATCATCATGTGGAAGCCGCGTCCGGGCTGGCCAAGCAGCGCCTCCGGCCCAAGCGGCACGTTGTCGAAAGCGAGCGCTCCGACCTGGGAGGCGCGCTGCCCCATCTTGTGCTCCTTGCGGCCGCGGGCATAGCCCTTCGCATCCGCCTCTACCAGGAAGATGCTCATGCCCCGCTTGCCGGCGGCGGGATCGGTTCGGGCGAGCACGACCGCGAAATCGGCCACCGGCGCGTTGTGGATCCAGATCTTCTCGCCCGTCAGCCGCCAGCTCTCGCCGTCAGATACCGCGGTGGTGCGTACCCCCGAGACGTCGGAGCCCGCCTCCGGCTCGGTGATGGCATAGGCGCAGCGGCGCTCGAAACGCAGCAGCGGCGCGAGATAGCGCTCCTGCTGCGCGCGCGTGCCGTGCTGCGAAAGCAGTGTGCCCACGAGCTCGACGAGCCCGCACTGGTCGGCGACCGAGGCATAGCCGCGCGACAACTCCTCCATCACGATCGCATAAGAGAGGACGTCGGCGCCGAGCCCGCCCTGCGCCTCTGGCACGGTGATGCCGAACAGCCCGAGCCGCGCCATCTCGCGATAGAGGCCCTCTGGATAGGCCTCACTGTGGTCGAGCTCGGCGGCACGCGGCGCGATCTCCCGCTCGGCGAAGTCCCGCACCATCTCCTGAATAGCCCCGTGCCGGTCGCCCTCGGCCTGCGGCGTCCTCGTATCCACGCCCGCCCCCGTCCTTGCTCTCCCCAAGCGGCGCGATATTGGATCGCGCGGCCCTCCGCTTCAACGGCTCCACATATGGACGTGATCGCCCCGCCCCACACCCCGGGCCTGCCTCTGCCGCTCTCGGGCGAGACGCGGCTCTACGCCATCATCGGCGATCCGATCGCGCAGGTCGGGTCGCCCGGGTTCTTCAACGCGGCCTTCCACAGGCTCGGGGTAAAGGCCGTGCTGATTCCGGTGCAGGTCCCGGCGGGCGGCCTCGAAGCCCTGCTGCGCGGCTTGCGGGCGGTGCGCAACCTCGACGGGATCGTGGTCACGATCCCGCACAAGATCGCCGTGATGCCGTTCCTCGATCGCATCGAGCCGAACGGCTGCCGCGTCGGCGCCGTCAATGCCATCCGCGTCGAGAAAAACGGCAGCTGGTGCGGAGACAATTTCGATGGCGTCGGGTGCGTGCGCGGACTGGAGAAGGGCGGTCACAGGCTCTCCGGCCGAGACGTCCTCATCATCGGCGCGGGCGGCGCCGGGCGCGCCGTGACCCACGCCTTTGCCGATGCCGGCATTACGCGGGTGCGCCTTTGCGATGTCGACGAAGCGCGCCGTGACGAGCTTGCGGCCAGCCTCCGCACACATCACCCTGCGCTTCAGGTCGAGACCGGCTTGGCCGAGCCCGAGGGCTTCGAGGTGATCGTCAACTGCACGCCCTTGGGGATGCGCGCCGACGATCCGCTGCCCGTCGACCCCACCCGCATAACGCGCGGATCGCTCGTCGTCGATGTGATCCTGAAGCCGCCGGTCTCGCGCCTGCTCGAGGAGGCGAAGGCGCGGGGCTGCGCAACCCAAGCGGGGCGGGCCATGGTCGAAGGCCAAGTCGAAGCGGTGCTCGGCTTCTACGGCTTCCCCGCGCCGCCGCCGGCACCGGCCTGATACGACGCCCGCTCGTCGTCGGACTATGGCAGCGGATTAACCTCTGACATAGTACAGGCCCGCCCTGCTGCCGTCTCGAGCCCGCCGATGGATGCCCGAACGCCGCCGAAACGCGTCGCGATCCGCGATGCCGAGGCCACGCGACGCCGCATCCTGCAGGCGGCGCGCTCGGAATTCGCGCGCTTCGGGCTCGGTGGGGCGCGCATCGAGCGCATCGCCAAAGCAGCGCGCACCAACAAGCGGATGCTCTACTATTATTTCGGAAACAAGGAGGGGCTCTTCCTCGCCGCGCTCGAGGCGACCTACGACGACATTCGCGCCGCCGAGCGCAAGCTCCATCTCGAGGCTCTCGAGCCGCTCGCGGCAATCGAGCGGCTCGTGCGCTTCACCTGGGCCTACTTCGTCGAGCATCCGGAATTCATGATGATGCTCAACTCGGAGAACCTGCACAAAGCGCGGCACCTCAAGAAGTCGAAGCAGATCCACGCCATGAACTCGCCGCTGATCGCAACGGTCGGCGAGATCCTGAAGCGCGGCCAAAAGGAAGGAACCGTTCGGCCCGGCGTCGACCCGCTCCAGCTCTACATCTCGATCGCCGCGCTCGCCTATTTCTATCTTTCGAATGCGTTCACGCTCTCGGTCACGTTCGGCCGTGACGTGCTGTCCAAGCCCGAGATGAAGCGGCGTATCGAGCACATCGTGGAGCTTGTCGTCACGGGCCTGCGGCCGTGAGCCGGCCGTGCAGGCCCATTTCCTATCATTACTGAGCAGGAGCGCAGCGACCCTCGAAGCGCGCACACGGGCGGGCTGCGTCGGTGCGGTGCGTCCTTCGAGGCTCGCCTTCCGCTTGCACCTCCTCAAGATGAGGACATCGGAGTGGCCCGCCAAGACGCTTCTTGACCCGAGAATCCACTTGTGCAATTAACCGCCCGGTTAATTAGAGCGCCATGAACGGCGCCGATTGAGGAACGCCGGGAGACGGGCGAATGGCATCGCCAACGCATACTGCCACGCTGCGCCGAATTCTCGACAGCTCGTGGGTACGCCCCTTCATCTTCCTTGTCCTCATCGTCGTCCTCTGGGACGTGACGATCCGCGTCTTCAAGATCCCGCCCTATCAGATTCCCGCGCCCGCCGACGTGATCCGGGCGCTGTGGGTCGAGCGCACGCGTCTGCTCAGCGAGGCCGTGCCGACAACAACTGCAACGCTTGCCGGATTCGTGCTTGCGGCGGTATTCGGCATCGGCATGGCCATGCTCATCGCCGGCTCGCGCACAGTGGAATCCTACGTCTACCCCCTCCTCGTCTTCTCGCAGTCGATCCCCAAGGTCGCAATCGCGCCGCTGTTCGTCGTGTGGTTCGGCTTCGGCCTCGTGCCGAAGGTGATCTCAGCCTTCCTGCTCGGCTTCTTCCCGGTGGTGGTCGCCGGCGTGCAGGGCTTCAAATCGGTCGACCAGGACATGCGCGACCTCGCCCGCTCGATGAAGGCCTCGCGGCTCCAGACATTCCAGATGGTGAGCTTCCCGCATGCCATGCCGGCGATCTTCGCCGGACTGAAGGTCTCGGTGACGCTTGCCGTGGTCGGCGCCGTTGTGGGCGAGTTCGTCGGCGCCAATTCCGGCATCGGCTACGTGCTGCAGCGCTCGATCGGCAATTTCGAGCTCGACGTCATGTTCGCGGCGCTCGTCATCCTCGCGCTGATGGGCGTCGTGCTGTTCTGGCTCGTCGACCTCGTCGAGCGCCTGCTCGTGCCCTGGCATGCGAGCCAGCGGCACGAGATCTACGCCACCGCATAATCACAAACGGAGCAACCCCATGCAACGTCGCACCTTCCTGAAGGCCGCCGCCGCAGCGGCAATCGCCGCGCCCTTGATGACCATGCCGGCACAGGCGGCGGACAAGGTCGTGCTGATGATCAACTGGTACGTCTATGGCGAGCACGCGCCTTTCTACTACGGCAAGGAAAAGGGCATCTTCGCCGCCGAGGGCATAGACCTCGAGATCCAGGAGGGCCGCGGCTCGGCCGTCACCGTCCAGGCGGTCGCGGCCAAGACCGTGCCCTTCGGGTATGCCGACGTGCCGACCATGATCCGTGCCGCCGTCAAGGGCGCGCCGGTCGTCACGGCCGGCGTCGCGCTGCAGAAGAACCCCATGTCGGTCATGGGCTTTGCCGAGAAGAACATCCGAAAGCCCGAGGACATCAAGGGCAAGACCGTCGCCACAACGCCAGGCGACTCGATGTCCCAGATCTGGCCGCTGTTCCTCAAGAAGACCGGCCTCAAGGAGAGCGACTTCCGCATCGTCTCGGGCGACGCGCAGACGAAGCTCAACGCCGTCATCAACAACCAGGCCGACCTGCTCCTCGGCTACGTCATGGACCAGTCCATGAAGATCAAGGACGCCACGGGCAAGGCGACGCACGCGATCATGTTCGCCGATTACGGCATCAACCTGATCTCGTCCGGCGTCATCGTCCATAAGGACACGCTGAAGGACAATGCCGACCTCGTGCGGCGCTTCATGTCGGCCGCGACGAAATCGATCGAGGCGGCCGAGAAGGACCCCTCCGGCGCCGCCGACGCCATCCTCAAGATCAACCCGAAGGGCGGCAAGAAGGACACGCTGCAGCAGGGCTTCGAGCTGACCATCCCACTCTACCGGACCGACGAGACGAAGAGCCTGCGCCCGTTCAACGTCTCCGACGCCAACATGAAGGACTCGGTCGCGCTCCTCGTCGAGTACGGCGGCGTCGACGCCTCGGCCAACAACGACCCGAAGGCGTTCTACACCAAGGACTTCCTGCCGAAGCACGCCGGCCATTGAAGCGACGATGGCGCAAACCCGGCTCAAGCTCGTGTCGGGCGACGGGGCGGAGGCGACGAGCCCCCGCCGCCGGCTGATCGAGGTCGACCGTCTCACCAAGACCTATCGCACCCGCGACGGCGACGTGCCGTCCTTGAAGCCGATCGATCTCGCCATCCGCGAGGGCGAGTTCGTCGCCGTCGTCGGCCCCTCGGGCTGCGGGAAGTCGACGCTGCTCAAGCTCATGGCCGGGTTGATCCCGCCGACCTCCGGCGAGATCCGCATCGACGGCAAGCCGGTCAAGGAGCCACCGGACGACGTCGGCATCGTGTTCCAGAGCCCGGTGCTGCTCGCCTGGCGCACGGTGATCCGCAACGTGATGATGCCCGTCGAGGTGCGCCGGCTCGACCGCGAAACGCATCTTGCGCGCGCGAGGAAGCTCATCGCCACGGCCGGGCTCGAGGGTTTCGAGAACAAGTATCCCTGGCAGCTCTCCGGCGGCATGCAGCAGCGCACCGCGATCTGCCGGGCCCTCGTGCACGACCCCAAGATCGTGCTGATGGACGAGCCTTTCGGCGCGCTCGACGCCATGACCCGCGAACGCATGAACCTAGAGCTGCAGCGCATCCATCACGAGACCCAAAAGACCATCACGCTCATCACCCACTCGATCCCGGAGGCGGTCTTTCTCGCCGACCGGGTGGTGGTGATGACCGAGCGCCCCGGCTCGATTGCGGCGATCTACGACGTGCCGCTCGGGCGCCCGCGCAGCCTCGAGATGATGGGCGACCCCGCCTTCATCGCGCTGTCGCAGAAGATCCGCGAGCACTTCTACGCCCAAGGGCATTTGGATTGAGACCGTAACCAACAGGCTCCGTCGTCCCGGCCGGAGCGCAGCGGAGAGCCGGGACCCATCGACGCTCGCCGCGAGCGCCGGCGATGGATCCCGGGTCGGCCTGCGGCCGCCCGGGATGACCCATGAGATGGAGTGAAACAGACATGACCCAACGCAGCCTCGGCATCATCATGAACGGCGTCACTGGGCGCATGGGCATGAACCAGCACCTCATCCGCTCGGTGGTGGCGATCCGCGCGGCCGGCGGCGTGACGCTCTCCGACGGATCGAAGGTGCAGCTCGATCCGATCCTGGTCGGCCGCAACGCAGACAAGGTGGCGGCGCTCGCGAAGGTCCATGGGGTCGAGCGGTGGACGACCGATCTCGACCAGGCGATCGCCAACCCGACGGACACGATCTTCTTCGACGCGGCGACGACGCAGATGCGCCCCGCCCTTCTCGAAAAGGCGATCGCCGCCGGCAAGCACGTCTATTGCGAGAAGCCGATCGCCACGAACCTCGCCGAAGCCGTGAAAATCTGCCGCCTGGCGGAGGAAAAGGGCGTCAAGAACGGGGTCGTGCAAGACAAGCTTTTTCTTCCCGGCCTGCAGAAGCTGCGCCTCCTGCGGGACAGCGGCTTCTTCGGCCGCATGCTCTCGGTGAAGGGCGAGTTCGGCTATTGGGTCTTCGAGGGCGATTGGGGCCAGCCGGCGCAGCGCCCGTCCTGGAACTACCGTGCCGAGGACGGAGGCGGCCTGATCCTCGACATGGTCTGCCACTGGCGCTACGTGCTCGACAACCTCTTCGGCGAGGTGCAGGCGGTCTCCTGCCTCGGCGCAACGCACATCCCCGAGCGCGTCGATGAGAGCGGCAGGACATACAAAGCCACCGCCGACGACGCCGCCTACGCCACCTTCGAGCTCGACGGCGGCGTGATCGCCCACATCAACATGTCGTGGGCGACCCGCGTCTATCGCGACGACCTCGTCACGTTCCAGGTCGACGGCACGCTCGGCTCCGCCGTCGCCGGGCTCCAGGACTGCGTCATGCAGCCCCGCGCCGCGACCCCGCGCCCGGTCTGGAACCCGGACGTGAAGCAGTCGATCGACTTCTACTCGACATGGCAGAAGGTGCCGGACAACCTCACCTACGACAACGGCTTCAAGGCGCAGTGGGAGATGTTCATCCGCCACGTCGCGGAGGACGCGCCCTGGAAATATACGCTGCGCGAAGGGGCAAAGGGCGTGCAGCTCGTCGAGGCTGCGCTGCAGAGCTGGAAGGAGCGCCGCTTCGTCGACGTACCGCCGCTGCAGTACGGGGCGGCAGCTGCGCGGATGGCGGCGGAGTAACACCACGCGCCGTCATCCCGGCCGGAGCGAAGCGGAGAGCCGGGACCCATGCCACCCGCTCCGAGCTATGGGTCCCGGATAGCCGCTTCGCGGCTTCCGGGATGACCGCGTGAAGCTTGAGGAGAACCAGAATGAACATCCAACGTCCCGTCACCGCGCTGTCGCTGCATCTGCCGACCGCGGGCGGCAAGCTCGAGCGGTTCGACCTGTCGGCGCCTCGGAACTTCCCGGAGCGCGTCTCGGAGCCGCTCAACCGCATCGCGCTCGCGGCTGCCCATGTGGTGGTCGACCCGCTTGCGGAGGTCGATCCCTGGCTCGAGGTGGCGCCCGATTGGGAACGCACCATCGCCTTCCGGGAGCATCTCTGGGACCTCGGCCTCGGCGTCGCCGAGGCGATGGACACGGCCCAGCGCGGCATGGGGCTCGACTGGCCGATGGCGCTCGAGCTCATCAAGCGCTCGGTCGCGGCCTCGAAGCGGCGCCAGGGCGCGGTCGTGTTCTCCGGCGCGGGCACCGACCACCTCGATCCCGCCGAGGCGAAGACGATCAGCGACGTGATCCGCGCTTACGAGGAGCAGGTCGCAGCGATCGAAGCCGTCGGGGGACGCATCATCATGATGGCCTCGCGCGCGCTCGCTAGGATCGCCAGGACGCCCGACGAGTACGCCAAGGTCTATGGCCGCATCCTGTCGCAGGTGAAGGAGCCGGTGATCATCCACTGGCTCGGAAACATGTTCGACCCGGCGCTTGCCGGCTATTGGGGCACGGCGGATCTCGACCGGGCCATGGACACCGCCGTCGCGGTGATCAACGACAACGCCGCGAAAGTCGAAGGCGTGAAGGTCTCGCTTCTCGACAAGGACCGGGAGATCGCGATGCGCCGGCGCCTCGACAAGCGCGTGCGCATGTACACCGGCGACGACTTCAACTACGCGGAGCTGATCGCCGGCGACGAGCAGGGCTACTCGCACGCCCTTCTCGGCATCTTCGATGCCATCGCGCCGGCCGCGGCCGCGGCGCTCTCCGCGCTCGCCAAGGACGACCTTCCGACTTTTCACGACATCTTCGCGCCGACCGTGCCGCTGTCGCGCCACATCTTCCGGGCGCCGACCCGCTTCTACAAGACCGGCGTCGTGTTCATGGCCTATCTCAACGGCCACCAGGACCATTTCACCATGGCCGCCGGTCAGGAGAGCGCCCGCTCGACGCTGCACCTCGCCGAGCTCTTCCGCCTCGCCGACCGCGCCGGCCTCCTGCGCGACCCGGAGCGCGCGGCGGAGCGCATGCGCTGCGTGATGGCGGTGCGGGGGGTGGAGGCGTGAGCCCGGGCTGTCATTCCGGGGCTCGCCGCAGGCGAGAACCCGGAACCCATAACCGCCACTCGCTCCGAAATCGGCGGCGACGGTGGAGCCATCCCCCAGCCTCTTGTGCTTATGGGTTCCGGGCTCCGCCTTCGGCGGCCCCGGAATAACAAAGAATGCGCGACCTCTCTGCCGACCACGCCCTCCTCTCCCTCAACACCGCCACCGTGAGGAAACAAGGCGACCTCCTCGCCATCGTCGAGGCCTGCGCGCGGCACGGCATCCGCGCGGTGTCGCCCTGGCGCGACCAGGTCGCAGCCGTCGGGCTCGAGCGTGCCGTGCGTGCCGTCAAGGATGCCGGGCTCGCCCTCTCCGGCTATTGCCGCGGCGGCATGTTTCCGGCCGACGCCGCGCATGCGCAAGAAGCGCGGGACGACAACCGCCGCGCAGTCGACGAGGCGGCCGCGCTCGGCGCCCCCTGCCTCGTATTGGTGGTCGGCGGCCTGCCGCAATTCTCCCGACCGGGCTCCGCGCCCTCGAAGGATCTCGGCGCCGCCCATGCCCAGGTCGAGGACGGCATCGCCGCGCTCCTCGAATATGCCCGGGCGGCCAACATGCCGCTCGCGATCGAGCCCCTCCACCCCATGTACGCGGCCGACCGGGCCTGCGTGAACACGCTCGCCCACGCCCTCGACATCTGCGACCAGCTCGACCCCGACCGCCAAGGCAGCCTCGGCGTGGCGCTCGACGTGTACCACGTCTGGTGGGACCCGGAGCTGTCGGCCGGCATCCGGCGCTGCGGCCGCGACCGCATGCTCGCCTACCACGTCTGCGACTGGCTCGTGCCCACGAAGGACCTCCTCCTCGACCGCGGCATGATGGGCGACGGCGTGATCGAGCTCCGCCGCATCCGCTGCGAAGTCGAGGCGCTGGGCTTTGCCGGGTTCGTCGAAGTCGAGATCTTCTCGAACGACTGGTGGACCCGCCCGATGAACGAAGTCATCGAGACCTGCATCACGAGGCATCGAACCATCGTCTGAGACTCCGGCTTGACGAGCATCTCGCTCCGCCGTTGCCCGACTCCGCTCTTCATGGCATCCAAGCCGGGGGGAGCGAACCAATGACCTACTGCGCCGGCATCCTGGTCCAGCAAGGCTTGGTGATGATCGCCGACACACGAACCAACGCCGGCCTCGACAACATCTCGACCTATCGCAAGCTGCACGTCATCGCGCAGCCGGGAGAGCGCGTGCTTGCCATCGCCCACGCCGGCAACCTTTCCCTATCGCAGTCCGTGATGAGCCTTCTTCACGAGGGCGTCGAGAACCCCGACGCCGCCGAGCTCGACACCATCGAGAAGGTGCCGACGATGTTTCGCGCGGCTCAGCTGATCGGCCGCGCCATCCGGCGCGTGCGGGCAACCGACTTCGAGGGCTTCGAGCAGGCGAAGCTCCCCTTCGAGGTCTCGATGCTCTTCGGCGGCCAGATCAAGGGCGGCCCGATGCGGCTCTACATGATCTATTCCGCCGGCAACTTCATCGAGTGCGGGCAGGAGGCTCCCTTCCTGCAGGTCGGCGAGCACAAATACGGCAAGCCGATCCTCGACCGAGCGGTGAAGTTCTCGACCGACGTCTACGACGCGCTCAAGATCGGGCTGATCTCGATGGACTCGACCATGCGTTCGAACCTCGGGGTGGGCCTGCCGATCGACATCGCCTTGATCTGCCGGGACTCGCTCGAGGCCGAGCTGATCCACCGCGTGGAGGCCGGCGAGCCTTACTTCCACGATCTGCGCGAGCGCTGGTCCGCGGCGCTCAGGGCCGCCCACATGAACATCCCGCGCCCGCCCTACGGGGTGAAGGGCTGACGCGAAGACCCCTCGACAAGCCGCTCTTTCCTCAACCGGATTTAAAGGAAGATCGACCAATCTCCTCTCCGGCAGGTGCCGGTCAGGACGCATGTCGACGAGCTCACTATTCTCCCGCCGGTCCTACGGCGCCCTGATGTCGCGGCTCGTCTGGCCGACCGCGACGATTCTGCTCCTCACGCTCGGCTTCGTCTTCACGACCGTTCTATGGACCAGCGACAGCGCCAACGTGGTCGCCGGCAAACGCCAGCGCATGCAGCTTACCGGCGCGATCGAGCAGAAGCTCGAGGAACTCAAAGCGCGCCTCGCCCAGCTCGCGACAAGCCCGGAGTTTGCCGGTCCGGCTGCAAACGATCGGCCCGCAGCACTGGCCGTCCCGTCACCCGCTTTCGATTTCGTCGGGCTGTTCGCGGAAGACGGCAAGCTCGTCAACGCACATTCCCGGCGCGACATCGATGCTGCGCCCGCCCCGGCCCTCTTCGCCGACCTCCTCGAGGCGGCCCGTACGGGCGGGGAGGGCGCGAGTTCGGCCGCCGCCTCGGGCGAGCTCGCGGCCTCCCGCCTCGTCTACGACGGTGCGGCAGCGCTCGCTGCGGTCGCGCTTCCCCTGGCTCGCCCGCACGCGGAGGCGAGCGTTGGGCGCCTCTTGATCACCGGCTACAAGCGGCTCGACCCGGCGGAGCTTCGCAGTCTTGCCGATCTTCACGCCATCGACGGCCTTCGCCTCACCGCCGCCGCTCCCGCCGAAGGCTGGATCGGGCTGCCGATCCTCGACCACCGCGGCGAGGCCAAGGCACACCTTGTCTGGCGGCCCGAGCGACCGGGCGACATCATGCGCGAGCGGCTCGTGCCGCTCACCCTCTTCGGCTCCCTCGTCGCGATCGCCCTCTTCGCCTTCGTGATCGGCTATATCCGCTGGATCGCCCGCGATCTGGCAGTCAGTCAGGAGCACGCCCAGAATCTCCTCGGCCGCGACCCGCTCTCGGGGCTGCCGAACCGGCTTCTCTTCGGCGAACGCCTCGACCAGGAACTCAGCAGGATCAGCCGCTCCGGCGGCGGGCTCGCGGTGATGTTCCTCGACCTCGACCGCTTCAAAGATGTCAACGACACCTACGGCCATGCCGCCGGCGACGAGCTCATCGAGCAGGTCGCGCGCCGGCTCGAACAGCTCCTGCGGGCGACCGACACGCTCTCCCGCTTCGGTGGCGACGAGTTCGCGGTGATCCAGACTGGGCTGCGCTCCTCGCAGGACGCCGATGCGCTTGCCCGCCGCATCCTCGACGCGGTCACCCGGCCGTTCGAAATCAATGGCACGCCGGTCAGTGTCGGGGTCTCGATCGGCATCTCGCTCGCCCCCGACAACGGCCTCGCCCGCGAGGACCTGATGCGGCTCGCAGATACGGCGCTCTACCAGGCGAAGAGCGAGGGCCGGAACCGCTTCCGCTTCTTTGCCCGGGCGATGGACGAGACCATCCGCATGCGCAAGACGGTCGAGGACGACCTGCGCAGCGCCATCCACCAGGACGAGCTCTGTCTCCACTACCAGCCGATCTTCTCGGCCGACGGCCAGGATATCGTCGCCCTCGAGGCGCTCGTGCGCTGGCCGCATGCCAAGGAGGGGCTGATCAGCCCGTCCCGCTTTATCGCCATCGCCGAGGAGCGCGGATTGGTGATCCCGCTCGGCGAATGGGTATTGCGCCGCGCCTGCCAGGACGGGCTGCGCTGGCCGGGCCTACGGATCGCGGTGAACGTCTCGCCGATCCAGTTCCGCCACCGGGACTTCGTCAAGAGCGTGATGCGGGTCCTGAAGGAGACCGGCTTCGAGGCTGCGCGCCTCGAGCTCGAGCTGACCGAGGGCGTCGTCGTCGAGGACGCCGACGCGGCCGAGGCGGCGATGATGGAGCTGCGCGCCATCGGCGTGCACCTCGCGCTCGACGACTTCGGGACGGGCTACTCGTCGCTGATTTATCTGCGTCGCTTCGCCTTCGACAAGATCAAGATCGACCGCTCCTTCCTGGAGAGCATGGAGGCCACGGGCGAATCGGCGATCCTCGTGCACTCGATCGTGCATCTCGGCCGCGCGCTCGGCCTCACCGTCACGGCGGAGGGCGTCGAGACCAAGGAGCAGCACCGCTTCCTGCAGGCCCTCGGCTGCCACCAGCTCCAGGGCTTCCTCTTTTCGAAGCCGGTGCCGCCGGACGAGATCGACCGTTTGCTCGGCATCGCCGCGCCCGAAGCCGAGGGCGTCGCGGCGTAGCGCCCGTCAGAGGATCGAGTCGAGGCCGGCGACGATCGCCCAGACGAAGCCGAGGCTCAGGAGCAGGCCGAAGCTGCCGGCTGCGAGGCCGGCCATCACCAGAACCCCGTCGCGTTCGACGAAGCCGAGACCGACCAGGCAGACCGCGATCCCGATCGGGATCTGTCCGATGAAGGGGGCCGCGACGAGCAAGCCGAGCGCAAGTGTGAGCAGCAGCAGCCCCACCAGGCGCACGGCCCAGGCATGCTCGAACACCCGCATGCGGGGCTGCGACCACCGCTCGAGGCGTCGCAGCACCGGAAGCGCCCGATTGACGGCACGCTCCACGTCTTCGCGGCGGACGGATCTGTGGAGGAGCGCCCGCGGAAGCCAGGGGGTCGGCCGTCCGGCGACGATCTGGGCGGCGACCAGCGCCAGCAGGAGCCCGCAAACGAGGGGAATCGGCGGCGGCATCGGCAGGCAATTCGGCAGGCCGAGGATCACGACGAGGAGCGCGAAGGCGCGGTCGCGCAGCACGGCGAGGATGTCGGCAACGGTGAGGCGTTCGGTTGGCTGGTCGGCAAGCCGAGCCAACACCGCGGACGTGCGAGCTTTGCGGGGCAAGGAACCCAGACGGGCTTGAGGAAGGCTGGCGCCCCTCTAGCCGACAACCGCTTCAGGGCCAAGCGGCCCCGGCCCGCCCGAACGTCGCCCTCGCACTGTCAGTGCAGCGTCAGCACGCCGTCGGGCAACCCCGCCCAATCCGGCGAATTCTCTAAGGGCTTACTATGGCGGCGTTTTTCGCTGTGCGGTCGCCACGTCCCTGCGGCCCGATGGTGCACATAACGGCAACGAACGCCAGGCAGCGGCACCGAGAGTCCCCACAAAAGCCCCCACAGTGTGCCTCTCGTTCCCGGAGCATTTGAACCACGGTCCCGCGCTCGCTAAACCTCGCTGTCGCTCGCGAGGTTAAAACATGGACCCGAAGCTGGAAGCTGCCTTGATCGCCATTCTTGCGGATATCGCTGACCGCAGGGCCCCGACGAGCGAGCCACTCTCGTTAACTACCTTGGCGAGTTGAGCCGCCAGATCGACGAGGGCGGAGGGCTGGACCTCGCCTCCGAATTGCGCGGGATCGCCCAGCTTATCAGCCGATACCCCCGAGTCGAACCCTAGCTCGGTGATCCTGGGTGATCCTGGCGGCGGCTTGAAGATCGAGCGCCATGCCCCGCGCCGCCCTCAGGCTTCGCGCCAGACGGGCTCCAGAGACCGGCCGATGTTCAACGTGCGTCTACGGGCTCGCCTGAGGCTCGTGCTACAGGCGCGGGGAGTCATGCCGACGCTTGCCCTCGTGCTCGTCCTCGCCGTCTCCGCGCCTGCCGCTGCGCAGCCGTTGCCGTTGCCGCAATCGCGGACCGGAAGCTGCCCATGGGGCTACCTCTGGAGCGGCGGGCAGTGCGTCCCGTCAGGCCGTGACGCGCCGCAGGCCGTGCCGCAGGTGCGCGGCTCCTGCCCGAGCGGATGGCTTCCGAGCGGCGGCGCATGCATCAAAGACCAGCGCGCCCCGCCACGGTGAGTGCGGCCGGCTCAGGGACGAGCTGCTCGACGGCGAGATCTTCTACACTCTCCGTGAGGCGCAGATCGTCATCGAGAGCTGGCGCCGGCATTACAATGCCGTCCGGCCGCATGCAGCCCTCGGCTACAAGGCACCGGCCCCCGAGGTGTTCGTGCCAGCTCTCGCCGCATGGCCGGCTCCGCAACCCCGACCAGCTCCGCCGGCCAAGCTACCCGTGGCGCGTCTGGGAAGCAGCGGTCTAGCTCGACCTCGTAGATGAGGGGTGTTCAAGCTCATCGAGCCGATGGAAACGAGCTGCTCAATCGCTTGGGGCGGTACGGGTCGTTCATCACCCGAGCCTTCGCGGCCTTCGCCTCTCGCGCCTTGCGAACCCGCTCCGTAACCGTCATCGGCCGCTCGCCCTGAGGAGCCTTCG
>JAQSWQ010000124.1 GCA_029266525.1 Microvirga sp.
CCGCTCGTCGGCCTCGAGGCGCCGATGGGCCCGACCCGCGGGCAGATCGTCGTAACCGAGCGCACGCAGCCGTTCCTGCCTCACCCCATCACCACGGTGCGCCAAACCGACGAGGGCACGGTTATGATCGGCGACAGCAAGGAAGACCTGCTTGATGACGCAGTGCTCGAGCCCTCAATTAGCGCGGTCATGGCCGAGCGTGCGCAGCGCATGTTCCCGCTGCTCGGGCGGCTCAACGTGGTGCGCATGTGGTCAGGCATTCGCGTCATGCCGAAGGACGGCTTCCCGATCTACGACCAGTCGGAGAGCCACCCCGGCGCCTTCGTCGCCTGCTGCCACTCGGGCGTGACGCTCGCGTCGAACCACGCCTACGAGATCGCGCCGATGGTCGCCGCGGGGGCCCTCCACGACGCCAGGGTCGGGGCCTTCTCTGCCCGGCGCTTCCACGGCGCGACCGTCGCCACGAGCGGCTACTAATAGGGACGAGCGCATGTTCAGGCGATCGCAGGAGGACTCGCGCAAGCCCGTCGAGATCTTCGTCGAGGGGGAGCCGGTGGTGGCGCGCGAGGGCGATACCGTCTCGGCAGCACTGCTCGCCTCGGGCATCGACGCGCGCCGCGCGACAGCGGTGAGCGAGGCGCTGCGCCTGCCCTATTGCATGATGGGCGTGTGCTTCGATTGCCTCGTCACGGTAGACGGCGTTGGCAACCGGCAAGGCTGTCTCGTGCCGGTGCGTCCGGGTATGCGCATCGAGATCCAGAAGGGGAAGCGAGAGATCGGGCGATGACGGCACAGGGTCCGAAGCGCGAGGAGTACGACGTCGCCATCATTGGCGCAGGGCCCGCGGGTCTCGCGGCGGCGGCGCTCTGCGCTCGCTCCCACCTATCGACGCTCCTCCTCGACGAGAACCCCGGCCCCGGCGGGCAGGTGTGGCGCGCCATCACCTCGACCCCGGTGACCGTGAAGTCCCGACTTGGCGAGGACTACTGGGAGGGCGCGAGGCTCGTGAAGGAGGCGCAGGACAGCGGCGCCGAGATCGTGCAGGGTGCGACCGTGTGGAGCCTCGACCGCGAGCGCGAGATCGGCATCTCGGTGTCCGGCGGCTCTCGCTTCATCCGCGCGCGACGCGTCATCGTCGCGACCGGCGCGCTCGAGCGGCCTTTCCCGATCCGCGGCTGGACGCTGCCCGGCGTCATGACCGCAGGCGCCGCGCAGACGATGCTGAAGTCCTCCGCCATCGTGCCGGACGGGCCTACGGTTATGGCAGGCACGGGCCCTCTCTTGTGGCTACTTGCGGCGCAGATCCTGCGCCTTGGCGGCCGCATCGACCTCATTCTAGAGACTACGGAGCGCGGCAACTACTGGCGAGCGCTGCCCCACGCACCGGCGTTCCTCGCCTCGCCGTACCTCCTGAAGGGCCTCGCCATGATGCGCGAGGTGCGCCGCAAGGTCCGGGTCGTCCGCGGCGTGATCGATATTACCGCAAGCGGCGATGGACGCGTGGAGAGCGCCACGTATTCCGCCGGAGGGCGCGCCGAGACGGTCGCGGTCGACCTCCTGCTCCTGCACCAGGGCGTCGTGCCGAACGTGAACCTCGCAATGGCGGCCGGCGTGAAGCACCGCTGGGACGAGGTCCAGCTGTGCTTCGTCCCGCTTCTCGACCGCAGCTTTGCGAGCTCGATCGTGGGCATCGCGGTCGCGGGCGACGGTGCCGGAATTGGCGGCGTGCTCTCGGCCGTGGCGCGCGGGCGCATCGCCGCGCGCGCCGCCGTCGAGGCGCTGAAGCCCGATGCCATCGCCAATGCGCCACCCATGGCGGAGTTGCACGCCGCGCTCGCGCGTGCCGATCGCGGCCGCGCCTTCCTCAACGTGCTGTTCCAGCCGCCGCGGCAATTCCGCATGCCGCAGGGCGACACCATCGTCTGCCGCTGTGAGGAGGTCACCGCCGAGGAAATCCTCGACTCGGTCGCGATCGGCGCCACCGGCCCGAACCAGCTCAAGGCCTACCACCGCACCGGCATGGGGCCCTGCCAGGGCCGCCTCTGCGGCCTGACCGTCACGGAGCTGATGGCTCAGGCGCGCGGCAAGTCGCCGGAGGAAATCGGATATTATCGCCTGCGTCCGCCCGTAAAACCGATCACGCTCGCCGAGCTCGCGTCGCTGCCGAAGACGGAGCTCGCGACTAGGGCGGTGGTGCGCGGATGACCGTGCGGCGCGACGCGATCGTCATCGGCGCCGGAATCCACGGTTGCTCGACCGCCCTCCACCTTTGCGTGCGCGGGTTCAAGCCCGTCCTGATCGAGAAGGACTACGCCGGCCGCCACGCCTCGGGCGTCAACGCCGGCGGCGTGCGCCAGCTCGCGCGCGACCTCGCCGAAATCCCCCTCTCGATCCGCTCCATGGCAATCTGGGAGGATGTGCAGGCGCTGGTGGGCGACTCCTGCGGCTTCGAGAGCCACGGCCAAGTGCTGGTGGCGGAGAACGAGGACGAGTTGGAGGCGTGCCGCGCCCGGGTCTCGGACCTAAAGCTGCGCGGCTTCGCCCACGAGGAGCTGATCGACGGAGTGGAGTTGCGCCGCCTAGTGCCCGCCGTTGCGGAGAGCTGTCCCGGCGGGATCGTATCACGCCGGGACGGAGCGGCCGATCCGGCCCGTACCACGACCGCATTCCGCCGCCGCGCCGAGGAACTCGGGGCCCTCGTGCGCGAAGGTGCGGCGGCTGAGAATGTACACAGGGCTCACGGTGTCTGGCGGGTTGACGCCGGGGGCGAGACCTTCGAGGCGCCGGTGCTCGTCAACGCCGCGGGAGCCTGGGGCGAGCGCATTGCCGCGGAGCTCGGGGAGCCGGTGCCGGTCGAGACCGTCGCGCCGATGCTGATGATCACCTCGCCCGTGCCGCATTTCATCGAGCCGGTCGTGATCCTGCGCGGGCGCAAGCTCTCATTCAAGCAGTTCCGCAACGGCACGGTGCTGATCGGCGGCGGCCACCTCGCGGCCGCGTACCCGGAAACCAACGAGACCGTGCTCGACTGGCGCAAGCTCCAGGAGAGCGCGCGCACCGTGTGGGACCTCTTTCCGGTGATGCGTCCCGCAACGATCGTGCGTGCCTGGGCCGGGATCGAGGCGCGCACCCGCGACGACCTGCCGGTCGTCGGCCGAAGCGCGAAGCACGAGGGCCTCTTCCATCAGTTCGGCTTCTCGCTGCACGGCTTCCAGCTCGGCCCCGGCACAGGCGCGGTCATGGCCGAACTTATCGCGACGGGGAACACCAATACGCCCATTGACGGGCTGCGCATCGAGCGCTTTGCCACGTCAACACAGAGGGCATAAGGAGAGAGCAGTGGCGGAGATCGAGCGGTTCGGGGTCGGCAAGCGCTGGAGCGACTTCATCGTGCATCGCGACCTGATCCATTTTTCTGGATATGTCGCCGACGAGGCGGCCGGCAAATCAGTCACCGAGCAAACGCGCGACATCCTCGCCCAAATCGATCAGTCGCTCGCCGAGGCGGGGAGCGACAAGTC
>JAQSWQ010000125.1 GCA_029266525.1 Microvirga sp.
CTTCGAGCTCGGCGAGGTGCCGCTCACGGGCGGCGGCTCCGACGGCAACTTCACGGCCGCGCTTGGCGTCCCGACGCTCGACGGCCTCGGCATCGACGGTGACGGCGCGCATACGCTTGCCGAGTACGGCCTCGTCTCCTCGATCGAGCCGCGGCGCAGGCTGATGGCGCGGCTGCTGGAGACGCTCTGATCCAGGTTTTTCAATCGCTTGCCACCTCTCATTGATGCAATGCAAGAACTTGCTTGCGCCGTGCACGACGCGGCCGGACGGTTGAAAACGCCGCCGGAAACGGCCATCTAAGAACTCGATTCCGCTGAGATTCGCACCCGCCTTCGTCGCCTGCTCGAAGGGCCCGTGACGCGGGCCGGCGACACCGCTGAATTCCGGCGATCCGACCGAAAGACCGACCGTGGCAGATCCGAAAGACCCACACTCCGGCGGGCCCGAGACGCCCCCGCCCGCGAGCGACGTGAAGCCCGTCTCGATCACCGACGAGATGCGCCGCTCCTATCTCGATTACGCCATGAGCGTGATCGTGAGCCGCGCGCTTCCCGACGTGCGCGACGGCCTCAAGCCCGTGCACCGGCGCATCCTCTATTCGATGAACGAGAACGGCTACACGCCGGACAAGCGCCACGTGAAGTCGGCCCGCATCGTCGGCGACGTCATGGGCCAGTACCACCCGCATGGCGACCAGGCGATCTACGACGCGCTGGTGCGCATGGCGCAGGAATTCTCCATGCGCCTCATGCTTATCGACGGGCAGGGCAATTTCGGCTCGATCGACAACGATCCACCGGCGGCGATGCGCTACACCGAAAGCCGCCTCGCCAAGCCCGCGATGGCTCTCCTCGAGGACATCGACAAGGACACGGTCGACTTTAATCCCAACTACGACGATTCCAAGCGGGAGCCATCGGTCCTGCCGGCGCGCTTCCCGAACCTCCTCGTCAACGGAGCCGGCGGCATCGCGGTCGGCATGGCGACCAACATCCCGCCGCACAATCTCGGCGAGGTGATCGACGCCTGCGTGGCCTACATCGACGACCCGGCGATCTCGATCGACGACCTCATCGAGATCGTGCCCGGTCCGGACTTCCCCACCGGCGCCGCGATCATGGGGCGTTCCGGCTCGCGCGCGGCCTACCACACCGGCCGCGGCTCGATCATCATGCGGGCGAAATGGCACGTCGAGGAGCTGCGCCGCGAACGCGAGGCGATCGTCTTCTCCGAGATCCCCTTCCAGGTGAACAAGGCGAACCTCGTCGAGCGGATCGGCGAGCTCGTGCGCGAGAAGAAGCTCGAGGGCATCGCGGAGCTTCGCGACGAGTCCGACCGGGACGGCATCCGGGTCGTCGTCGAGCTCAAGCGCGATGCCGTCGCCGACGTCGTGCTGAACCAGCTCTACCGCTACACCGCCCTGCAGAGCTCGTTCGGTGCCAACATGGTGGCGCTCAACGGCGGCCGGCCGGAGGTCATGACCCTCCGCGACATGATCAAGGCCTTCGTCGATTTCCGCGAGGAGGTGGTCAGCCGCCGCACCAAGTTCCTGCTCGGCAAGGCGCGCGAGCGCGCGCATGTGCTGTGCGGGCTGGCGATCGCCGTCGCGAACATCGACGAGGTGATCCGGCTGATCCGGGCGGCGCCAGACCCGAACGCCGCCCGCGAGGAGCTGATGGGCCGCGACTGGCCTGCCTCCGACATCGCGCCTCTGATCGCGCTTGTCGACGATCCACGCCACCGGGTCGCGGAGGACAACACCTACCGGCTCTCGGACGCCCAGGCTCGCGCGATCCTCGATCTGCGCCTGCAGCGCCTCACCGCGCTCGGCCGGGAGGAGGTCGGCGGCGAGCTCACCAAGCTCGCGGCCGAAATCCAGGACCATCTCGACATCCTGCGCTCGCGCGCCCGAATCCTCGGCATCGTCAAGGATGAGCTGCGAAGCTTGCGTGAGGCCTTCGCGACCCCCCGCCGGACGCAGATCCTGGAATGGGACGCCGACGTCGAGGACGAGGACCTCATCCAGCGCGAGGACATGGTCGTGACCGTGTCGCACGCCGGCTACATCAAGCGCGTGCCGCTCTCGACCTACCGGGCCCAGCGCCGCGGCGGCAAGGGCCGCTCCGGCATGCAGACCCGCGAGGAGGATTTCGTCACCCGGCTGTTCGTCGCCAGCACCCACACGCCGGTGCTGTTCTTCTCGTCGCTCGGCCAGGTCTACAAGGAGAAGGTCTGGCGCCTGCCGGTCGCGGCACCGAACGCCAAGGGGCGCTTCCTGAGGGGCATGCTGCCGCTCGACGAGGGCGAGCGCATCACCACCATCATGCCGCTGCCCGAGGACGAAGCCTCCTGGGACGCCTTCGACGTGATGTTCGCGACGAGGTCCGGGAGCGTGCGCCGCAACAAGCTTTCCGACTTCGTCCAGGTGAACCGCGCCGGCAAGATCGCGATGAAGCTCGACGAGGGCGACGAGATCGTCGACGTGCAGATCTGCACGGAGGCGGACGACGTGCTGCTGACGACGGCGAAGGGGCAGTGCATCCGCTTCCCCATCAATGAGGACACGGTACGGGTTTTCGCGGGGCGCAGCTCCACCGGCGTGCGCGGCATCCGGCTCGACAAGAACGACCGAGTGATCTCGATGGCGATCCTGCGTCATGTCGAGGCGACGCCCGAGGAGCGCGCCGGCTATCTCAAGATGCGCCGCGCCATCACCGGCGAAGGGGAGGGGCCGCCCGAGGCCAACGGCGAGGCCACGGTCGAAGCCGAGGAGGGGGTCGCGAGCGCTCCGGCGCTCTCGCCCGAGCGCTACGCCGAGATGAGCGCCCAGGAGCAGTTCATCCTGACGATCTCCGAGCGCGGCTTCGGCAAGCGCACCTCGTCCTATGAGTACAGGATCACGGGACGGGGCGGCAAAGGCATCGTCGCCATGGCCGTGAACAGCCGCAACGGCGAGCTCGTCGCCTCCTTCCCGGTCGAGCACTCGGACGAGATCATGCTGATCACCATCGAAGGCCAGACCATCCGCGTGCCGGTCGACGATATCCGCATCGCGGGCCGCGGCACGCAGGGCGTCACGGTGTTCAAGACCGACGGCGCCCGGGTGGTGTCGGTCGAGCACATCGAGGGCGAAGAGGAGGGCGGCGAGAACGGGGAGGGGGCGTGAGCGCCCCGGCCGCTATAGGTCGTTCAGAGGCGATGGGGTCACGCTCTCGTATATCGCTGCGACATCGAGCGAGATCCCGAGGGCTGGAAGGGTAAGCTTGTCCTCCGGACGCACGAGGAGGATCGGCTCGGGAAGCCATTCGTCGTGCTGCCGAAGCCATGACTCGAAGCGGACACTGTCCTGATAAACGAAAACGATCTGCTCCACGGAAGCGAGCTGCCGATAGCGCTCGAACTTCAGGACGCGATCGCGACGCATCGTCGAGCGCGACAGGGCTTCCACGACAATGACGGGATCGGTCGCAAAGCGGCTGTCGCGTTCGATCGGGCCGCACCGGATGACGAGACTCCCCGTCGGGCAGGGTGTCGCAGAACTCGAGAAACGCCTCGACCGTCATCGGCTCGGAGCGCCGTGCGGCAACGTCGGACATCGTCATCTCCTTCGACGAGTATAGCCGTTGGACGATTGCGAGACCACGCGGCGGCGTGACATGGTCGCATCGCTGAAGCGCCGGCCCTGCCATGCTCAACCCCGAACACTTCGCCGCTTTCCTCCTCATCACCTTCGTACTGGTGATCACCCCCGGGCCGATCGTCACCCTCGTGATCGCGACCGGGGCGACACGCGGGGTGCGGCCGGCGCTCGTCACGGTCGTCGGCACGGTGACCGGCAACGCGCTCCTGATCGCCGCGATCGCCTTCGGCCTGAGCTGGGTGCTCAAGAGCTCGCTCCTGCTCTTCGAGGCGATCCGCTGGATCGGGGCGGCCTATCTCGTCTTTCTCGGCATCCAGGCGTGGCGGAACGCCGGGCGGGAGGCGGAGCTGCCGCCGCCGCCCGGACGGGTGCATTTCTGGCGCGGCTTCCTGGTCGCGCTGTCGAATCCGAAGACCATCGCCTTCTTCACGGCGTTCCTGCCGCAGTTCGTCGATCCGGCGCTGCCGGCCGAGTTCCAGCTCGCCGTGATGTGCGCGGTCTCGGTGCTGATGGCGGCGGTCACGGACACCGCC
>JAQSWQ010000088.1 GCA_029266525.1 Microvirga sp.
GCGATCAAAACCACCGAAGCGCGGGGCGCCGACAGGCTCCCGTATAAAATTAGGATCGAGCCGTCGCGTCCCGCGCCCCCTCGACCTTCCGCCGCAACAACTCGGGCTTCAAGGAGACCGCGAGAACGATGACGCGCGCCCGCACCGCACCCGATGCACCAAGCCGGCACGGCAGCTCTTAGCTGCGCCCAAGCGAGGAGAGAATGCGCGCTTGCTCCCGCTTTCCCGCAACGTCATTCTTGCCCGCGCTCAGCACGCCGCATTCACTGACGTCGCAGGCATGCTGAAGGGGGCGATGCGCGAATGATTCCCAGGACTGCACTTCTTGCCGGAGCGCTCATCCACCTCGCGCTCGCCTCCGCCGCGCTTGCCGCCGCGGACTGCCCGCCGCTCGGGCGCATGCCAAACTACCACGCGCCCGCCGAGGCCGAGATGCGGGCCTACGACGGCTTCGGCTTCTCGGTGCGCAAGGGCGACGGCACGGATGAGGTCGAGGTGCGCGGGCGCGCCTGCCGGCAGTCCTATGCCGTGAAGGACGGCGCGCAAACGGCGAGCGACCTCGAGATCCAGTCGAACTATCGCGAGCAGATCCGAAAAGCCGGCGGGCAGGTCCTCTATTCGGACGAGCGCACCACCACGGGCAAGATCGCCAAGGGGGCCGAGGAGACCTGGGTGCGGGTCTACAGCCAGGAGAGCGAGATCGAGGTGATGGTCATCGCCAAGACGCCGTTCAAGGCGACTCTCGCGAAACCTGCCGGCGACGACCACCGTCTCCTCGGCCGCATGCCGAGCTACAGCCCGCAAAGCCCGGTCGAGAAAAAGAACTTCGACGAGGTGCAGTTCACGGTGGTGTCCGGGGAGGAGAGCCGCGACGTTGCCGTGCAGGGCGCAAAGCACGCGGTGATGTATCACCTCAAGCCCGGCGCGCCCCAGGCGAGCCCGCTCGAGGTCCAGGAGAACTACCGCGCCGCGATCGCGGGCCTCGGCGGCCAGGTGCTCTACGCCGATCCGCACCTGCTGGTCGGTCGATTGGAGCAGAACGGGCAGGCGATCTGGGTGCGCGTCTACGCCCAGGACGACTGGATCGACCTCAAGGTCGTCGAGGAGAAGCCGTTCCAGGCGACCATCCAGTCGCCGCAGGCGGCCGCCTTGAAGAGCGCGCTCGATCGCCAGGGCCGCGTCGCGCTCTACGTGAGCTTCGATCCCGCCAAGGCGGTGCTCAAGCCGGACAGCACGAAGACCATCGCCGAGGTCGTAAAGCTCCTCAAGGAGAACCCCGGCCTGAAGCTCGCGATCGAGGGCCACACCGACGATATCGGCGCGAAGCCCGCAAACGAGAAGCTCTCGCGCGACCGCGCCGCCGCCGTGCTCGAGGCGCTGGCCGCGGCCGGCATTGCCCGCGACCGCCTCAAGAGCTCGGGGTCGGGCGCCGACAAGCCGGCTGCCGACAATGCGACCAGCGAGGGCAGGGCGAAGAACCGGCGGGTGGAGCTGGTGAAGGGGTGATCAGGCTCGGAGGAGGCGCGCCTTCCTCGCGGATGCCCGCGGGCCGGCTCAAATATCGAGCGCTTCCTCGCTCGCGAAAGCGGCGCGCTCCTGGATGAAGGCGAAACGGGCCTCGGGCTTGTTGCCCATCAGGCGCTCGATCGTGTCGCCGGCCTCGGGCCTCTCCTCGGGCAGGACCGTCACCCGGAGCAGCGTGCGCTTCTTCGGGTCCATGGTGGTCTCCTTGAGCTGCGGCGCGGTCATCTCGCCGAGGCCCTTGAAGCGGCCGATCTCGACCTTGCCGTTGCCCTTGAAGGCGGTCTTGAGGAGCTTCTCCTTGTGGGCGTCGTCGCGCGCATAGACATGAGGAGCGAGGCGATGTGGGCGCCGTCGACGTCGGCGTCCGTCATGATCACCACCTTGTCGTAGCGCAGGTCGCCGTCGCGGTAGTGCGAGCCGGTGCCGCAGCCGAGCGCCTGGACGAGGTCCGAGAGCTGCTGATTCTGGACGAGCTTGTCCTTGCCGGCCGAGGCCACGTTGAGGATCTTGCCGCGCAAGGGGAGCACGGCTTGGGTTGCGCGGTCGCGCGCCTGCTTCGCCGAGCCGCCGGCCGAATCGCCCTCGACGATGAACAGCTCCGAGCCCGCCGCCCCCGCGTTGGTGCAGTCGGCGAGCTTGCCGGGCAGACGCAGCTTGCGGGTCGCGCTCTTCCGCGCGACCTCTTTCTCCTGGCGTCGCCGCAGGCGCTCTTCGGCGCGGTCGATCACCCAATCGAGGAGCTTGTTCGCCTGTTGCGGCGAGCCCGCGAGCCAATGGTCGAAGGCGTCGCGGACCGTGGTCTCGACGATGCGCGCGGCTTCCTGCGTTGCGAGCTTGTCCTTGGTCTGGCCCTGGAACTCGGGCTCGCGGATGAAGACCGAAAGCATCGCGGCGCAGGTCGCCATGACGTCGTCGGTCGTCACCGCGGTCATGCGCTTCGCCTGGCCGACGCGCTCGGCATGCTCGCGCAAGCCCCGCAGGAGCGCGACGCGCAGGCCGCTCTCGTGGGTGCCGCCTTCCGGCGTCGGAATGGTGTTGCAGTAGGAGGAGGAGAAACCGTCCTCGGCCGCCATCCAGGCGACCGCCCATTCCAGCGAGCCGTGCCCGCCGGGCTTCTCGACCTTCCCCGAGAAGACTTGGTCGGAGACGAGCTCCTTCCCTTCGATCTCCTTGGCGAGATAGTCCTTGAGGCCGCCCGGAAAGCGGAAGCTCGCTTCCGCCGGCACGTTTTCGACGCCCTGGAGAAGGGCAGGGGCGCAGCGCCAGCGGATCTCGACCCCGCCGAAGAGATAAGCCTTCGAGCGCGCCATTTTGAACAGGCGCCGGGGCTGGAAGCGGGCCTCCTTGCCGAAGATCTGCGGGTCGGGCCTGAAGCGCACCGTGGTGCCGCGCCGGTTGTGAACGCGGCCGAGCTCCTGGATCTTGCCCTGCGGCAGGCCGCGGGCAAAGACCTGCCGATAGAGCTGCTGGCCGCGCGCGACCTCGACCTCGAGCCGCTCGGAGAGCGCATTCACGACCGAGACGCCGACCCCGTGCAAGCCTCCGCTCGTCTCGTAAACCTTCGAGTCGAACTTTCCGCCCGCGTGCAGCGTGGTCATGATCACTTCGAGCGCGGATTTCTTCGGGAACTTCGGGTGCGGATCGACCGGGATGCCACGTCCGTTGTCTGTGACCGTGAGATAGCCGCTCTCCTCGAAGCTCACCTCGATGAAGGTGGCATGCCCCGCGACCGCCTCGTCCATGGCGTTGTCGATCACCTCGGCGAAGAGATGGTGCAGGGCCTTCTCGTCGGTGCCGCCGATATACATGCCCGGCCGGCGGCGGACCGGCTCCAGCCCCTCCAGCACCTCGATCGAGGAGGCGTCGTAGCCGGCTTCGCCCGGCGTACCGAGCACGGGTGCCTGCGGCCGCGCCGCCCGTTTCGGCGCAGGCGGAGGGGCCGCAGATTTGCGGGCCCCAGGCGCCCCGGCGAAGAGGTCGCCGTCACTCATGTCGCGGTTCCGGGCGGATGATTCGGTCTTTCGTGCATTGGCTTTCATGCGGCCGATATAGGCGAACGAAATGGAAACGGGAACTCTCAACCCGTTACGCTGCAAGCCTTTTCCCGGGCCGGACTGTCGCTGTCCAAAGGTTAAGCGGAGGTTACCGCGCCGGCGCGCGAGCGAACGCCATTATGGCCGAAGCCGCCGGGCCGCAAACCGCGCCCGGATGCCAGTGCACAGGTGAAAGAGAGCGCTGCAGGCGCTCCGCCCGGTCAGCTCGCGATCTTGCCGCCGCCGCGCTTCGTCACCACCACGATCGAGGGTCGCGGCGGCATGGCGGGGTTGAAGTCCGGCCAGCGCGTCGACGGTTCCTCGTAGCTCGCAGGCTTCGCGTTCGGGTCGTCGTCATCTGCTTCCCCCGGATGCTGGATTGCGAGGAAGAGCGTCTCGTCGTCCGGGGTGAAGCAGGGCCCACAGATCTCGCCGCCGCTCGGGCCGCGGAAGAAGTGCTTCGAGGTGCGGCGCGCCTCGCCCTCGGTCTCCATTGCCCAGAGCCCGTCGCTGCGTCCGGTGCGCGAGGGCTGGTTGCCGTCGGTGGCGATCCACAGCCGGCCCATGTTGTCGACCGCGCAATTGTCCGGCATGCCGAACCAGCCGTCCTCGGTCGTGGCGCTGGAGAAAGTGGCGCCGACCTCCGCAATCGACGGGTCGCCGCACTTCACGAGGATCTCCCAGACGAATTTCTCCGAGGCGTGATCGCGCCCGTCCGGGATCATCTCGATGATGTGGCCGAAGCGGTTGTTGGCGCGCGGATTGGCCGGGTTCACCTGCTCCGCCGTGCGCCGCGAGTTGTTGGTGAGCATCACATAGACCTTGTCGGTCTTCGGGTTGGCGTCGACATCCTCGGGACGGTCCATCTTGGTCGCGCCGAGAAGATCGGCCGCGCGCCGCGCCTCGATCACCACGTCGGCCTGCGAGCGGAAGCCGTTCGCCTCGGTGAGCGGGCCATGGCCGAACACGAGCGGCAGCCATCGGCCGGACCCGTCGGCGTCGTAGCGGGCGACCGAGAGCGTGCCGCGATCGAGGATGTCGCGGTTGGCGTCGCGATTCTGTGGGTCGACGCGCGCCTCGGTCACGAATTTGTAGACGTAGTCGAAGCGCTCGTCGTCGCCGGAATAGACCACGTAGCGCCCGTCGCGGTTGATGATGCCCGCTGCGCCCTCGTGCTTGAAGCGGCCGAGCGCGGTGCGCTTCTTCGGCGTGGAGGCGGGATCGAAGGGGTCGATCTCGACGATCCAGCCGAACCGGTTCGCCTCGTTCGGCTCCTTCCAGATGTCGAAGCGGTCGTGATAGGCGCCCCAGTTCTGCCAATTGCCGGGGATGCCCATGCGCTTGTAGTTGCGCGCCTCGGGATGGTGGTCCTCGAGCTTGCCGAAAAAGTAGCCGTTGACGTTCTCCTCGCAGGTGAGCCAGGTGCCCCAGGGCGTCGTGCCGCCGGCGCAGTTGTTGAGCATGCCGCGGACCTTGCGTCCGCTCGGGTCGTATCCGGTCCGCATCCGCTCGACGCCCGCGGCAGGCCCGGTGAGCTCCATGTCCGTCTCGGCGGTAATGCGCCGCGCATATCGGGATTCCGGGACTACCGACCATTTGCCGTCGGCGCCGCGGGCGATCTCCAGCACCGAGCCGCCATGGGCCATCATCTCGACCTCGGCGATCTCCTTCGTCATCTTCGGGAAGGGGACGGTCTGCTTCTTAGGGTCGCGCGCGTCCTGGCGGCCAAGGCCAGGAAACATCAGCTCCTCGTTGGTGTATTCGTGATTGACGACGAGGAGGCCGCGGCGGGAGCCGTCGAGCGGGAAGTAGCCGAGGAAATCGTTGTTGTAGCCGAACTGCCTCGCCTGGGCTGCGGCCGTCTGGTTCGTGGGGTCGAAAGGCGGCGCGCCGGGCAGCACGGGGTCGCCCCAGCGGATCAGGATGTCCGCGTGGTATCCCTGCGCGACGTAGTGCTTGTCGTCGGAGCCAGCGGCGACTTCCTTGAAGTGGAAAGACGGCGTCGCGTTCGCTTGCGCCCGCGCCGCGCGCGCAAGGGCGATCGGCGACACGGTCGCGGCGATCGCCGCAACCGCGAGCGCGCCTTGCAAGAGATCGCGTCGCTGGAAGCGCGCCGCGATAAGATCGCCCATGGTCGGGTTGCCGCTGATGTTCGAGCCACGGTCCTCGGCCGCTTCGGCGGCTTTTGAGCGGATGAGATGCATTTCGGTCATCCGTGGGCTCCCGTCGTTGATTGCTTTACTAAGCGGTCGAGGCGGGTCGGTGGCATATGGCAGCCAAGCCGGCAATGGCATTCTGGCTCGATGTGATGTGGCTCGAAAGAGGTGCTGGATACTTGTATTCCAAAGGTCGTAGGAGCATTCTCACAAGGTGCAGCTGCTAGAAAGGCGAGCGAATGTTGACACGGCGTGCGTTCTTCGGAGGCGCTTGCTGCCTCCTCCACGCAGGGCCGGCGCTCGCGGAAAAGCGGAGCCGTCCGCGCTTCATCTGTGCCACCTCCGACGAGAAGTGGCTCGAGCCCGGGGAGATCCCGATGGCTCAGGCCTCGCTGTACCCCCTCGAGCGCTGGACGCCCAATCATAACTTCACGCGCGACCAGCGCCTCATCACGCTCAACGTCGGCTTCATGGGCGGAACACGGGAGCAGAAGCGCACGGTGCAGCGCTTCGCTTCCGAATGGATCGGCGGCGGATTGGAGAAGCACATCCGCTTCGTCTTCGACACTTCGCTCGAGCGCTCCCACATCCGGGTCAGCTTCAAGAAGAACGGCGGCAACGTGTCCGAGGTCGGCGCGCGCGCCGACCACGTGCCCAAATCCAAACCCACCATGAACCTTGCCGACCTGACACGACGGGCCATCCTGCACGAATTCGGACATGCGCTGGGATTGCGCCACGAGCACCATCATCCCGAAGCTGGAATCGTGTGGAACAGGCCGGCCGTCCTCGCGAGATACCGGGAGCATGGCTGGTCCGACAAGAAGATCGAGGAGAACGTCTTCAGGCGGTTCAACAAGACTCACTCGTGCAACGGATCGGCGTTCGATCCGGATTCCGTGATGCTCTATCCGTTCGACCGGGAGCTGACGCTGAACGGCGTCGCTTCGAAGCTGAACGAGCACATCTCGCGAGGCGATCGCCGGTGTCTCATCCGCACCTACAGCGCCTGAGCCGCGGCTGAGAGGCGAACTGCAGGGAAATTGCTTGCGGCTTCTACACCTGCAGCCCATTGAAGATTGTTCGGTCGGCGCTATCGAACCGAAGCGATCGACCTTCGCCTGGGATTGAGGTCCGGAAAGCAACGCTGCCATGGTTCAGATCTCGGCGGCCGTCCAGCACACCGACGCCAAGCCCGAAGGCGGGCGGCCGCTGCCGAGCGGCGTCCTCGCATTCCTGATCACCGACATCGAGGGCTCGACCCAGCGTTGGGAGGCCTGGCCTCAGGCCATGCGGGTCGCGATGGGGCGCCACGACCATCTCGTCCGCGAGGCGCTGTTGCGGGCGGGTGGGCACGTGTTCCGGACGGCCGGCGACGCATTCTATGCCGCGTTCGTCTCACCCTCCGAGGCGATCGCCGCGGCCCTTGCCGCCCAGCAGGCGCTCGGCCGCGAAGACTTCTCGGAGGTCGGCGGCATCAAGGTGCGCATGGCGGTGCACGCCGGTCCGGCCGAGTCGCGCGATAACGACTATTTCGGCCAGGGCATGAACCGCTGTGCCCGCCTCCTCGGGATAGCCTATGGCGGTCAAGTCCTGATCTCCGCCGCGGCCGCTGACATGGCGAGCGGCGGGTTGCCGTCTCAGGCGAGCCTGCTCGATCTCGGCCAGCACCGGCTGAAGGACCTCGCCGGCGCCGAGCAGGTCTATCAGCTCGTCGCCCCCGGCTTGGGCACGCGCTTTCCGACCCTTCGCTCGCTCGACGCCAAGGTCAACAACCTGCCGCGGCCGGTGACCTCGTTCGTGCCGCGCGATACCGATGTGGCGGAAGTCAAGGCGAGGCTTGCCAAGTACCGCATCGTCACGCTGGTCGGCTCCGGCGGAGCGGGCAAGACGCGTCTCGCGCTTGAGGTAGGATCCGAGCTCTTAGAAGACTATCCCGACGGGGTCTGGATCGCAGAGCTCGCGCCGCTCGAAGACACGCGGCTCGTGGCCGAGACCGTCTGCACCACGATCGGGGTTCCGGTGCAGGGCAGCCGCTCGGCGATCGACAGCGCGATCGGATATCTGCGCCAGAAGAAGGCGCTTCTCATCCTCGACAACTGCGAGCACCTCGTCGAAGCGGCGGCCCACCTCGCCGAGGAGCTCGTGCGCGGGTGCCCTTCGCTTTTTCTCCTCGCCACGAGCCGCGAGCCCCTCGGTATCGGCGGAGAGAGCACCTACCGGGTCCCGAGTCTGACCTTTCCGAGCCGCACCGAAGGCATCACGGCCGCGGAGGCGCTCGATTACGGCGCCGTCAGGCTGTTCGTCGAGCGCGCCACCGCCACGGTCGACGGCTTCTCGCTGACCGATGCCAATGCCCCCGCGGTCGCGAACATCTGCAAGCATCTCGACGGCATCCCGATGGCGATCGAGCTCGCCGTTCCCCAGCTGCGGATGATGCCGGCGCAGGGGCTCGCGACGCGCCTGCACGACCGCTTCCTCCTGCTCGTCAGGGGGAGCCGCACGGCTCTCCCGCGCCACCAGACGCTGCGGACGCTGTTCGACTGGAGCTACAATCTCCTGACCGAGGCGGAGCAGACGCTGCTGCGGCGGCTTTCGGTGTTCGCTGGCGGCTGGACGATCGACTCGGCCGCGTTCGTGACCGCCGGTGGGCTGGTGGACGAAGGCAACGTCTTCGAGCTCTTGTCGTGCCTCGCCGACAAGTCGCTCGTGGTGCCGGACCTCTCCGGCGGCGAGCCTCGCTACAGGTTCCTCGAGACCGTTCGGCAATATGCCTTCCACAAGCTGCAGGAGAGCGGTGAGCGCGGCCGCCGCAGGCGCCTTGCCGAGTACCTGATCCGCTTCTACGCCGAGGCGGGCGCGGCTTGGCCGACGACTGCGACCGAGACCTGGCTCGTCCGCAACGAGCCCGAGCTCGATAATCTGCGCGCCTCGCTCGATTGGGCCTTCGGGCCACAGGGCGATGCGGGGCTTGGCGTCGAGCTCGTCGGCCACAGCGTTCGGATCTGGGACGAGCTTTCCCTGCTGCCGGAGCGCGAGCGCTGGTTCTCGGTCGCGATCGAACGGATGAGCGAGGACACGCCGTCCGCAACGAAGGCGCGGTTGTGGCTCGGGCGCACCTCGAACAGCGCGCATGGCGACCGCCAGAATTTCGAGCTCGCCCGCAGCGCCGCGGAGCTCTTTCGGGCCGTCGACGACCGGCACGGCCTCGGAGAGGCCTTGGCCAAGGCCGGGGCCGCTCTCGAGACGCCGACAACGCCCGGAGAGGGGCTGCCGCTCCTCGAGGAAGGGCTCCAGATCCTGCGGCCGCTTGGTCAAAGCAAGCAGCTCGCGAGCTGCCTGCGGTCCCTGGCCGTCGCCCGTTACTTCGTGCAGGATTTCGCGGCGGCGCGGCCCCTGATCGCGCAATCCGCATCCGTCGCGCAAGCCGTAGGGGACCGGCGCGGGCTCGCCGCCGCGCTGGTCGCCTCCGCCGAGCTCGAGTTCGCGGCCGGCGCGGTCGACAAGGCGACGGAGCAGATTCGCGCGATGATCGACAGCGGCCATCACAATCCGCGCCTCCTGGCGCTCGGCCGCGGCAATCTCGCCGCCTACCTGCTGGCAGCGGATCGGATCGGTGAAGCGAAGCTCGAGGCCCTGAGCGGGCTGCGCGAAGCGCGTGCGCTCGGCTGGCGCGCCGCCGTCGTGCGCATCCTCGAGCATCTCGCGCTCGTCGCGGCTCTCGCCGGCAACCGTGAAGGCGCCGCCCGGCTCCTCGGCTACACGGTGGCGTTCTACGCAGCCGGCGCGGGCAGCCGCGAGTTCACGGAGCTTGCGACCTACAACCGCCTAATCGCCGAGCTCGGGCGCGAGCTCACGCAGGAGCGCATCGCCGCCCTCATGGCCGAGGGCGCTGCCTGGAGCGAGGATGAGGCAGCCGATGCGGCGATCCGAAGCTGAGATGGCCCGCCGCAATCCTTGATCCTCGTGAGCATCGCGGGCAGGCTATCTCCCCATCCGAGGGAACATCAATGCTGCGTTTTGTCGAGGCGTGGGCGCTCGCGCTCGTCGTGCCGCTCGTTCTGACGCCGCCAGTCTCCGGGCAGACCCCAAGCCCAATCGGAGTGATCCAGGTTCGCGAGGAGGTCGACGGAGCGGGGCCGAGCAATGTCTTCCACCTGCGCGACAACATCGTGGGGCTCGCCGATCCGCTGAAGGCGGACATCAAGGCGTTCAACATGGCGACCAAGAAGGCGCTCGGCTCTTGCGCGATGCCGCGCGACTTCAGGCCCTGGCGTCTCGTGCGCGGCCGCAACTCGGTTTCGATCGTCGACGAGGCCGAAGAGGTCACGCTCGATATCCCGAGGGCGCAGGCCTTCGGCGCAGGCTGCGTGCTCAAGACGCGGCCCTTCAGCGCGGCGCGCGACGGCTATCACCGCTTGCGCCGCGTGGACCAGCGCACCATCGCTGTGCCGCCGCGCCCGAGCGAGCGCGGCAATCCGCTCGCCGTGCGCTCGGCTGCCTACGAGCTCCTCAGCGCGCGCGAGCTCGAGCGAGACGGCAATCGCAACCGCTACGTCCTTGCAAAGGTTCTGCAGCCTGAGGACCGCGCGCGCCCAGGACGGCTCGGCGTCACCGTCACGGTCGTGCGCTACGATTCGCGCGGTCGCATGAACGGCGCATTCAGGGTGCCGTTCGAGGAACGCAAGAAGCGCGCCTTCGATTACGTCACCGTCCTTCCGGGAGGCGACCTCGTGCTCGCCCTCTACCACAAGGACTCCGATCAGTTCCGGCTCGAACGCGTCCCGATGCCGTATTTCGCGGCCCTGAGGAGCGGCGTCATCCCCGCTAGCGCGCCGGCAGGCACCAATCAGGACAGGTTCGAGATGACGACCGCGCCGCTTGCCGCGGACCATGTTGCGGGCACGGGACAGTCGCCAGCGACCACCGAGGCCGCCACGGCGGCCGCTACGCTGCAGGCCGTGAGCGGGCCGCAGATCGTCGCCGAAGCCCGCAAATACCTCGACCAGCTCTGGGACTTCCGCCGGCCGGCATCGGAGGCGGAAATGAGGCGTGAGGACGACGGCGTCTATCGCTGGCGCATCGGCAACGTCGACCACAAATGGGTGCAGCCGGCCCATCATCGCGGCATCGCGATCGGCACGAAGCTCCGCGGCCTCGCCTACAATTTCGGCGGCGTCGATACGCCCGCGGCCTTCCTCGCAAAGCTCGAGCGCGGCGCGCCGGCGGGCCAGCTCGGGGATCCGATCAACCTGCCGGGCGGGCGCTGTGCCGCGGAGGCGCCCTTCACGGCGACGGCGGGGCTCGACTGCTCGGCGCTGCTCGCGCGCGCCTGGCGCTTCGATCCCTGCTCGGGCGGGCAGCGCGCCTTCTCGACGCGCTCGTTCGAAAAGCCCCACCATGCCATCTGCCCGTCGCCGGTTCCGTCCTTCTCGGCCCTGAAGGAAGGCGACGCGATCAATTTCGCCGGCAGCCATGTCGTCATCTTCCTGCGCACCGAAGTGCCCGACGGCGCCTCGAAGATGGTGCGCGTGATCGAGAGCGCGAGCCGTTGCAGCGGCGTCTGCGAGGCCCGTTACGAGCTCGACGCCTATGACGGCTGGTTCCTGCACCGTCGGACCAGCCGGAGCGACGCGGAGTGCCCGCGCCGAACTTGAGCACCGCTGAGTTGCCGCAGCCGAGCGGAGCTACAGCACGGGAGGAAGCTACCCGAGCGCGCGCAAATGGCGGATCGGGCGCCCCGGTGCGATCATCTCGGCCGCCGCAACGATCGCGCGCGCGTCGATGCCGCTGTGGCGGTAGAGGTCCTGGACGGAGCCGGTCTGGCCGAAATGCTCGACCCCGAGCGAGCGGGTGCGGTGGCCGTTCACCGCCCCGAGCCAAGCGAGCGTCGCGGGGTGGCCGTCGAGCACTGTCACGACGCCGCAATGCGGCGGCAGCTCCGCGAGAAGGCGCTCGATGTGGCTGCGGGCGTGGACGAGGCCGCGCTCGCGCGCCCGCTGCGCCGCCGTCCAGCCGGCATTGAGCCGGTCGGCCGAGGTGACGGCAAGAAGCCCGACGTCGCGCCGGTCCTCGGCCATGAGCCCGACCGCCTCGATCGCCTCGGGGGCGACTGCGCCGGTATAGGCGACGATGACCTGCGCGTTCGGGCCGGGCTTCCTCAGCCAGTAAGCCCCGTCGACGATGTCGCGCTCGAGCGCTTGCCCTATCTCGCGGCGCGGCTGCTCGAGCGTGCGGGTCGACAGGCGCAGATAGACCGAGCCGCCGGTTTCGTCGCGCAGCCAGCGTCCCTCGACCTCGCGCTCGCCCGATTCGCCGTCGCCGGTCTTCTGAACATAGGCGAAAGCCCAGCGCAGGATGGCCGAGAGCTCGTCGACGAAGGCCGGCTCGAATGAGGCGAGCCCATCTTGGGCGAGCCCGATCAGCGGCGTGCCGATCGACTGATGCGCGCCGCCCTCGGGCGCGAGCGTCACGCCGGACGGCGTCGCGACGAGGATGAAGCGGGCGTCCTGGTAGCAGGCGTAGTTCAACGCATCGAGGCCGCGGGCGATGAAGGGATCGTACAGTGTGCCGATCGGAATCAGCCGCTCGCCGAACAGCGAGTGCGAGAGGCCGAGCGCCGAGAGCAGGATGAAGAGGTTCATCTCGGCGATGCCGAGCTCGATGTGCTGGCCCTTCGGCCCGAATTCCCAGGCATAAGTCGAGGGGATGCGCTCGGACTTGAAGACGTCCTTCATCTCCTCGCGCGCGAACAGTCCGCGCCGGTTGACCCAGGCGCCGAGATTGGTCGAGACGGTCACGTCGGGCGAGGTCGTCACGATGCGCTCTGCGAGCGGCTCGCCCGAGCGCGCAAGCTCGTTGAGGATGAGCCCGAAACCCTGTTGCGTCGACATCGCCGCCTGTTTCGGCGCGGGGATCGCGGCGGGAACCGGGATCGCCGGCGCCTCGAGCCGGCGCGTGCCCTTGGCGTTGAAGGGCACCCGGTCGAGGAAGTCCTGGAGCTTGTCGGACGCGATCGAAAGTCCCTCGAAGCGGTCCCATTCGTGCCCCGGCCGCACCTTGGCGCTCGCGCGGTAGCCCTCCATCTGCGTCGGCGTGAGGAGCCCTGAGTGGTTGTCCTTGTGCCCGGCGAGCGGCAGGCCGAAGCCCTTGATGGTGTAGGCGATGAAGACCACCGGCCGATCGTGGTCGATCGCTTCGAAGGCGGCGACGAGGCCCGGCAGGTCATGACCGCCGAGGTTTGCCATCAGCCGCGCGAGCTCCTCGTCCGAGCGCTTGTCGAGGAGGCGCGAGACGGGACCTTGGTCGCCGAGGTCATCCTGCAGGCGCTTGCGCCAAGCCGCCCCGCCCTGAAAGGTCAGGGCCGAGTAGAGCTGGTTGGGGCAGGTATCGATCCAGCCGCGGAGCTTCTCGCCGCCCGGCTCGCGGAACGCTTCCTCCTGCAGCGAGCCGTATTTCAGCGTCACCACCTCCCAGCCGAAGGCCTTGAAGATCGCCTCGAAGCGGGCGTAGAGCCCCTCCCGCACCACTGCGTCGAGGCTCTGACGGTTGTAGTCGACGATCCACCAGGTGTTCCGCAGCCCCTGCTTCCAGCCCTCGAGCAGGGCCTCGAAGATGTTGCCTTCGTCCATCTCGGCGTCGCCGACGAGCGCGACCATGCGGCCTTCCGGCCGATCCTCAGCCCACCCGCGAGCCCTGATGAAATCCTGCACGAGGCTCGCGAACAGCGTCTGCGCGACCCCCAGGCCGACCGAGCCCGTCGAGAAGTCGACGTCGTCGATGTCCTTGGTGCGCGAGGGATAGCTCTGCGCGCCCTTGTAGCCGCGGAAGTTCTCGAGCTTCTCGCGCGTCTGATGGCCGAGCAGGTACTGGATGGCGTGGAAGACCGGGCTCGCATGCGGCTTCACTGCGACCCGGTCCTCGGGGCGCAGCACCGCGAGGTAGAGCGCGGTCATGATCGTTGCGAGCGACGCCGAAGACGCCTGATGCCCGCCGATCTTCAGCCCGTCCTCGCTCGCGCGCAGATGGTTGGCGTTGTGGATGGTCCAGGTCGAGAGCCAGAGGATCTTGCGCTCGAGCTCGGAGAGGAAGGGCAGACGGGGATCTGAATGCATCGGTCGGGCCGGAAGGGGTTCGGCGGGACCCTAGGCCAGCCGTCGGCTCCACCGCAACATACCGGCGGCGCGGTTGACCCCCCGCGCGCTTGCCCCTATCTCCCGCTCCGCCTCTTCGAGCGCGTAGCTCAGCCGGTAGAGCATCTGACTTTTAATCAGGAGGTCCTGGGTTCGAGTCCCAGCGCGCTCACCAAATGTAATCAAATGGTTAGGCACCATGCCCATACCCGGCGAGCACGCGTGAAAACCATCGCGGGTAACAATAGGGGTAACAGCAGGTGGTTTGCGTGTAGGGTGCCTGGAGACTTCGCCCTCTCACGGCGAAAACAGGGGTTCGAGTCCCCTAGGGAGCGCCAACCCCTCACTAGGCGCTTTGATTTTCTTGCGCTTTTCGGGTGGAATTG
>JAQSWQ010000126.1 GCA_029266525.1 Microvirga sp.
CGAGAAGTTCGGCCAGCATCAGCCGCTCAACCGGCAGAGCGAGCGCTATGCCCGCGAGGGCGTCGAGCTCAGCCTGTCGACGCTCGCCGACCAGGTGGGTGCGTGTGCCGTGGCGCTCGCGCCCTTGCACGCGCTGATCGAGGCCCATGTGCTGGCGGCCGAGCGTCTTCATGGCGACGACACGCCGGTGCCGGTACTGGCCAAAGGCAAGACCGACAAGGGCCGGCTCTGGGTCTACGTCCGCGACGACCGTCCGTTCGGCGGTAGCGCGCCGCCGGCGGCGCTGTTCCAGTTCTCGCGCAATCGCCGTGGCGAGCATCCGCAGCGGCACCTGGAAGGATGGGCCGGCGTGCTGCAGGCCGACGCCTATGCGGGCTTCGGGGCCCTGTACGAGGCCGATCGCCCGCCGCGCGCGGTGACCGAGGCGCTATGTTGGGCCCATGGCCGGCGCAAGTTCTTCGAGCTCGCCGACATCGCCGCGAACGCGCGGCGCGGTAAGGATGCCAAGCCGATCTCCCCGCTGGCGCTCGACGCGGTGAGGCGGATCGATGGGATCTTCGATCTCGAGCGCACGATCAACGGCGCCGACCGCGTCACCCGTCTCGCCGTGCGCCGCGCAGAGGTGGCACCACTGGTCGCCGATCTCGAGACCTGGATGCGTAGCGAGCGCGAGCGTCTCTCCCGTCACGCGAGCGTCGCCCAGGCGATGGACTACATGCTCAAGCGCTGGGACCGCTTCGCCCGCTTCCTCGACGACGGCCGGATCTGCCTCAGCAACAACGCCGCCGAGCGCAGCCTGCGCGGTGTGGCTCTCGGGCGCAAGTCATGGCTGTTCTGCGGCTCCGGACGCGGTGGCGACAGGGCCGCCTTCATGTACACGCTGATCACCACCGCCAAGCTCAATGACGTCGACCCGCAAGCCTGGCTCGCCGACGTCCTCGCCCGCATCGCCGACCTTCCCATCTCACAGCTCCCCGAACTCCTGCCGTGGGAATGGGCAAGGCGGCGTGAGGCGGCGCTTGCCGCATGACCGCTCGCCACGCGATCGCGCGCCTCAAGGTGACGCTCGAGGACGTCGAGCCCACGGTGATGCGCCGGCTCGACGTGCCGCTGAAGATCCGCCTCGACCGGCTCCACCTCGTCCTGCAGGCAGCGATGGGCTGGACCAACAGCCATCTCTATGAGTTCCAGGCCGGCGATGTCGGCTGGGGCGTCCCCGATCCTGACTTCGACGATGGACCGCTGCCGGCGGCGAAGACGACCCTCGCCGATGTCGTCGAGGATACCGGCGCCCGGACAATCCACTACCTCTATGATTTTGGCGACGGTTGGGACCATGCCGTCAGGATCGAGCGCATCGGCGAGCCCAATCCGCAGGCCCTCTACCCGCAGCTCGTTGCCGCGGTCGGCCGCTGCCCGCCCGAGGACGTGGGCGGGCCTTGGGGCTATGCCGACTTCCTTGCCGCGATCGCCGATCCGGCCCACGAGGAGCATCATCACATGCTCACCTGGTGCGGCGGCGCCTTCGACCCCGAGAACCCCGACGTTGATCGCCTCGCCGCGGAACTTGACCACCTCGCTCGCCGATGGGCGCCGCGGCCGCGCAAGCCGAAGACCAACTCGTTACGGTCCTAAACCGTCACGCGTCACGAGCGTCGATCTTGATCCGTCAACATCCCTCGGCGCGGCCTCCGGCGGACGGTTACACCTCCTGCGTCCCGACCGTCAAACCTCCGGCCGCGCCTATCGGCTGTGAGAAATCCGGGCTAGAGGCCGCTAAATCCGTAAGTGTTAGGCCTCCTCCAACGCGATCGTTTCGCCTGCGATTAAGGTAAATCGGATCACGCCGTCCTGCATGTTCTTAGTGGCGGAAGTCGTGATCGTTCCCGTCTGGCTGGCCCGCCGCGTCTTGAACACCCGCGCCTGTCCTGCCATCTCCGCAACGGTCGTCGTGATCTGGAGTGTTGCCGAAGCGTAGTGCGCACCAAGAAACGAACTTCCCTTATCTTCTGTGCCTTCCGTCGCATTGACAGCGACGATAACCCACCTGTCGTCACTTTTGCGTCCCGCCGCGACCTGGATGCGCGGATTGAATCGCCCGCCATCTCTGATCATGCGGTCGGCGAAAGTCGTGCTGAGCCCCTCCGGCCGATCGCTCGACCTGCAGAGCCGGAAGACCGTGCCTCGCGGGATCGCCTCCGAGATCACGCGCACGCCGCCATAATACAGTTGGGTTTCTCCGTTGCCCAGCATTAGAAACTGACTCGTGTCGCCGCGCGTGCCTAAAGAAAGTCCGATATGATGAATCTCAACAGCCGCGCCATGGTTGAGCGCCGCGACGAACCTTGCCTGGCAGTTTGGCGACCCGGCATTGCCGGTCTCGGTCGACCACAAAGGCAAACCCTTGGTCAGCCAACGACTATCATAGAGGCCGTTAGCCGGGCAATCCTTGTAGCAGTGGCCGGCACCGAGCCCCACCGTGCCGGGGATCAGGCCTGCGGCGTTCAGGCGATCGTATTCGTCCTCGCCCGAGCCGCCGAAGTGCGCCCATTCAAGCCCGATGATCTCGACGGCGCTGAGACCGAGCGCGTCGAGGCGGTTCCTGAGCTCGATGTGGTCGGGCACGAGGTCGACCGCGATGCCGTTCGGCGGGTAATTTGGAGCGTTGCTGTCTGGCTCATTTTGAAGGCAGACGTGAGTTATCGGGATGCCGCCCGCGATCGCCGACGCGGTGAAGTTCGCGAGGCTCGTCGGGCTGTAGTTGGTACTCCCCTCATTGACCGCGCGCCATACGTAGCCCGTCGCAAGAATGCGGTCGACCCCTTTGGACAGAGCGAGGTCGACGACCGGCTTACAGTTTGCGACGAATCCCGCCTCCTGCGGGTTGTGCAGCCGGATGACCTTGGTGTCTAGGTCGTCGAACAGCGTGGTCGCAAAGCTCGTGTAGAGATCGCGGGCCGCGAAAGCCTCGGCCGGCTTACCAAGCCCGAAGCCGTAGCCGTCCCAGGTCTGGCGCTCGCCGGCAGCCACGGTGATCGCGATCTGCTGGGCGGCCGGGTTGATGCTCTCAATCGGACCGATCGGCGGCACCGAGACCTCGGCAGCGTTGAAGGATCCTCCGGGTCCCTTCCGCTTTAAACCCGTCCGCTGAACGAGATCGGGCCAAGCCAGGACAAGCCCACCGACCTCAACAAGCAACCTCCTCCTGGAGAGAAAGAACCTATGGGACATCCGAAGCGGCCACCCATGCTCCGGGAGCACCTCCTAACCAAACGCAGGGCACTGGGGCCCTGCGCTCGATTGGAAGCGCCAGCGGCAGACGGCCCGGGCATGTCATGGACGCCTCCCGCTGACGGTATCGACGTGCCAATGAGGTTGTTGTCGACCACCACGAACGCGGGAGACATCCGTGATCACCCCTACCACCGCCGGCCTCGATATCGCTACCCGCAAGCAA
>JAQSWQ010000089.1 GCA_029266525.1 Microvirga sp.
TGGATGCGATGACGAGCCATGGGCCTTACTCCTGCAAGGCCCAGCTCCCTGGTCAATCGTTAGCAGTCGGCCTGTCCGGCTGAAGGGGCGCACTCCACCACCCGATCAGACCTGCCCCATATGTGCCCGGCGCTACAGCCGCAGAACGGCGCGGGCCATCCTCGCCACCAACCCTCGGCGGCTCTTCGCCGTCACCTTCAACACCAACCTGTCCCCCGAGCAGTTCCGTAGCTGGCGCACGGCGGCTCGGAACCTCGTCGATTATCAGCGGCGGGAGAGCCGATGGTGGCGTGGAGTGTCGATGCAGGTCTGGTTGGGCACAGATGGTCGGCTGCGCGGCGTTGTGAGCCTGGACGCGATCACCCCTGAGGAGTTTGCCGAGGCATTCAGGCGCTGGTGCTGTCCTAATTACGCCCGCCGTGTCTTAGTTCGATGAAGGCGGGCGTCCAAATTCATCGGCGGCTCATCGAACTCGCGGTTTGCGAACGAAGCCTCAAGCTAGTATCCCGCACTTGATGCCGTGAAGTGTGGAGCCGCGCCATGATGAACAGGCTAGTGACTATTCTCGGAGCAGCATTGGCGGGGGCGGGATTCGGCGCAATCGGAGCAACATACGTAGTTGCTCAGCAACCGCCACAGGTGAAGAGGGTGGAATTACTACGCCAGCCAGCGAGCGGCTTGGAGGGCAAGGAACTCGTGGTCTACACTGCCGAGGTGCCGCCTGGAGGAGTTGCCCCTCGCCACTGGCACCCCGGAGACGAAGCCATTTACGGCCTCGAAGGCTCCTTGGTCATAGAGCCGGATCACGGCCAAGCAGTGGACCTCAAGCCTGGGCAGATCACCTTCAATCCGACAAAGCATGTCCACGCTGCTCGAAACGTGAGCACGTCGCAAAGCGCGAAGGTTGTAGTTTTCGCGATAGCCGAAAAGGGCCAACCGCTCGCGATCCCCGCGCAATAGGGCGGGAGCCTATGACTGAGGCCGCATCAGTGGGCGGCCTCGTCACTGTTGGCCAGCCAAGGCTGGGCAAAGTGCCTTTTAGGTCAACGCTTGAAGTTTCCGAGTGCGTCTAGATTCGCAGCCATCGGCGCTCCAAGCGCGGCTGACGGCTAGGTTTCCTAAATTCAGATCGCGAGCCCCCGCTCAAGCGGCCTCTCGCTCAACTGATTGCGCTCGGGGCTAGGGCTTCTGAAATTCCTCGCCCGTGATAGGCTGATGCTCCCGTAATTAGGGAGGGACCGCGCCATGATTTCTGAGATCGTGCTGTTCAGCCTGCCGGAGGGAATGAGCCGTGAAGAGGCGATGGCTAAATACCGGGCTCGCGTCAGATTCGTTGCCGCCCGACCAGCGCTCCGAGCTTGATCGAGCGAACGGGTGCTGCGCGGCTGAGCTTCCGCGCGTGCCGACTGGTCGAGCAGGTCTCGACAACGCTCCAGTCAAGCTTCGATTCAGTGGAACTCACCCGTGGCCGTTGAGCGTTAAGCTTGGGCATGGCTCCCCCGGAGAAGCGCATGGCCGACCGTCCCCGCTGCCGCATTCTACTCGTGGAAGACGAGGCCATGGAAGGTAGGGTAGGGCGGCATCCGGAAAAGGAACCCGCCGCTCGGACTGCTCGTTTTTTGTACCGACGATGGCGAAGCGGACGCCATCCTCCCGGAACTCTTCCTCGATGGCGAACGGCTCGCTTAACCGCATGCCAGTCTGCGCCAACAAAATCCAGAGAAGCTGATCGTCGTCGCCGAGCTTGTGAAGGTTCTCGCGGGCCACCTTCATGTCGTTCTCGTCCAGCGGCAGCCGCTTGAGAATGTCACCTTTCTGGCGCTCGGGCATAACTTGGCTGAACGGCTGGCCTCGGAGCTTCCCGTCCTTGATGGCGAGGTTGACGGCAGCCCGAACCAACCCGATGCGCGTCTCGACGGTTTGCCAGGAAAACGATTTCAGCATGTGCTCGCACGTGGCGCGGCCATCTTCCCGTGTCGCCGTCGCGAAGGTTTTGCGGGTAGCGTCGCGGAATGCCTTGTATGTCTCGCGGGCGTTCCGTTCCACATACTTGTCGATGCGGCTCTGTCGAATCCACGTGGCTAGGATTTCTCCGTCCTGAGCTTCGCCTTTCGGCTTGCTCTTCGGAAACGTCGCCAGTGCCGCAGCAATGTGCGAGTTCTCAGTCCTGACGCGCCGCTCGATCACGGGGCGGTTCTCGATTACCTGCACCCCGCCCGGAACCAGCCTCTCCATGAGGACCAGCTTGTCGCCCGTCGAGACAACGCGTTGACCGCTCGGCAAGATGTGCTCACCGGGAGGGAGGGGAGGGCGGGTGATCTCAACCAGCGGGATTTCGCCAGCGGCATGGATCAAGAGCAAGCGCTTGTGTTGAGCGACCAGCGGCAGCACGCGGATTTCCGCCTCGCGCTGATCCGCCGTGCCAAGGCTGATCTCGCGAAGCTTGGTGCCCATGCTCTCGGCGAGCTTGCCTGTGTAGCGGAAGCGCGCCCACCAGTTTTTCGAGCCCTTCCGACGATGAAGGTAGTTGCCCGGTCGCGCCATAGTTCACCCCATTGGGGACAGCGAACAGGGACACGTCTAGGGACAGGATTAGGGACAGTCAATGACCAAGGAAATGAGGCACTTAGCGGTGTTCAGACGGGGTTAGGCAGACCCCCGCCGTCCGCACCAACTCGTGGGTCAGTTCTTGCAGCTGATGCGGATCGGGCGCTCGCTTTCCGGCCGCACGACCGCCGCGTCGAGGGTCCCGGTGACATCCTCGGCCGCCGCGCGCCCGAAGCTTTCCGACTTGGCGAAGCCCTGCGACTCGCAATAGGCGTCGGCGACGACGCGCCCGCACTCGGAGCCGGAGGCGGTCAGGCAGTCGGCCACCCCGTAGCCGTCGGCAGCCGGAATGAGGAAGGTTGCGTCCTTGCCGGCGGCGCGGGTGGCGCCGGTCGGCAGGACGACGAGAGACCCGGCCCCGGAGGCGACGACCGCCGCAAAGGCCACGACCGCAATCGTATGACGCATGGTGAAGACCCCGCCAAGGAAACCGTCGGGATTCAATGTCCGGCGTTAAGCTTGAAAAAAGGGTTAAGGCGCGCCCGCAACAGCGAGATCGCGGCGTCCGAGGTGTCGTGCTTGCTGTCAGGCAGACCGGCGCTCCTTGACTGCTTTGCAAGGGGCGGGCAAATAGCCTCGCATGACGACGGCCGCGCCGGTTTTCCGGACCATCATCATTTGCCGCTAGCGTTCACGGCTGGCTGGAGCCGTCTCGTTCTGTCTTCCTAAGATCGAAGCCGTCCTCCGGCCCGCGGGCTTGGGAGAACTTCATGGCGCCGACCCTTCGGCTCTACAACACGCTGACGCGGACGAAAGAGGAGTTTCGTCCGCTCGATCCAACGAACGTGCGCATGTATGTCTGCGGCCCGACGGTCTACGACTATGCGCATATCGGCAATGCGCGCCCGGTCATCGTCTTCGACGTGCTTTTCCGTCTGCTGCGGCACCTTTATGGGCCGGAGCACGTCACCTACGTCCGCAACGTCACCGACGTGGACGACAAGATCAACGCGCGCGCGGCCGAGCGCGGTGTGCCGATCCGCGAGGTGACCGAGGAGACGCTGAGGCAGTTCCACGAGGATATCGCGGCGCTCGGCGTGCTGCCGCCGACGGTCGAGCCGCGCGCGACCGAGCACATCGCGGAGATGAAGGCGCTGATCGAGCGCCTCGTCTCGAACGGTCATGCCTATGTCGCCGAGGAGCACGTGCTCTTCGACGTGCCCTCGATGCCGGAGTACGGCCAGCTCTCGAAGCGCCCGCTCGACGAGATGGAGGCGGGCGCCCGCGTCGACGTCGCGCCCTACAAGCGCTCGCCGCTCGATTTCGTTTTGTGGAAGCCGTCGAAGCCGGGCGAGCCGGGCTGGCCTTCGCCCGCCGGCATCGCGACGCCCGGCCGGCCGGGCTGGCACGTCGAGTGCTCGGCGATGTCGTGGAAGCACCTCGGCGAGGCCTTCGACATCCACGCCGGCGGCATCGATCTCGTGTTTCCGCACCACGAGAACGAGGTCGCGCAATCGCGCTGCTCGTTCGGCACGAAGGCGATGGCGAGCTACTGGATGCACAACGGCTTCCTGCAGGTCGAGAGCCAGAAGATGTCCAAGAGCCTGGGGAACTTCGTGACGATCAACGAGCTCTTGGCGACGGACGCGTTCGGAGGGCGAAGCTGGCCGGGCGAGGTGCTGCGCCTAGCGATGCTACGCACGCACTACCGGCAGCCGATCGATTGGACGGTGAGGGCGCTGGAGGAGGCGGAGGCGACTCTTTCGTCCTGGACCGCAATTCCCGAATTCGCGGAGGAGGACGAAGCGATTTCGGGCGAGGTGCTCGAGGCTTTGAGCGACGATCTGAACACGCCGCAAGCAATAGCTGCGCTTCACGCGCTCGAACGGACGGGCAACTCGACTGCCCTTGCGGCGAATCTGCGTGCGCTCGGGTTCCGGGCATCGCTGCGCGACACGCCAGCGCTGGCGCCTGAGGTGGCCAGCAAGGTCGAGACCCTCATCTCAGTCCGGCGCAGCGCCCGCGCGGAGAAGAATTGGGCCGAGTCCGATCGCATCCGGGACGAGCTTGCCGCGATGGGCATCACGCTCAAGGACAACAAGGATGGCACCACCACTTGGGAGGTCGCGCGGTGAGCGCGGCGCACGCCCACCTCTCCCTAAGGGAGAGGTCGAGTCGCGCCGGAGGCGCGAACCGGGTGAGGGGCGTGCCCTCTCCGCAGACGACGCTATTGTTCGTATCTTTTCGGGTAGAGCGTAATCCCTCACCCGGACGGCTCACGCCGTCTCGACCTCTCCCTTTGGGAAAGGTGGGCTGCGCGTCATGAAACCCCGCTCCCTCGCCGCGCCGGCGCTGCGCCCCTTCCTTGCGTCGGACGCGCCCGCGCTCGCGGCGATCTTCCGCGAGGCGATCGAGGATCTGACGGGCGAGGACTACAGCGTCGCGCAGCAGGCGGCCTGGGCGGCGCTCGCCGACGACGAGCAGGCCTTCGGCGCAAAGCTCGCACGCCATCTCACTCTCGTCGCCACCATGGCCGGCGCGCCAGTCGGCTTCGCCGCGCTGAAGGAGCCGGATCACCTCGAGATGCTCTACGTGCATCCGGCCGCGGCCGGGCAGGGCGTCGCGAAGCTCCTCTCCGACGCCCTCGAGAAGCTCGCCCGCGCCCGCGGCGCGAAGCGCCTCACCGTCGACGCCAGCGACACCGCCCGCGGCTTCTTCGAGAAGCGCGGCTTCGCGGGCCAGCACCGCAACGCGGTCATGCGCGGCGACGAATGGCTCGGCAACACGCGCATGGAGAAGCGGCTGGGCGAGGCGGGGTGAGTCAATGAGAACTACAGAAGAGCTGCTTCGACCCCCGACCGAAGAACAGGTCGCGCGTGGTCTGGCGCGCTTTTCGAAGGTGGTGCGCGCGCACTACGGCCAGCGCCTAAAGGGACTATATCTATTCGGGAGCCGAGCACGCGGCGATCACCATCCGCACAGCGATGTCGATGTCGCTGTCATCCTGGACGATGGCGATTGGCGCTCCTGGGACGAGGTCCGAGCACTTTCGGATCTCACCTACGATATCTTGATCGAGGACGGTCCCGATATCCAGGGCGTTCCAATTCGGCTGTCGGAATGGGAAGAGCCGAGCCGACATTCCAATCCGTCCCTCGTCCGCACGGCACGCCGAGACGGAAAGCCGCTGGAGGAGCATCCGTGACCTCCCTCTGGGGCGTCGTTGACGATGCTGCTCGCGAGGCGAGAGCTCTCATGGATTCTGGGCTCCACCGCGGGGCCGTCGGTCGCGCCTATTACGCGATCTTCACGGGGGCGCGAGCCCTGATCACCGAACAAACCGGGCTGCCTGAAGGCGAGGTTCGCCGCCATGCGGCAGTGCATAAGCTGTTTGCAGAGCACCTCGTTCACACCGACCTCTTAGGCGCTGAGTTGGCCCGCGGCTTGCGGCAGTCGTTCAATCAGCGCGCCGAGGCCGATTACCACGGCTCGTCCATTGCAGAACATGAGGCGCGCGAAGCGCCAACTTTAATGGAGGTGTTCTTATCGGCCGCCGCGCAGGTCCGGAGGACGCCTCGTCCATGACTCTCGTCCGCCTCTATCTCTTCGACACGACGCTGCGCGACGGCGCGCAGACGACCGGCGTCGACTTCTCGCTCGAGGACAAGCGCGCGGTCGCGGCGCTCCTGGATAGGCTCGGGGTCGATTATGTCGAGGGTGGCTATCCCGGCGCGAACCCGCTCGATACGAGCTTCTTCGCGGAGAAGCGCACCAACCGCGCGAAGTTCACCGCATTCGGCATGACGAAGCGCGCCGGGCGCTCGGCCGCGAACGATCCCGGCGTCGCCGCGCTCCTCGACGCTCAAGCCGACGCGATCTGCTTCGTCGCCAAAGCCTCGGACTACCATGTCCGGGTCGCGCTCGAATGCACGCTCGAGGAAAACCTCGAGAGCATCCGCGAGAGCGTCAAGGCGGCGCTCGCCAAAGGCCGCGAGGTGGCGGTCGACTGTGAGCACTTCTTCGATGGCCACAAGGCAAACCCGGACTACTCCCTCGCCTGCGCGCGCGCCGCGCACGAGGCCGGCGCGCGCTGGGTCGTGCTCTGCGACACCAATGGCGGCACGCTCCCACACGAGGTCGAGCGCATCGTGCGCGAGGTCGCCCGGTCCGTCCCGGCGGACAAGCTCGGCATCCATGCTCATGACGATTGCGGCTGCGCCGTCGCGAATTCGCTCGCCGCGGTCGAAGCCGGCGCGCGGCAGATCCAAGGCACGCTCAACGGGCTCGGCGAGCGCTGCGGCAACGCCAACCTCGTCACCTTGATCGGTGCCCTCAAGCTAAAGCCGGAATATGCCGCAAGGTTCGAGATCGGCGTTTCCGACGAGGCGCTCGCCGAACTCACCCACAGCTCGCGGGCGCTCGACGAAATCCTCAACCGCCAGCCCGCCCGCCACGCCCCTTTCGTCGGCACCTCCGCCTTCGTGACGAAGGCGGGAATCCACGCCTCCGCAGTGGTCAAGGACCCGCGGACCTACGAGCATGTTGCGCCCGAGCGCGTCGGCAATGCGCGGCGCCTGTTGGTCTCGGACCAAGCCGGCAGGTCGAACATCCTGGCCGAGCTCGAGCGCGTCGGCATCAGCCTCGACAAGGACGACCGCCGCGTCGGCCACGTGCTCGAGGAGGTCAAGCGCAAGGAGGCGGAGGGCTACGCCTTCGAGGGCGCCGACGCCTCGTTCTACCTCCTCGTCAAAGGCGTACTCGGTGAGGTGCCACGCTTCTTCGAGGTCGAGCGGTTCAAGATCTCGGTCGAGCGCCGCCACAACGCACTCGGCGAGCTCGTCACGGTCGCCGAGGCGATCGTCAAGGTGAAGGTCGGCGACGAGGTACTGATCTCGGCGGCCGAGGGCAACGGCCCGGTCAACGCGCTCGACCTCGCGCTACGCAAGGACCTCGGAAAATACCAGGACCTGATCCAGGATCTCGAGCTCGTCGACTACAAGGTCCGCATCTTCCAGGGCGGATCGGACGCGGTCACTCGGGTCCTGATCGAGTCGGGCGATGCCTCCGGCGAGCGCTGGTTCACGGTCGGCGTCTCCGCGAACATCATCGACGCCTCGTTCCAGGCGCTTTCGGACTCGATCACCTACAAGCTCATGCGGGCGGGTGCGCGCGTGTGAGGGATCAGAAGCGCTGCTCGATGGCAGCGACGCGGCCGCGCGGCGTGTCCGGCATTCGCGCCGCGGCCTTGCGCAACATGGGGATCACCTCGTCTACCTGCTCGGCCACCAGGTAGCTCAGCTCGAGCCCGGGCCGGATGAAGCCGCAGCCGCGCATATGCGCGAAGAGCTGGAGCAGCGGACGCCAGAAGCCCTTCACGCTTAGCATGAGGATCGGCTTGGTGTGCTGGCCGAGCTGGGCCCAGGTCATCTGCTCGACGAGCTCCTCGAGCGTGCCGATTCCCCCCGGCAGCGCAACGAAGGCGTCGGCGCGGTCGAACATCAGGCGTTTGCGGGTGTGCATGTCGGGCACGATGATCGTCTCCTGGACGGCGTCGAGCATGCGCTCCCGCGACTTCAGGAACTCCGGGATGATCCCGGTCACATGGCCGCCATTCTCAAGCACCGTGTGGGCGATCGTGCCCATGAGCCCGATGTTGCCGCCGCCATAGACGAGCCCGATCCCGGCCTCGACAAGGGCGCGGCCAAGCGCCACGGCGGCCTCGACGAAGGCCGGCTCGCTGCCGCGGCCCGAACCGCAATAGACGCAGATCGTGCGGATTTCGCTCATCGATGAACCCGAAAGGGGAGGGGGCGAACTTGGATCGTAACGCACTGGCGTCGCCTGCTTTCCCGTAGATTCCTAGGGGCTAAACGGCGTACAAGGGCGAAAAGTGCCGCGTTCAGGGTGTGGACAACCATGGCCATTTCACGGCTTGGTCGAACCGCGGTCGCCGTCGCGGGCCTGGCTGCGCTTGCCGGGAGCGTGATCTGGTTCGGAATACTGAAGCGCGAGGACGCGCCGGGACAGCGCAAGGAGGCCGCGCCACGCGTGCCCACGGAGGCTCCGGCGAGCTCTCAGCCGGCGGAGACCGCGCCGACCGCGCCGCCCCCGGAAGGCCGAGTCGAGCGCGTGCCCGACGCGCCTGCCGCTCCGTCGACCACGGCCCCAACTGCCCCTCTTTCGTCCGCGCCGCCCGCTCCCGCCGAAGCCGCGCCCGCTACGCCGGCTCGGCCTTCGGCCACGCCGCCCACGTTCGACGTCGTGCGGGTCGAGCCGAGCGGCGAGAGCGTGATTGCGGGCCGGACCGCGCCGGGCGCGACCGTCGAGCTTCTGCGGAACGGCAAGTCGCATGCCCGCATCGCGGCGGACGACTCGGGGCTGTTCGCCTTCGTGCCGCCGCCGTTTCCGCCCGGCTCGCACGAGGTCGTGCTTCAATCGATTGCGCCTGACGGGACCAGGACGCAGTCGCGCGAGAGCCTCACCATCGCGATCCCGGAGAAGAAGGACACAAAGCCCCTTGTTGCACTGACCACGCCCGACCGACCGACCGTCGTCATCTCGGAGCCGGAAGCGGCCGGACCGGGCCGGCCGCCGGCGTCGCCGGATTCGCAGACCCGCACGGCGGCAGCGCCGGAGGCGACGAGGGTCGAGCCGGCGCGGCCCTCTGCGGCGCCGCCCTCTGCAGCGGCTCCAGGGCCCTCGCCTCCAGCAGCCGCTCCGGCCGCGAGCCCGCCTCCGCCGGCGAACGCTGCACAGCAGTCCGCGCCTTCACGCCAGGCCGCCGCCCCCGCGCCCTCCGCTGTCGCGCCGGCCGGAGCCCCTCCGGCGACCGCGTCGGCGCCGCGGCCGCGCGCCAATGTGCGTATCGCGAGCGTCGAAGCGGAGGAGGGGGGCCGGCTATTCGTCTCGGGCCAGGCGGCACCCGGCGCAACCGTCAGGCTCTATCTCAACGAGACCATGATCGCCCCGGGCGGAGCCGGCACCGACGGTCGCGTGTCCTTCGCGATCGGCCGCGGCGTACGGCCCGGCAGCTACCGCGTTCGCCTCGACGACGTCGATCCGGTCTCGGGCGAGGTGAAGTCGCGCGCCGAGGTCGAGTTCCGGGTTCCGCCGCCGGTCACGGTCGAGCTGCCGCCGGCGGCTCAGCCCTCGTTGCCGCAGGCAGGCGCACCCGCGCCGGCGGCATCCGCGCTCCCACCTCCTTCGAGCCCGCTACCGCGCCCGGCGCCAGCGCCGGCGGCCTCAGCGTCCGCGCCTTCCGGCAGTGCAGGCGTGCCGCCTCGGGGTTCGACGGCGCAGTCGCCTGCGCCCGCAGCCGGGGCAGCTTCGCAGCGTCCGCCGGCTACTGCCGCCGAAGTTCCGCTGCCGCCTGCGATCGCCGCGCCGCCAGCGGCCGAGCAGCCGAGCCCGTCGACGCGCACCGCTGCCGCTCCGGCGAACGCCCAAGCAGCGCCATCGCCGCCACGGGAGCTCGACCCAGGCACCGTGCTGGTCCCGGAGGTCAACACGGCAATCGTCAGCCGAGGCGACAGTCTATGGCGCATTAGCCGGCGCATCTATGGGAGCGGGGTGCGCTACACGGTCATCTACGAGGCCAACGAGGACCAGATCCGCAATCGCCATTTGATCTATCCGGGTCAGGTCTTCGTGCTGCCGGCCGAGACCAACCCCGAGGCCCGCCGCTGAGCCGAGCTCGGGGTGTAAGCCCCGGCGCAATGGCCTATATCGGGCGCGACACACCCGATCGGACTCAAAGCATGCTCGCCGTTTCCCCGACGACTCCGGCGGACGCCCGCCCGGAGCGCCCCGGACTGGTCGCGACCTTCCACAAGCTCTGGCCCTACCTCTGGCCGCACGGCCGCGCCGATCTTCAGCGCCGTGTATTCTACGCCTTTGGGCTCCTGATGGTCGCGAAGCTGGTCACGGTGTGGATGCCCTTCACCTTCAAATGGGCGACGGACGCGCTCGTCGCGGCGGTTGAAGGCCGCCCCGCCGTCGGGCTGTGGGGCGCGCCGATCGCGCTCACCGTGCTCTACGGCCTCGCGCGTATCCTGACGGCGCTGCTGACGCAGGTCCGGGACGGGCTCTTCGCCAAGGTCGCGATGCATGCCGTGCGTCAGCTCGCCCTTCAGACCTTCGAGCACATGCACCGACTGTCGCTGCGCTTTCATCTCGAGCGCAAGACCGGCGGGCTGACGCGCGTGCTCGAGCGCGGCCGCAACGGCATCGAGGAACTGTCGCGGCTCTTCGTGCTGCAATTGATCCCGACGATCCTGGAGTTCGTGCTGGTGCTCGGGATTCTCACCTGGCAGTTCGACTGGGTCTATGCGGCCGTCGTCCTCGTGATGGTCGCGCTCTATCTCGGCTACACCTATCAGGCGACCGAGTGGCGCATCGCGATCCGCAAGCGCATGAACGAGTCGGACACCGACGCCAACACCAAGGCCGTCGACTCGCTCCTCAACTACGAGACCGTGAAGTACTTCGGCGCCGAGGGGCGCGAGACCGCGCGCTATGACCGCTCGATGGAGAAATACGAGCGGGCTTCGACCCAGACCTACACCTCGCTCGCCGTGCTCAACTCCGGCCAGGCGGTCATCTTCACCATCGGCATGACCATCCTCATGGCGCTTGCGGCGCGCGACATCATGGCCGGACGCGCGACCATTGGCGGCTTCGTCCTCGTCAACGCCATGCTGGTGCAGCTCTACATTCCGCTCAACTTCATGGGCATGCTCTACCGCGAGATCAAGCAGGCGCTGATCGACATCGACGACATGTTCCGCATCCTCGAGCGCAGCCCCGAGATCGAGGATCCGCCGGGAGCGAAGCCGCTCGTCGTCACGGACGGCGTCGTCCGTTTCGAGGACGTGCACTTCGCCTATGTGCCCGAGCGCGAGATCCTGAAAGGGGTTTCGTTCGAGGTGCCGGCCGGCAAGACGATCGCGATCGTCGGCCCATCGGGCGCCGGCAAGTCGACAATCTCGCGGCTCCTGTTCCGGTTTTACGAGCCGAGCCGCGGGCGCATCCTCATCGACGGTCAGGACATCGCCGCCGTGACGCAGACGAGCCTGCGGGCCGCGATCGGCATGGTTCCGCAGGACACCGTGCTGTTCAACGACACCATCGGCTACAACGTCCAATACGGGCGCTGGGAGGCCTCGAACGACGATGTCAGGGAGGCCGCTCGCCTCGCGCAGATCGACCGCTTCATCGCCTCGCTTCCGGAAGGCTACGAAACCTCGGTCGGCGAGCGCGGGCTGAAGCTGTCGGGCGGCGAGAAGCAACGCGTCGCGATCGCCCGCACGATCCTCAAAGGTCCGCCGATTCTCGTCCTTGACGAGGCGACCTCGGCGCTCGACAGCTTCACCGAGAGGGAGATCCAGGACGCGCTTGACCGCGTCAGCCGCGGCCGCACCACCCTCGTCATCGCGCACCGCCTTTCGACCGTGATCGGCGCCGACGAGATCATCGTGCTCGACAAGGGTGTCATCGTCGAGCGCGGCACGCATGCGGCGCTGCTTGCCCGCGGCGGCGTGTATGCCGCCATGTGGAACCGCCAGCGCCAGGCGCAGGAAGCCCGCGAGGCCCTGAAGCGCGCCGAGGAAGACGAGGAACCGTCGATGCGCGTGAGCCTCGCGAGTTGACCCGCAGGGAGCGGACAGCCCGGCCGCGCCGCCAGGCTTTTATTCTTGACATCGTTCCCGCTTTGTGCTTGTACTCCCACATCCCGCCCGGCAGAGGGGCACCTCCGGAGGTGTCTGGTCGTGGGGCGGCATTTCGGGGGCGGTCTCGTGCGACACACGGGGCGTGCCACCGGGGTGGCCCGGGGCTTAGGCCGCAAGGCGGAAGCAC
>JAQSWQ010000021.1 GCA_029266525.1 Microvirga sp.
GTGTCAAGCGCAGCGGGCGGGCACGAAATCCGCCAAGCTCACAATCAATGGTGGGCGGTGACGGGCTCGAACCGCCGACCCTCTCGGTGTAAGCGAGATGCTCTACCAGCTGAGCTAACCGCCCCCTTCCCACTTAGAAACAGACGGCGCTCGACGCAAGCGACGGCGCTCGAGCCGGCGGGCCCTGGCCGGCCAGCGCTACCCCCGATGGCCAGCCTTGTGCCGCGGCTCAGGTGGTCAAGCCGAGCCGGACAGAGGCCTCCGGCGCCGTCTTGGCCGAACAGCCGCAGCCGCTCTTCGCTTGCGCTTTGGCCTGCGCGTCCGCCGCGCAGCACGCTTCGACCTCGGCCGGGGCCGGGCCGCCGCAGCACCCCGCCTCCGTCGTACCCGTCTCGAGGAAGTCGGCCGAGCAGACGCCGGTTTCCGGCAGCACGAGGCGCACGTCGTTTGCCGCCGCAAGGTCGCCGGCAAGATAGGCGGCGATCGAACGCACCTGTTCGTAACCGGTCGCCATCAGGAAGGTCGGCGCGCGCCCGTAGCTCTTCACGCCGGCGGTGAAGAAGCCCGGCTCGGGATGCGCGAGCTCGCGATAGCCGTGCGGCGGCACCGAACCGCAGGAGTGAAGGTTGGGGTCGATCTCGGGCCCGAGAGCGCGAGGACATTCGAGCCACGGGTCGAGATCGAGGCGCAGCTCTTGCGTGAGTGCGAGGTCGGGCCGCTGCCCGGTCGCGACGACGATGCGGTCGACCGGCCCGAGCGTCGCCTGCCCCTCGGAGGTGCGGCCGCTCACCACGAGGCCATCGCCGCGCTCCTCCACGGCTTGCGCCGAGAAGCCCGTGACAAGGCGCAGGCGCTGTCCGGCGACCAGCGCCTTGAGATCGCTTCCGAGCTTTCCGCGCGCCGGCAGCTGATCGCCCGCGCCGCCGCCGAACACGCGCGTGAGGTCGCGGCTCCGCACCGCCCAGACGAGCTGCATGGCGGGCTCGCGCTCCGCGAGCCGGGCGAGATCGAGAAGCGCGTTCGCCGCCGAGTGCCCGCCGCCGATCACGGCGACCCGCCGGCCTGCGTAGGTCTCGCGCGCTCGGCCGAGCACGTCCGGGACGCCGTAGGCGATGCGCTCGGAAAAACGCGCCTCGCCGATCGCCGGCAGCCCGTCCGCTCCCATCGGGTTCGGCTGCTTCCAGGTGCCGGAGGCGTCGATGACCGCGCGCGCAAGCTCGGTGCGGGGCCCGGCCGCGCTCTCGAGGCGCAGCGCGAAAGGCCGGTCGCCGCGGTCGCGGCTGACGAGCTTGTCGAGGCCCTGCCGAGCGATGGCCACGACTCGCGTCCGGGTCCGCAGCGCCTCCTGGATGCGCGGCGTCGCGGCAAGCGGCGCGAGGTAGCGGTCGTAGAGCTCGCGGCCGGTTGGGAGCTCGTCCTCGGGCGGCGCCGTCCAGCGCTCGTCGGCAAGCAGCGCGGCGGCGGCCGGGTCCAGGTTGAAGCGCCAGGGCGAGAACAGCCGCACGTGGGCCCAGGCAAGCACATTCGCGGCGGCGCTTTCGCCTGATTCGTAGATGCGCACCGCGAGGCCGCGCCCGACCAGATTCGCGGCGGCGGCAAGACCGACGGGTCCTGCGCCGATGATGGCGACCGGGAGCTCGTTCAGGGGATCATGCGGGTTCACGACGGACCTCCTTGCGGTGTCTTGGTACTGTCGGCGGGCATGCAACCGGGGGGCAGGCTTCGGGCGGGCCGCTGCAGCAATTCGCGGTGAGATAGGCGAGCAGCGCGTTCATGGTCTCGTAGCGCGCGGCATAAATGAGCGACCGTCCCTCACGCCGCACGCTGACGAGCCCGGCTTGGCGCAGGCGGTCGAAGTGGAAGGAAAGCGTGTTCGGGGGCAGCGCGAGCGCCGTCGCGACCTGGCCCGCGGCCATGCCCTTCGGGCCGGCCTCGACGAGGAGCCGGAACACGTCGAGCCGGTTGTCCTGGGCGAGCGCGCCGAGCGCTCCGATGGCCGCGATCTTCTCCATAGTTCAACTACTATCGAAATAAAAAGCAACTGTCAAGCACTGTGCAAGGCGTGCCGAGGCCAAGCGGGTTGCTCCGGCATTTCGATTTTTAACCGCGATGCGTTTCGCGAGAATTGTTGCTCCCGCTCGTGCGATTTGTGGGTCGTGGTCCGGATATGACCGGAGATGTTTCCGGAATTGGCAGCACGCCCCATCGCCCCCGCTATCAACAGCCCTGCCCGGTCTTTGCGCTTGATTGTGACGAGGCTCTTGTCAACGTCACGACCGACCTGTCCTCGAGAGCCGTTCATGTGTCCGGACGCCGACCTGACCGCCGTTGTCTACGACCCGCCCGCGCCCGACCTGCCCCACATCGCCGTGCTGTTCGATGCCGGTGGCGAGGTGGTTGCGGTGCGCCCGGTCGAGTCGATCGACGCCGGCGAAGCGGCGCTGGCGAGCCTGATCGGGCATATCACAACCGGCGAGCAGGCGACGGCTTGAGCCAGGCCGGTCGGACATGGCGAAGCGTGGCCGGATGCGCCAGCCGCGCGCGGTAGCTGTGCCCGCTCCACAAGCCACAGGGTTTGATTTGTGCTCCTTTTGTTCTAGTCATGCAGAGGCGGACGCAACGCGTGATTCCCGCCCGCGGAGGCACTACATAGGCCTTTTCCTCTGACCGGCCCCCAGGGGCCGGAGGCGGCGATCCCGAACAAATGGCCAAGCTCGACGACCTGTTCGACCGCGCCGCGGACACCCGCGACGCCGCACGCGTGATCGCGATCCGCGGCGCGCGCGAGCACAACCTCAAGAACGTCGATCTGACCATCCCGCGCGATCGGCTCGTGGTGTTCACGGGGCTGTCGGGCTCGGGAAAGAGCTCCCTCGCCTTCGACACCATCTATGCCGAGGGCCAGCGGCGTTATGTCGAGTCGCTCTCGGCCTATGCCCGCCAGTTCCTGGAGATGATGCAGAAGCCCGATGTCGACCAGATCGACGGGCTCTCGCCGGCGATCTCGATCGAGCAGAAGACCACCTCGAAGAACCCGCGCTCGACGGTCGGCACCGTCACCGAGATCTACGACTACATGCGCCTGCTCTGGGCGCGCGTCGGCATCCCCTACTCGCCGGCCACCGGGCTGCCGATCGAGAGCCAGACCATCCAGCAGATGGTCGACCGCATCCTCGCCCTGCCGGAGAAGACGCGGCTGTATCTGCTGGCGCCGGTCGTCCGCGGACGCAAGGGCGAGTACCGCAAGGAGATCGCCGAGTTCCAGAAGAAGGGCTTCCAGCGTCTCAAGATCGATGGGCAGTTCTACGCCATCGACGAGGCGCCCACGCTCGACAAGAAATACAAGCACGACATCGACGTGGTGGTCGACCGCATCGTGGTGCGCCCCGAGATCGGCGCGCGTTTGAGCGAGTCGCTGGAGACCGCGCTCGAGCTTGCCGACGGCATCGCCATCGTTGAGTTCGCGGATGCTCCTCCGGTGTCATCACCGGGCCGCGGCGAAGCGGCGAGTCCCGGTGACCCCGAGCCAAAGGGCTCATCGGATCGGGATCACCGGATCAAGCCCGGCGATGACAAAGGCAAGGATCAGGCGCCGCAGCGCCTCACCTTCTCGCAGCGCTTCGCCTGCCCCGTCTCCGGCTTCACCATCCCGGAGATCGAGCCGCGGCTCTTCTCCTTCAACAACCCCTTCGGCGCCTGCCCGACCTGCGGCGGCATCGGGCACGAGATGCGCATCGACCCGCAGCTCGTGGTGCCGGATGAGACCGTGACGCTGAAACGCGGCGCCGTCGCGCCCTGGGCGCGCTCGACCTCGCCTTATTACGGCCAGACGCTGGAGAGCCTCGCCAAGCATTACGGCTTCAAGACCTCCTCGCCCTGGGCCGATCTCCCGGAGAAGGCGCGCGACGTCATCCTCAACGGCTCCGGCTCGGAGGCCATCCGCATGGCCTATGACGATGGGCTTCGCGCATACGAGGTCAAGAAGCCCTTCGAGGGCGTCGTGCCGAACCTCGAGCGGCGCTACAAGGAGACCGAGAGCGAGTGGGCGCGGGAGGAGATCTCGCGCTACATGTCCGAGACGCCCTGCGCGGCCTGCGGCGGCAAGCGCCTCAAGCCGGAGGCGCTCGCGGTCAAGATCGCCGGCTTCGACATCGCCGAGGCGACGGCGCTCTCGGTGCGCGCCGCCGAGCGCTGGTTCGCCGAGCTGCCGTCCCAGCTCTCCGCGAAGCAGAACGAGATCGCGGTGCGGATCCTGAAGGAGATCCGCGACCGCCTGACCTTCCTGGTCGATGTCGGCCTCGAATACCTCACCCTTGCGCGCGCCTCCGGCACGCTGTCGGGCGGCGAGAGCCAGCGCATCCGCCTGGCCAGCCAGATCGGCTCCGGCCTCACCGGCGTGCTCTACGTCCTCGACGAGCCCTCGATCGGGCTGCACCAGCGCGACAACGAGCGCCTGCTCGTCACCCTCAAGCGCCTGCGCGACCTCGGCAACACGGTGATCGTGGTCGAGCACGACGAGGACGCCATCATGCAGGCCGATTACGTGGTCGATGTCGGCCCCGGCGCCGGCATCCACGGCGGCGAGATCGTCGCCCGCGGCACGCCGGACGACATCCTCGCCAATCCGGCCTCGCTCACCGGAAAATACCTCTCGGGCGAGCTCTCGGTGCCGATCCCGTCAAAGCGCCGCAAGCCCTCGAAGGCGCGCCGATTGAAGCTCGTGGGCGCCCGCGGCAACAACCTCAAGGACGTGACGGCCGAGATCCCGCTCGGCCTCTTCACCTGCATCACCGGCGTCTCCGGCGGCGGCAAGTCGACGCTCGTGGTCGACACGCTCTACAAGGCGATCGCCAAGCGCCTCAACGGCGCGCATGAGCACCCGGCGCCGCACGACCGGCTCGAGGGACTGGAGCACCTCGACAAGGTCATCGACATCGACCAATCGCCGATCGGGCGCACGCCGCGCTCGAACCCGGCGACCTATATCGGCGCCTTCACGCCGATCCGCGAATGGTTCGCGGGCCTGCCCGACGCCAAGGCCCGCGGCTACGGGCCCGGGCGCTTCTCCTTCAACGTCAAGGGCGGGCGCTGCGAGGCCTGCACCGGCGACGGCGTCATCAAGATCGAGATGCATTTTTTGCCCGACGTCTACGTCACCTGCGACGTGTGCAAGGGCAAGCGCTACGACCGCGAGACGCTCGAGGTGCGCTACCGCGAGCGCTCGATCGCCGACGTGCTCGACATGACGGTCGAGGAGGGCCGCGACCTCTTCAAGGCCGTGCCCTCGATCCGCGAGAAGCTCGAGACGCTGTGCCGCGTCGGCCTCGACTACATCCACATCGGCCAGCAGGCGACGACGCTGTCGGGCGGCGAGGCGCAGCGCGTCAAGCTCTCGAAGGAGCTCAGTAAGCGCGCCACCGGCCGCACGCTCTACATCCTCGACGAGCCCACCACGGGCCTCCACTTCCACGACGTGAAGAAGCTTTTGGAGGTGCTGCACCAGCTCGTCGAGCAGGGCAACACGGTGGTGGTGATCGAGCACAACCTCGAGGTCATCAAGACCGCCGACTGGGTGATCGATCTGGGGCCCGAAGGCGGCGACGGCGGCGGCGAGATCGTGGCGGTCGGCACGCCGGAGGAGGTGGCGAAGGCCAAGGGCAGCCACACGGGGCGGTTCCTGCGCGAGGTGCTGGCGCGGCGCGGGCGTGGCGCGAGGAGCGCGCCGCGGGAGGCGGCGGAGTAACCGCGGGGAGCGATTTCAACGATGTACCATGGGCACCTGCGTTCTTGGCTTGACTCGCTTAGGATGCGCTGGACCACGTTCGCCTATAACTTTGGCTGGTCCTCCTACGTCGCTTTTCTCGATGGCTGGATAGCCAAATGCGCGATGGGAATTCCGATCATCGGATACTTGATCCTTTTCAACGATACCGTCTCGCAGCATGTTTCGTTCGACACCTTGGCTAGCGAGAACTCCCGTTTTGCGGGCGGCCTCTCCTCAACCGCTCGCCTGAAATTGCTTTACTTTGGCCTTATCCTGCTGGGCACTGCTAATATCGTCTATCGTCTAAGAAGACCATTCGTGTTCCGGGTCGGAACGAACGTGTTTGATTACGTGGAGCGCGCACTGCAGCACTTCACTGCGTCTGCTTATATCGACATTCACGGCACGATCCGCCATGAAGGGCATCACACTTTGCACGGTAAGTATTACGACGCCGACTACGATGCATTCCTGGATATGGCACTCGGAAAGCGTGCCGGGACTCGGGGCCGCGATGCGGAAACTGCCAATTGGAGTGAGGCGAAGAAGCGGTACGAAGAGCTCCTGCGTTCGATGCTGATAGAGAATTTCTATCGAAACAACGTGAAACGGAGGGGCTCACTCGCGGTGGCAGCCAGTCTGGCCGCCCGGGATATCTGCTGCTGCTCGTTCCAAGCCTGGACCTCTTTATCAAGGTCTTGATAGTGACATTGTCGTAATCGCTAGTCTCTGCCCGTGATGGTCGCGCCCTTCATGTGGCGCTTAGCGACAGGGACCACGAGTCCTGCGGTTCTGCTGACGGCCTATCAACCTGACCATGATCGCTGGACCGCCGATTTCCTGAGGAGACGACAGTGAGACGCCGCAGGACCAAGCTGATCCGCGAAGGCCGTTACGCGGCCGAGATCGAGATCGAGCTTGAATACGACGAAGAGAGCTGGTCGCCGACGATGTCGCTCGACGACGCGCGCAAGCTGGAGTGGGTTCGTCTCGCCCTGCGCCGCGGCGACCACGCGGAGGCCGGAAAGGAGGCCCGCATCTTCGAACTCACGCCGCTGCCGGCGTGATCGGCTGAAGACCGTCGGGCTTCGATCTCGCGCCGCAACAGCCGGCCGGGATAATCGGAAGGATGGTCCTGCTCTCGTGCGAGGCGAACGGCTCATGCTATCCTCCGGCCCATGACCGTTCAGGACATCGAGAACGCCGTCGCGCAGCTCCCGCCCGAGGAGCTTGCCGCCTTTCGCGCCTGGTTCGAGGCGTTCGACGCGGCGCGCTTCGACGAGAGAATCGCGCGCGACGCGGCGAGCGGCAGGCTTGATCAGCTCGCCGACGAGGCGCTGGCCGATCACCGCAGAGGCCGCTCGCGCGAGCTATGAGGCATTTCGCGAGCCCGGGCTTCTGGGCCGCCTACGAGAAGCTGCCGGAGCAAGTACGCGAGCTCGCCGATCGGAACTACGCCCTCCTGAAGGCGGACCCGCGGCATCCGTCGCTGCACTTGAAGAAGATCGGCCGCTTCTGGTCCGTGCGGGTTGGGCTCCGCTATCGGGCGCTCGCGGTCGAGGTCGAGGACGGCCTTCTCTGGTTTTGGATCGGTTCGCACGCGGACTACGACGCGCTGATCCGCTAATCAGCGCACCCAATCCCTCACAAACTCCCCTGCCCGCTCCAGCGCCTTCCGCCCCTCCTCCAGCCGCGCGTTCCACAGCGGCCAGGCATGGATCATGCGCGGCCAGATCTCGAGCGTCACCGCGACCTCGGCGGCGCCCATCGCGGCGGCGAGACGCGTCGCGTCGGCGAGCAGCGTCTCGGCCGAGCCGACCTGGATCAGCGTCGGCGGGAAGCCGGAGAAATCCGCGAAGAGCGGCGAGATCAGCGGGTCGGTGCGGTCGAGCGGAGCCGGCGCGTAGGCGTCGGCGAGCTCTTCGAGATAGGGTTTGTGGATGAGCGGATCGTCGGCGTCTTTCGTGGTGAGCGTTGAGCCCGACAGGGTGAGGTCGGTCCAGGGCGAGGCGAGCCAGAGGCAGGCGGGCCCTTCCTCGCCCGCGGCGCGCAGGCGGCTCACCAGCGCGAGCGCGAGGTTCGCGCCGGCGCTGTCGCCGCCGAGCGCGATCGCGCCGGCCGCGATCCCCTGCCCGCGCAGGAAGCGCCAGGCGGCGAGCGCGTCCTCGTGCGCGGCAGGATAGGGATGCTCGGGCGCCAGGTGATAGCCGATTGCGAGCGTGCGCATGCGCGCCGCGCGGCCGGCCTCGGTCGCCAGGCGGCGATGGCTCACGATCGAGCCCGCGCAATAGCCGCCGCCGTGGAAAAACATCAGCACGCGCGAGGGCTCGGCGCCGGGCGCGAGCGACCACTCGCCCGGCACACCGCCGCAATCGACCGGCTCGCCGCTGATGTCGTCGGCGACCGGCCACACGGCGCCGACCTCGTCGAGCCGCACCCGCCGCTCGGCCCAGCCGACCGGGCGTGGCTTTGCCGCGAGCATCGCCCGGATGGCGTCGATCCCGTCCTTTGCCACGGTTCGGCTTCCGTTGCCCATGAAGTAGACCAGCCGGCCTTCAGGCGGCGAGAGTAGCGGCGCCTTCGTCGCACACCAACCGCCTCCCGGGCCGAGCCCGGGCATGATGGCTTAAAGAGCCGGGGCCGGAGAAAGCGCTTGACAAGCTCTGGATTTTAGTCCTAATCTGCGCCCCATCCCGTCCGCCGGGGGACGCTCTCGCGAGGCGTCGTTAGGGTGGGATGGGAGCGGCGCCTGCGGCCGGGGTCACGCGAACCCCGGGCCCGGGAGGCCGGCTGGGACGCCGGTCCATGGAGATCCGACCGGCCCCGTACTACGGCGGGGCTGCTCCTTCGGGAGCTAGGGTGCGGAGCTCGGGGACGGCCGGTCGGACTGACCTGCGCGGTGCCGCAAGCCCGCCCGGGGAGGCGCGACCGGAGGACCCGAGAGCCGCCGGGAAGTGCGGAAGGCCTTGGGACAGAAAAGCCGCGCAGGGCGCCAGGTGTCTGGCGTTCTAAAAAAATTGTGAGCCGGCCCTGGCGTCCTGCTCCCCCGCTGTTTGACATCGCAACGCCTTCGCCCGGGAACGCCCGGGGGATTTGGCGCGCCTGATTTCGGACCGGTCCCCCTGCCGGCCGCAGCGCGCGAACCTTGGGACGGCGACCTCCTCATCCAACCATCGGCGAGGCTCCTCGCTTACGGGGCTGCCCTCTCCTTCTCCCGCGCCTCGATCGCAGCGCGCACCATCTTGAGCCCGTCCTCGCGGAACGCCGCGCGCGAGCCGCCGCGCGTGTAGAACATGTGGCCGCCGGGATAGACGCTCAGTTTCGCGCGCTCGGCGAGAGCCGGGGGGAGCTGGCGCAAGAGAAGCTCGCTCGCAAAATAAGGCGTCACGAGATCGGTGAAGCCGTGGACGACCAGGGCCTGCAGGTTGCCGTCCAAGGCGAGCGCCTGGCGCAGCGCCGAGAAGGACTCGGCCGAGCCGCGGCCGCGGCCCCAGCTCCAATTGCCGTTCACGGAGCCGTTGAGCAGGTTGTAGCGCTGGTCCGGCACCTTCCAGCTCAGCGTCTGCCAGAGATGCGACACCATCGCGCTGGTGAGCGGCGCGGTCATGCCGGTGAGGCCCGGATCCTGGTGCTCCGGCGAGCCCGAGGTCGGGTCGGGGTCGAAGCCGCTGATGCCGGCGTCATAGGCGCTGACGATGCGGCCCCGCGCCCGGCCGACCTCACGCTGGAAGGTGCCGATGTCGATGCGCCCGGCGCGCCGCTCGACCACCTCGCGCGGGAGCCCGGTGAGGGCCTGCACGCGGGAGACCAGCCGCTCGACCGCCGCCTTGTCCTGGAGCCCGCGGGTCAGATCGACGAGGTACTCGCTCTCGGCGTAGCGCTCGGCCTCGCTCAAGGATTCGCGGCTCACCGGCCCCTTCGCCTCGAGCGCCGCGGCCACATAGGACGGCAGCCGCATGGGATGGGCGAAGGGCGAGTGCCGGCCTTGCGCGAACCAGCCGAAATCCAGCACCGGCGACAGCATCACGATGCCGTTGAGCCCGACCCCGATGTCCTTCTGCAGCTCCTGCGCGATGCGCGGGGCGCGGAACCCGCCATAGCTCTCGCCGACGAGGAATTTCGGGGAGGCGAGGCGGTTGTTCTGGCGCAGCCAGCGCGTGATCACGGCCGAGAGGTAAGCGACGTCGCTGTCGATGGTGAAGTAGCGGTCGCGAACCTCGTCGCCCGAGCCGACGGCGCGCGAGTAGCCGGTGTCGACGGGATCGATGAAGACGAGGTCGGTGAAGTCGAGCCAGGTCTCGGCGTTCGCGACGAGCGCCGGCGAGGCCGAGGGGCTGATCGTCGGCCCGTCGAGGGGCAGCCGCCACGGTCCGAGCACGAGCAGATGGAGATAGGCCGAGGAGGCGCCGGGGCCGCCGTTCAGCGCGAACATGACCGGCCGCGTGCCGGGCTCGGCGCCGTCGAGCGTGTAGGAGGTGACGCCGATCTCGGCCTGGAGCTGCCCCCCCGAGTCGACGAGGGGCAGCGAGCCCGCGGTCGCGGTGAAGCTCAGGCGTCGGCCGGGGAGCTCGAGGCTGTGCTGCGTGATTGAATCCGGCGGCAGCTTCCGGATCGGCGACGGCGTCTCGGGCCGGCGCTGGGCCTGCTCGGAGGCACGCTGCCCGCGATCTGCCCCGCCGCCGCGGTGCGAATCCTGCGCCGAAAGCGGCGCGGCGAGCGAGAGAACGAGCGCCGAGGCGGCGAGAAGCGCGGACAAGCGTTGCATGCGGGATCCTTTGACGGCCGGCAGGACTATGCGCCAACCGCGACCGTTCGATGGCGAAGGCTTCTTCAGGCCTTCTTCTCCCAGCGGCCCCGCGCATCCTGCTGCCAATAGGTCGCATCATGGCCGGCCGCCTTGACCGATTTCCAATCGGCGCGGGCCGCCGCGAGTGCCGCCTCGTCGTTGCCGTCGAAGAGGAGGACGACGCGCTCGTAGCCTCCGATCTCCGGCGGGATCGGCGCGCCCTCGACAAGGAAGCGGATCGCGGCGGCGTTGGGGTTGCGGTCGGAAAGCGTCAGCACGACTGGCTGCGCTGGGGCGTCCGGCTCCTTGTCGGTCGCGTGCGGGAGGAAGCTTTCGTCGGAGAAAGTCCAGAGATGGTCGTCGAGTGCCGCGAGCCGCTCGGCGGAGGTCGCCTGCACGACGGCGCGCCAGCCCCGCTCGAGGGATTTCTCCAGAAGGGTCGGCAGCACCGCCTCGAGCGGCTTGTGCTGGAGGTGATAGAAGAGGACATCGGTCATAAAGCGTTCAGATCGCCCCGAAATCGCCGCCCCGCCCCTTGCCCGACGAGAACCTCGCCGCGCCGGCAACGCCCTCCCGCTCGAGCACGTGGACGGAGTTCTCCCACTCGCGGCGGAGCGCCTCGGCAACCGGCAGCCCGTGCTGGAGATGGACCGATCGCCGGTCGGCGCGCACGCATTCCTGCGGGAAGCGGGCGATCTCCTGCGCGACCTCCTCCGCAACCTCGCGGGCCTTGAATTTCGGCGCGACGCGGTCGGCCAAGCCGATGCGGTAGGCCTCCTCCGCCGTGACCTTTCGGCCGGTGAGGATGATGTCGAGCGCCCTGCCCTGGCCGACGATGCGCGGCAGGCGCACCGTGCCGCCGTCGATCAGCGGGATGCCCCAGCGCCGGCAGTAGACGCCGAAATAGGCGTCCTCCTCCATCACCCGCAGGTCGCACCACAGCGCCAATTCGAAGCCGCCGGCGACCGCCGGCCCCGCGACGGCGGCGATGACCGGCTTCGACAGCTCGAGCCGGGACGGTCCCATTGGTCCGCGCGGCGCCGGCCGACCGTCTTCGGGAAAGTCGAGGGCTTTCAGCGGCTCGGCCTGCCCGGCAAGGCTTGCGGCGAGCTTCAGGTCCCAACCGGCGCAAAAGGCCCCGCCCGCGCCCCAGAACACCGCGACCGCGGCGTCCGGGTCGCGCTCGAAGGCGAGAAAGGCCTCGACCAGCGCCTCCGCACTCTCGACATCCATGGCGTTGCGCGCCTCGGGGCGCGAATGGATGACGGTTGTGACGGGGCCGTTCCTTTCGACGGTGACGCTCATGGCTCCTCCCACCTCTCTCTCCCGGAGAGGCCGTCACCTCTCGTAATGATCTCGCACCAGCCGGTCGAGCAAGCGCACGCCCCAGCCCGAACCCCAGCTCTTGTTGGTCTCGGTCTGCGGGGCGTTCATGCCGGTGCCGGCGATGTCGAGATGGATCCAGGGCACGTCGTTGACGAAGCGCTGCAGGAACTGCGCCGCGGTGATTGAGCCTCCGTGGCGCCCGCCGGTGTTCTTCATGTCGGCGAACTTCGAGTCGATCAGCTTGTCGTATTCGGGCCCGAGCGGCAGTCGCCAGACCTTCTCGCCGGTGGCCTTGCCGGCCTCGAACAGGCGGCCGGCGAGCTCGTCGTTGTTCGAGAACATGCCCGCATACTCCTGCGCGAGCGCGACCAGTATCGCGCCCGTGAGGGTCGCGAGATCGATCATGAATTGCGGCTTGAAGCGGTCCTGGACGTACCAGAGCACGTCTCCGAGCACCAGGCGGCCTTCGGCGTCCGTGTTGATGATCTCGACCGTCTGACCGGACATCGTGGTGACGATGTCGCCGGGCCGTTGGGCTTTGCCGTCCGGCATGTTCTCGACCAGCCCGATCGCTCCAACGACGTTCGCCTTCGCCTTGCGCGCGGCGAGCGCGTGCATCAGCCCGACGACGCAGGCGGCGCCGGCCATATCCCCTTTCATGTCCTCCATGCCGCCGCCGGGCTTGATCGAGATGCCGCCGGAATCGAACACCACGCCTTTGCCGATGAAGGCGATGGGCTTGGCGCCCGCCCTGCCGCCGTTCCAGCGCATGACGACCATCCGGCTCTCGCGCTCGGAGCCTTGGCCCACCGCGAGGAGCGCCCGCATGCCGAGCTTCCTCATCGCCTTCTCATCGAGGATCTCGACCTCGACTCCGAGCTTCGTCAGCTCCTCGGCGCGCTTGGCGAACTCCTCCGGCCCGAGCACGTTCGGCGGCTCGTTGACGAGATCGCGGGCGATGCGCACGCCCTCGGCGAGACCGTCGGCAGCCTTCGCGGCTTTGCGGGCGACGGCGGGATCCGGACTCGCGAAGGTGATCTTGGTCGGCGTGTCGTTCTCGTCGTTGTCCTTCTTCTTGGTCTTGTAGCGATCGAACTTGTAAAGCCGGAGCCGCGCCCCGAGTGCTATCTGCGCAACGTCGTCGGGGGACGGCGTCGCGCCCTCCAGGTCAAGGAGGACGGTGCCGCTTCGTCCCGAGAGCTTGCCTGCGATGACGCCGCCGAGCTCGACCCAATTGAGCTTCGAGCGGTCGCCCTCGCTGCCGATGCCGACGGCGATGAGGCGGTCGGCGTCCAGTCCGGCCGGCGTCGGAATGACGAGCGCCGCGTTAGCCTTCCCCTTGAAGCGCTCGGGCGCTGCGGCCTTGGCTATCAGCTCGCTGGACTTGCCCAGGAGCTCGGCGATCCGCGCGCTCGGCTCGAGATCCTCCCCGACGAACACGACGACGTCGCCGCCGGCGGGGGCGCTCAAGGGCTGGAAGTCGATCTTCACGCTCGCTGCCATCGCGATCTTTCCATTGCAGGTGCCGGCACAGGATGATTTGCGCCGAGAGGAGGGTCGGGGAGTGTGGCTTTCGGCGCACATATAGCAAGGCTTTTGCCGTCGTGGGGAGCGTCCGCCGCGAAAGCGCCTAAGTCTCAGGCCGAGTGAGGATTTCGTGTGCTTGTCACCCGCCTTGGCCGCCTCTAGCCGGGGGACGAGCGCCAGGATTCCGGGTTCATGAATCTTCTCGAGCGTTACATCCTGAGGATCGCGTTCAGCGCGTTCGCCGGCGTCCTGCTCGCCCTCACTGCGGTCATCTGGATCACGCAGGCGCTAAAGGAGCTCGACCTCCTCACTAGCAAGGGCCAGACCATCCTGATGTTCCTGACCGTCACGGGGCTATCGCTGCCGACGCTCGTCACCGTGATTGCGCCGGTCGCCCTGTTCATCTCGGTGATCTACAGCCTAAACCGCCTCAACGGCGATTCCGAGCTCATCGTGATGAGCGCCGCCGGCATGCGGCCTGCCCGGCTGCTGCGGCCGTTCCTCAGCCTGGCCGCCGGCGTGTGCGCGCTCGTTGCGGTCATGACCCTCTACGTCATCCCGGCGAGCTTCCAGGAGCTGCGCGATCTGATCACCAAGATCCGCGCCGACTTCGTCGCCAACATCGTCAAGGAGGGGCAGTTCACGAGCCTCGACAACGGCGTGACCTTCCATTTCCGCGAACGCTCCGGACCCGCCCTGCTGGGCATTTTCATGCAGGATCGCCGCGAGGAGGGGAAGATCGTGGTCTACCTCGCCGAGAAGGGCGAGGTCGCCGAAGCGCAGGGCCAGAGCTATCTCATCCTCGCCAACGGCACGGTGCACAAGCAGCAGCCGAACACTCGCGATTCCCAGATCATCCAGTTCGAGCGCTACGCCGTCGACCTCGCCGCCCTTAATCAGGACGAGGGACAGGTGGTCTACAAGCCGCGCGAGCGTTCGACGGCGCAGCTGATGTTCCCGGACGAGAAGGAATTCTACTACACGTTCCAGTCCGGGCGCTTCCGGGCCGAGCTGCACGACCGGTTCGCGTCCTGGCTCTATCCGCTCGCGCTCATGTTCATCGCCTTCGCGGCGCTCGGCGACGCCCGCACGACGCGCCAGGGCCGCGGCACCGCGGTCGCGCTCGCGGTCGTCGCCGTCGTGGCATTGCGCATCGCTGGCTTCGGCGCGTCGAGCGCGACGGTTCGCAGCGCGTGGGGGATCTTGGCGGTCTACGGCGCGCCGCTGATCGCCGTCCTGATCTCCGCCGCCTTTGCGTTCCAAGGCGCCCGCATGCGCGCGCTCGGGGCGCGGATGATGCGTTGGACCGATCTGCGTTTGATCCCGCGCCTTCCCCAGCTGCGACGGGCCTGAGCCATGCTGATCGGCTGGACCCTCGGCAGCTATCTCTCGGCGAGCTTCCTGCGGGCCATCCTCGCCGTCTTCGGGACGGTGTTCGCGCTCGTCTATACGCTTGATTTCGTGGAGCTGATGCGGCGCGCCGGCGACGCCGAGGCGGCAACGCCGGCCGTGATGGCGCAGCTCGCGCTGTATCGCACTCCCGCGGTCGCCGAGCAGATCTTCCCCTTCGCCGTGCTGTTCGGCGCGATGGCTGCCTTGCTGAACCTGAGCCGCCGGCTGGAGCTCGTGGTCGCCCGCGCTGCCGGGATCTCCGCTTGGCAATTCCTGCAGCCCGGCCTCTTCGTCGCGCTCGCGATCGGCGCTGTCTCGGTTGCCGCCTACAACCCTCTCTCCGCGAACCTGAAACAGAGGGCTTCGCAGATCGAGGCGCAGCTTTTCGCCAAGTCGGTAAAATCCGTCACCGGGAAGGACCTCTGGATCCGCCAGAAGAGCCTCGACGGGCAGGCGATCATCCGTGCCGAAGCCGCGGTCGAGCGCACGACCACGATTTCGCGGGTCACGGTCTTCACCTTCGACGAGGCGGCGGTGTTCCAGGACCGGATCGAGGCGGCCGAGGCGACCCTTCGGGACGGTTACTGGGAGATGACCGACGTGCGGGTGCTCTCGCCGGGGGCGGAGCCGCAGAGCTACGGCAGCTATCTCCTGGCATCGAACCTCGATCCGTCACAGGTGCGCCAGAACTTCACCCCACCCGAGTCGGTGCCGTTTTGGGAGCTCGACGAGACGGTCCAGCGCACCGAGCGCGCCGGCCTCGACGCCACCCGCTACCGGCTTCAGCACGCGGTCCTCACCGCCCGGCCCCTGCTCTTCGTGGCAATGGTGTTCGTCGCGGCTTCCGTTTCATTAAGGTTCTTCCGTTTTGGTGGCGTGGCACCCATGGTGCTGGGCGGCGTGGCGGCCGGGTTCCTCCTCTACGTGGCGACCTCGCTGATGCAGGACCTGGGCGCGTCGGGCCTTGTCGGCCCGGCGGTAGCAGCGTGGTTCCCCGCCGTCGTTGGGAGTTTGCTAGGTACCCTGGCTTTGTTGTACCAAGAGGACGGGTAGAATGGTCCTCGAAGCAAGGGGCCGCGTGGGAGCGGGTATGGGAAGGGGTCGAACGATCGCCGCTCTTGCGATCGCGGCGGCGCTGCTTTGCAGCGCCAGCCCTCTGCCTGTCATGGCGCAGGCAACCATGAATGACGCGCTTACCGCCAAGATGCAGCGCGGCTCCGGCACGGAGCGTCTCCTGGTCGAGGCGCGGGAGATCGTCTACGACAACGACAACAACCGCGTCTCGGCTGTCGGCGACGTAGAGTTGAACTATCAGGGCCGCACCCTGCAGGCCGACCGGGTCACCTACGACCGCAAGACCGGGCGGGTCTATGCCGAGGGCAACGCCCGCATGACCGAGGCCAGCGGCGCGGTGATCACAGGCGCCCGCTTCGACCTGACCGAGGATTTCAGGAACGGCTTCATCGATTCGATGCGGGTCGAGCAGAGCCATCGTCAGAAGGGCGTGGTGACGCAGACCTACTTCACGGCGCCGCGGGCGGAGCGCATCGAGGGCGAACAGATGGTGTTCGACCGCGGCACCTACACCGCCTGCGAGCCCTGCCGCGAGCATCCCGAGCGCCCGCCCCTGTGGCAGGTCAAGGCCGCCCGCATCATCCACAACAATGAAGAGCGGACGATCTATTACGAGAACGCCACACTCGAGTTCTGGGGCTGGCCGATCGCCTACATGCCCTATTTCTCGACGCCAGACCCGACGGTGAAGCGTAAGACCGGGTTCCTCACGCCGCACTACGTGATGTCGAGCTCGCTCGGCACGGGCGTTGCCGTGCCGTTCTTTTGGAACCTCGCACCGAACTACGACCTCACGCTTCAGCCCACCTACCTGCATCGGCAGGGCGTGCTCGGCCAGGCCGAGTGGCGCCACCGCGTCCTCAACGGCTCCTACAATATCCGGGCCGCCGGCATCTTCCAGCAGGACCCGAAGGCCTTCCTGCCCTCCCCGCTCGGCGCGCAGGACCGCGACTTCCGCGGCTCACTCGAATCGACCGGCCTGTTCTACCTCAATGAGCGCTGGCGGGTGGGGTGGGACGTCGCGCTCCTTACGGACAAGTGGTTCCTGCAGAACTACCGGATCAAGAGCGAGAGCGTCCAAAGCATCTACCTCAAGGAGTCCATTTCGACGCTCTACCTGCAAGGGCAGGGCGACCGCTCCTGGTTCGACCTGCGGGGCTATTATTTCAAAGGGCTGTCGAGCTACGACTGGCAGAAGCAGTTGCCGGTGGTGCATCCGGTGCTCGACTACGACAAGCGCGTCAACGGCCCTCAGCCGCTCGGGGGCGAGGTTCGCTTCAACCTCAACCTGACGAGCCTCAGCCGGGAGGCGACGCACTTCTCGCAGATCATGGCGACGCCCGGGTTCCCGAGCCCCAACTTCCGTCTGTTCAACGGCATCCCGGGCTATGACGGCTTCTACGAGACCTGCTCGGTGTTCCAGCGCGGGGCCTGCATCGTGCGCGGCCTCGCCGGCAGCTTCACCCGGCTCTCCACCCAGCTGTCCTGGCGCCGCAACTACGTCGATGATGCGGGCCAAGTCTGGACGCCCTTCGCCTACGCCAGGGCGGACGGATTCTGGAACAGCTATTCGACTTCGGGCTACATCAATCCGCAGATCACGAACTTCATGGGCGCTGACGACGACTTCGTCGGCCGCTTCATGCCCGCGATAGGGCTCGAATACCGCTACCCGTTCGTGGCGCAGACCGACAGTTGGGGCATGCACGTCGTCGAGCCGATGGCGCAGGTGATTGCGCGCCCCAACGAGAGCCGCATCGGGCGCCTTCCGAACGAAGACGCGCAGAGCCTCGTCTTCGACGACACCACCATCTTCAACTGGGACAAGTTCTCAGGCTACGACCGGGTGGAGGGCGGTGTACGCGGAAATCTCGGCGCCCAATACAGCTTCACCGGGCTCAACGGCTTCTATGCCAACGCGCTCGTCGGCCAGTCCTATCAGCTTGCCGGCCGCAACTCCTTCCGCCCGGGCGACATCCTCAACGTTGGGCGCGACTCCGGGCTGGAATCGCGGGCGTCGGACGTCGTGACCCGCCTTCTCATCAAGCCCAACCAGAACCTTTCGTTCAGCACTCGGGCGCGCTTCGACGAGAGCGATTTCGCCCTCCAGCGCTTCGAGGCGCAGGCGCAGGCAAACCTGAACCCTTGGCTGCCGATCAGCACCAATGTGATCTACGGGAGATACGCTCGCCAGCCCGAGCTCGGATACGACAATCGGCGCGAGGGCCTCTTGACCAGCGCCACGCTCAACATCACGCCCCGCTGGAGCGTCGGCGCCGGATTTCTGTTCGATCTCGACCGCTACCTCACGTCGCGTCAAAACTACGCGACGAACTACGCGAATTACCTCGCCAACGTGGCGACCTTCCCGAGCTTCCATTTCGACGCGCCGGTCTACACGCGCCCCGACACGTGGACGCCGATCTCGACCTCTCTCACGCTCAGCTACGTAGACGAATGCACGACGCTCGGCATCACCTACAGCCAGAGCCCCCGCGAGATCGCGCTGTCCAACGGCGAGAAGGAGCGTATCCAGACGCTCCTCGTCAGGCTTGAGCTGCGCACCCTCGGCGAAGCGAATGTGAGGCAGAACCTCGGCTACGTGCCCGGGGGCCAGGAAGGCGTTGCGGGCACCGCCAACTAGCGACGCCGCTCGCCGCGTTCTCGCCCTGACCCAGGGCGATCCGGCGGGCGTCGGCCCCGAGATCGCTCTCAAGGCTTGGCTGCGGCGGGATTCGGTCGGGGCGCCGTTCTTCGTTCTCGGCGATCCCGGTCTGCTTGCCCGGACGAGCGAGCGTTTGCGCCTCGGGGTCCGCGTGGAGTCCGCGGCCCTCGGAGAGGTGACGGAGATCTTCCGGCGAGCGCTCCCCGTCGTGCCGGTCGAGACGGCCGGCGAGGCCGAGCCCGGCCGGCCCGATCCCGCCACTGCGCCCGCGACGATCGCGGCTATCGAAACCGCGGTCCGGCTCGTCCAAACCGGCGACGCCTCGGCGGTGGTGACCAATCCGATTTCGAAGCATGTGCTCTACCGATCCGGCTTCGCCCATCCGGGCCACACGGAATTCCTGGCCGCGCTTTCGGCCAGGGAGGGAGCGCCGGCGCCGCATCCGGTCATGATGCTGTGGTGCGACGCGCTCGCCGTGGTTCCGGTCACCGTGCACATCCCCTTGCGCGAGGTCCCGGACGCCCTCACGACGGAACTCGTGGTAACGACCGCGCGCATCGTCGCGAAGGACATGCGCGACCGCTTTGGCCTCTCGAGCCCTCGCTTGGCGCTCGCGGGCCTCAACCCCCATGCCGGCGAGAGCGCCTCGATGGGGACCGAGGACCGGGACGTGGTCGGGCCGGCCGTGTCCACGCTGCGCGACGAAGGCATCGACGCGACCGGGCCGCTCCCGGCCGACACCTTGTTCCACCCGGCCGCGCGCGCCCGCTACGACGTGGCGCTCGCGATGTATCACGACCAGGCGCTGATCCCGATCAAGACGATCGCCTTCGACGACGCCGTGAATGTGACGCTCGGCCTGCCTTTCATCCGCACCTCGCCCGATCACGGCACCGCGTTCGACATCGCCGGCAAAGGCATCGCACGTCCGGACAGCCTGATCGCGGCATTGCGCTTGGCCGCGCGGCTCGGGGCCGGCACCGCTCGGCCGCCCCAATGAGCCAAATCGACGAGCTGCCGCCTCTGAGGGAGGTGGTGCGCGCGCATGGGCTCCTGCCAAGGAAAACTCTTGGGCAAAACTTTCTCTTCGACCTCAACCTGACAAGCCGGGTGGCGCGGGCCGCCGGCTCGCTCGAAGGAATGAGCGTGCTCGAGGTCGGGCCAGGCCCTGGCGGATTGACCCGAGCGATCCTCGCGGCCGGCGCCAAGCGCGTCGTGGCGATCGAGCGCGACCGCCGCTGCCTCCCGCCGCTCGCGCAGATTGCTCAGCATTATCGCGGCCGGCTCGAGGTGGTCGAAGCCGACGCGCTCGAACTCGACCCGCGCCCGCTGATAGGAGAGGGCCCCGCGCGGATCATCTCGAACCTGCCTTATAATGTCGGAACCGGTCTTCTCATCGGCTGGCTCACTGCCGAGGCGTGGCCGCCATGGTGGGATTCGCTGACGCTGATGTTCCAGCGCGAGGTGGCCGAGCGCATCGTGGCGGACGAGCGCGACCGCGCCGACTACGGCCGACTAGGCGTGCTCGCAGGCTGGCGCACGCACGCACGCCTCCTCTTCGACGTGCCGCCCGCGGCCTTCGTGCCGCCGCCCAAGGTGACATCCAGTGTCGTCCTGCTGCGCCCGCGCGAGAATCCCCTGCCCTGTCGGGTCGAGGCGCTCGAGACCGTAACCCGCGCCGCGTTCGGGCAGCGCCGCAAGATGCTGCGCCAGAGCCTGAAGTCGATCGCGTCCGACCCCGGCGCGATGATTGCGGCTGCCGGCGTCTCCGCGACCATTCGGGCGGAGGAGGTGCCGGTCGCGGGTTTCGTCGCGCTCGCGAACGCCTACGACGCCCTAAAGCGCTGAGCAGGTCGGCCGAGGAGGCCGTCGACGAAGCGGTCGAGCCCGGTTTGCCGCTCGCGGCGGACCCGCTCCGCTGCAAGGATCGCCTTGAGCTGGCCGTAGGCCCTCTCGAGATCGTCGTTTACGATCACGTAGTCGTACCCGCCCCACTGGGCGATCTCGTCACGCGCATTGTCGAGCCGGCGCGCCATCGCCTCGGGCGCATCCTCGGCGCGCCGCTCGAGCCGCGCCTTGAGCTCGTCCATCGAAGGCGGCAGCACGAAAACGCTGGCGACATCGGGCCGCAGCTTTTCGACGATCTGCTTCGTGCCTTGCCAGTCGATGTCGAACATCATGTCCTGGCCAGCGGTGAGCGCCTGCTCGACCGGCTTTCGGGGCGTCCCGTAAAAGTTGCCGTGCACCTCGGCCCACTCGAGAAGGTCGCCGCGCTCGCGCATCGCGACGAAGTCGTCCTTCTCGATAAACCTGTAATGCACGCCCTCGATCTCCGACTGCCGGCGCGGGCGTGTCGTCACCGAAACCGAGAGACGGATACCGGGGTCCTCGGTCGTGAGATTGCGCGTCAGCGTCGATTTGCCGGCACCGGACGGCGAGGAGAGGATCAGGAGAAGGCCGCGGCGATCGAGCTGCACGCGCCTACTCCACGTTCTGCACTTGCTCGCGGAACTGCTCGACCACCGCCTTGAGGTCGAGGCCGATCCGCGACAGCGCGACGTCGTTCGCCTTGGCGCAGAGCGTGTTCGACTCGCGGCCCATCTCCTGCGCGAGGAAATCGAGACGCCGCCCAACCGCGCCGCCGGCGCTCAGAAGGTCGCGCGCAGCCTCGATATGCGCCTTCAACCGGTCGAGCTCCTCCCGGACATCGGCCTTGGAGGCCAGAAGGACGGCTTCCTGATGAAGCCGCTCGGGATCGAGCGCCGGCGAGGCGCCAAGAAGTGCGGCGATCTGGGCCTCGAGCTTCGCGCGCACCGCCTCGGGCTGACGCGCCGGGGATTTCTCGGCCGCGCCCACGAGCCGCTCCATCGTTGTCAGATGGCCTTGGAGGATGCCCCCGAGGGCCCGCCCCTCGGCACCTCGCGCTTCGCGCAACGCCGATACGACGCGCTCGGCGCCGGCCCGCAGATCCTGTCCGAGCTCGGCGGCGACGGCCTCCTCGGCCCCATCCTCGATCTCGACAACGCCGCGCACCGCGAGGAGCCCGTCGACCGAGGCCGGCCTCACCGCCTCAGGCAGCCGGACCCGCCCGAGCGCCTCGACCAGACCCGCGAGAACCTCCTCGTTGACGCGGACCCGCAGCGGTGTGGGGCTGCGGGTGAGCGTCAGATTGACCTGGCACTGCCCGCGCACGAAGGCCTTCTGAATCACCGAGCGGGCCTCCTCGCCGGCGGCGTCGAAGCCCGGCGGCAGGCGCAGCCGCACGTCGAGCCCGCGCCCATTCACGGACTTGATCTCCCACGACCACTGGTAAACCCCGGTGGTCCCCGCCTCACGGGCGAATCCCGTCATGCTCGCGATTGCCATGAGACCCTTCGCTCGAACGGCGCGGACCATAGTGGCGGGTCCAAGGGCTCACAAGGCCGGCCTGTCGCAGCGTACTGGAAGATGAACCGAGAAGGCCGAGCCGCACCCTACTCATGACTGATGCGCGGCTTGGCCTAAGCCGTCTCGGTCAGGCCACTCCTGCCTGAAGACTCGGCTACTGCGCCCTGAGCGGCGGAACCGTCTTCGTCGAGTTGAGGTCGAAGCTGCGGTTGCGCAGCGGATCGCGCGGCGTGCCTTCCGAGGCGTCGAAGGCGCGGCCGCGGGCGCCGGCGGCCGCGCTCTGCGGCTGCGCAGCAGCCGTGCCCGCCTGGGCGGGCGCGCCGGGTACGGCCGGACTCGCGTCGCTGCGTGTCTCGCCCGGTGTGGGCGGCGGCTCAACACGGTCCACAGGCGCCGTTTCGGCGCGAGCCTTCTCGATCTGTCGCCAGCGCTGAACGTTCCGATTGTGCTGCTCGAGCGTCTCGGCGAAGACGTGGCCGCCCGTACCGTCGGCGACGAAATAGAGGTCCTTGGTGCGCGAGGGGTTCGCGACCGCCTCGAGCGCAGCCCTGCCGGGATTCGCGATCGGCCCCGGCGGCAGGCCCTCGATGACATAGGTGTTGTATGGCGTCGGCTTCTCGATCTCGGTCCGGAGAATCCCGCGCCCAAGCGTGCCCTTGCCGCCGACGAGCCCGTAGACGATCGTCGGGTCGGACTGCAGCTTCATGCGCTTGCCGAGCCGGTTGATGAAGACGCCCGCGACCCGGGTGCGTTCGTCGGCGCGCCCGGTCTCCTTCTCGACGATCGAGGCGAGGATTACGAGTTCCTGCGGAGTCTTGATCGGAAGGTCCGACGCGCGGCGCGTCCAGATCTGGTTCAGCAGGTCGCGTTGCGCCCGCTGCATGCGGTTGACGACCTGCTGGCGCGTCTCGCCCCGCTCGAACTTGTAGGTGTCGGGCAGGAGCGCGCCCTCGCGCGGGATCTCGCCGATCTCGCCGGTGAGGATCTCGTTGTCCCGGATACGCTGGACGATCTGCTCGCTCGTCAGCCCCTCCGGGATCGTGACGGTGTGCAGGATGGCCTTGCCCGAGATCAGCGTGTCGATCGCCTGCTCAATGCTGGTGCGGGCCTTGAACAGGAACTCGCCCGCTTTGAGCGGCCCGCGTTGCCGGCTGATGAAGGCCTGGAGCTCGAAAAGGAAGGTCTGGTTAATCACGCCCTCGCGCTTCAGGAGCGCCGCGATGTCGCTGGTGCCGACGTTCTTCGGAACCAGCACCACCTTGTCGGCCGGAAGCGGGCCGGGTTCGGTCGCCTGCTTCTCGATGAACACGATCGCGACGACGAGGCCGATCGCGACCACGACGAAGAAGGTGAGGAAGCCAGACAGCGCCGAAAGCATGCCGCCGCGCTCCTTTCGGATACGGGGTGGGGGCGGAGGTGCGAGCGTAGGCTTCAAGGCCTCGCTCGGGCTCTGCGGCCCGTACCGCGTCGACGGCGCCGCGGCGCTCTCGATGGGCACCGGATTGGCTTTACGTCTGAAGAACATCGCGCTGCTCGATCATGCTCGAGCGGCCTTGCCACGCCGCCCCCAGGGCTTTGCCACCCTACGGTCCATTGTGGCGAAACGGTGCTGACCCGTCGAGGATCAGGCGGCGCGCCGGAACACGAGCGAGGCGTTGGTGCCGCCGAAGCCGAAGGAGTTCGAGAGCACCACGTCGATATCGCGCTTCTTCGCTTGGTGCGGCACGAGGTCGATCGGCGTCTCTACCGAAGGATTGTCGAGATTGATCGTCGGTGGGGCGACGCCATCGCGCATCGCAAGAATCGAGAAGATCGCCTCGACGGCACCCGCCGCGCCGAGAAGATGGCCCGTGGCCGATTTCGTCGAGGACATGGCGAGCTTGCCGGCGGCGTTGCCGACGAGCCGCTCGACCGCTTTCAGCTCGATCTCGTCGCCGAGTGGCGTCGAGGTGCCGTGGGCGTTGATGTAATCGATATCCGACACGTCGATGCCGGCGCGCTTGATTGCCGCCTGCATGCAGCGATAGGCGCCGTCGCCGTCCTCGGTCGGCGAGGTGATGTGGTAGGCGTCGCCGGACAGCCCATAGCCGATCACCTCGGCATAGATCTTCGCGCCGCGGGCCTTGGCGTGCTGGTATTCCTCAAGCACCACCACGCCAGCGCCCTCGCCCATCACGAAGCCGTCGCGGTCGCGGTCGTACGGCCGCGAGGCCCGGGTGGGCTCGTCGTTGAAACCGGTCGAGAGGGCCCGGCAAGCAGCGAACCCAGCGAGCGAGAGGCGGTTGATTGGCGATTCCGAGCCGCCTGCGAGCATCACGTCGGCGTCGCCCAGGGCGACCAGCCGCGAAGCGTCGCCGATGGCGTGCGCTCCAGTCGAGCAGGCCGTCACGACGGCGTGGTTGGGACCTTTGAGCCCATGCTCGATCGAGACGTAGCCGGAGGCGAGGTTGATGATGCGCCCCGGGATGAAGAAGGGAGAGACGCGGCGCGGGCCTTTCTCGTAGAGCGTGATCGAGGCCTCGTAGATGCCGCCAATGCCGCCAATGCCGGAGCCGATCAGGACTCCGGTCGCGTTCTGCTCCTCCGGCGTGGCGGGACTCCAGTTCGCGTCGCGCAACGCCTGCGTTGCCGCCGTCATCGCGTAGACGATGAACGGATCAACCTTGCGCTGCTCCTTCGGCTCCATCCAGTGATCGGCGTTGTACGTCCCGTCCGAGCCGTCGCCGCGCGGAATCTGGCAGGCGATCTTGCACGCGAGGTCGGAGGTCTCGAACGCTTCGACCTTCGAGGCGCCACTCTCGCCCTCGAGCAGCCTTTTCCAGGAGGCCTCGGCTCCGCAGCCGAGCGGGGACACCATTCCGAGGCCGGTGACGACGACGCGACGCATCGGAACCTCAATTGCGGCGCTGTGCGCTCGCTTCAGGCCGCGTTTTTCTCGAGGAACTTGATGGCGTCGCCGACGGTGACGATGGTCTCGGCGGCGTCGTCCGGGATCTCGACGTTGAACTCTTCCTCGAAGGCCATCACGAGCTCGACGGTATCGAGGCTGTCGGCCCCGAGATCGTCGATGAAGTTTGCGTTCTCGGTCACCTTGTCGGCCTCGACGCCGAGGTGCTCGACCACGATCTTCTTCACGCGGTCAGCGATGGATTCACTCATCGTTCGTTCCTCGTTCGCTCAGTCGTTGATGGCCGCCCGTGAAGCGGGATGGACGCGGCGCGCTCCGGCCTGGCTCAGGCCGGAACGGCAACTCAGGTATCGTGCAAAAGCCGCATTTCCTGTCCCGGTCAAGCCCCTCTCCCGGAACCGTCGCCTGTTACCACAGCCCTCTACCTCTGGCGAGAGCACGGCGGGCGGGCGTCGCGCGCCTGAGACGCCGCGCTAAAGGCTTCAGAACATTGCCATTCCGCCGTTCACATGAAGCGTGTGGCCCGTAACGTAACCAGCTTCCTGCGAAGCGAGATAGACGACGGCGCTCGCGACGTCGCCGCCGGTGCCGAGCCGGCCAGTCGGCACCGTGCCAAGGATGCCCTGGCGCTGCTTCTCATTGAGGGCGTCGGTCATCGGCGACTCGATGAAGCCGGGTGCGACGCAGTTCACGGTGATGTTGCGGCTCGCGACCTCAGCCGCCAGGGCCTTGGTCATGCCGATCAGCCCGGCCTTCGAGGCGGCATAGTTGCCTTGCCCTGGATTGCCGGTCGAGCCTACGACCGAGCCGATATTGACGATCCGGCCGTAGCGCCGCCGCATCATGCCCTTCACGGCGGCGCGGGAGAGGCGGAAGGCGGCCGTGAGGTTTACGGCAATCACGGTCTCCCACTCCTCGTCCTTCATGCGAAGGAAGAGATTGTCGCGGGTGACGCCGGCATTGTTGACGAGGATGTCGAGCCCCTCCATCGCGGCCTCGGCTGCGGGGACGAGCGCCTCGACCGCCTCCTTGTCGGAGAGGTTCGCCTCGACCACGTGAACGCGCTCGCTCAAGCCGCTCGCGAGCTCGTCGAGCGCCGCGCGGCGCGTGCCTGAGACCGCCACGGTCGCGCCCTGCGCATGGAGCGCGCGCGCGATGGCGCCGCCGATGCCGCCGGTCGCGCCCGTGACGAGGGCCTTGCGCCCCGAGAGATCGAACATCGGCGGGTCAGTCCTTCGCGCGCTCGACGTAGGTGCCGTCCGCGGTCATGACCACGATGCGGGTGCCCGTCCCGATATGCGGCGGCACCATCACGCGCACGCCGTTCGACATCTTGGCCGGCTTATAGGAGGAGGAGGCCGTCTGGCCCTTCGTCACCGGCTCGGTCTCGACGACCTCCAGTGTGACGCGCTGCGGCAGCTCGATCGCGACCGCGTTGCCTTCGAACACCGACAGCATGCAGGCCATGCCTTCCTGCAGGTAGACGGCTTGATCACCGACCACGTCGCCAGAGACCGTGATCTGCTCGTAGCTCTCGGGGTTCATGAAGACGTAGTTGTCCCCGTCCTGGTAGAGGTAGGTGTACTCGCGATCCTCGACGAAGGCGCGCTCGACCTGCTCGGTCGTCTTGTAGCGCTGGGTCGTCTTCACACCGTCGGAGATGCGGCGCATGTCGATCTGGGTCGTCGGCGTGCCCTTGCCCGGGAAGAAGCTTTCGGCCGAGATGACGGCGTAGAGCTGCCCGTCGATCTCGAGGATGTTGCCCTTGCGGACGGAGCTGGCGATGACTCTCACGGGTGCCTCTTTTTGGGGATTGCGGACGCGCTGAAAGTCGGGCCCAAGGGCTTGCCCAGCGCTCTGGGAAGGACTTAAGGCGCACCTAGCCGATCTTGGCGTGCTTCGCCAGCCCATGTGGTCCCGCCCGCCGCTCTTGGAATCACAGCGATGTCCGGGCCATCCCCGTGGTGGGCGCCGCCACTGCATGCCGATCGCCGACCGCTGCTTCTTGCGCGCAATCGGATCAAGGCGGGCTTGCGGCGCTGGTTCGAGGAGCGCGGGTTTATCGAGGTCGAGTCGGCTATGCTGCAGGTCTCGCCCGGCAACGAGGCGCATCTTCATGCCTTCGCGACCGAGCTGCGCGCGCCCGGGGGCGAGGCGACACCGCTCTACCTCCACACCTCTCCCGAGTTCGCCTGCAAGAAGCTTCTCGCTGCCGGCGAGCGGCGCATCTTCGAGTTCGCCCGGGTGTTTCGGAACCGAGAGCGGAGCGCGCTGCACCAGCCCGAGTTCACCCTCCTCGAATGGTATCGCGCGGGCGCTCCTTACGAGGCGCTGATGCGCGATTGCGCCGACGTGTTAGCGCTCGCCGCGGAACTCGCCGGCGCGAGGGAGTTTCGCTTCCGCGAGCGGAGCGCCGACCCCTTCACCGAGCCGGAGCCGGTAACCGTAGCGGAGGCCTTCTCGCGCCATGCCGACATCGACCTCTTGGCGACGCTCGGCACGGCCGGCGACGCGGCGCGTGAACCTCTGGCCGGGGCCGCGATCCGAGCCGGCGTGCGGGTTGCGCCGGACGACAGCTGGTCCGACATCTACAGCCGCGTGCTGGTCGAGCTGATCGAGCCGCGGCTCGGGCTCGGGCGCGCCACGATCCTTTACGAGTACCCGCTCGCCGAGGCGGCGCTGGCGCGGCCGACCGCGCATGATCCTCGCGTTGCCGAACGCTTCGAGCTCTACCTCTGCGGCGTCGAGCTCGCCAACGCCTTCGGCGAGCTGACCGACCCCGCCGAGCAGCGTCGAAGGTTCGAGGCCGAGATGAAGGAGAAAGAGCGGGTGTATGGCGAGCGCTACCCAATCGACGAGGATTTCCTCGCAGCGCTTGCCCATATGCCGGAGGCGAGCGGCATCGCATTGGGTTTCGACCGGCTCGTGATGCTGAGCTTGGCCGCGTCACGCATCGAGGAGGTGCTGTGGACGCCGGTGGTGGAGTTGAAATGAACCTCTTGCGCACGCCCGCCGATCTCTTCGGCGCCCGTCTCATCCCCCCCGAGCGCCTCCCGGAACTCGAGGCGGTGGCCGCGCGCTACGCCGTCGCGATCACGCCCGAGGTGGCGGCGCTGATCGACCCGAGAAATCCCGCCGACCCGATCGCACGGCAGTTCGTGCCGGATGAGCGCGAGCTCGAGCGGGACCCAAGCGAGCGCGAGGACCCGATCGGCGACGCGACGTACAGCCCCGTCCAGGGCATTGTCCACCGTTATCCCGACCGCGTGCTCCTGAAGCCGCTGCACGCCTGCGCCGTTTATTGCCGCTTCTGCTTCCGCCGCGAGATGGTCGGGCCGAAGGGGCTTGGCACGCTCCCGCCGGAGGCCCTGGAAGCTGCCCTCGCCTATATCGAAAGCCGGCCGCAAATCTGGGAGGTCATCGTCACCGGCGGCGATCCGCTGATGCTGTCGCCGCGGCGGCTGCGCGACCTCGTGCGAAGGCTCGCGGCGATCGAGCACGTGAAGGTCGTGCGCTTCCACAGCCGCGTCCCGGTAGTCGATCCTTCACGGATCACGCAAGCCCTGGTGCGCGCGTTGAAGGCGCCCGGCAAGGCGAGCTATGTCGCGATCCACGCCAACCATCCGCGCGAACTCACGCCGGCGGCGCGCGCGGCGATCGCGCGGCTGGCGGACGCCGGCCTCCCCCTTCTTGGCCAGACGGTGCTGCTGCGCGGCATCAATGACGATGCCGAGACGCTAGCCGCACTGATGCGCGGCTTAGTCGAGAACCGCATCAAACCTTATTACCTCCACCACGGCGACCTCGCGCCCGGCACAGCGCATCTGCGGACCAGCCTCGAGGAGGGTCAGGCGCTCATGCGCAGCTTGCGCGGGCGCCTCTCCGGGCTGTGCCAGCCGGACTACGTGCTCGACATCCCGGGCGGGCACGGCAAGGCTCCGATCGGGCCACGCTATCTACAGCGGACGGAAAGCGGCTGCGAGATCGAGGATTGGCAGGGCGGGCGGCACCAATATCCGCCGTCTGGCCTCACCGATCATCCCGGCCGGAGCGAAGCGGAGAGCCGGGAACCAGCGCTCTCCAGGAGCGCCGGCGCTTTGGATCCCGGATAGCCGCTTCGCGGCTTCCGCGATGACCAGGGGCAAGGACGAGGGTTAGATGATCCCGTTCTTAAGTTCCATCTCGCCGCGATGGAGCCGAGCGAGGTTCTCGACCAAGAGATCGATGATGTTCCTCTCGTAGAGCTGCGTCTCGCCGGCGGTATGCGGGGTGATCACCACATTGTCGAAACCCCAGAAGGGCGAATCCGGCGGCAGCGGCTCCTGGTGGAATGTGTCGAGCCCCGCGCCAGCGATGCCGCCGTCGCGGAGCGCCTTCAACAGCGGCGCCTCCTGGACGACGCGGCCGCGCGCGACATTGATGAGATAGGCTGAAGGCTTCATGGCCGCGAGCTGCGCTTCGCCGATGAGGCCCTCGGTTTCCGGCGTGAGCGGGCAGGTCAGCGCCACATAATCGGCACGCGGCAGCACCTCGAGGAAGCAGTCCGGCGCGACCACCTCGTCGACAGGGTCGGAGGCGCTTTGCGGGCTGCGCTTCACGCCCACGACCTTCATGCCGAAGGCCCGTCCGAGCGCCGCGAGGCGCGAGCCGATACGGCCGAGGCCATAGACGAGGAGCGTCGAGCCGCCGAGCTCCTTCTCGCGCGCATTCGGGTCGCCGATCATGCCGCGCCAGGCGCCGTTGCGCTGGTTGTCGCGGGCAAGATGCAGCTGGCGGGTCAGCGCAAGGATCAGCGACATCGCATGCTCGGCGACGGCGCGCTCGTTCGCGCCTTGTGCGCTCGCGAGCCGGATCCTCTTCTCGCGAAGGAGCGCGCGGTCGTACTGGTCGGTACCGGCGCTGATCGACTGGATGAAACGCAAGCGCGGCGCCCGCTCGACGAACGCGTTGCGCCAGAAGCCGGAGACCACGACGACGTCGGCTTCGCCGATGCGCTCGCCGAGCTCGTCGAGCGTGCGCACCTCGAGATGCCGGGCCGTCTCGCCGCGCGAGCGGTACTCGTCGGCGAGGCGATAGGCAGAATGGGCGAAGCAGATCGTCAGATCGGACTTGTCGGGGAGCATCCTGCACCGGCGGCTTGAGGGAAGGCCGTGGATAAAGCGCGGGATGCAGCCTTCACGCAAGCCTGAGCCTAGCCGCGAGCCCGCTGCCAGCCGGCCGACTTGAACGCAAAGCGGTCGGGATCGGCGAGAATCGCGCGGAGCCCGGTCAGCGCAGGGTCCGGATCGGCTAGGAGGAAGGTCGGAACCGCCTCCATCCAATGGTCGAAGGGTGCCTTGCGTTCGAAGGCGGCGCGGAACTCGCCTTGCGAAAGGATGGCTGCGATCTTCGGGGCGACGCCGCCGCCGACGAAGACAGAGCTGGCCGCGAAAACCAGCGCGAGGTCGCCTGCGAAGCGCCCGAGGAGGCGGCCAAAGAGGTGAAGGGCATCGGTTGCCAGCACGTCCTGGCCGGAAAGGCCGCGGGCTGAGACCTCCTCCGGGGTACCGCATGTGGGCACGGCGTCGCCGAGCTGGGCCAGCGCGCGATAGATGCGCAACAGCCCAGGCCCGGACAGCACTGCTTCGGCCGTGATCCGTCCATGGGCGCGCTCGAGCAAAGGCCAGAGCGCGAACTCGTCGTCATGGAGCGGGCCAAAATCGGTGTGGCCCGCCTCGGTCGAATGGATCGCCCAATGCGCGCCGACCGGCAGAAGCGCCGCGGCACCAAGGCCGGTGCCCGGCCCGAGCGCGACTCGCGGGCCTGGCCGCTCGGGGAGCTCGGGACCGAGAGGCACCAGCTGCCCGACCTCCGTTCGAAGTGCGGTGAGCGCCGCTGCGACCGGCACGAAGTCGTTGACGAGACGCACGCTGTCGAGATCGAAGGCGGCGGCGATCGCCCGCGCATCGACGGTCCAGCCGGCGTTAGTCATGCGCACCACCGGCCCCTCGACGCGCGTGGCGATAGCAAGAAGTGCCGAGCGCGGACGCACCCAACGCTCGGCTTGGAGCGTCGCCCCGATCGCGGCCACTGGATCGGGATGCTCGCTCGTCAGGGCGCGCGGCAGGACAGTCAGCGCACCGTCCGGTGCGTCGAGGATGCCGAAACGCGCATTGGTGCCGCCGATGTCGCCGACGAGCAGCGGGTAGCTCACTGCCGGCGCAGGGGTCATGATATGTTCGCTGCGGCTCGGCACGGGCGGTCTCGACGGCGTTTCCGGCGCGATCTTACGCCGGACTGAGCCGCTCGACATCGATCCTGCCCTTGCTCGCCCATTCGGACAGGCAACGCCTCAGCTCGGCCGGCGTTTCGATCCGCCGTTGCGCGATGGTCGGTCCCTTGCCAACCCGAATCGAGACGCCGTCGCGACCGTTGACGGTCGCGAAGCCGAGCTCGTCGGTAAGGTCGTCCCCGATGAACACCGCGGTCCTTTCCGCAAAGGGCGGCTGGTGAAGGAAGTAGTCGATAATGCCGCCCTTCGACGCATGCGCGGGGAGTATCTCGGCGACCGCCTTGCCGAGCTGCAGGCGATATTCCGAGCCGAGCCCCGCTGCCATCTCCTGCACCAGCTTGGTCAGCTCTTCCTCGTATTCCGGCGCGAGGCGCCAATGAAGCCCGACCGAGCAGCCCTTGTCCTCGATCAGCACGCCGGGATGGAGCGGCAGCCGGGTGGGTAGAGCCTCGATCAGCGCGCGCAGCTTCGGGTGATCGGTCGGCCGACAGGGCGCAAGCTCACCGCGCAGTCGATGCTCGACGCCGTGCAGCCCGGCGGCGTCGAAGCGATGCGGGCCAAAAAAGCCGTCGAGCGTTCCGATCGAGCGGCCGGAGACCAGCGCGAGCGCGCCGCCGAGCTGGTCGCGAAGGGTGGCGAGGGTGTTGGGCAGGCCGGGCGCGACGACGACCGCCTCCGGCCGCTCCGCGATCTCGACGAGCGTGCCGTCGAAATCGAGGAACAGCGCGCAATCGCCCTTGGCCGGCATGCACCCTCAAGCTTTGGGAGGCGTCCCGGGTTCCCCGAGGTCCCAGTAGAGCCCAGCCATCAGCCCGAGCCCCTCGCGGGCGATCGCGACCGGGAGATGCTCGTTCGGGGCATGCTGCGAGCAGGCGGGGTAGGAGTGCGGCACCCACACGGTCGGCAGCTCCAGGAGGTCGGAGAAGATGTCATTCGGCAGCGAGCCGCCGAGGTTGGGCAGGATCGCGGGATTCTTGTTCGTGGTGCGGGCGATCGAGGCAACGGCCCATTTGACCCAGGGATGGTCCGGATCGAGGCGCGTCGCGTGGAAGACCTCGTCGCGCGACTTCGCGACCTCCACCATCGGGAAGCCCTGCCGGTCAAGGTGGCGGCGCAGCGCGGGCAGCACCTTCTCCCAGTCGATGCCGACCACGAAGCGGAGCTGGCAGCGCGCCCAGGCGCGCGGCGGCACGGCGTTAACCGGCGTCCTCGGGTTCCCGGCCTCATAGGCGAGCACTGTGAAGGAGCACCAGCCGAAAACCTTCTCGGCCGCGGTAAGGCCCGGCTCGCCCCAGTTGGGGTCGATCTGCGGGCCGTCCGGTCCGCTTTCCACCTCGGCGTCGGCGAGCACCCGGCGGACGTTGTCGGGAATGCGCTCGGGCACCCATTCCGGGATGCGGATCTGTCCGGTCGGACCCGCGATGGCAGCGATGGCGTGGGCGAGCTGAATCGCCGGATCGGACAGGAGCCCGCCCCAGTTGCCCGAGTGGTGGCCGCCCTCGCGCGCGTCGATCCAGATGTCGAAGGTCACGCCCCCGCGGGAGCCGAGGAATACGGTCGGGCGCTCGGCGGTGAGGCGCGGACCGTCGGAGCCGATCAGCACGTCCGAGCCGAACAGCTCTTTATGCTTCGTGCAGAGCTCGCGCAGACCGGGGGAGCCCATCTCTTCGCCCATCTCGATCAGGTACTTGGCGTTGAAGCCGAGCTTGCCGCGGGTCTCGATTACCGCGCGGAGCGCGCCGATGTTGATCGCGTGCTGGCCCTTGTTGTCCACGACGCCGCGCCCATACCAGCGATCGCCGCGCTCGGTCAGCCGCCAGGGCGAGAGGCCCTCGTCCCAGCCGTCGTCGAGGCCGCGGATGACGTCGCCGTGGCCGTAGCCGAACACCGTCGGTGCGTCGTCGTCCTCGTGCCGCTCGGCGAAGAGGAAAGGCCATTTGCCCTCGTGCAGCACCTGTGTCTTGAAGCCGAGCGCTCCGAGCGCGGGCTCCATCTCCTTCACGATGTATTCCTCCAGCACCGGCGCGCGCTCCGGGTTCTGGCTCTCGGTCGGCATGGCGACGCGGCGGGCGAGGTCTCGCTTGAGGTCGCCGGAATCGAAATAATCCTGGGCGCGGCTGATGGCTGCTTCGCGGCTCATGCGGCTAACGCTCCTTGCGCGGGCGCGTGGACGTGACACGCGGCGACTCCGGCGAGTGTCGGCGCGAGCGGCGGCATTTGGACGCGACAGATGCCAATCGCGTCCGGGCAGCGGGGGTGGAAGGGGCATCCCGGCGGCGGGTTGAGCGGATCGGGGAAAGCGAGGCCGAGGCCGGTGTCGGGAATGCCGAGCCCCGGCTCGGGGGTCAGCACCGAGGCGAGGAGCGCGCGGGTGTACGGGTGGCGCGGGTCGCGGAACAGCCCCGCGGTCTCGGCCATCTCGACGACGCGGCCGAGATACATGACTGCCACCCTGGTCGCGATGTGCTCGACCACGGCGAGGTTGTGGCTGATGAAGACGTAGGTCAGGCCGCGGTCGCGGCGAAGCTCCAGGAGAAGGTTCAGGATCTGCGACTGCACCGAGACGTCGAGGGCGGAAGTCGGCTCGTCGCAGATGACGATCTCGGGCCGCATCACCAAGGCTCGGGCGATGGCGACGCGCTGGCGCTGGCCGCCCGAGAGCTCGCGCGGGTAGTGGTCGGCGAAGCGGGACGGCAAGCCGACGCGCTCGAGCATCTCCAGCGTGCTGCGGCGCCGCTCGGCTGCGCTCCCGATCCCGTGCACTTCGAGCGGCAGCGCCACGATCGACGCTATGCGCCGGCGCGGGTTGAGCGAAGAATACGGGTCCTGGAACACGGGCTGGACGCGGCGCGAGACGGCCTGGCGGTCGAGTGTGCGCAGGTCCTTGCCCTCCAGTTCGATCGTGCCGGCCGACGGCGGCAGCAGCCCGAGCAGCATGCGAGCGAGGGTCGACTTCCCGCAGCCCGACTCGCCCACGATGCCGACCACCTCGCCCTTCTTGATGTCGATATCGACGCCATTGACCGCGTGCAGCGTGCGCCTCGGGCGGAACATCCCCTGCCCGACGGCGAAGGAGCGGGCGAGCCCGCGCGCGCGGATGAGAGCGCTCATGCGGCCTCCCGGATGCAGCGCCAGGCATGCAGCTCGGCATCGATCCGCTCCGGCGGGGCCGCCGCGCAGCGCGCCTCGGCGAAGCCGCAGCGGTCGCGGAAGGAGCAGCCGCGCGCCTCGCCGATAAGCGATGGCACCACCCCCGGGATGACGCCGAGCGTCTCGCCGGGCCGGGTCCGGCCGGGCACCGGGATGCAGCTGATGAGCCCTTGCGTATAGGGGTGGCGCGGATGGCGGAAGAGCGACTGCGCCGATGCGGTCTCGACGATCTCGCCCGCGTACATCACGGCGACGCGGTCGGCGATTCGCGCGACGATGCCGAGGTCGTGCGTGATCAGCACCATGGCGATGCCGAGCTCGCGTCGGAGGTCGGCGAGTAGGCGCAGGATCTGGGCCTGGATGGTCACGTCGAGCGCGGTCGTCGGCTCGTCGGCGATGAGGAGGTCCGGGTCGCACATCAGCGCCATGGCGATCATGACGCGCTGGCGTAAGCCCCCGGAGAGCTGGTGCGGGTATTGCCGCAGACGCCCGGCGGCCGAGGCGATGCCGACCTTCTCGAGGAGATGCACGGCCCGGTCTCGCGCCGCAACGGCAGAGCCGCCCTTGTGGCGGAGATACCCCTCGGTCAGCTGGTCGCCGATAGTGTAGGCAGGGTTCAGCGCCGTCATAGGCTCCTGGAAGATCATGGCGACGCGGTCGCCGCGCAGAGCCTCCATCGCCCCCTTTGCGAGGTTCCGGCCCTCGAAGTGCAGGCGGCGGACGGTCCGTTTCGCCTGGCGCGGAAGGAGATCCATCACTGCAAGAGCGGTCATGGACTTGCCGCAGCCCGACTCGCCGACGAGGCAAAGGGTCTCGCCGCGCTCGACCGCAAAAGAAAGGTCGCGCACGGCGTGCAGCGTGCCGTCGGCGATGGCGATGTCGACCGAGAGGCCCTCGACCTCGAGCAGCGGTGCCATCAGCCCCGCCCGTCCGGGGCGATCGCGTCGCGTAAGCCGTCGCCTGCAAGATTGATCCCGAACACCAGGAGCGCGAGCGCGGTGCCCGGGATTGCGATCAGCCAGAAGGAGAAGAACATGTATGCCTTGGCCTCGGCGATCATGAGGCCCCAGGAGGGCAGCGGCGGTTGCACCCCGAGCCCGAGGAAGGACAGCGCCGCCTCGAGCAGGATCGCGCTCGCGGCCTCAACCGTCGCGACGACGATAAGGTGGGGCGCGATGTTGGGCAGCACCTCGCCGAGCACGATGCGCGCGGTCGAGGCGCCGGCGGCCTCGGCCGCGGCCACATAGTCGAGCGAGCGCGTCTGCTGGGTCGCGCTGCGCATGACAACGGCGAAGCGGTCCCATTTGAGGAGGCCGAGCGTCAGGATCACGACGAGGAGCGAGCCGCCGAGGAGCGCGACGACCGCAAGCGCAAAGAGAATCACCGGCATGGCGAGGCGGGTCGTGATCAGGAAGGTGATGAGGAGGTCGACGCGGCCGCCGAAATAGCCGGCGACAAGTCCCATCGTCGTGCCGATGAGGCCGGAGATGACCATCACCGAGAGGCCGATGAGAAGAGAGATGCGTGCGCCGTAGAGCGTCCGGGAGAGGTAGTCGCGGCCGAGATTATCCGTGCCGAGCGGGTGCAGCCAGCTGCCCTTCGGATACCAGAAGGGCGGGATGAGACGCCTCGTGAGATCCTGCGCGTAGGGGTCGTATGGCGCGAGCAGCGGCGCGAGGAGCGCGATCGCAGCGATCAGCGCCACGATGCCGAGCCCGATGGTAAGGCTCTTCTGGCCGAACACGCGCCCGCGCAGCCGCGCCCCTTCGGTCGGCTGGATCGGCTCGGCGATCTGGAGCGTGGCTTCGGCCATCTCTCACGCCACTCGGATGCGCGGGTCGAGCCAGGCGTTGGCGATGTCGGCCGCAAGCGTCAGGAGGACGTAGAACACCGAGAGCAGCATCACCACGGCTTGGGTGACCGGGAAGTCCTTGTGCGTAATGCTCTGGTAGGCAAGGTAGCCGAGCCCGTCGAGGGCGAAGATGGTCTCGATCACGACCGAGCCGCCGAGCAGGAAGCCGAGCTGTACGGCGGCAAGCGCCACCACCGGCACGACGGCGTTGCGCAGCGCGTGCTTGAACACGACGCTTCGCCCCGGGAGGCCCTTGGCGCGCGCGGTGCGGATGTAGTCGGCCGAGAGCACCTCGACCATTCCGGCCCGCGTGAGGCGCATGAAGGCCGGCGCGATGTAGTAGCCGAGCGCGATCGTCGGCATCACGAAATGGGCCCAGCTGCCGCTGCCCGAGACGGGCAGCCAGCGCAGCTGGATCGAGAACAGCATGATGAGGAGGAGCGCAAAGAAGAAGTTCGGCAGAGCCTGCCCGACGACCGCGAGCGCCAGGGCCAAGCGGTCGATCCAGCTGTTCTGATAGACCGCCGCTGCAACGCCGAGCGGGATCGAGATCAGGAGAGCGAAGAGGAGCGACAGGATGCCGAGGAGGAGCGTCGTCGGGAACTTGTCGATCACGAGGCCGATCACGTCGGTCTTGAAATAGAGCGAGCTGCCGAAATCTCCCTGCAGGGTGCGCCAGAGCCAGTCGAGGTACTGCACGATCAGCGGCCGGTCGAGGCCGTAGGTGCGGCGCACGAGCTCGAGATCCTCGGCCCGCGCGCCCTCGCCGGCAATGGCTGAGGCGACGTCGCCCGACAGCCGCACAAGGGCGAAGGCGACCATCGAGACGGCGAGCGCGACGAGAAGCGCAAGGCCGAGCCGTTTGGCGATGAAGGCGAACATCGTTCACCTCTTCCGGAGGGAGAGGTCGATTCGCCGTAGGCGAGCGGGCGAGGGGTTACGGTCCATCCGGGGAGAGCGTAGCCCCTCACCCGGACGGCTGACGCCGTCTCGCCCTCTCCCTCCGGGAGAGGTGGGGCGCACTACCGCCACGTCATCTCCCAGAAGCGCGGCATCTCGTCGGGATAGGCCTTGAAGACGAGATCCGCGGTCGCCGCGTAGAAGACCGGCAGCGAATAGAGTGGGACCGTGTAGGCCCGCTCGGCAATGAGCTGCAGCGCCTTCTTGTAGGCGGCCTTTCGCACGTTTGGATCGACCGAGTTGCCGCCCTCGTCGAGGAGCGCCTTCACCTCCGGATCGCGTGAGGCGTCGTCGTCGACGAAGCCGAAATAATAGGGCGTCGAGGCCGAGACGTCGTTAACCGAGAACGAGCCCCAGGTCTGGTGCAGGAGCCCGGCCTTGTTGGAGCGCAGCTGCTCGCGCATCGCGGCGTATTGCAGGAAGGTGAAGCTGGTCTTGACGCCGACCGCATTGAGGTAGCCCGCCATCGCCTCGGACTGGTTTCGCTCGCGGTAGGCATGGAAGGGCACCTCGAAGCCGTTCGGATAGCCGGCTTCCGCGAGGAGCTGCTTTGCCTTTGCCGGGTTGTAGTCGTAGCGCATCGCGCCCTCGTCAGTGCAGCCGAACTGCGAAGGGAAGCAGATGGTGTGGATGATGCGCGCCCCTTCCCCCACGATGTTCTTCAGCATGGCGTCGCGGTCGATGGCGTGGTTGAGGGCGCGGCGGACGCGCAGGTCCTTGAGGGCGGCGTGGGGCGACGATTCCTGCGCGTTCATATGCAAGAAGACGATGCGCATGGTCTCGCCCGAGACGACCTGCAGATTTGGGATCGACTTGATCTGGTCGGCCTGGTCCTTCGCCACGTGCATGAGCAGGTCGAGACCGCCGGAGAGAAGCTCGGCAACCTGCGTCTGCCGGTCCGGGATGAAGCGGATTTCGACCTTCTGGATCTTGGCCTGACCCTTCGGCGAATCCTTGAAGTAGTCCGGATTGCGCTCCAGCGTGATTGACTTGCCGATCACATGCTGGGTCACGCGAAACGGGCCGGAGCCGACCGGCTTCTCGTTCTGCCCCTTCGGCCCGACCTTCTCATAATACTCATTCGGGTGGATCACCACCGGGCCGGCGAGATACTCGATCGCGGCCGGAAAGACCTTCTTCGTGACGAGCCGGACCTTGTACTTGTCGATCTTCTCGGCCCGGTCGATCCAGTTGACGTTCGTCTGGGTGACGGCCTTGTTCTCGGGCCTCGAGACGAAGTTCAGGGTGTAGACCACGTCGTCCGCGTCGAACTCCTCGCCGTTGTGGAACTTCACGCCCTGGCGCAGCTCGAACTCGATCGTCCTGTCGTCGACCTGCTTCCAATCCTTCGCGAGCTGGCCCTTGTACTCGCCCGTGTTCGGATCGCGGTAGATCAGTGTGTCCCAGACCTGCTGGCTGATGATCACGCCGATGCGCACGTTGTTGAAGTAGGGATCGACGTTCTCCGGCACCTGGTCGTAGGCAAAGCGCACCGAATTGTCGCGCTTTGCCGCAAGCGCCGGTGCGGCGGCAAAAAGGGCAGCGGCCAACGCCAAGCTGAACGTCTTGCGCATGCTTCATTCTCCCCGGTTATGGGCCCGAGTTAGGCCCCGACGGGGCGGCTCGGTCAAGCAAAACCGCGCGCATGCTCTCCTTCTCAGGAGGAACTTGCCTTCCGGGGCCGACCCCGATACGCGCGTCGCAAGGCATGCCAAATGCTTGGCGATATGCTTTGATGGTTGAACCACCACATCGGGATAACCCGAGCACGCGGAGGAAACGATGAGGCTAGCTGTGATTGTCGCCGCGGTCGCGGCATTGGGCGCGAGCCCTGCCCCCCTTTCGGCCCAAGAATGGAAACCCACCAAGCCGGTCGAGTTCGTCGGGGCGGCCGGACCCGGCGGCGGCACCGACATCTTCGCCCGGGCGGTGCAGCTCGCGATCCAGAACCACAAGCTGATCGATCAGCCGATCCTGGTCGCGAACAAGGGCGGCGGCTCGGGCGCCGAGGCCTTCGTCTATGTGAAGGCGGCGACCGGCGACCCGCACAAGCTCGTCTTCGGCACCTCGAACCTCTACACGCTCCCAATGGTCGCCAAGGTGGCGTTCAAGCACACGGATTTTCTGCCCGTCGCGGCAATGGTGTTCGACGAGTTCATGCTGTGGGTGAAGGGAGACGCGCCTTATAGCGACTACAAATCCTACACCGCGGCCGCGAAGAGCGCGAATGGCACCTACAAGATGGCGGGCGCCCTGTCGAAGGACACGGACCAGACCCTCACCCGCTACATCGAGAAGGACACCGGCGCGAAGTTCATCTACATCCCCTACAGGAGCGGCGGCGAAGCCTCGGTGCAGCTGTCGGGCGGGCACGCGAACTCGCACGTCAACAATCCGAGCGAGAGCGTCGGCCATTGGAAAGCGGGGCAAGTGAAGCCGCTCTGCGTCTTCGCCAAGGAACGCATGCCGAAAGGCGCCAAGGTGACGGAGACGCAGGGCTGGAGCGACATCCCGACCTGCAAGGAGCAGGGGGCCGGCATCGAGGAGTACCAGATGCCGCGCACGGTCTCCCTGCCGCCCGGATCGCCGCAGGCGGCGGTGGAGTTCTGGGCCGGGGTGTTCAAGAAGGTCAGCGAGACGCCGGAGTGGAAGGAGTACCTCGAGAGGACGGCGCAGACGGGCCGCTACATGGCCGGCGCCGACCTCAAAGCCTTCATCGAGACCGACGAGAAGCGCACCCGCAAGGTCTACGAGGACGAAGGCTGGCTGGTGAACTGAGGCGGGGCACGTCCGAGAGGACCGGCCTCAAGCCCATGCGGATTTCCCGGGCGAGCCTTCGGCTCCCCGGGACGGCGCAGTGCAGTGAGAAGACATGACGGAACGCGCGCTCGTCTCGCGGGCCACAATGGAGATCGCGACTGCGCTCGCGACCGGCGCCGCCGGCGCCGCCGTGATGTGGGGCTCGATCGAGCACGACATCGGATGGGGCGATTCGGGACCGGCGGCGGGCTATTTCCCCTTCCGCATCGGTGCTCTCATCGTGCTCGGCAGCCTTGCCAATCTGGGCTTTGCGCTTTGGGGGCGGCACGAGCACTCGGTCTTCGTCACGGCCGAGCAGGGCAAGCGCGTTCTCGCCTTCGCCCTGCCGATCCTCGGCTTCGTGATCGTGTCGCTGTTTCTCGGTATGTATCTCGGAACGATCCTCTATCTTTTCTTCGTGATGGTGTTCCAGGGCGGCTATGGACCAATCCGGGCGCTGGCGCTCGGAATCGCCGTCGCAGTCGCGATGCGGCTCATTTTTCCATTGTGGTTCAAGGTGCCGCTGCTGATCGGTCCGCTCGAAGCTTGGCTTGGGCTCTACTAAGGCCGGCACGGAATGGACAATCTCGGCTCCCTCTTCCACGGCTTCGGGGTCGCGCTCACCTGGTATCACGTGGCGCTGATGCTGGTCGGTGTGCTGCTCGGCATTCTGGTTGGGGTGCTGCCCGGCCTCGGGGCGCCGAATGGCGTCACCATCCTGATGCCGCTCACCTTCACCATGGATCCGGTCTCGGCGATCATCCTCCTCACAAGCATGTATTGGGGCGCGCTGTTCGGCGGCTCCACGACCTCGATCCTGTTCAACATCCCGGGCGAGCCCTCCTCCGTCGCAACCACCTTCGACGGCCATCCGATGGCGAAGCAGGGCCAAGCCGTTGAAGCGCTGTCTTTCGCCTTTCTTTCGGCCGGCTTCGGCGCCCTCGTCGGCGTCATCGTCATCACCGTGCTCTCGGGATGGGTGACCCGCTTCGCGCTCCGGTTCTCGTCGCCGGAATACTTCGCGGTCTATTTCCTCGCTTTCGCGAGCTTCATCGGGCTTGCCGGCGCCAATCCGGTGAAGACCCTCGTCTCGATCCTGCTCGGCTTCGCCTTCGCGACGGTGGGCATGGACACGATCTCGGGGAGTCTCCGCCTCACCTTCGGCTTCGACGAGCTTCTCCGCGGGATCAGCTTCCTCATCGTGGTGATCGGCCTCTTCGGCATCGGCGAACTCCTGCTTACGATGGAGGAAGGGCTGAAGTTCGAGGGCGTGAAGGCGAAGGTCAGCCTGTCGGGCGTGCTCGCGACGCTCGCGCGCCTGCCGCGCTACTGGGTCGCTCTCATCCGCGGCAGCCTCGTCGGCGTGTGGATGGGCATTACGCCGGGGGGGCCGACCGCCGCCTCCTTCATGAGCTACGGCCTCGCCAAGCGCTTCTCACGACGGCGCGCCAATTTCGGCAAGGGCGAGCCCGAGGGCGTCATCGCCCCCGAAACGGCGGACCACGGCGCCGGGACCGCGGCCATGTTGCCTATGCTTGCGCTCGGCATACCCGGCTCCGCGACGGCCGCCGTGATGATGGGCGGGCTGATGATCTGGGGCCTCAACCCGGGACCCATGCTCTTCATCGAACGGCCGGATTTCGTGTGGGGGCTCATCGCCTCGATGTATCTCGGCAATGTGGTCGCGGTGGTCCTCGTGCTTGCGACCGTGCCGCTCTTCGCGGCGATCCTGCGCATCCCCTTCGCGATCATCGGGCCGGTGATCGTCGTCGTCTGCTTCATCGGGGCATGGACGGTCGGCGCCTCGAAGCCTGACCTCTGGTTCGCCTTCTTCTTCGGCCTCGTCGGTTACGTCTTCAAGAAGCTCGACTACCCGGTTGCCCCCTTGGTGCTGGCGCTCGTCATCGGCGACAAGGCCGAGGATGCGTTTCGCCAGTCCATGCTGATGAGCCAGGGCAGCCTGAGGATCTTCTACGAGAACCCGCTCGTCGGCACGATCACAACGCTCGCAATCCTGCTCGTTACCTGGCCGCTCTGGGCCATGCTGATCGAGCGGGTGTGGGGCGTTCGTACCGCTCGGGTGCAGCCCGTGGACCTGGAATAGGCGGGCCCAGTGTCCGTCGGCGGCGTTCACTCCGCAGCGTCGGCGAGGGCGCCCGTGTTGCCGGCGAGGTAGCTCACCGCAGCATCGACGCCGCCCGAGCGGTGCGGGATGCCGCGAGCCTTGAGCCCGATCTCGACACCGGAGAGCGTGCCCGTGACCATCAGGTCGTGGAAATCACCGAGATGGCCGATGCGGAAGACCTTGTCGGCGAGCGGTCCGAGGCCGTTGCCGAGCGACATGTTGCAGCGCTCGAGGATCTCGGCCCGCAGCTTGTCCGCGGAGTGCCCCTCGGGCAGCCGCACGGCGGTGATCGATGACGAGCACTCGGCCGGGTTCCGGCACTGGATCTCGAAGCCCCAATGCCGCACGGCCCGCCGCGTCGCCTCGGCCGCCCGGTCGTGGCGATGGAAGACGTTGTCGAGCCCTTCCTCGTGGAGCATCTCGATCGCGACCTTGAGCCCCTGCAGCATGTTGCTCGCCGGCGTGTAGGGGAAATAGCCGGTCTCGTTCGCGGCGATCATCTCGTCCCAGGCCCAGAAAGAGCGTGGCAGCTTGGCCTTCTTCGAGGCCGCGAGCGCCTTGTCGGACACCGCGTTGAAGGAGAGGCCGGGCGGCAGCATCAGCCCCTTCTGCGAGCCCCCGACGGTCACATCGACGCCCCACTCGTCGTGGCGGTAGTCGATCGAAGCCAGAGACGAGATGGTATCGACGAGGAGGAGCGCCGGATGGCCGGCCTTGTCGATCGCGCGGCGCACCGCGGCGATGTTCGAGGCGACGCCGGTCGAGGTCTCGTTGTGCACGACGGCGACCGCCTTGATTTCCCGGGCCTTGTCCTCGCGGAGTCGCGCCTCGATCGCATCCGCGTTCACTCCCGAGCGCCAGTCGCCGTCGATGAACTCCGGCTGGATGCCGAGCCGCGTCGCCATCTTGTTCCACAGCGTCGCGAACCAGCCGGTCTCGAACATCAGCACGTGGTCGCCGGCCGAGAGCGTGTTGACGAGCGCCGCCTCCCAGGCCCCCGTGCCGGAGGCCGGGTAGATGACGACCGGGTTCTTGGTCTTGAAGATCGTCTTGATGCCGGCGAGCACCTCGCGGCCGAGCTTTCCGAATTCCGGCCCCCGGTGGTCGATCGTCGGCTTCGCGATCGCAGCCAGCACCGCGAGCGGCGTGTTGGTGGGCCCCGGGATTTGCAGGAAATGGCGGCCGGGTTGATACCTCATGGCGTTCCTCGCGGCCCGGCGTGCCACGCCGATGCTTTCTGGGCTCCCGGTCTTGTATTATGGAGGCCGGACAAAGCAAGCGCGAGCCGTTCCGCGCCGCAGCACGCCCGTTGAGAGGTTCGTTCCTTGTCCTCGACGCTCGCCCGCAAAGGCGCGGACGCATTCAGTCGAAATCCCGGTCTCGAACGCAAGCTTGCACGCGCTCTTCAGGGCGGGGCGAGCTTCGACGCCTTCACGCGCGGGCGCTACGCCAGCGACGCCTCGGTCTACCAGATCATGCCGGCGGGCGTGGTCTTCCCGAAGGGACCGGACGATCTCGAGGCGACGCTGGCGATCGCGCGGGAGGAAGGCGTGCCCGTTATCGCCCGTGGTGCAGGCACGTCGCAGAACGGCCAGCCGATCGGTCCGGGGCTCGTCGTGGACTTCAGCCGACACTTCAACGCCGTGAAGACCTACGATCCGGAGGCGCGCACGATCGAGGTCGAGCCGGGCCTCGTGCTCGAGCGCCTGAACGCGCGATTGCGGGCGGACGGCCTGTTCTTCCCGGTCGAACCCTCGACCGCAAGCCGCTGCACCATCGGCGGCATGACCGGCAACAACTCCTGCGGCGCGCGCTCGATCTTCTACGGCAAGATGGTCGACAACGTCCTCGCCGTCGACGCCATGCTGCCGGACGGCGAGCGCTTCTCGTTCGGGCGGCTAGACAATGTGGGCGGCGGCATCGCGGGCTCGGATCGCGTGCGTGCGCTCGCCTCCCGTATGCTGGGCCTCGCCGATCGGGAACGCGCCGAGATCGAGGCGCGGTTTCCGAAAGTGCAGCGCCGGGTCGGCGGCTACAACCTCGACAGCCTGGTCGAGCCGGTGCCGAACCTCGCGCACCTTCTCGTCGGCTCCGAAGGCACGCTCGCGCTGACGACCGGCGTGACCCTGAAGCTCTCGGGCCTGCCGAAGCACCGGGTCATGGGCGTGTGCCACTTCCCCTCGTTCGCCGCAGCGATGGAAACAACGCGCCACATCGTGGCGCTCGGACCGGTCGCGGTCGAGCTCGTCGACAACAACGTGCTCGTGCTCGGCGCCGACATCCCGCTCTTCCGGCAGACGCTCGCGCAGATCACCAAGGGCGCGCCGAACTGCCTGCTGCTCGTCGAGTTCGCCGGCGAGGATAAGGACGCGCTGCTTTCCGATCTCAAGCGCCTCGACCAATGCATGGCCGACCACGGCTTCGCCGATGCCGTGGTAGAGGTCGTCGATCCGCCGCGGCAGCGGCAGGTTTGGGAGGTGCGCGAGGCCTGCCTCAACATCATGATGTCGATGAAGGGCGACGGCAAGCCGGTCTCCTTCATCGAGGATTGCGCGGTGCCGCTCGAGCACCTCGCCGATTACACCTTGGCGATCACCGAGCTCTTCGCCCGCTACGGCACCCGCGGCACCTGGTACGCGCACGCCTCGGTCGGCTGCCTGCACGTGCGCCCGATCCTCAACATGAAGGAGGAGAGGGACATCCGGGCCATGCGCGAGATCGCGGAAGCCGCCTGCGATCTCGTCCGCCGCTTCAAGGGGTCGCATTCCGGCGAGCACGGCGACGGCATCTCGCGCTCCGATCTGCATCCGAAGATGTTCGGCGAGCGCCTGATCGCCGCCTTCGAGGAGGTCAAGGACGCCTTCGACCCCGGGGCGCAGCTGAATCCGGGCAAGATCGTGCGGCCCTATCGCATGGACGATCGCACGCTGATGCGCTTCCCGGCCGGCTACAGCGTCACGGAACCGGCGAGGACGGCGCTCGACTGGTCCGACTGGGGCGGGTTCGGCGGCGCCGTCGAGATGTGCAACAACAACGGCACCTGCCGCCGGCTTGCGGGCGGGGTCATGTGCCCGTCCTACCGGGCGACGCTCGACGAGCAGCACCTCACGCGCGGGCGCGCCAATTCGCTGCGGCTTGCGATCTCCGGCCAGCTCGGCCCCGGCGCCTTCACCTCGCAGGAGATGAAGGAGACCCTCGACCTCTGCGTCTCCTGCAAAGGGTGCAAGCGCGAATGCCCAACGGGCGTCGACATGGCCAAGATGAAGATCGAGTTCCTGCACCACTATTATGAACGCCACGGGCGGCCCGCGAAGGAGAAGCTCGTCGCCTACCTGCCGCGCTACGCACCATATGCATCAAGACTGGGAGGCGTGCTCAACCTGCGCGACCGCATTCCAGGCGCCGCCCGCGCCGCGGAAGCGGCCCTGCGTTTCTCGGCCCGCCGCTCGATGCCGATTTGGAAGACGCCGTGGCGCGAGGCCGGCCGCCCCGCCCGGCCGGAAGAGATCGCCGGCGACGGCCGCGATCTCGTGCTCTTCGGCGACACCTTCAACCGCTATTTCGAGCCGGAGAACCTCAGGGCGGCCGAACGCGTGCTCGGCGCCGCCGGCTACCGTCTGCATCGGGCCGAGCCGAAGCGCGGCGCGCGCCCGCTTTGCTGCGGCCGCACCTTCCTCTCGGCCGGCCTCGTCGACGCGGCGCGGGAAGAGGCGCGGCGCACGCTCGACGCACTCGCGCCGCTCGTCGCTCGCGGCGCGCGCGTCGTCGGCCTCGAGCCCTCCTGCCTCTACACCTTCCGGGACGAGCTCTTCAGCCTCGTTCCGAAGGACGAGGCGGCGCCCCTCGCCGACGCCTCGTTCCTCCTCGAGGAACTCCTGGCGAAAGACCTCGCGTCCGGCGCGACCGCCCTCCCCTTGCACGGTCAGGCGGGTCGCAAGGCCCATCTCCATGGCCATTGCCACCAGAAGGCCTTCGGCGGCATGGGCGCGGTCGAAAGCATGCTCTGCAGCGTGCCGGGCCTCGAGGTGGACGTCATCGAGTCGAGCTGCTGCGGCATGGCCGGCGCCTTCGGCTACGACCCGAAGACCATCGACGTTTCTTTCGCCATGGGCGAGCTCTCGCTCTTTCCGGCGCTGCGCAAGGCCGGCCCCGACGACCTCGTCGTCGCCGACGGGACGAGCTGCCGCCACCAAATCCAAGACGGCGTCGGACGCCAGGCGGTGCATGTCGTGCGCGTGCTCGACGAGGCGCTTGCGCCCACACCGTAGAATTCGAATCACTCCAAGAAGCTTCCGTTCACCTCAGCGCGGGATCGCCGGTCATCTTCACCGGCGCTTTACGCAAGGCGCGCTCTCTTGCGGCCCCGAATACCGATCCTGAGGCGGACCGTGCGCTCGCGAACCTTCGTGATGATTCTGCTCGCCGTGGCCTTCGGGGCGCTCGCGATCTTTGCCGGACAGAAGTACCTCGACCGCGAGGCGAGCCGCTTCCGCAGCGTGCAGGTGGTCCAGAAGCCGGCCGCGCCGACCCAGACCATCGTGGTCGCGGCGCTGCCGCTGCGCTTCGCGAACGAAGTCACCCGCCAGCACCTGCGCGAGATCGCCTGGCCCGAGGACGCCGTGCCGAAAGGCGCCTTCTCCAAGATCGAGGAGGTCGTCGACGGGCGCACGCGCCGCGTCGCCCTCGCCTAGATCGAGCCGAACGAGCCCATCCTCAAAGCGAAGATCACCGGACCCGGCCAGCGCGGCTCGCTGTCGGCCGTGATCCAGCAGGGCATGAAGGCCGTCACGGTTCGGGTCAACGACATCAACGGCGTCGCCGGCTTCGTGCTGCCGGGCGAGCGCGTCGACGTGCTCCTCGTGCGCAACGTCGACCGCAGCGAGTCCTATGCCGACGTGCTCCTGCAGAACGTGAAGGTGCTCGCGGTCGACCAGCTCGCGGACGAGAGCGCCGACAAGCCGGCCATCGTCAAGGCGGTCACCGTTGAGGTCAGCACGGGCGACGCGCAGAAGCTCGCGCTCGCCGGCACCGTCGGGACGCTTGCCCTGACGCTGAGGAGCGCCGGGATCGCCGACAAGGAGAATGCGCGCCGGATCAACGTCGACGACCTGACCCGGCCGGCCGAGCCGGTCGAGCAGCCCGCAGCCGTCCATGCCGCGGTCCGGACCGAGGAGGCGCCGCGCAGCGCCATGGTCGGCGTGAGCCGCGGCATGAAGCGCCAGGAATACAGCGTGCCGGTGCATGCGGGCCCGAGCCGCGCCGAGACGCACACCGCCTCGACCACCCGTCCCCGATCGTAAAATCCCTTCGAGGTCTGCCGGATGGGCTCTCGGCCGCACTTGCTTGCCACTCTCGACCGGCTCCGCCGCGCTTTCCGCTGCGACCGCCGCGGCGGGGTCCTGCCTGTGGTCGCGATCTCGCTTCCGGTGATCTTCGGCTTTGCGATGCTCGCGGTCGACGCCGGGCGCTACTTCAACCTGCACACCTCGGTGCAATGGGCGGCCGACGCGCTCGCCCTCGCCGGGGCAGCCGAGCTCGACCGCAAGTCGGATGCGATCACCCGCGCCAACCGCGCGATCGACAACCTCGTCGCGAACGATCAGCGCTTTGGAAACAGCGCCGTCCAGTTCGACCGCCGCTTTCTGAAGGCGCTTCCGGCGAGCGACGCCACGACGGTGAACAGCACCTACGCGACGACGCTCCCGGGCGAGGCGCGCTACGTCGAGATCACCATCCGGCCGGTCCCGTTCACGAGCTTCTTCGCCGCCGCGGCGAGCGCCGTCGGCGGCCCGACCCAGGCGCGCGGGAGTGCGATCGCCGGCTTCGACAGCGTGGCCTGCAACGTCGCGCCGCTCTTCACCTGCAACCCTTACGAGGGCACCTCGACATCGATCTTCGACGCCGGCAAGGACCCGAGCTTCCGCCGCCGCCTGATGACCATCAAGGAGAAGAGCGAGCAGTATTTCCCGGGCAACTACGGCTATCTCCAGCCTGCGAACGGGGGCGGCGCGGACGAGGTGCGCCAGAATCTCGCGCTCGACCGCCCGAAGGGCTGCTACAAGCTTGCCGGCGTCGAGCTCCGGACCGGCAACATCGCCTCGACCGCCGAGGCCGTAAATACCCGCTTCGACATGTACGAAGGCGTGATGGCGAGCACGAAGAGCGATCCCGCCTATCGCCCGGCGCGCAACATCCGCAAGGGCTACATGGGACCCTCCTGCACCAAGAACCCGGCCTTCGATCCGACCAAGCCGCCGACGGTCGCGCCGAACACGACGGCGCCCTCGATCGGCTTCCCGCGCGACAGCTGCTTCTACACCGATAGCTGCACCTTCGGCGGCGTCACCATGGCGGGGCGCGTCGGCGGCGGCGACTGGGATTTCGACAGCTACTGGACGATCAACTTCCCCGGCATCGGCAAGCCGAACGGCTGGTCGAACGTCAACCGGCCCTCGCGCTACGAGGTCTACCGCTACGAGATCGACAACAACCTCGTGAACACGGCCTCGCGTGGGCCCGCCGACCAGGAGACCGGTGCGCCGCAATGCTACACGGGGGGTGCGGTCACGCTCACCGACACGCCGGACCGGCGCACTTTCCACGGCGCGATCCTCGACTGCCGCGCGCTCGACGATCAATACGACATCAGCGGCAACTCGGCTCCGCCCTTGCCGGTCACGGCCTACGCCAAGTTCTTCCTCGCCGAGCCTATGGACAAGAACGACGCCACGATCTGGGTCGAGCTCGTCGACGTCGTCGAGCCCGGCACGCCGGCGGCGAAAGACATCCTGCGCGAAACCGTGCAGCTCTACCGCTGAGCTGCCGATGCCCAACCGCCGTTTCAGATTTCGCCTGATCGCCATCGGCCACCGGTTTGGCGACAATCGGGGGGTGGCCGCGGTCGAGGCTGCCCTGACCTTCCCCTTCCTCGTCGCGGTGTCCGCCGGCCTCTTCGAGTTCGGCTCGATGTTCTACAATTTCCAGCTCATGCAGACCGGCGTGCGCGATGCCGGCCGCTATCTCTCGCGCGTCCCGGACCTCGCCGCGGCGGAGGACAGCGCGAAGCGGCTCGCGGTGACGGGCTCGATCCTGAGCGGGCAGACGGCCCGCGTCGGCTGGTGGAAGACCGAGCACGTGCAGATCTCCTACCGCACCACCGCCAATCCGCGCGACGCGACCACCGGGCTGCGCAACTACCGCGGCGCCGACACGATCACCACGATCCGGGTCAGCACGACCGCGCCCTACGAGGGCATGGGGCTTCTCTCCGCGATCGGCCTCAGCACGATCCAGATCGGCGCCTCGCACGAGGAGCGCTATGTCGGCCACTAGGATGTCGCTCTTCCGGGCCGCGGCCGCCGACGCGCGAGGCGCGACCACGGCCGAGTTCGGCCTCGTCGCCGGCTTCCTGTTCCTGATCCTGTTCGCGATCACCGATCTCGGCTTCGCCTTCTGGCAGTGGAGCAGCGCGACCAAGGCGCTGCAGCTCGGCGCACGGCTCGCCGCGGTGTCGGACCCGATCTCGTCCGATCTCAAGACCATGACCGGGCTGTCCTCGACCGTCTTCGACGGCGACCCCATGCCCTCCTACGCGCGGGTGTGCAGCGGCGCCTCGAAAAGCTGCAGCGGCGGCACCTTCGACGAGACCGCCCTGAACACGCTCGTCTACGGGCGCGGCAATACAAGCTGCCCGACCGCGGCGTTGTCCTTCCCGGCGATGTGCCAGATCTTCTCGCGGATCAAGCCCGAGAACGTCATCGTCGAATACGTCCACACCGGGCTCGGCTATGCCGGCCGCCCCGGCGGGCCGATCCCCACCATCCGTCTGCGGCTGACCGGGCTGAGCTACGAGTTCATCGCGCTGAACAGCCTGATGGGACTGCCGGCGATCGCGATGTCGGGCCTGTCGGCGACCGCGACCGCAGAGGACCTCTCGGGAAAATGAAAGCGGCCGCTCGCGCGAGCGGCCGCCCGTCTCATCTCGGCTTCGGCGGCCTCTACCGGCCGTACCAGCGTCGGCTCACCACCCCCGCCGGCCGCCCCAGCCGCCGCGATGCCCGCCATAGACGGCGCTGCGACCGCCGCCCCAGCCGCGGTTCCAACCGCCGCCGTAATAGGCCCGGCGATAGCCATAACCGCCTCCGCCCCAATAGGCCCGGCGGACGCCGTAGCCGCCCCCGTAATAGGCGCGGCGATAGCCGTAGCCGTAGGCCGGATAGGCGTAGCCGTAGTTGTAGGCGGGGTAGCTGTAGCTGTAGGCGGGGTAGTAGCCGTACGATACCGGCGCATAGCCGCCGTAATAGCCGTAGGCCGGATACCCGTAGTAATACGGCCGCGTCGCGGCGGTCGCCGCGACGGCGCCGATGATCCCGAGCGCCGCGCCGGCGGCAATCGCGCCGCCGCCATAGCCCCGGCGGTAGCCATAGCCTCGGTAGCCGTAGCCTCGGTAGCCGTATCCGCCCCAACGGCCGCGGTAACCGACATCCGCCACCGGCGAGGCGCCGGCGACCGATTGCGCGGTAGTGACCGGGATCGGCAAGGCGTTGGCGGAGGTGGCCGGCAGGCCGACGAAAGCGGCGGCGAGTGCCGCCGCTCCGACCGAGCCGGCGAGAAGATTGTACTTCATGAGCGTCACTCCCGGAAGCGTCTCCCCCCGCGCGGCTAACGGAGGCGTGCGGGAGAGGTTCCGCCGGGAAGCCTGGATTATCGGCCGGCTACGCGCCCTCGCCCGGCTTCGCGGGCGTGCTATAGCGCCGCATGACGCACGACGTCCTTGTGATCGGGGCCGGCCACAACGGCCTCACCTGCGCCGCCTACCTTGCGCGCGCCGGCCTTTCGGTGAAGGTGGTGGAGCGCCGCCCGGTGATCGGCGGTGCGGCGGTCACCGAGGAGTTCCACCCGGGCTTCCGCAACTCGCTCGCCTCCTACACGGTGAGCCTCCTCAACCCGAAGATCACCCGGGAGCTCGACCTGCACGGCCACGGCCTACGCGTCGTCGAGCGGCGCGCGCAGAATTTCCTGCCGCTCCCCGACGGGCGTCACCTCCTTGCCGGCGAGGGCCGCACCAGGGCCGAGATCGCGAAGTTCAGCCCCCGCGACGGCGAGCGCTACCACGCCTTCGCAGCCGAGCTCGAGGGCATCGCCGACGTGCTGCGCGGATTGGTTCTCGAGGCGCCGCCGAACCTGACCGAAGGCTGGTCGCGGAAAGGGCTCGTCGAGCTGGTGCGGGCGGCGGCGCTCGGCCGGCGCCTGTCGCGGCTTTCCATGGAGCAGCGCCGCACCCTCCTCGACCTGTTCACGAAATCGGCCGGCGAATACCTCGACGGCTGGTTCGAGGCCGAGCCGGTGAAGGCGCTGTTCGGCTTCGACAGCGTGGTCGGCAACTATGCCAGCCCCTATACGCCGGGCAGCGCCTACGTCATGCTCCACCACGTCTTCGGCGAGGTGAACGGCAAGAAGGGCGTGTGGGGCCACGCCATCGGCGGCATGGGCGCGATCTCCGACGCCATCGCCGGCGCCGCGCGCGCTGCGGGCGCCGAGATCGAGGTCCACGCGCCGGTGCGCGAGGTCATCGTCGAGAAGGGCAAGGCTGCCGGGGTCGTGCTCGAGGACGGACGCGCGATCCGCGCCCGTGCGGTCGCGGCGAACGTCAATCCGAAGCTGCTCTACGGCCGGCTCGTGCCGGGGGGCGCGCTCGCGCCGGAGTTCGCGGCGCGCATGGCGCGCTGGCAATGCGGCTCCGGGACCTTCCGCATGAATGTCGCGCTGTCGCGCCTGCCGGATTTCTCGTCCCTGCCCGGCCCCGGCGACCACCTCACATCCGGCATCATCATCGCCCCGAGCCTCGCCTATATGGACCGCGCCTATCGCGACGCCCGCGGCCATGGCTGGAGCCGCGAGCCGATCGTCGAGATGCTGATCCCGTCCACGCTTGACGACACGCTCGCGCCGCCGGGCGCCCATGTCGCCAGCCTCTTTTGCCAGCACGTCGCGCCGGAGCTCCCGGAGGGGTGCTCATGGGACGATTGCCGCGACGAGGTCGCGGATCTCATGATCGACACGGTCGAGCGCTACGCGCCGGGCTTCAAGGCGAGCGTGATCGCGCGCCAGGCGCTCACGCCTTTGGACCTCGAGCGCGTCTTCGGCCTCACCGGCGGCGACATCTTCCACGGCCGGCTCTCATTGGATCAGCTCTTCTCGGCCCGCCCGATGCTCGGCCACGCCGACTACCGCGGGCCGGTGCCGGGGCTCTACCACTGCGGCTCCGGCGCTCACCCGGGCGGCGGCGTCACGGGTGCGCCGGGGCATAACGCGGCGAGGGCGATCCTCACGGACGTCCGCCTGCATAGCTTGGGTAGGGGCTCGTTCGGGTCGGCGTCCAAAGAGCTGAGGCCGCCTTAGCCGGCCAACGTCCCTGCCGTTGCCGCGAGCCTCTCCCGAAGCTATGGTCGTCTCTGGCCAGATCCATTCATTATTCCCGATGGACATAAATCCGTTTCATATCCTCTACCTGGATACTCCAATCAGCAGCATGGAAAGCTTACGGCAATGGCTCGCGACCTTGCTCGGCCCGTCGGTTTCCGCCGTTGGCTTCCTGTTTATATATCAACAACTGAAGCTGTCCGCCAAGCAGGCCCGACTTTCCGCAAAGCAAGCGAAGATCGCCGCCGACAATTATGATCTGTCTGCCAAAGCCGCGGAGCGCTCCGCGGCTTTGGCGGCCGAGCAGCAACGATGGAAGAAGGCCGAATTCCTTGCAGAGCAGGTGCGTGAGTTCCACAATGACGAGGTCGTCGCCCGCGTCATCTATATGCTCGATTGGTATCGGAGATTTTTTGAAATACCCAGTGAAAATGATAGCGCATCAAAGATCCGGGTTGCCGTCTTACAAGATAATGAGACGGCGACGGAGGCGAGAGAAGTCGAGATGTTCAAGCCTTTTTTCAAGAAAAGGGCCGTGGTCATTACGACTGAGGCGTTGGTGCACCACAGTGTAAAAAATTTCAACTATCTCGAAGGCTATGTGCGGGATAGTTTCGACTGGTTCTTATTTCGTCTTTCACAATTTCAATATCTAATTGATGCAGAACTGTTTAGCTACGCGGAACTCGAAATCCACCTGAAGTACATACTGGACCTTATTTCTGGAGGTCACGGGCACGTCTCCGATGAACTCACCGCCCGGCTGGCGCAGTACGTCAACGCGTACGGCTTTGAGGGCGTCGCTAAGCTGATCAGCAGCCGACAGTCATCGCGCCAGAGTTCGACGGCTTCGGCGCCCTCCCCGCCACCCACGTCGTTGCCCGTGGGGAAGACATCGCCATGATGGCGCGGCCTACGGGATGCAGCGCCGGGCAACTCAGATCATTGATAATTCATAGCTTTTCCAGGCCGCGTGTAGCAAGAATGTAGCACGATAGCGGAGCGAGCGGAATACCTCCCCGCTCCTACTAGGTTTCGACAGCCTCCGCGAATGGGCGGGGCTGACCCCGAAATCGGTTTTTGCAACGCCCCCCCGCGCGATCCGCCGTGCGCTGAGGTACGTGCGGCCATCATGCTCCCGCCCAATTCGTCAGGCCCTGCTGCGCTTAGCCCAGCGAAACTACTCAATGATGCCCGATCATCCGTTAGAGCCCGCGAAAGCTACCGGTCGCGTTCGGCGGCGCCTCGCACGCAAGGCCGCTGTCGGCCTGCTCCAGATCAGCCTCAGTGCCGCTTGCCTGGTCGGCACTTATTGGGGTGTTACTCGCTTTTTGGCGGGCGATTTTGAGCGGGACGCGAAGCTCACATTGACTGGGGCCTCAGCGCCAACGACTGCTTCCGTTCTTGCGGTGACTGCCCAGGTCCGAGCAACGGAAATGCCTGAGATCAAAGCGGGGGTGCCGGACCTGGTGCCGGTCAGAGTCTCAGCCGCCGCCGCCGCGAGCGACCGTCCAACCATCAGGAACTCACCGGCACAATCTCTCAGCGGGCCAGACCTCAAAGACAGAGGGGGATCGGCTGTGGTGGATCGGGGCAGCAGCGATCAACCCGCCCCGTTGCACGTCAAGAGCCCTGAGAACGAATCCGGCCCAACCCAGAGCTCTGCGTCCAGCGTCCCGGCAGTGCCGCCGGAGAGTCGTGGCATCACGAGCGCGGCCTCCGAGGTTAGTGTTTCGCGGCCATTGCAGCAGGTTGCCGCCGTTTCGCGTGTTCACCTCCCAGAACCCGAAAGGATCATCACTCCGGCCTTGCCCGAGGCTGCGCAACAGAGTGCTTCCCGCGAGGCACTCAACACGGCCTCCCCTCCTACGGGCGGCGTTGGCGCTGACACGACTGGCACTGAAGCACGGTCAGCCGCCAAAAAAGTTAAGGGAGATAGGCGTCCCAACCGATCCGCCGTCCAGCCTTCGTCAGCAAGGGAAAACGACCACCCGCAGAGACTCGGCGCCGAAGCGAAATGACAAGCCAGCAACCGCCCAGCGCACGCGGGTGGCCGCTGTGCCGTCCGAACCGAGCACGCCTCCGTCTCCACCAGCAGCGGCTGAATCGGTTGCGGAGCAGCGGGTGCACCTCCTTGGCATCCCTTTGCCGACCGGACGAAAGGTCAGGGAATGTCTGCTTGAGTGGCGCGGTACTTAGCGTCCGTAGGGCGAGGGCAGAATTACCCGCACAGTCCGCTGCCCCTTAGGACCGGCAACTTGCTCGCGCTTCGAGGTTGGGGCCGGAAGGGAGCTGTAGACCGGTCGGCCAGCAGCGGAATCCAATTCGTACCTGTCTGCGGAAGCTTCCCCGCTCCCGGCAGGTGCGGCCACGACCACACGAGGTTCCTCGCGCCTCAGCCTCGGTCGTGAGGAGAACGCTTCCGGGTCTGCCAAGAGGACATTTTGGAACACGGTGCGTCCAGCGGCAGCATCGAATTCTGCACGGTCCCTTGAGACCTCCTGCGCTATGGCAGGGGTGATAAAGGAAGCCACCAATGCGCCGACAAAT
>JAQSWQ010000090.1 GCA_029266525.1 Microvirga sp.
CCAAGGTGCGCCGCCCCCGAATAACCCGACGATTACAAGCTTCCCGCCCTTCGGCAGGACGTCGAAGCCGAGGGCAGCGCTTTGCGGGCTGCCGACGAGGTCGATGACGCCGCGCACCGGCCCTTGCGCGGCGCGCGTGATCTCGGAGATCGCCTCCGGATCCCGCCCGTCCACGGCCGCGAGCGCCCCGCAGTCGAGTGCGGCGCGGCGCTTGCGTTCGTCGATGTCGACCACGATCGCGCCCTTGCCACCGAGCGCCTTGAGGATCGACAGGCACATCAATCCGAGGCCGCCAGCGCCGATGACCACGATCGGCTCCGACGGATAAACGTCGGCGAGCTTCCGCAGAGCGCCGTAGGTCGTCACGCCTGAGCAGGCGTACGGCGCCGCGCTCACCGCATCAAGGCCGTCGAGCTCGATCAGGTATTTGGGGTGGGGCACGACGATGTGGTCGGAGTAGCCGCCGTCGCAGTAGACCCCGAGGAAGCGCGGCTTTAAACAAAGGTTCTCGTCGCCGCGTATGCAGACGGCGCAGTCCCCACATCCGATCCAGGGGTAGACGAGGCGCACCTCTCCCGGACCCACCCCGCTCGCCTCCGGGCCTGCCGCCACCACCTCGCCGACCGTTTCGTGCCCGAGCGTCAGGGGCACCCGAATGCCGCGGTCCTTCAGCGACATCCTGCGGCCGAAGCCGAGATCGTAGCTGCCCTCCCAAATGTGGAGATCGCTGTGGCAAACCCCGGCTGCTCTGACCCTGAGCAGCACTTGCGTTCCCGTCGGCTCGGGCGTCCTGCTCTCGACGGCCTCAAGCGGCGCGCCGAAATCGACCATCCGATAGCTTCTCATGCGCTGCCCCGAGGCGTTCCCGACCCTGAGTTTTCCCCGGGGCACCGGCTTTGGGCAAGAGAGGCTCGGAGTGATTTCCAGAGGCCACGTTCGGAGCGCGCCGTGGACTGCACAGCAGAATGGTCGCTACTGGCCTGACACTTTGGTGGCAGCGCGGTTCCAGCCATGCGCCCGATCGCCGTAAACTTCGTGCCCAATCTCCGTCACCGCAACAGTGTCCTCCAGCTTGATGAAGCCGCGACGTGGATGTTGCAGCGTCGTCTCAACTGAAAGCACCATTTGGGACTCAAGCGGGCGGCGCGCATCTTCGGACTTGTAGGGATCGCGCGTTCTGTTCGTGAGCCGCGGCGATTCATGACTCACCAACCCGATGCCGTGTACAAGGAAATCGAGGTGATCGGCATATCTGGACTTGTTCACCACCTGCAGCCCGGCCTCGTAGACCTCTGCCCCTACAGCACCGGGCTTAATAGCCCTCATGGCAGCACGCTGTGCCGTCTCGAGCTCGGCTAGCATGTCTTCTAGTTCGGCATCCGGCTCGCCCTGTATCGCCATGCGGCAGATGTCACCAATGTAGCCGTGGTAATTCCCGCCGGAATCAATCGACATGATCTCGCCGTCCTGCCACTTCTGCGGTGATGGTGCGCGATTGAGGCTCTGGCCCGCGGTGATCAAGCAATATTCGAATACAAGGCCCCGATTGGTTTCCTCACGCCGCAGCGCATCCACTATCTCCTGCTTGGTGACTCCGGGGCCGTGGCCTCCGATCACGGCAAGCATGCTGTCGACGACGGTGTCTGTCGCAAGCCGCAGCTTCCGCAGTTCTTCCGGGGTCTTGCGGGCGCGTAGCCGCTCCAGCACCAAAACCGAATCGACGATTTCGGAATCCGGGAACGATTTCTGCAGCAGCATGGCCGCGTCGGCAGGCAAGAAAGGCCACTCCACGCCAATCCGCCGCGGTTTCAAGCCGAGCCTCTGCAGATGGTCAATCGTCCTCTGCATGGACTCAGTTGAGGCAGCCGGCCCGGTGTACACCTCCGGCGTCCAGAACGGACTGAGCGCATGCTGGAAACGCTCGGTCCCATGGCCGACATAGGAGGCCTGTTCGGGCGCGCCTCTCGGGTAGGCCAGAACCGGCAAGTAGCGGCTGGGCCCCATGGCTTCCATGTGATCGAAGAAAAACGTGCGATGACCGCCGAGCAGATATTGCACGTTGTGCTTCGACGTCGTGAGCGCGACGTCAATACGGGCCTCAGCCATCAGATGATCCAGCAGATGGTTGTCAAAGGGCAGGGACGAGACAGCGTCCTGGTGCTTGACCCCAGTCAGCATGGCAGGCTCCTTGCAGCCTCGGCCGATGCGCGGCTGCTTTCCGGCAAATCATAAAAGCATCGCTACGTTTAGGCTACTATTACCCAAGCGGCCGCGAGCTCGTCCCGCATTGCGCGGAGGTTCGAGCCAGCACCTGTCACCCAAACGGGCCGCGCCTTGTTTCCGCATCGCCGACGAGAGCATCGCTGAACCGGCACACCTGCTAAGGCATCATCATCGGTCTAGAGCTCGGAGTAAGGTCTGGGTCACGTGGCATGAACCTCAGCCCGAGAACGATGCTGCGAACGCTGCTTGCCCGCGGTGAGCGGGCCTCATCGGTTTCCCAAGTCCTTCCACAGCTCAGTTCCGGTGCTTATGGTCCAGAGATCTCTAGGTAGAGGGATGCCTCCAATCATCATCGATCTTTACTCCGACAATGCCGCCCCGGCGGCTCCGGAAATCATGGCCGCGCTTACACGGGTCAACGTGGGTCCGGCGCAGCCCTACGGGCAGGACCCAGAAAGCAAAGCATTGAGAACGACCTTCTCCGATCTTTTCGGCACTGAGGTCTGGGTGATGCCAGTTTCGACCGGAACCGCTGCCAACTCGATTGCGCTTTCGGCTCTAACCCCTCCCTACGGCACGATCCTATGCTCGGACACGGCCCATATCGAAACCAGCGAATGCGGCGCCACGGAGCTGTTCTCGGGTGGTGCGAAGCTGACCCACGTCGCGGCCGAGTCCGGCCGAATGTCCGCGGATGCGCTTAACGAGGTAATTGGAAGGGCAGGGAAAGGCCTGCAGCACCGGTCCCAGCCGGCGGCGATCAGCCTGACCATTGGCACCGAGCGGGGCACCGTCTATCCGGTCAGCGAGATCGCCCGCATCGCCGAGGTGGCGAGGAGGCACAGGCTCTCCTTGCACATCGACGGGGCGCGCATTGCTAACGCACTGATTGCGCTCGGCGCCTCCCCCCGAAGCGTGACCACCGACCTCGGGGTCGACGCGCTGTCTTTCGGCGCGACCAAGAACGGCGCGCTGAACACTGACGCCATCGTCGTCTTCCGGAAAGATATTGCCGACGAGCTCCGATACCGCGTCCGCCGCGCGGGTCAGGTGTGGTCGAAAATGCGCTATTCCGCGGCTCAGCTGAACGCCTATGTCGAGGGCGGCCTCTGGCTCCGGCTGGCGGAGCAAGCCAATAGAACGGCAAAGCGCCTGGCGGAGGGCCTCGGACAGGTACCGGGCGTCCGGCTGATGGAAAGGGTCGAGATCAACCAGGTCTTCGCCGAGATGCCGGAGAAGGTTATCGCTTGCCTTGAGGCGGACGGAATCGTGCTCGGCCGGCGCGACCAAGGCGTGCGCATGGTAACCGCATGGTCCACGACGACCGAGGAGGTCGACTATGTGATCGGCCGGGCGCGGATCCACGGGGATTGAGACGGCGCGCGGTCCAAGCCCGGCTCCGCATCGCCTGCTGTTGCCTCACTCCAGCGTAGTGGTCGGGGAGTGACCGCGATTGCTCAACGTCGGAATACGACCGTGCAGGAGGCGCTCCGCGAAGCCGAGCAACGCTTCACCGCAGCCAACCCGAAGAGCCTTGCGCGCCATCGCGCCGCGCAGGCGCATCTTCCCGGCGGAAACACGCGGACCAACATGTATTTCAGCCCTTTTCCGCTCACCATCGCGCGTGGCGAAGGAGCGCGACTCTACGATCTCGATGGGCACGCGTATGTCGATTTCCTCGGCGAGTACACCGCCGGCATTTTCGGGCACTCCGAAGGGCGGATCAGAGCCGCGATCATCGAAGCGCTGGACGGGGGCGTGAACCTTGGCGGGCCCAACCAATGGGAAGCCGAGCTTGGGCGGCTCATGTGCGAGCGCTTCCCGTCGCTCGACAAGGTGCGGTTTTGCAACTCCGGCACTGAGGCCAATCTCTACGCGATCTCGACCGCGCGAGCCGCCACCGGGCGCACGCACATCCTGATCTTTGACGGCGCCTACCACGGCGGGGTCCTCTCGTTCGTCAAGCCGAGCCCGATGACGGCGCCCTTTCCCTTCATTCTGGCGCAGTACAACGATCTGGAGGGGACTGCGACGTTAATCGCGCGCCATCGGGACGAGCTTGCCGCCGTCCTGATCGAGCCGATGATCGGATCCGGCGGCGGAATCTCCGCAGATCGCGCGTTCCTCGCCATGCTGCGTGACGAGACGCGGCAGCACGGGATCATCCTGATCTTCGACGAGGTGATGACGTCGCGCCTGTCCCGCGGAGGTCTGCAGGAGAAGCTCGGAATGGTCCCGGACATGACGAGCTTCGGGAAATATCTCGGCGGCGGCCTCAGCTTCGGCGCCTTCGGCGGGAGAGACGCAATCATGCGCCGCTTCGATCCGGCCGAGACCGACTCCTTCGTCCATTCCGGGACGTACAACAACAATACGCTCACGATGGCGGCAGGCGTCGCGGCTCTCCGTGAAATTTACACCCCGTCCGCGGCGAATGACCTTAATGCGCGTGGGGATCGTCTGCGCGAGATGATGAACGCCGTTTTCCGCCGGCACGGGGTAGCGATGCAAATGCTCGGGCAGGGGTCGCTCAACGTCGTCCACGTCCATGGACGACCGGTTCGGCGGCCGGCGGACGTGGCCAACGATCCCATGCTGCAAGCGCTGTTCCACCTTGAGATGCTGGAGCGCGGGATCTACCTCGCGCGGCGCGGGCTATCCGCGCTGTGCCTGCCGCTCGAGGATGCGGACGTCGACCGCTTCGTCGAGGCGGTGGATGACTTCTGTGCAGTCTATCGGCCGCTCCTGCTCGATGCCGAGACCTCCCGCATCTATGCGTGAGCACTCGTCAACCGCGCTGCCGCTCGTCCTCCCCGTCCGCAGGATTGCCTGATGGCGTCGATCGACCCCGTGACCGTCTCCGTCGTGCAGCATCGGCTGCACGCCATCGTCGAGGAGATGGGCGAGGCCATGCTGCGGACCTCCTACTCGCAGATCCTCAATTCCAGCCGCGACTTCTCCACCGCGCTCAGCGACCCCGAGGGCAGACTTATCGCCCAGGCTGAACACGTACCGATCCACGTCGGCGCCCTGCCCTGGGCGGTGAAGGCGGTGCATGACTTCTTCAGGGGCCGCATCCATCCCGGCGACGTCTTTCTCCTCAATGACCCCTACTGGGGCGGCAACCACCTCCCGGACCTGACCGCCTTCGTGCCCGTCTTCGACGGCGACCGGCTCGCCTTCTGGTCGATCAACAGGTCGCATCAGAGCGACATCGGTGGAGCCACGCACGGCGCCTACAATCCCGGGGCAACGGAGATCTGGCACGAGGGCCTTCGCGTCCCGCCCCTGCGGCTCTACGACCGCGGACGGCTGATCGACGACGTCAACGAGCTCCTGGTCCTCAACGTGCGCCATCCCCGCGACTTCCGTGGCGACCTCGCGGCGATGATCGGATCGGCGCGGGTCGGCGAGCGCCGCCTGCAGGCGCTGCTCGCCGAGTTCGGTTCGGCGGATACGCACGCGGCGATCGAGGCCGTCCTGGACGGGGCGGAGCGGCAGGTGCGCGCCGTGGTCAGCCAGTGGCCGGACGGCGTCTATTACGGCGAGGCCATGATCGACGACGACGGGCACCGCTTCAAGGACATCCATATTCGGGCAAAGGTGACGAAGCGCGGCAGCGACCTCGAAGTGGACCTGACCGATTGCCACGAGGAGGTCGACGGCTTCATCAACTCCGCCTACGCGAACACGCGCTCTGCCGTGGTGGTCGCGCTGTCCTATCTGATTGACCCCGTGACGCCCAAGAATGACGGCGCCTTCCGCCCCATCACAGTCATCACGCGCGAGGGCACGATCGTTCATCCACGGCCCGGCAAGCCGGTGACGCTCTCGACCAATTGCTGCGGCCAGGAGATCATAGAGGCGATCATCAAGGCGCTCGCCCCAGCCTGCCCCGAGCGCGCCATGGCGGGGTGGGGCCGCCGGTTCCGCATCGCGATCCAGGGCGTGGATCCGCGCACGCGCAAACCCTTCATATGGCATCTGTTCCAGGCGCGGCCCGGCGGCGGCGCCTCGCCTGCCGGCGACGGCTGGCCTGGTGCGGGCGAGTGGCAAGCCGCGGGTGGCATCAAGTTCGGCAGCCTGGAGATTGCCGAGGTGCGCTTCCCGCTCTTCTTTCGGCGTCACCAGTTCAGGCCGGACAGCGGCGGCGACGGGCGGTTTCGCGGTGGCCCGGGCGGGGACCTGGAGTTTGCCATTGAAGTGGCGGAGCCGGCTGTGGGCAATACCGCCGGTGACGGCGTGAAGTACGGCGCCTGCGGCATCCGCAGCGGCCAGGACGGCGCGCCGCATCGCTATGTGCTGCGCTCGTCAGGGCGCGAAGAGCGTGTGCTGAAGACGAAGGAGGTCGGCATCGTGATCCGCCCCGGCGATGTGATCGCGGCCAAGTCGGGCGGCGGCGGCGGCTGGGGCGATGCAGCCGAGCGCAGCGCGGAGGAGCGTGCGCGCGACGTTGAACTGGGCTTCGTGACCGCCGGGCGGGGACGCTGATCATGTCGTATCGGATCGGCATCGACGTCGGCGGGACATTCACCGATGTCGTTGCGGTGGACGAAACCGGCTGGGTCACGCATGCGAAGTCCACCTCGACGCCCGCGGACCAATCGCTCGGAGTAATGGAGGGGCTTACGCTTCTAGCGGACCCCCTGGGCGTTACGCTCGAGACCATGCTCGGAAGGACTGAGCGCATCGTCCACGGGACGACCGTGGCGACCAATGCCTTGCTCGAACGCAGGGGGGCGCGCGTCGGCCTGCTCACCACCGAAGGCCACATCGATATCCTGGAGATGCGCGAGGGCCTGAAGGACGACCGCTACAACCTTCGCATGCCGCCGCCGGAGCCGCTGGTGCCGCGCGACCGGCGCCTTGGCGTGCAGGAGCGGATTCGCCCGGATGGTCGCGTCGAGGCGACGCTGAGCAACTCGTCGCTCTCGGAGGGTATCCAGGAACTGAAGCGCCAGAAGGTCGATTCCGTCGCCGTTTGCTACCTGCACAGCTACCGCGACGCGACGCATGAGCGCATGACGGGCGAGGCGGTCCGTGCTGCCCTGCCGGGGGCCTATGTCTCGCTCTCTTCAGACGTCCTGCCAGAGATCAAGGAGTACGAGCGCACCTGCACGACGGTGGTGAACGCCTATGTCGGGCCGGCGCTCGAGCTATACCTGGAGCGGCTGGCGGTACGGCTGCGCGAGGCAGGCTTCCAAGGGCCGCTGCTCATCATCCAATCCCATGGCGGCGTGGCGACAGTCGCGGACGCTGTCAGGCTCGCCGCCGGGGCGGTGCTCTCCGGCCCAGCCGGCGGAGTGGCCGGCAGCGGCCACGCGGCGCGCCTGATTGGCCACGGCGATCTCATTCCCTTCGACATGGGCGGAACGAGCACGGACATCTCGCTCATCGTCGGCGGCGAGGCGGCCATCGCCTCGGACCGTCGGCTCGCCGGGCAGCGGGTCGGCCTGCAGAGCCTCGACATCGTCAGCATCGGCGCCGGCGGCGGCTCGATCGCGCGGGTGGATGCGGGCGGCGTCCTCCACGTCGGCCCCGAGAGCTCCGGAGCGGTTCCGGGGCCCGCCTGCTATGGCCGCGGCGGCACGGTGGCGACGGTCACGGACGCGAACCTGGTGCTCGGCTACCTGGACGCGGCAAGCTTCCTTGGTGGTCGGGCTCGCCTCGACACGGGGGCCGCCGAAGCCGCGGTGGACAGGATCGCCGAGGCCCTCGGCGTCGACCGGATGGCGGCAGCGGAGGGCATCCATCGGGTGGTCAACACCCGCATGGCGGAAGGCATAAGGCTGGTCTCGGTGCGCCGTGGCATCGACCCCAGGCGCTTCGCGCTCCTCTCCTTCGGCGGCGCGGCCGGCCTGCACATCACCGACATAGCCCGGCAGCTCGACCTTCGCCGGATCGTCGTGCCGCGCCTCGCGGCCGTGCTCTCGGCCTGGGGCATGCTCGCGACCGACCTGCGCTACGAGCTCGCCCGCACCCACATCGGCGACACCAGCGCGCTCGCGGCGGACGATCTCCGGCGCATCTTCGAGGAGACGGAGGCCGAGGGCCGGCGTAGGCTCGCCGAGGCGCGGTTTGAAGGCCCGGTGCGCGTGCGCCGCTCCGCAGACATGCGGTACGGGGAGCAGATATTCGAGATCCCAGTCAATCTCGACGCGATCGACTGGGCGCGCCCCGACCTGCTGCGGCAGATGGCAGACGCGTTCCACGCTCGCCACCAGGAACTCTATACCTACGCGCTCCGTGACCAGGAGGCGGTACTGGTCAACGCCCGCGTCGCTGTAATCGGCGAGTTGCCGGCACTGCCGACCGAGCCGCCGCGCGCCGCGAGCGCACCGTCCGCGCCACGATCCCGGCGGCGAGCCCACCTCGGCGGATGGTGTGAGGTTTCCGTCTTCGGCTTTGACGACCTGGCCGTAGGCCAGGTCGTGGAGGGTCCCGTCATCATCGAGTCGTCCACCACCACGGTCCTCCTCCGCCCCGGCGATCGCGCACAGGCGACGCCGCTCGGCTGGCTCGACGTGGCGGTAGGCGAGCGCTGACGAAGGGAATTGTCGAGCCTACCGCTGGCTGATCGGATGTCCAAGAGGAGAGAAGCATGAGGAACCGTCGATCCGTATTGCTGTCCGCCGCTGCCCTCGCCGGCACCGCCGTCGCGGGCCGCTGGGCCCATGCGAACGAGGAGATCCGGGTGGGCGTGCTATCGCCCATGACCGGTCCCGCCGCCCGGTTCGGCGCAATCCAGCAGAGCACGCTCGCGCTCGCTGTCGAGGACGTGAACGGCGCCGGCGGCATCCGTTCGCTCGGCGGCGCGAAGCTCCGCCTGATCTTCGGCGACACGCGCGGCGAGGCCGACATGGGGGTCACCGAGACCGAGCGGCTGATCACGCGCGAGCGCGCCCACGCGCTGATCGGCGCCTTCCAAAGCGGCGTCGGCCTGCCTTCCTCCGCCGTTGCGGAACGCTACGAGATCCCGTGGCTGAACTTCGGCACCGTCGACCGCATCACCCAACGTGGCTTCCGCTATATTTTCCGCCCGCACGCGAACGACACGTTGAAGGCGCGCGCGTTGGTGGAAGGCATCATCAACCTCGGCGCGGCGCATGGAGGGCTGAAGACCGGCGTGATCCTCTCGGAGAACACCGAGTGGGGCAAATCGGTCGCCGACAAGCAGAAGACCTTCCTTGAGCAGGCCCGCGTCGAGATCAAGCTGGTCGAGCACTACCCTTATGCTGCGCCCGACCTCACCTCGATGGTCGTCAAGGCGCGCGCGCTCCGGCCTGATCTAGTGCTCGCCAACTCGTATCTCGGCGACGCGCTCCTCATCACTCGGCTGATGGGCGAGTATCAGCTGCGCCCGACCGTTTACGCGGCCGGCGGCGGCGGTCACCTGCAGCCCGATTTCGTCGGCGGCGCCGGCGCGCTCGCCGAGGGCGTCATCTGCGCCACCGCGTGGGATCCTGCAGTGGGGCGCAAGGTGCCTTGGATCAAGGAGGTGAATGACCGTCATGTCGCGCGGAACGGCGTGCCCATCACCGAGGACGCCGCCTGCTACTACCAATGCTTCCAGGTTCTGGTCGACGCGCTCGAGCGGTCGAAGGATCTCGATCCGAAGAAGATCCGAGATGCTATCGCGGCGACGGACATAACCGACCCCAATCACAAGGCGATGTTCGTCCCGTGCACGCGGCTGAGCTTCGATGAGACGGGGCAGAATCCCACGGCCACCGCGATGGTGGTGCAGGTCCAGCAGGGCAAGCTACGGCTGGTTCATCCCGCCGCCGCGGCAGAGCCCGACGTGACCCCGATCTGGCCCTACGGCCGCAAGGCCTGAACGTCCTGATCAGATCGGAGGGGCGAGGCCGAGTGGACGATGACCGACCTGCTTATCCAGGGCGCGCTGAGCGGCCTCCTGATCGGCGGGGTCTACGGGCTGATCGCGCTCGGCCTCAACCTCGTCTTCGGGACGATGCGGGTCGTCAACTTCGCGCAGGGCACGCTGCTGATGGTGGCGATGTTCATGGCCTATTGGCTGCACGTCCTCACCGGCCTGCATCCCTACCTGACGCCGCTCGTCACCGTGCCGGTGCTGTTTGGGCTCGGGTACGCCATTCAAGTCGTGCTGATCACGCCGCTGCTCGCGCGGGAGAAGACGCGTGAACCGATGAGCGTGCTGCTGATGACGCTTGGGCTCGCGCTCCTGCTCGAGAATCTCGCGCTCCTGCTGTTCCGCGGCGACTACAAGACGGTCCAGGTCAACCAGACCAACGCGGTCTGGTTCCTCGGCGACTACATCGTGAGCGTGTCGCGATTCTGGGCCCTCGTCGCCCTCCTCGCGACCGTCGCCGCGCTGTGGGCCTTCCTCACCCACACTGACCTCGGTCGGGCGATCCGCGCGGTCGGCCAAGACCGCCAGGTCGCACGCCTCCTCGGTATCAACGACCGCGTGATCTACAACTACGCGTTCGGCATCTCGACGGCGGTCATGGGGATCGCCGCGGCGACGCTCGTGCCCTTCTACTACATCCATCCCGGCGTCGGGACCTCGTTCCTGCTGAAGGCCTTCGTCATCGTCGTCCTTGGCGGGCTCGGCAGCATGCCCGGCGCCGCTCTCGGCGGACTCGCTGTCGGCGTGATCGAGGGCGTCATCGGGATATGGACGCAGGCGGCGGTGGCGCAGATTCTGCTCTTCGCCGTCTTCATCGCGATGCTGTTCTTCCGTCCTGCCGGCCTGCTCGGCGTTGAGCGGAAATAGGGGGGCGCGCCTCGTGCGAATTGAGGAGCGTCGCGTCGCTGTCGTCCTCGCCCTCCTTGTCGCGATAATCGTGGCGCTGTTTCCGGCGATAGCCCGGGCGCTGCTTAGCGACCATGCCTACTGGATTCAGATCTATATCTGGATCCTGTTCTTCGCGATGTGCGCCACCGCCTGGAACATCATCGGGGGCTTCGCCGGGCAGTACTCCTTCGGCCATGCCGCGTTCCTCGGGATCGGCGCCTACACCTCGACGCTACTCTACCTCAACCTCGGCCTCTCTCCGTGGCTCGGGATGGTCGTCGGGGGCGGTGTGGCGGCGCTCGCGGGCACGGTGATCAGCTATCCGTGCTTCCGCCTGCGCGGCGCATTCTTCTCGCTCGCGACGATCGCATTTGCCGAGATGCTGCGCGTGGGCGGAGAGCTCACGGATAGCGTCTTCGGCATCGTCATCAACGGGGCGCGCGGGCTCGTCATTCCGCCGGTGGGCGATAATCTGTGGGCGTTCCAGTTCCGCGACAAGGAAAGCTATGCCTACGTCATCTACGGGCTACTACTGGGGACGTTGGCGGTCGCCTTCGCGGTCAAGCACTCCCGGCTCGGCTACTATCTCGCGGCGATCGGCGACGACGAGGACGCGGTCAAGAGCCTCGGGATCGACACAGCTCGGGCCAAGCTCATCGCGCTCTTAGTCTCGGCGTTCCTCACGGCCGTCGCCGGCTCCTTCTACGCCCAGATGGTGCTGTTCATCACGCCGACTCGCGCCGTGAGCCTCGATCTGTCGGTGCAGATGGTCATTATGGCGGTGCTGGGCGGGCTCGGCAGCGTCTTCGGGCCGCTGCTCGGGGCGAGCATCCTCGTTCCTGTCGGCGAGCTGACGCGCGCGGCCCTGGGCGGCAGCACCATTCAGGGCGCCCATCTAATCGTGTACGGCGCGCTCCTGATGCTGGTCGTGCGCTTTGTGCCGGGGGGTATCGAGGGCCACGTCCGTGAGGGCTGCCGCCGGCTGGTCGCGCTGATCGCCGAAGCTCTCTACGGCCCCGCCACCGCCCGGCCTGCCCCGGCGAACGCACCGATCATGCATTTGCCGACGAATGGCGTCGCCCTCGGGGTGCGAGCTGCGGCGGGCGAGGCAACGCCGCTCTCCCTCTCGAATGTCACCATGCGCTTTGGCGGCGCGGTCGGCGTCAAAGAGGTCACCCTTGAGGTGGGCGCCGGCGAGGTCGTGGGCCTGATCGGGCCGAACGGGTCGGGCAAGACCACGATCTTCAACCTCGTCACAGGATTCCTGGCCCCGCAGGGCGGCAGCATCCACTTCGACGGCCGCTCCATTGTCGGCCTGCCGCCGCACAGGATTAATCGGCTGGGCATCGCGCGGACTTTTCAGATCGTGCGGCCCTTCACAAGCATGACGGTCACGGAGAACGTCATGGTAGCGGCGCTCCCCCGCTGCGCCACGCTCTCGGCCGCGCGCACCGAGTCGCAGCGGTGGCTGGCCTTCGTCGGCCTATCGCACCGCCTCGACACGGTTGCCGACGGCCTCAGCACCGGCGAGCGCAAGCGGCTTGAGCTTGCCCGGGTCCTCGCCACCCGGCCGCGGCTCCTGCTCATGGACGAGGTAATGGGAGGGCTCGATCAGCGTAGCCTCCCCGGGATGATCGAGCTTGTGCGCAGGATCCGTCTTGAACGGATCTCGTTGCTTATTATCGAGCACAACCTGAAGGTCATCACCGAGGTGACAGACCGCCTAGTGATGCTCCACCTCGGGGAGAAGATTCAGGACGGGCCTCCGCTCGATGTCGTCTCAAATCCGGTGGTCATCGACATCTACGTGGGAGGAGCAGCTGCTCTCCGTTAGGGAGTTGACCGTCCATTACGGTGGCTACCTCGCCCTGAGCGAAGTCTCGCTCGAGGTGGGGCACCGCGAGATCGTCTGCGTCATGGGCGCGAACGGCTCGGGCAAGAGCACTCTACTGAATGCCGTGTCCGGTCTGGTCGAAAGCTCCGGGGAGATCCTCTTCGAGGGCCGGTTGCTGCAAGACGTACCGACGTACGAGCGGCTGGCCCTCGGGCTCGCCCACGTGCTCGAGCGCCGGCGACTGTTCCCCTTTCTGACGGTATCCGAGAATCTCTTGCTCGGCGCTTATCTTCCTTCAATGCGAAGCGCGCGCGCCCAGTCCCTCGAGCGCGTCGAGAGCCTCTTCCCGATCCTCCGTGACCGGCGCCGCCAGCTGGCGCACAGCCTGTCCGGCGGCGAGCAGCAGCAGGTCGCGATCGCCCGTGCGCTGATGGGCAACCCGCGGTTTCTGATGCTCGACGAACCTTTTCTCGGCCTCTCTCCAAAGATGGTAGCGGAGATTTCGAGGGTGATTCAATCTATCAACCAGGATGGCGTCACCGTGCTGTTCAACGAGCAGAGCGTGCAGCAATCGCTCGGTCTTTCCGACCGCGGCTACATACTCGAGAGTGGGCGAGTGGCCCTCGCGGGCGCGAGTGCCGAACTGCTTGCCGACAGGCGACTTCATAGCATTTACATGGGTCTCGCTGGCGCGTGACCGAAGCGTCTGATGAGTGCGATAGCGTTGGAGCGCCGCCAGCGGCGGTGAACTGCGTCCCCCGGTATCAACGCCTTCAACGCGACCGGCGGCCTGGCTTTGCGTTAGAACCCGTCGTTCCCGCGGGGGCTCAGAAGGTCCGCTATCTAGCCCTGGGTGACCTGGGCTCCGGACTCATGCGAGCTGCGCCGCGACGGTGCCTGCATGCGGCACAGCCTGGCCAGCCTGCGCGCCTGTTGAGCCTCCCTGCCGCTGGGGGTCAAGTCCAGGAAGCGCTCCCGACGGGGAGGGCGATGTCGTGCTGCTCGTCCCCGGTCAACAGCAGCGCGAGGTTAAAGAGGGCATCCGAATAATCCGGCCGCGCATCGATCGCCGAACGGTAGCAGTCGCACGCTGCGCGGAATTCACAGGTCCGCTCCTTCAGAAGCCCCAAATTGAGCCAAGCCTCTGCGAAGCTCGTATCCCGCGTAAGAGCCTGCTGGTAGGCGAGAGCGGCCTCCGTCGCACGACCCTGAGCATCCAGAACATTGCCCAGATTGAACGGAAGCACTGGGTCCCCCCTCCATCTCGCCAAGGTCGCGCGCGAGGCACAATCAGCATCTCAATCGCTTCCGCGCCTGCGCGGTCACCGGGAACGGGATCAGGGCAGGGGCTCCAGCTCATGGTTCATCCCCCGATCCGAAGCATACGGGCTTTAGGCAAGGGTGAGGGGCTGAAGAACCGAATGCACGACAAGAGACGCCGCTCCGACTCTAGCGGCTCGGGTTTTCAGTTCCGCTGGATTTACAATTAGGGCTCTGCGCATCCAAATGTATCGTCCGAGTGGCACCTGACGGCGCGAGGTCGGCCGGGCGGCGGGAGTGAATGCATGCGCCGTGTGCTCCAAATCTCGGACACTCATCTAAGTCCGCACAAGCGTCACTTCGAGCCCAACTGGGGCGCCGCTGCGCGCGTGGATCGAGGCGCAACGGCCGGACCTCATCATTCACGGTGGAGACGTCACGGTGGATGGGGCCCATGACAACGGCGACTTTCGCTTCTGTGCCGAGCTTTTCAAGGGTCTACCGGCGCAGGTCCTTGCCGTCCCGGGCAACCACGATGTTGGCTAGCCGCGCCATCCACATCAGCCAGTCAATTCCGAGAGGCTCGAGCGCTGGCGCCGCCACCTCGGGCGCGCTAATGGTCTCGTGACCTAGAAGGATGGCGGCTGATCCGACTCGATTCGCAGCTCCTGGGAAGCGGCTAGGACCCGTGAAGGGTTCGGGTCACGGCTGCTGAACCGGGTCCTGACTGTACAAACGGGAGCTGATGTGAAGATTGCATACGATCCGGACGGCTTGCGGGTCACAGTAGCGGTCCCGCTGGAATGATCGGCAACCTAGGAAGCGCTCCGGAGCGTCGGAGGCTCAAGATGACATACCTACGTTTGGGGTTGGGCAGCATGATACCAATTTTGATCGCTCTGTTCCTCGCTGCTGTCAGCACGGCAGCGGCCACTGCTCAGACCTCCCTCGCACGACCGCGACCTGCTGAGCAGGATTTGCAGGACCTGAACGCGCTTACCGTCCAACGTCAGCAGGACGCGCTGCGAGAACAACAGCAAGCGTTTGACCGGACCCGAAGAGAGCTCGAAGCTGATCGGAACCGCGCCATTCCGATCTTGCCCAGCGACCGTGACTACCGGGGCACTATGTTCCGGCGCTGAGATCCGGGCATCCGGAGGGCTGCGGCGGGTTCGTGACATGGGCAGACTTGCAGATGTTGCGCCGGAGCTAAACCAACGGCTCGTGAGCCCGACAGCGCGACCTTGGCAAGCCGCGGCTTTACTGCTCTCGGCGGGATTGGAGGCGCAGGCGAGCGGCGTGCCAATGTGCCCAGCACCACTTGTCAGCACGGACATCGGCCAGGAGACCGTTCATGCTCCTGGCCTGCCTGTCTTAGGAAAGTGGATGCTCGATCATACCGCCTCACCGGCACACTGGCTC
>JAQSWQ010000091.1 GCA_029266525.1 Microvirga sp.
AGGTCGAAGCCGATGGTGTGGCCGATCACCGGCCGCCCGTCGATGAAGCGCTCGAGCTCGGTCCGGACCTCGGCGAAAGCCGGCGCGCCGGCAAGCTCCGCGTCGCCGATGCCGTGGACCGCCTTGGCGGCTGCGGGGAGCGGGCCGTCCTGCCTCACGAAGCGCTGGAAGACCTCGTCCGCGCGGACCGCGCCGCCGGCGAGGCGCACCGCGCCGACCTCGACCAGCCGCGCGGTCCTCGGGTCGAGCCCGGTGGTCTCGGTGTCGAGCACCACGGCGTCGAGCGCGAACAGGGGCGTGTTGCGAACCACCTCCCGCATCGAGAGCCTTCGCCCCTTCCCTGGCAACCGAGCCGGCCGGGCGCTAGCATGGCACGAACGCTCTCGGATCAAGGAGTCCCATGGTCGGCGGCTGGGCGGTGGTTCTTTCGGCCCTCGTCTATCTCTGCTTCCTGTTCGCGATCGCTCATTGGGGGGACCATTCGGGGTCGCGCCTGATGCGCGGGCGCTCGCGGGCGACGATCTATGCGCTCGCGCTCGCGGTCTATTGCACCTCCTGGACCTTCTTCGGCTCGGTCGGCCTGGCGAGCCGCTCCGGGCTCGACTTCCTCACGATCTATATCGGGCCGATCATCGTCATCGGGCTCGCCCACCCGCTGGTGCAGCGCGTGGTGCGGATCGCCAAGGCCCAGAACATCACCTCGATCGCCGACTTCGTGGCCGCGCGCTACGGCAAGAGCGAGCGCGTCGCGGCGATCGTGTGCATCATCGCGGTGGTCGGCGCGGTGCCCTACATCGCGCTGCAGCTCAAGGCGGTCTCGGCCTCGCTCAACGTCTTCCTCTCGGTCGCCGACGGCAGCCCGATCGGGCGCTCGGTGCCGGTGCTCGGCGATCTCGCCTTCATGGTGGCGCTGGTGCTCGCGGGCTTTGCGGTCGCGTTCGGCACCCGCCACACCGACGCCACCGAGCACCAGGACGGGCTTGTGCTCGCGATCGCGCTCGAGTCGGTCGTCAAGCTCGTCGCCTTCCTGGTGGTCGGCGCCTACGTCGCCTTCTGGATGTTCGGCGGCATGGACGACATCACGAACCAGCTCGCCGAGCGGCGGGGCGATTTCGAGTTCTTCGCGCGCACCTCCGATCCTGCGTCCTTCGTCACGCTGACCATCCTCGCCGGCTGCGCCGCGCTCCTCCTGCCGCGGCAGTTCCACATGGCGGTGGTCGAGAGCCGCGGCGCCGACGACGTGCGGCGCGCCGCCTGGCTGTTCCCGCTCTACCTCGTGCTGATCAACCTGTTCGTGATCCCGCTCGCGCTTGCCGGGCTCGCGACCTTCGCGCCGGGCGAGGTCGACCGCGACATGACCGTGCTCGCGCTGCCGCTGAAGGGCGGGGCCGGGCATGTGGCGCTGATCGCCTTCCTCGGCGGCCTCTCGGCCGCGACCGCGATGGTGATCGTCGAGACCGTCGCGGTCGCGATCATGATCTCGAACCACCTCGTGGTGCCGATCGTGCTGCGCCGCCGCGGCTTCTCGGGCGAGGCCCCCGAAGGGCAGACCGCCGGGGCCTCCGATCTCGGCGGCTTCGTTCTCGGGGTGCGCCGGATCGCGATCTTCGTCGTGACGCTCCTCGGCTACGCCTATTACCGCGCCGCCGGCGACGCAGCGCTCGCCTCGATCGGGCTTCTCTCCTTCGCCGCCGTGGCGCAGGTCGCTCCGGCCTTCTTCGGCGGCCTGTTCTGGGCGCGCGGCACCGCCTTCGGCGCGAGCGCCGGGCTCCTCGTCGGGTTTGCCGTGTGGGGCTACACGCTGCTGCTCCCGAGCCTCGCGCTCGAAGGCTCCTTCTGGTCCAGCTTCGTCCAGCAGGGGCCGTTCGGCCTCGTCTTCCTGAAGCCCACGGCGCTCCTCGGCACGACGCTCCCTCAGCTGACCCATGGCGTGATCTGGAGCCTCGTCCTCAACATCCTCGCCTATGTCGGGTTCTCGCTCCTGCGCCCGGCGAGCGCGCTCGAGCGCGTGCAGGCGACGGCCTTCGTCGGCGCCGACGACAGCTCGATCGCGCCAAGCTTCCGGCTGTTTCGTGCGACCGTCACGGTCGACGATCTCAAGGCGACCGTCGCCCGCTATCTCGGCGAGGAGCGCACCGAGCGCTCCTTCGCGAGCTTCGCGCGGAGCCGCGGCTTCAGCCTCGCGGGCCGCACCGAGGCCGACATCCATCTCCTGCGCTACGCCGAGCACCTTCTCGCCTCGGTGATCGGCGCGGCGTCGTCGCGGCTCGCGCTGTCGCTGCTGCTGCGCCGCCGCAACCTGTCGAGCCGCGACGCGCTGCGCCTGCTCGACGACGCCTCGGCGGCGATCCAGTACAGCCGCGACCTCCTGCAGCACGCGCTCGACCACGCCCGCCAGGGCATCACCGTGCTCGACCGCGACCTGCGGCTCTTGGCCTGGAACCGCGCCTTCATCGATCTCTACGAGCTGCCGCCCGATCTCGTCCGGATCGGGGTCGGGCTCGACGAGATCATCCGCTTCAACGCGGCGCGCGGGGCCTACGGGCCTGGCCCGAGCGACGAGCTCGTCGAGCAGCGCGTCCACAGCTTCGTGCACGATAGCGAGCCGCAGCGCGTCCGCCTCCAGCCGGCGGGCCGCGTGATCGAGGTGCGCTCGAACATCCTGCCCGGCGGCGGCTTCGTCACCACCTATACCGACGTCACCGAGACGGTGGCCGAGGAGGAGGCCCGCGCACGCGCGAACGAGATCCTCGAGCAGCGCGTCCGCGAGCGCACCGAGGAGCTGACGCGCCTCAACGAGCAGCTCATCCAGGCAAAGGCCCAGGCCGACGAGGCCAACATCTCCAAGACGCGCTTCCTCGCCGCCGCGAGCCACGACATCCTTCAGCCCCTGAACGCCGCCCGCCTGTACGCGACCTCGCTCGTCGAGCGCGATCGCGACGCCGGCAATTCGGGGCTCGCCGAGAATGTCGACGCCTCGCTCGACGCCGTCGAGGAGATCCTGACCGCCCTCCTCGACATCTCGCGCCTCGACACCGGCGCGATGAAGCCCGAATGGACCAGTTTCCGGGTCGACGAGCTGTTCCGGCAGCTGCAGCGCGAGTTCGAGCCGATCGCTGCCAGTAAGGGTCTCGGGCTCATCTTCGTGCCTTCCTCGCTGACGATCCGGTCGGACCGCCGTCTCCTGCGCCGGCTGCTGCAGAACCTCATCTCCAACGCCATCAAATACACCCCGCACGGCCGCGTGCTGGTCGGCGCGCGCCGCCGCGGCGGCCGCCTCAGCCTCCAAATCCTGGACACCGGCATCGGCATCCCGGAATCGAAGCAGAAGCTGGTGTTTCGCGAGTTCCAACGGCTCGACCAGGGCGCCAAGGTCGCGCGCGGCCTCGGGCTCGGCCTGTCGATCGTCGAGCGCATCGCGCGCGTGCTCGATCACCCGCTGTCGCTTGCCTCGGCGCCGGGCCGCGGCACCGTGTTCCGGCTCGAGGTCCCGGTCGTCGCAGCGCGGCCGCCCGCGGTCGTGCCGCTCGAGCGGCAGCGCGCGCCGACGACGCCGCTTGCCGGCCTCACCGTGCTCGCGATCGACAACGAACCGTCGATCCTCGAAGGCATGCGCACGCTGCTCTCCGGCTGGGGCTGCGAGGTGATCACGGCCGGCACGATGGAGGCGGCGCGCGAGGCGATCGCCGACGGCCGGCCGCCCGAGGTCATCATCGCCGACTATCATCTCGACGAAGGAGACGGGCTTGCGCTCATAGCGGCGCTACGCAACGAGCTTGCGGCCGAGCTGCCGGCGATCCTCGCCACGGCCGACCGCTCGCCGGCGGTGCGCGAACAGGCGGCGCGCGCCAACGTCCACGTCCTGAACAAGCCGCTCAAGCCGGCGGCGCTGCGCGCCCTCCTCGCGCAATGGCGCGCGAGCCGCGTCGCGGCTGAGTGAGGACGTCAGTGGTCAGTCGTCAGTCGTCAGTGAACGGTATGGGAGCCGATTGACGACGACTGACCAATCACCACTGACTGGCGTGCTCAGACCGTCGGCCGATACGGAGGACGCCCGCTCGCCAGCGCATCGTCGAGCAATTCGAGCCGGTCCTGGCCCCAGAACACCTCGCCGTCGAGCACATAGGCCGGCGAGCCGAAGACGTCGGCCGCGACGGCGTTCTCGAGATTCAGCGCATAGAGCGCCTCGGTCATCGTGCCCTGCGCGGCCTGCAGAAGAGAGGTCGAATCGAGCCCCGCCGCTTCGGCAAGCTCCGCGATCACGAGCGGGTCGGCGAGGTTGCGCTCCTCCTCCCAGACGCCCGTCATGGCGCCGCGCATGAGCGGGTCGGGATCCTTGTTCGCCGCGACGATCGCGATGACGAAGCGATCGATGAGGTTGACCTCGAAGGGCCAGAATCTCGGCTGGAGATTGAAGCTCATCCGGCGCTTCTCCCGCCAGCGCTGCAGCTCGACCAGCCGGTAGCGCTGACGCACCGGGTGGCGCTGCGGCAGCGGCAGCCCGCCGGTCTGGGCGAAGACGCGGCCGAGGAAGACCGGCTTGTAGTTCACGGCGGCGCCGTGGCGTGCGGCGATCGCCATGAACGGCCGGTGGCCGATATAGGCCCAAGGGCTCGACATGGAGAAGTAGTAATCGATGGTGCGGGGCATGGGCGGCTCTCGAGGCGCCGCAGCGTCGCCCGCCGCCGCGAGCCGCGCAAGTCTCGGCTACGCAAGTCTTGGCCGTCATGCCGCCGGCCGCGCCTCGGCCGCGCCGGAGCCGCCGATCGGCGCCTCCATGGTGCAGACGACGCCCTCGGGGGCGTAGTCGATCGTCGCCGAGCCGCCGGTCTCGGTCGAGAGACTGCGCTGGATGAGCCGCGAGCCGAAGCCCTGGCGCAAGGGCGGGCTCACCGGGGGACCGCCGCGCTCGACCCAGCGCAGGCGCAGGCGCGGCGCCCCGCCCGCGTGGGCCAGCTGCCAGGTGATCTCGACCGAGCCGGCGTCGGTCGAAAGCGCGCCGTACTTCGCGGCGTTGGTCGCAAGCTCGTGCAGCGCGAGCGCGAGCGACAGGCTGAGGCTCGGGCTCAGCCGTACCGGGGGTCCATGGACGCGGAAACGATCGCGGCCGGCATGCGGCCCGATGGCGCCGGCGACGATGTCGTGCAGTTCCGCGCCTTCCCAGCTCTCGCTGGTCAGCACGTCATGCGCCCGCGCGAGCGCGATCAGCCGCTCGGTCAAGGCGTCGCGCGCCTCCGGCATCGAGGTCGCGCCCCGCAGCGTCTGCAGCGCGATCGACTGGACGGTCGCAAGCGTGTTCTTCACCCGATGATTGAGCTCGTGGATGAGAAGGCGGCGCTGCTCCTCGCCGCGTCGGCGCTCGGTGATGTCGATGGCGGTAAAGGCGACGCGCCTCGCGCCCGAAGGGTCCGGCGGGAGCGGCGTGAAGGTCGCGAGATGCCAGCTCGTCGGTGCGCCGGCTGGGCTGATGCCGTACTCGGCCGTGATCGGCTCGCCTGCATCGATGCAACGGCGACAGAGCTCGAGCCAGGATAGGATCTCGTCGCGACCCAAGCCGAGCTCGCTCGCCTGCAGGCCCTCGACGCCGCTCTCGCTCCGCCCGAACAACGCCGCGGCGCCGTGGTTTGCGACCACATAGCGGAAGTCGTCTTCGAGGAGCTCGGCGATGCCGACCTGGAGGCCGGCAGCGTCGAAGATGCTGCCGAGCAGCGCCTCGCGCTCGATCGTCCGCTCGCGCTCGCGTTCGCGCTCCTCGACCGCAGCCGCCGCCGAGCCGAGCGCGTCGCCGACCACCGCGAGTTCCGTGAGGCGCGTCGAGAGCGGCGGCACCGGCCGCCCGGCCCCGAGCGCCCTCACGCTCGGCAAGCCCCGTCGTCGCGGCCGCGAAGCTTGTGCCGAACAGATAAGCAAGCAGCGCCGACAGGCCGAGCGCGGCGGTGCCGACCGCCGCGAACAGCAGGAGCGAGCGCCGCAGCGGCGCCTCGACCACGGCCTGCGGCACGTTCGCGGCATAGAGCCAGCCGGAGAAATCCGAGCGGTAGTAGCCGGCGAGAAGCGCGGTGCCCTCGAAGTTCGTCGAGAAGAACGTCCCCGAGCGGCCGACCGCCTGAGCGAGATACTCGGGCACGCCCGGCTTGCCCGAGATCTCGTCGTGCCGCGCCGAGCGCGTCACGATGATGCCTTCGCGATCGCCGACGCCGATGATCCAGCCGGGCGGAACCGCGGGCATGAGCGCATCGCGGATGCGCGTCGTCGGCACCGTCAAGGCCAGCACGTAAGGCGGCGCCTCGCTCCGCAGGATCGGCAGCGCCACCGCGATTCGAGGCTCGCCGGACAACGGGCTCCGATAAACGTCCGAGACGAGGGGACGGCCGGCGGCGAAGGCCGCCTGCTCGGCAGGGCTAAGGGCAACCGCCGGCGGCAGCTCCGCGCCGAAGGGGCGCTGCGTGTTGAGGAGCTGGCGCGGGCCGAACTCGCGCAGCACCACGACCTCGTTGCGCTCGCCCACGAGCCGCTTCGCCTCGGCATGGAACGCGGCGAGGTCGCCGCGCTCGAGGGCCGAGGAGCTGGCGAGGCCCTTGAGCAGCGCGACAAGCCCTGCGAGCTCGCCGTCGATCACGAGCGCGACCTGCCGGGCGTTCTGCAGCGCGTCGCGCTCGAAGCGCGCCTGCTCGGTCGCGGCGTAGCGCGTCAACAGGAATCCCGCGAAGGCGAGCAAGGGAAGCACCACCGCGGCGACGAGGCAGAGGAGATAGGCCTGCGTCGAAAGCCGGCGGGGCGCTACACGGGATGCGGGCACGTCGACTCCGTCGAGCCCACCATGTCAGCCCGGCCGCGCGGTTGTCCAGCCGCCGCTCCGGGCGCCCACAGCCGAAGAGCGGCGGTGCGCATTCACCGGATTTTGTCCTTCCCGCGCTCTTCAGCCGCCGCGCCGGGTGTGCGAGGCTTTTGAACCCGGCTCACCATCGCCGAAGAGGGAGGACGCCATGACCGCCATGACCGACATGACCCGCCGCGCCGTTCTGTCGACCGCCGCAGCGGCCGGCGTGCTCGCCCGAGCGCCCGCCGGGCCGGCGAGCGCGGCCGCGCCGCCGACCGGCAAGCAGGCGCCCGGCTTCTACCGCTACAAGGTCGGCGACATCGAGGTCACGGTCGTGACCGACGGCGCCAACACCTTCCCCATTCCGGACCGCTTCGTCCTCAACGCGTCGAAGGAGGAGGTGAGCGCGGCGCTCGCCGCGGCGCACCGCGACAAGGACAAGCTCACCATCCCCTATTCGCCGATCGTCCTGAACACGGGAGGCAAGCTCGTGGTCATCGACACCGGGCAGGGCGAGGCGGCTTTCGAGCGCACCAAAGGCGCCGCCGGCCAGTTCCAGCGCAACCTCGCGGCCGCAGGCCTCGACCGGTCGGCGGTCGACATCGTGGTGATCTCGCATTTCCACGGCGACCACGTGAACGGGCTCCTGATGGCCGACAACAAGCCGGCTTTCCCGAACGCCGAGGTGCTGGTCCCGAAGACCGAATGGGCTTTCTGGACGGACGACAGCGAGATGAGCCGGGCGCCGGCCGGGCGCATGCAGGACCTGTTCCGCAACAACCGCCGCGTCTTCGACGCGCTCTCGCGGAAGGTGACCCCCTATGATTGGGGCAAGGAGGTCGCGCCTGGCGTGACGGCGGTCGCGACGGTCGGGCACACGCCCGGCCACACGTCCTACGTGGTCGCCTCCGGCTCGGACCGCGTCTATGTGCAATCGGACGTGACCAACATCCCGGTGCTGTTTGCGCGCCACCCCGGTTGGCATGCGGGCTTCGATCAGGACCCGAAGCTCGCGGAGGAAACCCGCCGCAAGGTCTACGACATGCTCGTCGCCGAGAAGCTGCCGATCCAGGGCTTCCATTACCCCTTCCCGGGATTGGCCCATCTCGAGAAGACCGCGGAGGGCTATCGCGAGATCCCGGCGGCCTGGAACCCGGTGCTGTGAGGCTGTCGCGCCGGGCGTGCGTCGCGGGCCTTGTCCTGTCCGCGGCGGGCGCCCCGGCGCAGGCCGCGCCGGCGGCGGCGGTGCGCGAGCTTGCGCCCTCGGGCAAGCTCCGGGCTGCGATCAATTTCGGCAACCCGGTGCTCGCGCAGCGCGACCCCGGGGGCGGCGAGCCGCGCGGGGTCTCGGTCGACCTCGCCCGCGAGCTTGCCCGGCGCCTCGGCGTGCCGGTCGAGCTCGTCCTGTACGAGGCGGCCGGACGGGTAGCGAACGCCGCGAAGAGCGGCGCCTGGGATGTCGCTTTCCTCGCCATCGACCCGGAGCGCGCGGCGGACATCGCCTACACGCCGCCCTACGTGCTGATCGAAGGCGCCTATCTCGTGCGGGAGGCCTCGCCGATTCGCGGCCTCGAGGAGGTCGACCGCCCGGGCGTTCGCGTCGCGGCCGCGATGAAGAGCGCCTACGACCTCCACCTCACCCGCGCCCTCAAGCACGCGACGCTGGTGCGCGCGCCGACCTCGCCCGAGGTGATCGACGTCTTCCGGCGCGAAGCCGTCGACGTCGCGGCCGGGGTGAGGCAGCAGATCCTGCAATTCGCAGCCGCCGATCCCACGCTGCGCGTGCTGCCCGGCCGCTTCATGGCCATCGAGCAGGCGATGGGCACGCCGAAGGGCCGCGATGCCGGAGCAGCCTATTTGCGGGAATTCATCGAGGAGATGAAGCGCACCGGCTTCGTCGCCCAGGCGCTCGAGCGCAGCGGCCAGCGCGACGCCGCGGTCGCGCCCCCGGCGCGGTAGGCTCGGCAGGGCCGCCAAAAGAAAAAGGCCCGGCTTTCGCCGGGCCTGAGGTTTCGGACCCCTGAGTTTCGGCTACGAGCCGAACTTGTAGTTGATGCCGACGCGCGCGACGAAGAAGTCGGCGTCGTCGCGCCCGCCAAGCCCGAAGAAGTTGTTGTTGGTCGAGCTGATCGGGGCGCCGGTGTTGGTGACGCCGACTACGCCGTTCCCGAACACGCCATTGTTGTTGCCGCCGTCCATGCCGACCCACAGGCCCTCGACCTTGAAGGTCAGGTTGTTGGTGAAGGCCCATTCGACGCCGCCGCCGAGCGCCCAGCCGACGTTGTCGCTGTTGCGACGGCCGAGGAAGCCGGTGGTGCCGACGGTGCCGCCCGCTTGGGCCGCCGCGTTCGACACGTAGAAGCCGAGCGGGATCTGGGCGCCGTTGAACACGCCGAGCCCGTTATTGCTGTTGTTGTCGTCGGTGAAGGCGAGACCGCCGGTGGCGAACACCAGCACCCGGTCGAAGGCGTAGCCGACGCGAACGCGGGCGGTGCCGAACCAGTTGTTTCCGCCGCCGCCGCGATTGCCATTCCCGCTGCCGAAGAAGGCCACGTTCCCGGGCGGGCCGGCAAAGGTCGGCGCAACCCCGAGGCCAACCGCGTTCGGGGTGGCTGCAGCAATGCCGAAGCCGCCGCCGCCGCCGAAGACGCCGCCGCCGCCGCCGATATCGGCCCACTGAAGATCGGCCTCGATGCCGACCACGAAGCCGGAGCCCGGCGTCAGCTGCCAATTGAAGCCGACCTGGGCACCGCCGACGAAGCCGTCGCTGCTGCCGCCGCTGCCGGCGAAACCGGTCGGGAATGAGTTCGCGAAGGCCGGCACCACGTTAACCACCCCGCCGCCCACGGCCGGAGCCGTCAGGTTGCCGCCGCCGAAGCCGAGGAAGTTGCTGTCGCCGTCGTTACCCCAGCCGTAGCCGGCGTTCACGCCGACGTAGAAGCCGGTCCAGGAGAAGACCGGCACGGGCGCGTACACCGGCGGCGCCATGCGGCGCGGAAGATCCGCCGCGAGAGCGCCGACGCTCATGCCCAAAAAGGCAACTGACGAGAGAAGAAGCTTTTTCATGGGAGACCCCACCTGAGTTCACAGCAGGCATGCTAGCCGACTTGGCTGCCGGGTGCTCTGACTCTGGGGCAACAGCAGCTGACGCATTGCGGGGCGCCCACGGTAAATGAAAAGCTACGGGCCGGATTATCGGCAATGGCGAATCTGGCATCGGGCGCGGCGCCGCCACCCTTGCGCCCGGCAGTCGCACAGGCCGGCCTCCGGCTTCATTGATCAAGCCGCACAGGCTCGGCTCGCCGCCGACGTCGGGCTCCGGATCGGGATCGAGGGTCTCAAGGAGCGCAATCGCGTGCTCGATGGCATCCTCGTGGAGTGCGCCGGGATGGCGCTCGCGAGCCGCTCTTCGGGCGTTCATAGAATCCGATCGATAGGGACTACTAAAATTAATCATAGGGGGCGTGTCGTGTTCAGTGGACTTAAGCTTTGCCTCGCCTCAGGCTTGGCGATGTTGGTTGCCGGCTGTGTTTCGGTTGCTCCGCACGCGCTCTCTGCTCAGGATATCCAGTCCTGGAAGGTTGTCGCGGTGGAAGGCATCGTTCCGGACACGACGTTCCTCGCCTGGCCGAAGATCGAGAACCAGTACCTTGAGCGGGCGCTGCCAGTCGCGCCGGCGAAGCTCGTGGTAGATCCAAACTCCGGGCGGGAGCAGCTCGAGTCGGGCGAGCGGCCGCCGATCACCGAGGAGGTCCGCCGTGGAGCCCGTGGATTCGCTAAGACTCAGTTCGAGGAGCGCCTGCATCACGCCATGAGCCCGGTTCGGGCGATGCTCAACGGCCAACGTCCGGTCAAGCTCGTGACGACTTTGAGTCGGCTCGATGTGCCGTCCGCCGCGCGCCAAGTCATTCAGGGCGCCGCGATGGCGGTGCTGTTCGGTCCCACGGGTGCCCTGCCGAACACCACGCTGACGGTGTCGACAGACGTCGTCGATGCGAAAACCGGCGCCGTGCTCGCGAGCTACCCTCAGCGGACGCTGGTGCGACCGGGCGGCGAGGCTCTGATCTCGTTCGACAGCTCCGATCCCTATTCGACGGATGTCGTGGTGGGCCTGCTGCGCGGCTATCAGCGCGATTTCGCGAGCTGGCTCCTGAAAACCGGCGGGTAGCATTCCCTTGATCGGGTGCGGCGGCGCGCCCTTGCGCCGGCCCGCCGCTTCCTGCATCTAAGGGCAGCCCGGCGCCGCCCCGCGGCGCTGCTGAAGGAGTGTAGCTCAACTGGCTAGAGCACCGGTCTCCAAAACCGGGGGTTGGGGGTTCGAGTCCCTCCACTCCTGCCAGCGGGAACGCAAGTCACCCTTATGATGCCATTCCGGGGCGATCCGGAAGATCGATGCGCGGCGCGCCTGCTGGTCGGGTCCGGGCTCGTCCGCGCCACGGAATGGCGTCGCCATCGACAAGCCGAAAAACTTGCGTTATAGGCGCAGCTATCCCAGCTTATGTTGGACCGGTGGCGCGAGGCGGACAGCTTCGCGCCGCAGCACGTTTGGGCGGCAGCCCGCAGATGAGGCCGCGGCGGCTCACGGGCCGGCCGCGGATGAGACATGGCAAAGACGAATCCGTTCGAGTTCCTGCAGCAGGTGCGGGCCGAAGGCGCCAAGGTCACTTGGCCGAGCCGCAAGGAGACGGTCATCACCACCGTGATGGTGTTCGTGATGGCGATCCTGGCGAGCCTGTTCTTCCTGGTCGTCGATCAGATCCTGCGCTGGGGCGTCGGCCTCGTTCTCGGGCTGTAAGGGGCGGGGCATGGCCAAGCGCTGGTATATCGTCCACGCCTACTCGAATTTCGAGAACAAGGTGGCCCAGTCGATCAAGGACCAGGCGGCGCAGCGC
>JAQSWQ010000022.1 GCA_029266525.1 Microvirga sp.
CCGAGCCGTACACGGTCAGCCCGTTGCCCGTGATCTTCGCAGGCGCGGGGTTTGGGATCGTAGCCGCGGCCGCGGCGCTTGATCGCGACGACGACAGGCGGGTGTTCTTTGCGCCGCCCGTGAGCCCCTAGCGGTAGTAAGCGGCGGAGGAGGTCACACCGCGAACGGAGCAGCGTTGCCGACCCAGGCTCCGCGGCACGGTGAACGCGACGCGAACGGCAGCGCGACGCTGTGGGGACTTTTGTGGGGGTTCCGCGTGCCGAACGGTGCCGTTCGTTGCCGTTATGTGCGCCATCGGGCACGCCATAACGGCGACAATCAGCCGAAATCCTAAGATGCCACAATACGTTAAGCACGCGATCCGGCCTGCCCGGCTGCCTTGAGCTGATGCTCCTTGACCATGCGCTCATGCTGCTCGTGGGCGCCCTTGATCCGATACTGGACGACGCCGTCGACGCCGCCGGGAACGAGCTGCACCACGGAGTAGACGCCCGAGGCGCGGGTGGTCGCGTCCGGCTCGAGGCGCACGAACTGGCCTACTCGGAACTTATGATCCGCCATCGGATCTCTCCCTCGCGATTGTGGGAGGAGGCCGCCGGAGCGGCTCCCTCGGGAGCGCGGCTTCGACCGCGCCGCTCGGCTCACTCGGCGCGGAGATTGCCGGCCGATTGCTTGCCGCTGCGCTGGTCGGTCTCGATCTCGTAGGAGACCTTCTGGCCGTCGCGCAGGCTGCGGATGCCGGCGCGCTCGAGAGCGCTCGCATGGACGAAGACGTCCTTGCCGCCCTGGTCGGGCGCGATGAAGCCGTAGCCCTTCTGGTCGTTGTACCACTTCACGGTGCCGGTGCTCATGGCATGTCCTTTCGCTGGCGTTTGCACGTGAGGAGCGGGCGCGCCGAAGCCGCGGCCCCGTCCCGCCCGATCGATGTCTGGAGAGAGTATCTGAACGTGCGCCAGGCTATGCGAGGCGAAGCGGCCCAGTCGTCCGGCCAAATGTCGACCCGGCAAAGCTACGCGAGACGGGTCTTTCTGACAAGGCGCGCCGTGCGTCGAGGTCTGGGGAAGGCCGCCCGCCGGCGGTTGCCAGCGCGGACGGCCTCTGCAATAGAAGGTGCACCGCTCTTACATGCGCTGCACGCGCGCCCGGACGGCCTCGTGGCGGAGTGGTTACGCAGAGGACTGCAAATCCTTGCACCCCGGTTCGATTCCGGGCGAGGCCTCCATCGCGCGCCTCGACCCATCTGGGCAACGGCGCCGTCCGCGGGAGCGCGTCGGCTTCATCGGTCTCCTCGCCGGCGGTTGCGACCCTCTCCACCGCCTCGGCGATCTCGTGATGCGCCGCATAATGGATCATATGCCCGAGCCCGGGGAGTTGTGTGAGCTCGCTGCCCTCGATCGACTGGACGAGGCGCAGCGACTGGCGCTCCGGCGTGACGATGCGGTCCGCGGTCCCGGTCAGGATCTGCACCGGCAGCCGCAGCTCGCGATAGCGCTTCTGCAGCGCCGCCGCGGCCGGCACCATGAAGGCGCTGTCCTCGGCGCTCGCCTTGAGCTGCGAGGGCCTGAGCGCGAGATCGAGCGGGAAGCGCCTCGTGAAGCGCGGCGGCACCGGGATCGGCTCGAACAGCTTCCGGATGATCTTCGGGGCCATGAGCCGTGCAAGCAGCGGCGATACCGTGTAGCGCATGGCGTCGCCAAGGATCGGGATGGCCGGCGGGGCGAAGGCCCACACGTCGAGCCGCGCCGTCGGGAAGTAGTAGCCGGACAGGAGCACGAGGCCGCGGACCGTCTCGGGGTGCTCGAGCGCGAGCGCCAGCGCGACGATCGTGCCCCAGGAATGGCCGAGCACGATCGGCTTCTCGACACCGAGATGCGCGAGCGTCCGGCGGACGAGCTCCGCCTGCGCATAAGGCGTCCATACCCGGTCGCGCCGGCGCTCGGTGTGGCCGTAGCCCGGCCGGTCGATCGCGATGACCCGGTAGGCCCGGCGCAGCCGGTCGAAGAGCCCGCTCACCAGCCAGTCCTGCACCATCGATCCGTTGCCGTTCAGCAGTACCACCGGCGGGCCTTCGCCCGCGATGTGGACGTGCACCCGCACGCCGTCGATTTCAAAGAGACGGCCGGTCGGCGGGTGACGCCGCTCGGACCGGCGTGCGCGGGCATGGTTGAAGGCCGCAAGGGCCGCGCCGGCGCCGGCGGCGAGGAGCGCGGCGTTGCGGCCGGCGCTCCGGCGCGCCGGTAAGGATCGTCTGGTCATGGTCTGATTGGCTTTCCGCGGAATAGGAACTAACTCGCGGGCCGGCAGCGGGTTCCGAGCCTTGCCTTTTGCGGGTCGATCCACCACAACGCCGCGTCGGCGGCACGGACCGCACAAGAGGCTTGCATGCTCGACTTCGCGCAGGCGCGACGCGCGATGGTGGATTCCCAGCTGCGCACCTACGACGTCTTCGCTATCCCGGTCCTGGCGGCGATGGAGGCGGTGCCGCGGGAGCGCTTCGTGCCGGTCGGCCGCGAGAGCCTCGCCTATATCGATCAGGACATTCCCGTGCTCGACGGGCTTCCGGGCGGCGAGCGCCGCTTCATGCTGAAGCCGATGGTGCTCGGCCGCATGCTCCAGGCACTGGCGATCGAGCCGGGCGACGAGGTCCTCGATGTCGCCTGCGGGCTCGGTTACTCGTCCGCCGTGCTGGCCCGGCTCGGCGCGAAGGTGGTGGCGCTCGAATCGGGCGAGGAGGCGGCGCAGGCCGCGAGGCAGCGCCTTGCCGCGGTCGGCGTCGACCACGTGAGGGTGGCCGCGGGCCCACTGTCGAAGGGGTATCCGCAAGGCGCACCCTACAACGCGATCCTGGTCAACGGCCTCGTCGAGATTCGTCCGCAGGGGCTGCTCGACCAGCTTGGTGAAGGCGGGCGCCTCGCGTGCATCGAGCGCCGCGGCAGGACGGGACGCGCGATGCTCTATGTGCGCTCGGGCGACGCCTTCGGCGGGCGCTCGATCTTCGACGCCGCAGCCCCGCCGCTCGCGGCATTCAGAGCCGAGCCGGGCTTCGTATTCTGACGCACGCCCGCTGTCGCGGGGCTCTCCTGTCAGGTGTCGCTTTTTTGCGGCACCGGGTGTGAAATCCCTCCTTACAACGCCGAGGTCATTGCCCAGTCGGGCGGCTCCGCTACATTCCGCCCGAGCGCGATGGGCGCTTCGCAGGGATCGGCCAGGGAGGCGGCATTCAAGACCGCCGCGGCCGGTGGGCAGGTGAGGGTGGATCGAGCGCGTTCCGACCGAGGCCGCCGCGCGTTTCTGGGCGCTCTCGCTGCGACATCGTTGGCCGTTTTCCCGCTCCAGGGCTTGGCGGAGACGCTCGAGAGCGCGATGGCGCGCGCCTATCTCGGCAATCCGAGCCTCAACGCCCAGCGCGCGAGCGTGCGCGCCACGGACGAGAACGTGCCGCGCGCGCTTTCGGGCTATCGCCCGCGCGTCAACGCGACCGCGGATGTCGGCGCGCAGTTCACCGAGACCGAAACGGCCTCACGGTCGACCAGACGCTGTTCAACGGGTTCCGCACCTTCAACTCGGTGCAGCAGTCGGAGTCGCTCGTGCTCGGCGCGCGCGAGCAGCTGCGCAGCGTCGAGCAGGACGTCCTGTTCAACGGCGTCACAGCCTACATGGACGTCCTTCGCGACACGGCGAACCTCAACCTTCAGCGCAACAACGTCGAGGTTCTGGAGGAGCAGCTCCGCCAGACCCGCGATCGCTTCAACGTCGGCGAGGTGACGCGCACCGACGTGGCGCAGGCCGAATCGCGCCTCGCGCTCGGGCGCTCGCAGGTCAGCGCCGCCGAATCGAACCTTCGCGCGAGCATCGCCCGGTTCCGGCAGGTCGTCGGGGTCGAGCCGCGCCAGCTCGCCCCGGGACGCCCGCTCGACCGGCTCGTGCCGGCGAGCGTCGAGATCGCGATGCGCATCGGGTTCACCGAGCACCCCTCGATCCACTCGGCCTTGCACGCGCTCGATGCTGCGGAGGCGCAGGTGAAGATCGTCGAGGGGGAGCTCTACCCCTCGCTCGGCGTCCGGGGCGCGGCCGCCCAGCGCTGGGACAGCAACGTGCCGGGCGACGAGCGCTTTGCGGCCTCGGTCGTCGCGACCCTCAACGTGCCGCTCTACGAGGGCGGCGAGGTCTATGCCCGCGTGCGGCAGGCGAAGGAGACCGCGGGCCAGCGCCGGATCGAGGCCGACATCGCGCGCGATCTCGTGCGCGCCAACGTCGTCACCGCCTGGGGCCAGCTCGAAGCGGCGCGCGCGCAGATCATCGCGACGACCGCGCAGGTGCAGGCCGCCGAGGTCGCGCTCACCGGCGTGCGCGAGGAGGCGCGGGTCGGCCAGCGCACCACGCTTGACGTGCTCAACGCCCAGCAGGAGCTGCTCGCCGCGCGCGTCAACCTGATCACCGCCCAGCGCGACCGCGTCGTCTTCTCGTATGCGGTGGTGCGGGCGATGGGCCGGCTCACCACGCGGGCGCTCAGCCTCAACGTCGCGCAGTACAGCGCGAAGCAGCACTTCGACCAGGTCAAGGACCTCTGGTACGGGGTGCGCACCCCGGACGGCCGCTAGCGCCTGATCCGCCGAAGCGGGAACCGGTTCGGCGACAAGATCATGCGCCGATCGACCTGGCCGGCGACGAGGCGCAGAACCGGATGTCGCCTTTGCTGATCGCGCGCCCCCTGAATTTCCTGTTGGCGTGGCGGCGTTCCGCTTGTGTCGCGACTCCTGCGTCGAAATACTCGCACCAAGTGATTCTGAGGGCGCTCCGGGCGGGCGCTGGTCGAGCGCATGAGTGCAGTCAACCCGAAGCCGCAAGAGCCCTCGATGGAAGAGATTCTCGCTTCCATCCGCCGCATCATCGCGGATGACCAGGAGGTCGCGAGGACGCCCGCCGCCAGGCCGGCGCCGGTCCAGGCCGCGCCGCCCCCGCGACCCGCGCCGCCTCCGCCCGAGCCGATCGCAGCGGAGGTGCTCGAACTGGCCGCGGTCGTGCAGCCGGTGAGGGCTGCGGGCCGGCATCAGCCGGTCGAAGGGGATCTGCCCGAGATTGATTTGCGCGAGCAGCTCGCGGCGGCGCCGTTCGAGCCGGAGCCGATCGAGCTCGCGTCGCCCGGCCGGCCCGAGCCGGCGCCAAGGTCGCAGCCCGCCCACGCCTTCGAACCGACCGACGAGCTCATCTCGCACCAGACCCATGCGGCGGTCGGCCAAGCCTTCAACATGCTCGCCCACACGGTCTCGAGCTCGACCACGCGAAGCCTCGAGGACCTCGTCCGCGATATGCTCCGCCCGATGCTCAAGAACTGGCTCGACGACAATTTGCCCACCATCGTCGAGCGCCTGGTGCGGGCCGAGATCGAGCGCGTCGCCCGCGGCGGGCGGTAGCAAGCTCTCCCGGGACGGGAGAGGCGGAGCTTATCCGGATAGGGCTGTCCCTCACCCCTGCCCCTCTCCCGTTCGGGAGAGGGGTTCCGGTTGACACCCCCCCGCCGCTCCGGTTTCTAGCCGGCCATCATGATGGACAAGACCTTCGATCCCGCGGCCGTCGAGGCGCGCGTCGCTGAGCGTTGGGAGGAGGCTGGCGCCTTCCGGGCGGGCCGGCCGGAGCGCCGCAATGCGGAGCCCTATTGCATCGTCATCCCGCCGCCGAACGTGACGGGCTCGCTGCACATGGGCCACGCCCTCAACAACACGCTCCAGGACGTGCTCTGCCGCTTCGAGCGCATGCGCGGCAAGGACGTCTTGTGGCAGCCCGGCACCGACCACGCCGGCATCGCGACCCAGATGGTGGTCGAGCGCCGGCTTGCAGCCGAGAACCGGACCGACCGCCGCACCATGGGCCGGGAGGCCTTCCTGCGCGAGGTCTGGAAACAGAAAGAGGAATCGGAGGGGACGATCCTCGGACAGCTCCGCCGCCTCGGCGCCTCCTGCGACTGGTCGCGCAAGCGGTTCACCATGGACGAGGGCCTGTCGCGCGCGGTGATCAAGGTCTTCGTCGAGCTCTACCGCGACGGGCTCATCTACCGCGACAAGCGCCTCGTGAACTGGGACCCGCGCTTCCAGACCGCGATCTCCGACCTCGAGGTCATGCAGGTCGAGGTAAAGGGCAGCCTCTGGCACATCCGCTATCCGATCGAGGGCGAGGAGGGCCGCTTCATCACGGTCGCGACGACGCGGCCGGAGACCATGCTCGGCGACACCGGCGTCGCCGTGCATCCCGACGACGAGCGCTACCGGGATCTGGTCGGACGCCACGCCATCCTGCCGCTCGTCGGGCGGCGCATCCCGATCGTCGCCGACGCATATTCCGATCCCGAGAAGGGCACCGGCGCGGTCAAGATCACGCCGGCGCACGACTTCAACGATTTCGAGGTCGGGCGCCGGCACGGGCTGCGGCTTATCAACGTCATGAGCCCGGAAGCCAGGCTGCGGCTCGCCGACGACGGCTTCCGCGAGGGCCTCACCTCCCTCTCCGATCTCGACGCGGTGCTCGCACTCGATGGGCTCGACCGCTTCGAGGCGCGTAAGCGCATCGTCGCGCTCCTGGAAGAACACGGCTACCTCGAGAAGGTCGAGCCGCACGTCCACATGGTCCCGCATGGCGACCGCTCCAACGTGCCGGTCGAGCCCTATCTCACCGACCAGTGGTACGTCGACGTGAAGCCGCTCGCCGAGCGCGCCCTCGCGGCGGTGCGCGAAGGCAACACTCGCATCATCCCCGAGGGCTGGGAGAAGACCTACTTCCAGTGGCTCGAGAACATCGAGCCCTGGTGCGTATCGCGCCAGCTCTGGTGGGGGCACCAGATCCCGGCCTGGTACGCGCCCGATGGCTCGGCCTACGTCGCCGAGAGCGAGGAAGAGGCGCTGGCCGAGGCGCTCGCGCAGGCGGTTGTCAAAGGCGAGATGTCGGACGAGGAGGCGAGGGCGCTCGCGAGCGACCCGGGCCGGGCGGCCGGCTATCTCAGCCGCGACGCAGACGTGCTCGACACCTGGTTCTCCTCCGGCCTGTGGCCCTTCTCGACGCTCGGCTGGCCCGACGGGACGCCGGAGCTTTCCCGCTACTACCCGACCAGCACGCTCGTCACCGGATTCGACATCATCTTCTTCTGGGTCGCGCGGATGATGATGCTCGGCCTCCACTTCATGAAGGAGGTGCCGTTCCGCGACGTCTACATCCACGCGCTCGTGCGCGACGAGCGCGGGTCGAAGATGTCGAAGTCGAAGGGCAACGTCATCGACCCGCTCGAGCTGATCGAGCGGTACGGCGCCGACGCCCTGCGCTTCACGCTCGCCGCGATGGCCGCGCAGGGCCGCGACATCAAGCTGTCGATCCAGCGCGTCGAAGGCTACCGCAACTTCGCAACCAAGATCTGGAACGCCGCGCGCTTCGCCGAGCTCAATGGCTGCGCGCCCATGCCTGGCTTCGACCCGCGCGCCGCGAAGGAGACGCTGAACCGCTGGGCACTCGGCGAATGCGCGAAGGCGGTGGACGAGGTCACGGAAGCCATCGTCCTCTACAAGTTCAACGAGGCCGCGGGCGCCGCCTACCGCTTTGTGTGGAACGTCTTCTGCGACTGGTATCTCGAGCTCGCAAAGCCCGTGCTCCAGGGCGCCGACGGCGCCGCTAAGGACGAGACCCGGGCCACGGTGGCTTTCATCCTCGGCGAAATCTGCAAATTGCTGCACCCCTTCATGCCGTTCCTGACCGAGGAGCTGTGGGCGGCGAAGGGCGCCGACGCCATGCTCGCGCTGGCACCCTGGCCGAAGCTCGACGGTCTCGTCGACGAGGCGGCCGAGGGAGAGCTCGGCTGGGTGGTCGAGCTGATCTCCGAGATCCGCTCGGCGCGCGCGGAGGTGAATGTGCCGCCCGGCGCGCAAATCCCGCTCGTCGTCATTGCGCCCTCCGCGGCGGCGCAGGCGCGCGTCGAGCGCTGGGACGAGACCATCCGCCGGCTTGCGCGCCTGTCCGGCATCACGGTCGCCGAGGCTGCGCCGCGCAGCTCGGTGCAGCTGATCGTGCGCGGCGAGACCGCGGCGCTGCCGCTCGAAGGCATCGTCGATCTGAACGCTGAGATCGCGCGCCTTGCCAAGGAGCGCGACAAGCTTGTGACCGAGGTCGCCAAAGTCGACGCAAAGCTCGCGAACAACGATTTCTTGGCCCGGGCGCCGGAAGAGGTCGTCGAGGAGCAGCGCGAGCGCCGCGAGGCGGCCGAGGCGCGCCGCGCCAAGATCGAGGAGGCGCTGGCGCGGCTGAAGGCCGGTATGACGGAGCCGGCCTGAGGTGATGCTGCGCCGCGCGGGCGTCTGGTCGCTGCGCGTCGTCCTCGCCCTTGTCGCGCTCCTGCTTGTCCTCGCCGTCCTGACGCGCCAATCCGCCGACCCGGCGCTCTACCCGCCGCGCCAAGACGAGCCATCGGTCGAGATCTTCGTCGTCAGCCACGGCTACCACACTGGGCTCGCGCTGCCGCGTGGGGCCGTGCTCAGCAACGCCAGCGAGGCAGGATTCCCGGCGCTCATCAACGTCGCCACACGCTTCGGTGCTTACGCCTTCATCGAGATCGGCTGGGGCGAGGAGGAGTTCTACCGGCAAGTTCCGACGCCGGATTCCCTCGGCGTCGCCATGGCGCTGCGCGCGCTCCTCATGCCCGGCAACCGCTCGGTCCTCCACGTGGTCGGCCTCGGCGACGAGCCGCCGCGCGCCTTTCCCGCTTCCGAGGTCGTGGCGGTGCGGCTCTCGGAAGCAGGCTTCCGGCGCATGCTGCGCGCGGTCGACGCCACCTTCGTGCTCGCAGAGCGCCAGCCGCAGGCGACGGGACCCGGGCTCTACGGTCCGAGCCTGTTCTATCGCGCGAACGGCGCCTTCAGCCTCCTCAGCCTCTGCAATCACTGGACCGGACGCATGCTCACCGCGGCAGGCGTCGCGGGCTCGCCCGTGATCGAGACGATAGCGCCCGGGCTCATGTGGAGCATACGCCGGCAGGCCGGGTCGGGACCTCGCGTCGCACCGTAGGCGCCGCTTGGCCTCCTACTGCACGATCAGCTTCAGCTCGGAGACCAGCGGCCGCACCCTGTCGATCTGCTCGCGGACGATCTCCCGAAGCTCCGCCGGGCTCGAGCCGACCGGCTCCGCGCCGACCTCGGCCAGGCGCCGCCGCAGCTCCGGGTGCTGCGCGGCCTTGGCGATCTCTTGGTGCAGGCGGGCAACGATCGGCTCCGGCGTCTTCGCCGGCGCGAAGAAGCCGTTCCAGCCGCGCAGCTCCATGTTGGGAAAGCCGAGCTCGCGGACGGTGGGCACCTCCGGCAGTGCGGTGGTGCGGCGCTCGGCGAGCGTCGCAAGCGGCTTCAGCGCGCCCGACTGCACATGCGGCAGGGCCGTCGAGAGCTGGTCGCCGCCGAACTGAATGCGGCCCGCGACGAGCTCCTGCACCAGCGGCGCCGCTCCCCGGAAGGGGACGTGCTCCATCGCGATGCCGGCGTCGCGCTTGAAGACCTCGGTCGCGAGATTCATGATGCTGCCCGGCCCGGTCGAGCCGTAGAACAGCGGCGTCTTGCCGGCGCTCTCCTTGGCGAACGCAGCAAACTCCTTGAGGTCGCGTGCCGGAACCGATGGGTTGGCGACGACGAGCATGGGCACGTTCACCGCAAGCGATATCGGCGCGAAGTCCGCCAGGTCGTGCCGGGCCCGTCCGGCGAACTGCAGCGAGGCCGTGGTCGAGGAGAAGGTCAGGTTGTGGAAGAGCAGCGTGTGCCCGTCGGGCTCGGCTTTGGCGACCGCGTCGGCTCCCACGGAGCCGCCCGCTCCGCCCATGTTCTCGACGATGACCGATTGGCCGAGACCCTCGCCGAGGCGCTGGGCGAAGAGCCGCGCCACAAGGTCTGTCGTCCCGCCGGCCGGGAACGGCACGATCACGCGGATGGTGCGCGTAGGGTAAGCCGGCTGCGCTGCGACCGGCGCAGATAGGGCGAGGAAGGCGGCGAGAGCGGACAAGGCCAGCACGCGCCGGCGGGTCGAGAGCGTGAGATCGTCGGTCATGGCGTTTCCTTTCTTCTTGGCGTCGGATCGGCCTCAGCGTCCGCCGGCCATCGGGATCACCGCGCCGGTGATGTAGGCCGCCTCGCCGGAGAGAAGCCAGAGGATGGCCTCCGCGCATTCCTCGGCGGTGCCGATGCGGCCCATCGGCACCGTCGGCACGATCTTCTGCAGCCTGTCGCCGACGCCGGCTTCGGCGTGGATCTCGGTCTCGATCAGCCCCGGCATAAGCGCGTTCACGCGGATGCCCTCGGGCGCGAGCTCCTTGGCATATCCGACGGTCAGCGTGTTCACCGCGCCCTTGGCGGCGGCGTAGGGGATCCACTGGTTGGCGCCGCCGAGCACCGCGGCGATCGAGGAGACGTTGACGATGGCGCCGCCCTTCCCGCCCTTCCTCGTCGACATGCGGTTCGCGGCCTCGCGCGTGCACAGCATGGTGCCGGTGACGTTGACATCGAGCACGCGCCGGATCGTCGCCGCGTCGAAGGCGTCGTGCGCGCCGGCCTTGCCGACGATGCCGGCATTGTTGACGAGGGCTGTGACCGGCCCGAGCTCGCGGTCGATCGTATCGAACATGCGCAGGACGTCGCGCTCGTCGGCGGTGTCGGCCTGGACCAGGACGGCCCGGCCGCCCGATTTCCCGATCTCGTCGGCGACCGCCCGCGCGCGATCGGCGCGGTTGAGATAATTGACGCACACCGACCAGCCGCGGCGGCCGGCGAGCTTCGCGGTCGCGGCCCCGATGCCACGGCCCGAGCCGGTGATCAATGCGACGCCACCAGGCATGCTGCTCTCGTCTGGACCTTGGCGCGAGCGTGCGGCTTCGAGCCCGCGAGCTTAACGCGCGGCGAGCGGAATGGATCGGGCGGAGCGCTCGCGCTCCGCCCGTCCGCCTTCTTACGGCTTGAACACGTATCCCGGCCCGATCGCCGCCTCGGCCGGGATCGGCGGCAGGTCGGAGAACAGGTCCGGGTGCTTCTGAATCACGGCGAGGATATGCTTCGGCTCGATGTGCTTGTTCACGTCGAAGGTCGACTTGATGAAGCCGAGCCGGTTCAGGCGGTCTTCCGCGCTCCACAAAGCGCGGTAGTTGTTCGCCGAGAGACGGCGGTCGTTCTGCTGGATGTTGAACTGCATCGCGGCCTCGGCGACGTCCGCCTTGAGGCCCGGGATCCAGCGGGTCGCGACCTGCGCCGCCTGCTTCGGGTTCGCCCGCATCCACTTGTCGGCTTCGGACACCGCGGCGAGAAATTTCTCGATCTTGTCGCCGTTCTTCTCGATCCAGGGACGCAACGCAACGTTGAAGCCGAGATAGGAGATCACGTCGCCGCCGCGGATGACCTCGACCGCACCGGGCACGTCCTTCATGGCGACGATGGGCCAGGGGTCCCAGCCCGAGAAGGCGTCGATGCCCTTCGACAGGAGCGCCACCGTCATGTCGGGCGGCGGCGTGTTGACGAGCGTCACGTCGGCGGGCGTGAGCCCCGCCTTCTCGAGCAGCGCGAGGATGTAGAGGTGGTTGATGGTGCCGAAGGAAGCCGCGATCTTCTTGCCCTTGAGGCTCGCAAGATCGCCCTTCTTGATGCCCGACGATTCGCTCGCGATCAGCGCCATGGTGGCGTCGGAGCCGAGCTTCGTCGCGCTGCCCGAGTAGTTGCCGAGCGCGACGAGGTCCATGCCGCGCAGGACCGCGCCGATCATCGGCACGCCGACCTGGACGATCTCGCTCTCGCCGGCCTGCAGCGCGTTGAGGGCGTCGACGCCGGTCGCGTAGGGTCGCGCGATCTCGACGTCGAGCCCCTGTTTCTCGAAGAAGCCGCGCTCGAGCGCGATCGGCAGCCCGATCTGGTCGATACCGGTCACCATGCCGGCTTTGAGCTTCACCAGGTTCTGCGCCATGGCCGGGCTCGCGAAGAAGAGCCCAAGCGCGACAAGTCCTCTCAACAACATCGGCGTCATCCTCCTGTTGGCAGCGGTTCCACGCGCCGCACCCAGTAGGGCCGGGCGACGGCGGTCAGGTCCGCTTGTCTCACTCCACGCACTTCGATGGAACTGTCCTGCGTTCCCGAGACGCGTCCGTAGCGCTGGAAATACAGGACGTGGAACCGTTCCGGCGGAAAGGGCAGCGTCACGAGGATGTTGGCCCGCGGACGCTCGGCCGTAAAGCCCGGCGCGAGCTTCTGCGGCGCGGCAAGCGTCAGCCAGAGCTGCCAGCCGAGGTAGGCTGCGACTGCGCCGATGACGATCCGGCCCTTCGTCGAGGCCAGGATGCTGCGCAGGAGCGTCATGCCGAGCGCACCAGCTGCAGGACCTGGTTCGCGAGCGCCTTGAAGTCGTCGCTCTCGACAAGCGCATCCCAGCGGCGCGGGCGGGGGAGGGGGATGTCGACCTCCTCGAGCACGCGTCCCTTCGAGAGCACCACGACGCGGTTCGCCAGGAACACGGCTTCGGGCACGTCGTGGGTGATGAAGAGCACGGTCGATCGACGCTCCTGCCAGATGCGGGTGAGCTCCTCCTGCAAGGTCATGCGGGTCTGGGCGTCGACCGAGGCGAAGGGCTCGTCCATCAGGAGCACGTCGGGCTCATTGGCGAGGGCGCGCGCCACGCCGACGCGCTGCTGCATGCCGCCGGAGAGCTCGTTCGGGTAGCGCTCGGCCGCATGCGACAGTCCGGCGAGGCTGAGGAACTCGCGCGCGATCCGCTCGCGCTCGGGCTTGCCGACGCCGCGCATCTTGGGGCCGAAGGCGACGTTCTCGAGGACGGTCTTCCACGGGAACAGCGCGAAAGACTGGAACACCACGCCGCGGTCGGGCCCCGGCCCGGCGACGGCGTGATCGCCGACCAGGATCTCGCCGGAGGACGGTGCGATGAAGCCCGCCACCATGTTGAGGATGGTGGTCTTGCCGCAGCCGGAGGGGCCGACGATCGACACGAACTCGCCCTCCGGCACCTCGAGCGACACGTCACGCACGGCGTCGACATGCGCGCCGGCATAGGCGTCGAAATAGGTCTTCGAGAGGTTGCGGATAGCGAGACTCTTCACCGCGTCACGAGCCCCCAACGCTGGCCGGTGGCGCGCTCGATCGGCGCCAGCACCCAGGCATCGACGATGTACCAGAGGAGCCCGAGCACGATCATGCCGAGCACGATCTCGACGACCGAGCCGGCGCGGCGTGCGTCGAACATCAGGAATCCGACGCCGCTCGTGCCGACGATCATCTCGGCCGCGATCAGCGCGCGCCAGCCGTAGCCGAGCCCGTTGCGGAGCCCCGTGATGATGTTCGGCAACGCGCCCGGCAGCACGACCTCCCACAAGATGCGCGGTTTCGAGGCGCCGAGCGAAAGCGCGGCCCGGTGCAGCTCGACCGGCACGGAGCGCACGCCCAGCACCGTATTGAGCACCACGGGGAAGAGCACGGTGTAGACGATCACGAAGGTCATGGTGGCAAGGCCGAAGCCGAACCAGATGAGGAGGATCGGCAGCCAGGCGATGTCGCCGATCGCCTGGAAGAACAGGAGCGGCGGCCACAAAGCTGCATGCGCCTTCCGGCTCAAGCCGACGAGGAGCCCGAGCGGGATGCCGATCGCCATGCCCGCCGCGGCGCCGACCGCGAGCCGCGCCACGCTGTCCTCGAGATATTCCGGCAGGATGCCCTTGTAGACCAGATCGGCGAAAGAGCGCACGACGTCGGGCGGGCTCGGGAAGAAGGCGCGCGGGAACACCCCCGCCGCGGCGACGATCCACCACAGCGCGACCACGGGAATGAACGGCACGAGCGCCGCGAGCGCCGGCCAGCGCTTGGTCGCGCGCGCGTAGAGGCTCCAGGCCTGGAGCGCCGGGTTCATGCGCTTCGCACCATGCCCCAGCGCTCGATCGTGGCCCGCTCGACCGGGGCGAGCAGCAGCCGGTCGATCAGCAGCCACAGGGCGCCGATCACGATCATGCCGAAGACGATCACCTCGGTCCGGTAGAAGTCGCGCGCGACGAAGATCATGTAGCCGAGGCCGATATTGGTCGCGATGATCTCGGCCGCGATCAGCCCGCGCCAGGCGAAGCCGAGCCCCGTGCGGACGCCGGTCACGATGTTCGGCAGCGCGCCCGGCAAGAGCACCTCGGCCAGCATCGTCCATCGGCCGGCGCCGAGGGATGCGGCCGCGTTGCGCACCTGCATCGGGATCGTCGAGACGCCAAGCAGCGTGTTGTAGGCGACGATGAAGAACACCGCGTTGAAGATCACGAAGGTGATGGCCCCGAAGCCGTAGCCGAACCACAAGGTCGCGATCGGGATCCAGGCGATGCCGGCAAGCACCGAGAAGAAGCGCAGGAGGGGCGTCAGGAAGGCCGACACGCCCGGGCTTACGCCCATAAGCACGCCGAGCGGCACGGCGACGAGGATGGCGAGCACGGTTCCGACCGCGACCCGGGCGAGGCTCGCGCCCATATGCGCGAAGAGCGAGCCGTCGCGGATCGATTCCAGTCCGGCCCGCGCGACCGCAGTAATATCCGGGAAAATCTGCGGATTGACGTTGAAGGCGCGGATCAGGATCGGCCACAGGACGAGAAGCACCGCGAGGGGCGCCAGGAACTTGGCGCCCGCCAAGATGCGTCCGGTCCAGCCCATTGACGGCCGTGCTTAGATGCCTCGCCGCCCCTCGGCAAGCGGCGCGCCGCCGAGCGGCCCCGGGTTACGCGTGCGCCAACGGGTAATGGCAGCGATAGCCGCGCGGACCGTCGCGCGTCTCGTCCGGATCGATCGTCGCGCAGCCCTCGCCGGCGCAGGGACAGCGGGGATGGAAGGCGCATCCGGGCGGCGGGGCGAGCGGGCTCGGAAACTCGGCCCCGACCCGCATCTCGGGCAGCCGCGCGCCGGGGCGGGGCGACAGCACGGAGGCGAGCAGCGCGGCAGTGTAGGGATGGCGCGGTGCGCCGAAGATCGCTTCGGTCGGCCCGTGCTCGACGATGCGGCCGAGATACATCACGGCGACGCGGTCGGCAAGATGATGCACCACCGCAAGATTGTGGCTGATCAGGATGAGCGTGAGGCCCAATTCACGCTTGAGCCGGGCAAGGAGGTTCAGGATCTGCGATTGCACGGAAACGTCGAGGGCCGAGGTCGGCTCGTCGCAGACCAGGATCTCCGGCTCGCCGACGAGCGCGCGGGCGATCGCGACGCGCTGGCGCTGCCCGCCCGAGAGCTGGCTCGGATAGACCTCCGTGAAGTGCTCAGGCAAGCCGACCGCGTTCATCACCGCGCGCACGCGCTCCCGGCGCGACGAGGCCGTGCCGATGCCGCGCACCTCGATCGGCGCCGCGACGATGCGGGCGATGCGCATGCGCGGGTTGAGGGAGGAGTAGGGGTCCTGGAACACCGGCTGCACGAGCTTTGCCCGTTCGAGGCGGCCGTAGCCGCCGACCGGCTTCCCGGCGAGGGTGACGTTGCCGGAGGTCGGGCCCTCGATGCCGAGGATGAGGCGGGCGAGCGTGCTCTTGCCGCAGCCCGATTCGCCGACCAATCCGAGGGTCTCGCCCTTGCGCACCGCGAGGTCGATGCCGCGCAGCGCATGCAGGGTCCGGCCGGCGCCGACCAGGGTCTTGCCGACGTCGTAGGTCTTGGTCGCGCCGCGGACCTCGAGGACGTTCATCACACGCCTTCGGCCTGCCGCGTCCAGGCGGCGGGATCTCGGCCGCTGCCGTCGAGCGGGAGCACGCAGCGCACGAGGCGGCCGTCCGCAGCCTCCCGCAGCGGCACCGGGCCCGCGGCGCTGCGCCCGGTCGCATACGGACAGCGCTCGAGGAAGCCGCAGCGGGTGAGCTCGCCCGTCTGGCGCGGCACCGTGCCGGGGATGAAGCCGAGGGTCTCGCCGCGCCGGGTCTCGCCCGGCACCGGGATCGAGTGCATCAGGCCTTCGGTATAGGGGTGGAGCGGCCTGCCGAGGATGGCATCGCGCTCGCCGATCTCGACGATCTCGCCGCCATACATCACGGCGATGCGGTGGGCCACGCCGGCGACCACGCCGAGATCGTGCGAGATCAGGATCAGCCCGATGCCGGTGTCGCGCTGGATCTCGGCGAGGAGGTGGAGGATCTGCGCCTGGATGGTCACGTCGAGCGCGGTGGTCGGCTCGTCGGCGATGATCAGCTCCGGCTCGCACAGGAGCGCCATGGCGATCATCACGCGCTGGCGAAGCCCGCCCGAAAGCTGGTGCGGAAACTGGGTCAGGCGCTGCTCGGGCGAGGAGATGCCGACGCGCGTAAGAAGCTCGAGCGCGCGCTGCCGCGCGGCTTCCGCCGACACGGGCCGATGCTGGCGCAGCACCTCGGCCATCTGATCGCCGATGCGATAGCAAGGGTCGAGCGCGGTCATCGGATCCTGGAAGATCATGGCGATGCGCTCGCCGCGCAGCCTGCGCCAACCGGATTCGGAAAGGCCGATGAGGGATAAGCCTTTGAGCGCAATGGTCTCCGCGGCGAGACGCGCGGCTCGCGGCAGGAGCCCCATGATCGCGAGCGAGGTCAGGCTCTTGCCGCAGCCGGACTCGCCGACGATGGCGAGCGTCTCGCCGGCGGCGACCGAGAAGTCGACGCCGCGCACCGGCCGGGTCATGCCGCCGGGCACGGCGATCTCGACCTTGAGGCCGCGCACCTCGAGGAGCGGCCCTGTCATCACGCCCGTCCTTCCGGCGCGGTGACGTCGCGGACCGCGTCGCCGACGAGGTTGATGGCGAAGATCAGCGCCACGAGCGCGGCGCCGGGAACCGCGATCAGCCAGGGACGGAAGAAGAGCTGGTTCTTGGCCTCGGCGATCATCAGCCCCCAGGTGAAGAGCGGCGGCTGCACTCCGAGGCCGAGGAAGGACAGCGCCGCCTCGAGCAGGATCGCATGGGCGAGCTCGACCGAGGCGACCACGATCAGCGGTCCGGTGATGTTCGGCAGGATCTCCTTGAAGAGGATGCGCCCGGTCGAGCTACCGATCGCCTGCGCCGCGACGATGAACTCGCGGCTCGCGATCTGCTGGGTCGCGCTTCGGGTCACGATCGCGAAACGGTCCCATAACAGAAGGCCGATGACCAGCATGAGGATGGTGAGCGAGTTGCCCGCGAGCGCGACGACGACGAGCGCGACCAGCACCACCGGCAAGGTCAGGCGGATGGTCAGGACGAAGTTGATGAGAAGGTCGACGCGGCCGCCCCAGTAGCCGGCAGCGATCCCGAGCGCCGTTCCGATCGCGCCCGAGATGAGCACGGTCGCAAAGCCGATGAGAAGCGAGATCCGCCCGCCATAGATCAGCCGGGCGAGGTAGTCCCGGCCGAGCTGATCGGTGCCGAGCGGATGCTCCCAGGAGCCGCGCGCGTCCCACACCGGCGGCACGAGCCGCTTGCCGAGATCCTGCCACGTCGGGTCGTGCGCGGTGAGCAGGGGAGCGAGGATCGCCGCGACAAGGATGACGAGAAGAATGCCGCCGCCGACCCAGAACCCGCCGTGCCGCAACGTACGGCCGAGCGCAACGCGCCCGGGCGAGAGCGCAAGGACCGGGGCCGCAGTCGCCGAGGCGATCGAGGCCATGGCTCAGCCGATCCGGATGCGCGGGTCGAGCGCCGCGTTGAGGATGTCGGCGAGGAGCGTCAGCACGGCATAGGTCGCGGCGATCACGAGGAGGATCGCCTGGATGACCTCGATGTCGGCGCGCTGGATCGACTGCCAGGCGAGATAGCCGAGCCCTTTCAGCGAGAACACCGTCTCGATCACGATCGAGCCGCCGAGCATGAAGCCGAGCTGCACCGCGGCAAGCGACACTACCGGGATGATCGCATGGCGCAGCCCATGGCGCACGACCACGCGCCAGCGCGAGAGCCCGAAGGCGCGGGCGGTACGCACGTGATCCGACTGCAGCGCCTCCATCATGCCCGAACGGGTGAGGCGCATGATCGCCGGCGTGGCGTAATAGCCGAGCGCCACCGAGGGCAGGATGAAGTGCTGCCAGGTCGCGTCGCCGGAGACCGGAAGCCAGCGTAAGAGCACGCCGAAGACGTAGATCAGCCCGAGCGCGAAGAGGAAGGACGGCAACGCCTGGCCGGCGACCGCGATCCACAAGGCGACGCGGTCGACGATGGTGTTCGGCCTCAGCGCCGCGGCGACGCCGAGCGGGATCGACAGCCCGAGCGCGAAGGCGAGCGCCAGCACGCCGAGGGTCGCGGTGACCGGCATGTGCTCGGCAAGCACCTCGCCGACGCCGAGCTTCAGGTAATGCGAGCGGCCGAAATCGCCGGCTAGGAAACGCCCGACCCAGGTCAGGTACTGCTCCCAGATCGGGCGGTCGAAGCCGTAGGTCCGGCGGATCGCCTCGACGTCTTCCGGAGCGGCGTTCTCGCCGGCCATGGCGGCCGCCGGATCCCCGGTAAGGTGGACGAGCGAGAAGGCCACCATGGAGGTGACGGCGATCACGAGCGCCGTCACCAGGAGCCGTTGGACGATGAACCGTAGCATCGGATCGCCGATGAGCCGGCGCGCTTCAGGTCGCGCCGGCGCCGGTCACTTCCAGCGCGCCATGTAGAAATGCGCCATCTCGTCCTGGGTCAGCGGGAAGTCGAAATCCTTGCTGTAGGCGTAGGTGCGCCCGTAGATGAACAGCGGCACCGCATAGGCCTGCTCGTTGATCTTCTTGAGCGCCTTCGCGTAGAGCGCCTTGCGCTTCTCCGGGTCGGTCGAGGTGTCGGCCTCCGCAAGCCAGTCGCGCACCTCGGGATCGCGCGCATAGTCGTCGACGCTGTGGCGGAAGTAGTAGCTCGTCGAGGCCGAGGCATCGAGGATGCCGTTCGAGCCGAAGGTGAGATGCGCCATCTCGGTCTTGCCCTCGATGATCAAGGGCCGCAGCGCCTGCCATTGCAGGAACTTCAGCTCCGGCTTGATGCCGGCCTGGCGCAGGTAGTTGAGCACCGCCTCGGAATAAGGCCGGTCGCGATAGGCGTAGAACGGGATCGACAGGTTCGAATGACCGGCCTCCTTGAGGAGCGCCTTGGCCTTCGCCGGGTCGTAGGGATAGTCGGGGACGTCGGTGGTGCAGCCGAACTGGACCGGCACGCAGAGCGATTTCTGGACCGCGGCGCCTTCGCCGACGAGGTTCTTGGCGATCGCCTCGCGATCGATGGCGTGGAAGATCGCCCGGCGCACCCTCAAATCCTTGAGCGGCGTGTCGCCGGTGCGCCCGGCCGCGTCGAGGGAGAGAAACGACATGCGCATGGTCGCGGCCGATTGCACCACCACGTTCGGCATGGCGCCGAGCTGCTTCGCGTTCTCGGGCGGCACGCCCCAGATCCAGTCGACGCCGCCGGTGAGGAGCTCGGCGACCTGCGTGTCGGCGTCCTTGATCGTGCGGTAGACGATGGTGCCGATTTGCGGCTTGCCCTTGGGGCTGCCGGCGAAATAGCTCGGGTTCTTGACAAGCGTGACCGACTGGCCGGGCTTGTGGTCCTTGAGGATGTAGGGACCTGTGCACATGGGCTTGACCGCGCCCCAGTCGCGTCGGGTCTTGCCGTCCGGCGCCGGCACGGACGGCGCGCTCTCGTAATGGCCGCGCGGGTAGATCGGGGTCGTGCCGGACAGGAACTCGAGCGCGGCCGGCGTCGCGGCCTTGGCGTGGATGCGGACCTTGTCGGGCGCGACCACCTCGACGTTCTTGATCCAATCGATGATGACGCGGATCTGCATGCCGCTGTCGGGCCGGCTGACATGGTTCAGCGTGTCGGCGACGTCCTGCGCCCCGAACTCGCGCCCGTCATGGAACTTGACACCCTTGCGGAGAACCAACTCGAGCGTGGTGGGGCTGGTCCAGGTCCAGCTCTCGGCCAGCAGCGGCTTGTATTCGTTCGAGACCGGATCGCGGTGGAGGAGCGAGTCGCATTGCGCATAGGAGATGATCAGCACCTCGCGCTGGTTGCCATAGTAGAGATCCGGCGGGCCGATCTCGGTGCCGGTCGCCCAAACGAAGGTGTCGTTGGCCTTGCCCGCAAGCGCCGCGCCGCTTCCGGCGAGGAGTGCGGCCGCGCCGATCGCGAGATGCCGGATGGTCTTGCCGATCATGGGGTTTCTCCCGTGTGTCGTGGTCATGATTGGGCGCCTAAGAGCGCCAGGGCAGCGTGAGCGAGGAGGCCATGGCGCCGCCGCGCCGGATCGTCAGCAGCGGCGGGCGCCCGTGCGGGACCTGCGCGTAGTGGTCGGCATCCGCGCCGGCGATCGCAAGGCGGATGCGGCTGCCGCGCTTGAAGGTCCAGGAGGTCGGGAGCAGCGCGAAGCGCAGCCGCTGCGGCTCGCCCTTCGGCATCGGCGCCGCATCGGCCCGCGCGAAGGTCCGGAACGGCCAGCTCCAGCGCTGAAGCGGCTCGGGCTCGGCTTCCTTGCGGTGGATCGCGCGCAGCACTCCCTCCGTCACGTAGCGCAGGGTTCCGTCATCCTCGATCTCGGAGAGATAGACGTGCACGGCGGCATCGCCCTCGCTCGACGACATCCAGAGGTCGAGGACCGGATGGCCGGAGACCTCGGCGTCGTCCGACACGGGCTCGGAGGTATAGCGCAGCATGCGCGCGTCCCGCCCCTGCCAGTCGCCATAATAGTCGCGCGTGTCCTCGGCTGCCAAGCGTTCGTGCCGCGTGTTGGCGCCCGTCCCGACGGTGAAGTCGACCTTGTATGAGTCCTCGCCTTCCCCATCCGGCGCCTCGGCGAGTGCGCCCGCGGCGGCGAGATGGAACGTCCTCGCCTCCCGAACCGGTGGCCAGCCCGGCGCGGCGCGCCAGGCTTCGCCGCCCATCACGAAGTAATGCACCCGGGCTTCCGACTGCAGGCCCGTGTCGCGGTCCATCAGGTAGTGGTCGAAGAAGCGCAGGACCTCGGCGAGCACGTTGAAGCGCGGCTCGACGGCGTCGCGGAAGGGCGAGACGTTGGCGCGCGCCCCGTGGTCCCAGGGCCCGAGCAGCAGGTGCTGCCGCTCGTTCGGCAGCGACAGGAAGCGGGCGATGGCGCCGTTGGCGAATCCGGCTCCATCCATCCAGCCGCCGATGGAGTAGACCGCCACGTCTTGCCGGATCTCATGAGCGTAGTTGTAGGGGCTGAAGGAGGGCGCACCGAAGCTTGGGTCGTAGGGCAGGCGGTCGTCGGTGAAGCGGAACTCGGTGATGAAGTCAGGCATGTGGAAATTGCCGAGATGCTCCCTTGTCGCCTCGCGCAGGAGCTTTCCGTCAGCGTCCTCGTCGACCGGCTGCGGACCGGCGAAATTGGGGTCCCTGAAGTAGGCGTAGTTGGCGAGGAGATCGCGCCGGTCGTGGTCGAGCGCGATCATGAGCTGGTCGTAGCTCGCCGCGAGCCGGTTCAGCAGCACCCCGCCCGGATAGAAGTGGTCCACATAGGTGTTCCACACCGCAAACAGCGGCGCGACCGCCTTCACGCCGGGATGGCCCGTGCTTGCGAGGAAGAGGGCGGCGGCGCCGAGATAGGAGATGCCGGTCGAGCCGATGACGCCGTCCGACCAGGGCTGCGACACGATCCATTCTGCGATCTCGCGGTAATCGTCGCGCTCGGTCGGCGAGCGGAAGCTGTCGCGCGTGCCGAAGCTCGCTCCGGTGCCGCGCACGTCGACGACGACGAGCGCATAGCCGCGCGGGACGAAGAAGTCGCGGTACTTCGCGGCGTTCGGGCTGTTCTCGGTCCCGGCCGGCGCGCCGGCCTTCAATGCGAAGCGGCGGTAATAGGGCGTGAGGATCAGGATCGTCGGCAGCTTCGCGGCGGGCGCGGCTTGCGCCTCGTGCGGCAGGTAGACGTCGACCGCGAGGCGGCAGCCGTCGCGCATCGCGACGTAGCGCGAGAACGGCCTTGCCGGGCAGGCGAACTCAGGCGGGCGCGTCGCGAGATAGGCGCTCGGAGGGACGCGCCAAGCCTGTCCGTTCGTGTCGGTGTCGGCCATCGGCCCTGTCCATGTCCGACGCTTCGATACAGCATCGCTCCGCCGGTTCAACCGTAGCCGCCCGCCCCTGGGCTGCGGCAGAATATGGCGACGTCAGGTCGCGTTGCAGGAGGTCGCACGTGCTGGATCTGTCGCGCTCAGGCGACGAGCGCGACGCCGTCGCGGCCGGGATCGGCGCCGCCGTCGAGCCGCCCGTCGCGGCAGCGGATGCCGTGCACATAGCCGAAGGTGAAGCTGTGGGGGCTGCGCACGACGCGGTACCCGTCGGCCTCGAGCGCGCGGGTCACGAAGCGCGGGATGCGGTTTGCAACGTCGATGGCGCTGCTCGTCGCCGAGAAGCGCGGCGCGGCGACCGCCTCCGCCATCGACATGCCGAAATCGATCGCGTTCACGATCGCCTGCAGGACGCCCATCACGATCTGCGTGCCGCCCGGCGCGCCGATCACGATGAAGGGCTCGTCGTCCTTGAACACGATGGTCGGAACCATGGCCGTGAAGCGGGCCTTGCCGGGCGCTAGACTGCCGGCGCGGCCGGGCCGCGGGTCGAATACCGACATGCAGTTGTTGTACACGAAGCCGAGCCCCTCGGTGACGACCCCGGACGACATGCCGAGCGAGTGGGTCATGGTCACGCAATTGCCGGCGCGGTCGACGACGGAGAGCTGGGTCGTGTTGGGCGGCGGCGGTGGATCGGCGTTGAGGCGCGGCACCTCGGCCTTGACGCCGCGAAGGATATCGGCCGCGAGCCCGGCGGCGTAATCCTTCGACACGAGCCGATCTAGCGGCACCTCGGTGAAGGCAGGATCGCCGACGAAGCGGTCCTTGTCGATCGTCGCACGCTTCATCGCCTCCGTGACCACCCGGATGTACTCCGGCGTGTTGTGGCCGAGCCCGGCGAGGTCGAAGCGCTCGAGCATATTGAGCATCTCGAGAAGCATCACGCCGCCGCCCGGCGGGCGGTTGGTGGTGACCCGGTAGCCGCGATAGCTGCCCGACAGGGGCGCCGCGCGCCGCGGGCGGTAGCTCGCGAGGTCGTCCCGCGAGAGGAGGCCGCCGTTGCGCGCAAAGTCTTCGGCGATGCGCTCGGCGATCTCGCCCTCGTAGAACACCGCCGAGCCCTTCTCGGCGATGAGCGCGAGGGTCGCCGCGTAATCGGGATTCTTCACGAGCTCTCCGACACGCCGGGGCGAATCGTCGGGGCGGCAGTAAAGGCGCCGTCCGGCCGGGCTGAAGCGCAGGCGCTCGGGATTGGGCGTGCGGCCCATCTCGCCTTCGTCCAGCCAATAGCGCTCGACCGCCGGCCGCACGAGCCAGCCGTCCCGGGCCCATTCGATCGCCGGCCGGCAGATCTCCTTCCAAGGCAGCACGCCGATGGAGCGATGGATCTCCTCGAAGGCGCGTAGGCTCGCCGGCACGCAGACCGACTGGTAGCCGATGTCGTTGACGCGGCCCTTGAGCATGAAGCCGAATCCGTCTCGCGCCTCGCCCTCGACGAGGTGCTCCCACATGCCGGGACGCGTCGCGGCGGGCGCAGGCGCGTGGAAGTCGACGTATTCGTGCACCTGCCGCGCAGGCATATAGACGCCGGCGCTGCCGAAGCCGGCGATGCCGCACATCAGCGGATCGACCACGGTCTGCACGAAGGCCGCGGCGATCGCGGCGTCGACGGCGTTTCCGCCGGCCCGCATCGCCTCGACGCCGGCCTCGGCCGCCTCCGGCTGCGGCGCCACCACCATTCCGCTTTCGAACGCTGATCCTTTCATTCCGAAACCCCGTTGATGCTACTCGGCCGGCAGCGACACGTCGTGACGCGGCCGTCCCCAATCGCGCGCGAGCGCGAGCGTCGGCTCGAGATCCTCCTCGAGCATGAAGCCGTCCGCGATCAGCGCCTCCGCGGCCGTGCGGATGCGGGCGACATAACCCTCGGCCGAGCCGTAACGCTCGAGGATCGGACGGCGCGGATCGCCGACCATGGCCGCGCCCTCCGCCGTGTCGGGCAGCGCAATCGTCGCCCCGTCAAAGCCGTGCATGGCCCCATGGCCGAAGCCGCGCGAGCGGATGTTCCAGCCGGTGTAGGTCGCGAGCGGCGCCGCGACCATGGGGGCACGGATGCCCGCGATCTCGTTGCCGTCGGCGTCGACGGCGGGGACAAGGACCGCGTAGGCGCCCGCCTGCGCACCGTCGAAGCCGTTCGGCGCGCGCGGCGCGATCACGCCCGGAATGTTGGGGAACGCCGCGCGCCAAGTCGTCTCGCTGACGAGCGTGCCCTCGGCGCGCCGCGGCATGCGGCTCGGGGGCGGCGGCGCGCCGGCTGTCGCCCAGCGGTCGAGCGCGTCGAGCAGCGCGCGGAAGAGAAACGAGGTCTGCACCACGTTGGTCGGGTGCTCGAAACCGCCGGTTGCCGGCCTCTCGGCGCGTGGATCGGCATAGTGCTGCGAGCTCGCCCAGCTGTAGATGCGCACGTTCTCGGGCTCGGGAAGGTCGTTCCCGGCTGCGTCGGTGTGCACGAGCGAGCCGCGGCGCTGCCAGTACTCGGTCGAGGTCTGGGTGTGGATGATCAGCGGGTCGGTGTCGGGTCGCTTCGCGATCGCGTCGCGCGCCCCGGTCAGCGGGTCCTCCGAAAAGTCATAGGCGAAGGGGAAGGTATCGGTCTCGTTGCCGTGGTCTTCGTATTGCTGGCTGCCGGCGACCGTGAGATTGGCGAAGCGGCTCATGTTCATGCGGCCGGCTCCGGCGACATGCGCGAACACCCCGTCGAAGACGCGCCCGCCGCCTGGATTCGCGTTGAAGCCGCGATGGACGAAATCGCGGATGCAGCGGCCGGTCTGCGAACGGCCCCACGCATAGGCCCTCTCGGCGCCGCGTCCCTCGTGCAGGAGGGGGTTCTCGGGGCTGTCCGATTTGAGACAGGCGATCGCGTCGCGCACGACCGCATGGCCGAGCCCGAGGACGAGCGGCGCGGACCCTTCATATTCGAGTTCGTAGATCCAGCCGGGCTGGATCCCGTCTGCAAGGTGGATGTGCGTCGCGGACGGCACGACCGCGCGCTCCTCGCCGGCATTGTCGAGCCCGATCCCGGCCTCCTCGCGCGCGAAAGCCCAACGCTCGGGCGGAATAACGAAGGGCTGCGAACCGGGATAGCGCCGGCGCGTGAGCTTGGCGCGACGGGTGTCGAGCGACACCGCCGGATGGCTGCGCGTGGTGATGCGGGCGCTCAAGGGAAAGCTCGTCACGCCCGGCCGGTCGGCGATGAACTCGGTGCGCACGAGCCCGGCGACGGCTTCTCCGTTGATCCTGGCGACCGGCAGGTCGAGCAGCATGCGCCCGCCGCCGGGCAGGAGATCGGCCTGCCAAGCCACCCAGCCGATCGAGTATCCCCGCCGCATCAGGAAGCCGTTGCCGGCATGCGCCCGGGTCAGCGGCGCGTTCGAGTGGACGGCGTCGTTGAAGAACTGCAGCGCCCGCTTGTTGCCGCGGTTGCCGTAGTCGAAGAACAGCCGGCCGTTGCCGCGCCCGAGATCGACCGGTTTCAGGATCATGAAATCGGCCGTGCAGGCGATGAGCCCATCCGGGCCGAGCGATGCGAGCGCGAGATCGGCGACGGCGCCTTCGGGCACGGAAGCGGGGTCGACGCGGACATGCACCTTCCCGCCGAGGCGTTCATAGGCGCCGCTCGCGCCGAACGCCTCCCCGTCGTCGAAGACCTGCCGGTCTTCGGTCGAGAACGCGACTTGTCCTCTCGTCATCTGCCCCACCCCGGCGCGCCCGCGGACCTTCGAAGCCTTGATCGGGCGTCCGTAGGCCAGTGCGCCCGCCTTGTCGACGCGGCCGGACGCATGCCTATTTTGCCGCGCGCGCTCGTGGGCTACATGCGCCATGCGGCGAGGGATCGACCTGCATTGCCGCGACCACCGGAGCCTTCATGCTCGACAGCGTCCTCATCGCCAACCGCGGCGAGATCGCCTGCCGGATCATCCGCAGCGCCAGGAAGCTCGGGATGCGCACCATTGCGGTGCATTCGGAGGCCGACTCGAAGGCGCTGTTCGTCGAGATGGCCGACGAGGCGCATCCGATCGGGAAAGCCCCGGCGACCGAGAGCTACCTCGTGGTCGACAAGATCATCGAGGTTGCGAAGACATCGAGCGCGGCCTGCATCCACCCGGGCTACGGCTTCCTCTCCGAGCGCGCCGAGTTCGGCGAAGCGTGCGAAGCGAACGGCATCGTCTTCGTCGGACCGCCGGCCTCCGCAATCCGCGCCATGGGGCTGAAGGACGCGGCAAAGGCGCTCGCCAGCCAGGCGGGCGTGCCGATCGTGCCCGGCTACCACGGCAGCCGCCAGGAGCCCGACTTCCTGCGCCAGAAAGCCTACGAGATCGGCTATCCCGTTCTGATCAAGGCGGTCGCGGGCGGCGGCGGCAAGGGCATGCGGCGCGTCGACAAGGCCGCCGAGTTCGAGGCCGCGCTCGAGAGCGCCCAACGCGAGGCCGCGAGCGCCTTCGGCGATCCGCGCGTGCTCGTGGAAAAATACGTGCTCTCGCCGCGCCACATCGAGATCCAGGTCTTCGCCGACAAGCACGGCAATGTCGTGCATCTGTTCGAGCGCGACTGCTCGCTCCAGCGCCGCCATCAAAAGGTCATCGAGGAAGCGCCCGCGCCGGGCATGACCGCACAGATGCGCGCCGCCATGGGCAAGGCCGCGGTCGAGGCGGCGCGCGCCGTCGGCTACGTCAGCGCCGGCACGATCGAGTTCATCGCCGACGGGCGCGAGGGCCTTCGGCCCGACCGCTTCTACTTCATGGAGATGAACACGCGGCTCCAGGTCGAGCATCCGGTCACCGAGGCGATCACCGGGCTCGATCTCGTCGAGCTGCAGTTCCGCATTGCCGCGGGCGAGAGGTTGCCGTTCGGACAGCACGAGCTGCGCATGGACGGCCATGCGGTCGAGGCGCGGCTCTACGCCGAGGACCCCGAGAAGGGCTTCCTGCCTTCGACCGGCAAGCTCTGGGCCCTGCGCTTCCCGGATGGCGAGGCAATCCGCATCGACACCGGCGTCAAGGAAGGCGACTGGGTCACGCCCTTCTACGACCCCATGATCGCTAAGGTGATCGCTCACGGCGCGACGCGCGACGAGGCGCTCGACAAGCTCTCCGACGCGCTCGGGAAGACGGCGGTTGCCGGGCCGAAGACCAATCTCGCCTTTCTCAAGGGGCTCTGCGACGCGCCGGAGTTCCGCGCCGGGCGCTTCGATACGGGCTTCATCGACGCGAACCTCGGCGCGCTGGGCGCGGTGGAGCAGCGGCTCGACGCGGCTGCGGTGGCCGCTGGCGCCGCGCGCCTCCACCAGAGGCTCGTCAGCGAAGCCTTCGACGTGGTTCATCGCACGCAGGGCAACCTGTCGGACCCGTGGAACGACGAGGACGGATTCCAGCTGCTAGGCGAGCGGCGCGTCGGCGTTCCCCTGCTCGTCAACGGCGCGCGCCTCGAAACCCTGGTCGGATTCGAAGCCGGAGAGATGATTGTCCATGTTCCCGATTTCGGCTTCAGCACTCGCGCCGCGCTGGACTGGTCCGGCGACTACCGGCGGCTTCTCGCCCCCGATCTCGACGCCGAGCTGATCGACGGCGATGGCGCGGTCTTCGTCCTGCGCCACGGACGCCAGACCCATGTCGCCCGGTTCGATCCCTTCGCGGTCGACCTCGAGCACATTGACGAGGGCGGCACGGTCAAGGCGCCGATGCACGGCAAGCTGATCGCGGTCTTCGTCCAGCCCGGCGACAGGGTCGCGAAGGGCCAGCGCCTCGCGATCCTCGAGGCGATGAAGATGGAGCACGCGCTCGTCGCTCCCGCCGCCGGCGCGGTGGTCGAGGTCGCGGTGGAGCCTGGCGCGCAGGTCGCCGAAGGCGCCAGGCTCATCGTCGTGCAGCCCGATGATGCCTAAACGCGTCCTCTTCTCTTCGGGCCGACGCCTGTGGGTGGCGGGCTGCGCGCGCGGCTGTGTACCATGGCCGCATTGAACGGCGGCCGCACCGGGCCGTAAGAAGGGCTATGGCCCTCCACCTTCTCAAGCTCTGCGTCGGCTGCGATTCGATCCGCGACCTCGAGGAGTGGATCGAGGAAAACGCGGCCCATCACCGCCGCCTCGGGCGCCCCTACGAGCAGACCCACACCACCCGCATGGTGCCGAAGCGCATGGAGGCGATCGTCGGCGCCGGGTCGCTGTATTGGGTGATCAAGGGCCAGGTCGCCTGCCGGCAGCGGCTACTCGCCATCCGTCCGTTCACCGACGGGGAGGGGATCGGACGCTGCCGCCTCGTGCTCGAGCCGATCGTGGTGCCGGTCGAGCCGCGGCCCTGCCGGCCGTTCCAGGGTTGGCGCTATCTTCAGAAGAAGGACGCGCCGCGCGATCTCACCCGCCGCTCGGGCGATCTCGCCGCGATGCCGGAGACGCTGCGGCGCGAGCTCGTCGATCTCGGGCTTCTCTGATGTCCTGTGTGCGTTCTCGCACACACGGCGGGCGCCGGCGGCGCGATCATGCTCCCAACAAGACTTGGGAGAGTGTCATGTTGGTCGCCGCTTCCGAAGGCCAGGGCTTCCGCTACGAGGTCGTCGAGCGCACCGAAGGTTATCTGGTTCGTTCGCGCTGCCTCGACTCGGGCGCCGTCGACGAATCCGAGAGCAAGCTCTTCCGCACCGCTCCCGTCGCCTTCCGCTATGCCGAGATGTCGGCCTCGTTCGACCGCTACGCAGCTTCCCGCATGGCCGGGGAGGAGGCGATCGCCGAGCTCGCCGAGCTCGAGGCCCAGCAGCGGCTGTTCGCAGAGCTCAGCCGCCGCCTGCTGGATGACGGCATGGCCGCGATGGTGCTCGACGCCTGGGAACGGGCCGACGAGGAGCGCGACCGCCGGCGTTTCCACTGAACCGCGCCTTAAGCACGGTTCCGCACAAGCGGAACCGTGGGCCGCCGATCGGCATTGCATCTGCGTGTAGCGCGTTGCGGTGTGCGGCCTCGGAGACCCTGGCATCGCGCGTGTCAGCGGAGTCGCGCGATGTTCATGTCAGCAGCGGAAGGCCGGCACTGGCGCTACGAAATCTGCGAGCATTCGGACGGCTATCTCGTCCAGATGCGCGACCTCGACACCGGCGAGCTCGACGACGAGTTCGCGACCGTTTTCCGGACCCTGCCCGTGGCTTTCGCCTATGCCGAGATGTCGGCGGCCTTCGACCGCTTCGCCGCGGCCGAGGTCGAGAACAGCACCGACGAGGAGACCGTCCTCGAGTTGCAGGTGAGCGAGCGCAACTTCATCGATCTGAGCGACCGCTTGCACGATGTCGGCATCAACGGCGTCGCCATCCGCGCCTGGGAGAAGTCGCGCGGGTCAAGCCCGCGCATGACGCTGCACTGAGCGCCCCGACCCCTCCCGCCGGCGCGAACGGCAACGATCCGACGCGGAAGCGCATTGCAAGCTGGCGGCTGACGCACAAAATGCAGTGCGAGGGCCGCTATGAACCAGAAGAAGGACGTCGCCAAGCCGGAAGCGGCCGGAACGCCGGCGCAAGCCGCGCCTCCCGCCGCGGTGGACGCCTTCCTGTCGAGCGCGAGGAAGATCGGGCCGGCGGCGACCGCGGAGGGTAGGGCGCGTCTCGTCTTCGCGCTCGACGCCACGATGAGCCGCCAGCCGACCTGGGACCTCGCCTGCAAGGTCCAGGCGCAGATGTTCGAGGCCGCCGACACGATCGGCGGCCTCGCCGTCCAGCTCATCTATTTTCGCGGCTTCGACGAGTGCCGCTCCTCGAAATGGGTCGTGGCGCCGAGCGCGCTCACCGCACTCATGACGCAGATCGCCTGCCGCGGCGGTCACACGCAGATCGGCCGCGTGCTGCGCCACGTGCGCAAGGAGGCGCAGACGACCGGCGTCAAGGCTCTGGTCTATGTCGGCGATGCGATGGAGGAGCCCGTGGACGATCTCTGCGCGGCCGCGGGCGAGCTCGGGCTTCTCGGCGTGAAGGCGTTCATGTTCCATGAGGGCCGCGATCCGGTCGCGGCCGGCGCCTTCCAGGAGATCGCGCGCCTGACCGGCGGCGCCTATGCCCGCTTCGATGCGAACGCGCCGCATTCGCTCGCGGCGCTCCTGCGCGCGGCCGCGACCTACGCCAGCGGTGGCGTCGACGCGCTGAACCGGCTCGCCGCCGGCAATTCGGAGGCGCGCAAGCTTCTCACCGCCATGGGCGAACGCCGATGATGACGCTCGTCTACGGCATCGCCGCGGTCGCGGCGGTGTGGTGGCTGTCGAGCCTCTTCGCGGGCGCCAATCCGTCCGCCATGGCGAAGCGCATGAGGCTGATCGGCGGCGCGGTCGCGCTCGTCGCGGCGGCGGTCCTTCTGGCGCGCGGGCGCTTCGACCTCGCCTTCATGCTCGCCACCCTGGCAGCCTGGCTCCTCGGCTGGAGCGGCCTCCGCATGCCCGGCTTCGGCAGCCGCACGACGCCGAGCGCGGGCTCGGTCTCGCGCGTGCGATCGGCCATGATCGAGATGGAGCTCGATCACGACACCGGCGAGATGAACGGCTCGGTGCTGGCCGGCGCCCGCGCCGGTCGCGCGCTCAAGGACCTCGACGAGGAGGCGCTGCGCCAGCTCTATGAAGAGTGCCGCGCGAACGATCCGGACGGGCTGCGGCTTCTAGAGGCGTATCTCGACCGCCGGTTTGCCGGCTGGCGTGAACACGCTGAGGCTCACGCCGACCCGGGGCCGCACGGGCGCGCGCAGGCGGGCGCGATGACGGAAGAGGAGGCGTATCAGATCCTGGGCCTGCAGCCGGGCGCCGACCCTGACGAGGTCCGGCGTGCGCACCGCACGCTGATGATGAAGCTGCATCCCGACCAGGGCGGGACGACGTACCTCGCGGCCCGCATCAACGAGGCCAAGGACGTGCTGCTGCGCCGACATCGCTGATACTCCACTTAGCGAGCCGGCCGCACGGCCGGGGTCGGTTTACGCGATGGCCGCGCTCGCGCGCGGCCGGGAAACTCGTCAGCTCCGGGTGGCGAAGCAGGCGAAGCCGTTGCGCTTCAGCGACTTGCAGGCTTCCTGCGCGGAATCGGCTTCCTCGAAGCCCGAGAAGCGGGCCCGGTACAGCACCGCGCCGTCGCGCACGACCTTCTCGGTGAAGGGCGAGGCCTTGGCGAGGGCGCCGCGCGAGCGCTGGCGGGCTTCGTCGAGGATCTCGCGCGCCTTCGTCTCGTCGTCCATGGCGCCGAGCTGGATCACCCAAGCGCCGGCCGGGAGCGGGGAGGGCGAGGCGGCAAGCCGCGGCGCCTCGCGGCGCGGCGGCTCGACCGGCTCGGCACTGGCCACGACCTCGGCCCGCGGCTCGGGCTTAGGCACGCTCATCTCAGGCAGGCGCGCATCGATCTTGGCGAGGGCCGCTGGGTTGAGGGCCGGAGCGGAGGCCAGCGGCTGCGGACGCGGCGGCGGCGCGGCCGGAGCCTCGACCGGCGCGTAGGCCTGCGCCGATTGCGGAATGCCCGGCGAAGCTCCGCTCCAGCGCATCGCCGGAGCCGAGGGAGTGGTGGTCGGCGTGGTCGCCGCCGCGATCGGGCGCATCGCGTTGAGATCGAGCGGCTGCGGCCTCGGGCGCGGAGCCGGCGTCGTCGCGGCGGTCGTGTCGACCTGCGGCTCGCTCGTGCGCTGGCGCGGAGCCTCGGCGACCACCGCCGGGCGGGGCCGCTCGGAAACCTCCGCGACGATCGGGGCGGTGCGGGCGCCGGCATAGGCGCGCGGCAGCGTTTGTCCGACGAGCGATGCCATCATGGCGTCGCGGCTCGCGCCGGAGCGCCCGCCGAGCACCGCGGCGACGATGTGGCGGTCCCCGCTCCTTGCCGAGGTCAGGAGATTGAAGCCCGAGGCGCGGGTGAAGCCGGTCTTGATCCCATCGACGCCCTCGACGCGGCCAAGCAGCTTGTTGTGGTTGCGGTAGGCGGCGCGGCCGTAATGGAACACGCGGGTCGCGAAGTACTTGTACTGCTTCGGGAAGCGATCGTGGACCGCCCGGCCGAGGATCGTGAGGTCGCGCGCGGTGGTCACCTGCTCCGGATCGGGAAGGCCCGAGGCGTTGCGGTAGACGGTTCGCGTCATCCCCAAGGCGCGCGCCTTGCGCGTCATCTGGTCGGCGAAGGCTTCGACGGAGCCGGCGAGGTTCTCGGCGACGACGGCCGCGACGTCGTTCGCCGATTTCGTGACGAGCGCCAGGATCGCGTCCTCGACCTCGATGGTCGAGCCCGGGCGAAGGCCAAGCTTCGACGGCGCCTGACTGGCCGCGTAGGCGGAGACTTGCAGCGGCGTCGAAAGCGAGATGCGCCCCCGCTCCAGCTGCTCGAAGAGGAGATAGAGCGTCATCACCTTGGTGACGGAGGCCGGGTGCCGCAGCGCGTCCTCGTTCTGGCCGTAGAGCGTCTTGCCGGTCTTGGCGTCGACCACCATGGCGGCATAGGGCGGCGCGTAGGCCGGAGCGGCGGCCCGGCGGTGTTTGCGCCGGGCGGCCTCCGCAGGGCTTGAAAGTGCGACGATGATCGTTGCCGAAACGCCGAGGACCGCGGCCACCGTCGAGGCGCGCGCGCGCCGGTTCAGAACGCTACTCGAGACCATCCGACCGTCCCCATCTGCGGCTGTTCGCCCCTTGATTGCCGCGCGGGCCGTTGGCAGCCGTTGCAATCGCGGCACAGTCGTTGACGGTAGGTTGACGCGGTTACGGGCGGGTTAATGCGGTTTTCCGGCCTCCCGACGTGATTTGTGCACCGCACAATTTTTCTTGACAACCTTTTGTGCGGTGCACATATGGTCCTTGCGAGGCGGGGCAGCTCCGCGCAGCACGAACCGAAATCACGAAGACAGCGGCGCCGTGGCGCCGGAGGATGAAACTATGATCCAGCAGTTCGACACCATCCAGAAATTCGGCAAGGACAACGTCGACGCCGCGCTCAAGAGCTTCGGCGCCGTCTCCAAGGGCGCCCAGACGATCGCCGTCGAGGCCGCCGACTATGCCAAGAAGTCGTTCGAGCAGAGCACCGCGACGCTCGAGAAGCTCGTCGGCGCGAAGTCGCTCGACAAGGCGATCGAGATCCAGACCGACTACGTGAAGTCGGCCTATGAGGGCTTCGTCGCCCAGTCGACCAAGCTCGGCGAGCTCTATGCGAGCGTGGCGAAGGACGCCTTCAAGCCGTATGAGGGCCTCGTCGCCGTCGCGAACGGCAAGCTTGCCGCCGCCTAAGCTCGCGCAGCAGCACTTCCGATACGAAGCGCCCGGCCCTTGGCCGGGCGTTTTGCTTTTCAGAGGACGATCCGCGCGGCGCTTGTGCTCTATGTGGGCCTGCGGTTCGCGCACTGGCTTCGTGGAAGCGAGCGTCGTCGCGCGCACTTCGCACTGCGTCGTCTCTCGGTATTCCTGCTCTGAATCGAGCCCGGCGTCGGCGTGCTCTGAGCAGCGGTATGTCGGCGTGCGAAGCACGGCCGTGGACTGGGCCGCGAACGATCTGGCGAACCGGCGCGGAGGATTCTACATTACGACTCAGGACAGACCCACGCTTGTGGGGTGAGGACCCGCGCTTCCACTGGGGATGAACGGCACGTCATGGCGCGGTCGACGCCGCAATTGTCGCTGATCAGGCCCGTTACGGGCGCGGCGCCGCGCGCGCCCGGCGGGGACGACGACGGCCGCTCCGGCACGTCGGTCATCACAAAGCCGAAAACCCGGACGAAACGTCCGAACCTGTATCGCGTGCTTCTTCTCAACGACGACTACACGCCGATGGAGTTCGTGGTCCACGTGCTCGAGCGATTCTTCAACAAGTCGCGGGACGACGCGACCCGCATCATGCTGCACGTCCATCACAACGGCGTCGGCGAATGCGGGGTCTACACCTACGAGGTCGCCGAAACCAAAGTGACGCAGGTGATGGATTTCGCCCGCAAGCACCAACATCCTCTACAGTGCGTTATGGAAAAGAAGTAGCTCTCACCCCGAGGTTGCCTTGCCGAGCTTTTCTCGCAGTCTGGAACAGGCCCTTCACCGGGCGCTCGCACTGGCCGGCGAACGCCGGCACGAATACGCCACCCTCGAGCACCTCCTCCTCGCTCTCGTCGACGATCAGGACGCCGCCGCGGTCATGCGCGCCTGCAACGTCGATCTCGATGCGCTGCGCCGCAACCTCGTCGAATATGTCGACGCCGAGCTCGCCAACCTCGTCGCGGACGGCCGCCAGGATTCGAAGCCGACGGCCGGCTTCCAGCGCGTGATCCAGCGCGCCGTGATCCACGTGCAGTCCTCCGGCCGCGAGGAGGTGACCGGCGCGAACGTGCTCGTCGCGATCTTTGCCGAGCGCGAGAGCCACGCCGCCTATTTCCTGCAAGAGCAGGACATGACCCGCTACGACGCGGTGAACTACATCAGCCACGGCATCGCCAAGCGCCCGGGACTGTCGGAATCGCGCAGCCCGCGCGGCGCGGAGGAGGAGTCGAACGAGCGTCCTTCGGGCGGCGACGAGTCGGACGGGCGCCAGAAGAAGAAGGGCGACGCCCTCGACGCCTATTGCGTCAACCTCAACAAGAAGGCGAAGGAGGGCAAGATCGACCCGCTGATCGGCCGCGAGGCCGAGGTGCAGCGCACGATCCAGGTCCTGTGCCGGCGGCAGAAGAACAACCCGCTCCTGGTCGGCGACCCTGGCGTGGGCAAGACCGCGATCGCCGAAGGCCTCGCACGCAAGATCGTCAAGGGCGAGGTGCCCGAGGTCCTCGAGAACGCGACGGTGTTCGCGCTCGACATGGGCACGCTTCTCGCCGGCACGCGCTACCGCGGCGACTTCGAGGAGCGGCTGAAGCAGGTCGTGAAGGAGATCGAGCAGCACCCGAACGCGATCATGTTCATCGACGAGATCCACACGGTGATCGGCGCGGGCGCCACCTCCGGCGGCGCGATGGACGCCTCGAACCTCCTCAAGCCAGCCCTGGCAGCCGGGACGCTTCGCTGCATCGGCTCGACCACCTACAAGGAATACCGCCAGTATTTCGAGAAGGACCGCGCGCTCGTGCGGCGCTTCCAGAAGATCGACGTGAACGAACCCTCGATCCCGGACACGATCGAGATCATGAAGGGGCTGAAGCCCTATTTCGAGGACTTCCACAAGCTCCGCTACACCGGCGACGCCATCAAGGCCGCGGTCGAGCTCTCGGCTCGTTATATCAACGACCGCAAGCTGCCGGACAAGGCGATCGACGTCATCGACGAGACCGGCGCCTCGCAGATGCTCGTGCCCGAGCACCGGCGCAAGAAGACCATCGGCGTGAAGGAGATCGAGACCACCGTCGCGACGATGGCGCGCATCCCGCCGAAGACGGTCTCGAAGGACGACGCCGAGGTCCTCGCGAACCTTCAGACCGCGCTGAAAACCGTGGTCTACGGGCAGGAGACCGCGATCGCGGCTCTCACCTCCGCGATCAAACTCGCCCGTGCGGGCCTGCGCGACGCGGAGAAGCCGATCGGCTGCTACCTCTTCGCCGGCCCGACCGGCGTTGGCAAGACTGAGGTCGCAAAGCAGCTTGCGACCTCGCTCGGCGTCGAGCTCCTGCGCTTCGACATGTCGGAGTACATGGAGCGCCACACGGTGTCGCGGCTGATCGGCGCGCCGCCCGGCTATGTCGGCTTCGACCAGGGCGGCCTTCTCACCGACGGCATCGACCAGCATCCGCACTGCGTGCTGCTCCTCGACGAGATCGAGAAGGCGCATCCGGACCTGTTCAACATCCTCCTGCAGGTGATGGACCACGGCAAGCTCACCGACCACAACGGCAAGCAGGTCGAGGCTGTTCGCGCCGGAGTTCCGCAACCGCCTCGACGCAGTCATCTCCTTCGGCCGCCTGCCGCGCGAGGTCATCGCCAAGGTCGTCGACAAGTTCGTGATGCAGCTCGAGGCGCAGCTCGCCGACCGCAACGTGACGATCGAGCTCTCGGACGAGGCCCGCGACTGGCTCGTCGAGCACGGCTATGACGAGACCATGGGCGCGCGGCCGATGTCGCGGCTGATCCAGTCGACGATCAAGACGCCCCTCGCCGACGAGGTCCTCTTCGGCAAGCTCAAGAACGGCGGCGCCGTGCGGGTGATCGTGGTCAGGCCCGAAAACGAGAAGGAAGCGCTCGGCTTCGAATATCCCGAAGGGCCGGTGACGCCGAAGCCCGAGCGCGATGTGACCAATGCCGTGAAGAAGCGGCCGAGGCGCAAGGCGCCGGTGTTCGGCAAGTCGCGCAAGCCAGCGAAGCCGAAGGGCCCCGGCGGCTCAGGCGGCGTGCGCACCGTGCCCAAGGTCCCGCTGGTCAGGGCATGACCACCGAGGTCCAGCCGCAAGCCCCTCTCGAGCCCGCGCCTGCGCAAGGCGCTTCGGCGCCGAAGCTGACCTGGCGCGAAAAGCGCTGGCAACGCCGGCGCCGCCGCAAGGTGTTCGAGGAGGTCCTCGGCTGGATCCTGGTGCCGATCATTCTCGTCGCCTGCTATTGGGCCGTGAAGGCCGGCCTCAACGCCGCCGGCACCTCGCCCTCCGCGCTGATCGCCGGCGTGCGCCAGCTCCTCACCGGCGCCGGCGCGCAGCCTTAGTTGAAACGGAGCGGCGCTAGTCGATCACCTCGTCGGCGAGCGCGAGGACCGTGTTCGGGATCGCGATAGCGAGCGCCTTCGCGGTTCGAAGATTGATCACCAGCTCGAATTTGGTCGACTGTATGACCGGCAGGTTGGCCGGCTTCTCGCCCTTCAGGATACGCGCCGTGTAGTTTCCGGCCTGCTGCATCAAATCGACGAAATCCGCGCCGTAGCTCGCAAGTCCGCCGGCCTCCGCATAGTCGCGCGTGTCGAAGATCGTCGGCACGCCCTGGCGCACAGCAAGCGCCGCGATCTTGTCCCGACGTATATAGAAGAAGGCATCCGGCCCAAAGACCACAACGGTTCCGGCCTGCCGGGGAAGAATCGCGAAGGCAGCTTCTATCTCTTCATCCGTGCTGGCGCGCAGGACGCGGATCGCAATGCCCAGTGTTGCGGCACCTGCCAAGAGCTCCTTCGTGTAGCTCTCCGTCAAGGGCGAGGTTGGGTTGACGAGGGCGAAATAATCTGCCGCCCGCGGCACAAGCTCGCGACAGATGGCGAGCCGCTTGGCCGCGAGGTCGGCTTTCAGCGACGCAACGCCAGTGACGTTACCGGCGGGCCGGCTGAGGCTCGTGACGAGGCCGAGCCCGATCGGATCGCCGCCGGTCGCGAAGACCACCGGGACGGTTGCGGTCGCCTGCTTGGCGGCAAGCGCCGCTGGCGCGCTGCCGGGCGTCACGATCACCGCCACCTCGCGGCGGACGAGATCGGCCGCGAGCTCCGGCAGCCGATCGGCCCTCCCCTCGGCCCAGCGGTATTCGATCGCCACATCAGCGCCCTCGGCGAAGCCGGCCTCCGTGAGGCCCCGGCGGAAGCCTTCGAGCCGTTTGGCGTTGGCTTCGGGCGAGCCCGAATGCAGGAAGCCGATCACCGGCAGTGACCGCGGCTGCGCGCGCCCGATGATCGGCCAGGTCGCCGCGGCCGCGAGAACCCCGATGAACGCGCGCCGGCAGGGTCTCGCAATCGCCGTCATTTCAGCGCCGCCCGGATCGCCTGCGCATGCCGCTGGAGGTCCTCCTTCGCCGCCATGGCTCCCGTGTGGGGGCGCAGCGACACGCCCTCCCAGCGCGGCAGGATGTGGAAGTGCAGATGGAAGACCACTTGGCCGCCGGCGCTCTCGTTGAACTGCTGCAGGGTGATGCCGTCGGCATTCATCCCCGCCTTCACCGCGCGGGCGAGCTTCTGCACGGTGGCGATCGCGCGCTCGAGGTCCTGCGGGTCGGCGTCGAGGAGGTTGCGGGATGGGTTCTTCGGGATGACCAGCACATGCCCGTCGGCGCGGGGCATGATGTCCATGAAGGCAAAGGTGTGCTCGTCCTCGTAGACCTTCTCGCATGGCAATTCGCCGCGCAGGATCTTCGCGAAGATGTTGTTCGGGTCGTAAGTGGTCATGGAGGCCTCGTGAAAGCGGCGCACCATGCACAGCGGCGTCGAACGCGTCCAGCGCCGGTTCAGCTCTCGAGGCAACTCTTGAACGGCGTCGCCTCGGCAAGCTCCTCGGCGGCCGCCGCCACATAGAGCGTCTCGCGCGAAAGATACTCGGCGATCGCGCGCCGGAGCGCCGGGTCTGTGATGTCGTGGGCCGAATAAGTCAGCACCGGGCGGTAGCCGCGCGCGAGCTTGTGCTCGCCCTGCGCGCCGGCCTCGACGCGCGTCAGCCCGTGCGCGATCGCGTACTCGATCGCCTGGTAGTAGCAGAGCTCGAAATGCAGGAACGGATGGTCCTCGACGCAGCCCCAGTTGCGGCCGAAGAGGGTTTTGTCGCCGCGGAAGTTGATCGCGCCGGCGATATAGCGGCCGGCGCGCTTTGCGAGCATCAGCACAATGCGATCGGCCATGCGCTCGCCGGCGAGCGAGAAGAAGCGCCGGTTGAGATAGGGCCGCCCCCATTTGCGCGACCCGGTGTCCATGTAGAAGGCGAAGAAGGCGTCCCAATGCGCCTCCCTGATGTCGCGCCCGGTGAGCGTCTCGACCGTGATGCCCGCGCTGAGCGCGTCGCGGCGCTCGCGCCGGATCGTCTTGCGCTTGCGCGAGGACAGCGCGGCGAGGAAATCGTCGAAGCTCGTATAGCCGTCGTTCAGCCAATGGAACTGCCGGTCGATGCGCTTCAGGAGCCCGCGCTCGCCGAGCGCCTCCCAATCCGCCTTCGGCAGGAAGGTGAGGTGGATGGACGAGGCGTCGATCTTGGTCCGCAGCGCGCGCAAGCCCGCGAGCAGCGCCGCGCGCGCGGCAGCCGGCTCGACCGTCGGCGAGAGCAGCAGGCGCGGGCCGGTCACCGGCGTGAAGGGCACCGAGACCTGAAGCTTCGGATAGTAGGAGCCGCCGGCGCGCTCATAGGCGTCGGCCCAGGCGTGGTCGAAGACGTACTCGCCCTGCGAATGCGCCTTCGCGTAGCAGGGCGCCGCGGCGATCACCTCGCCGTCCGCGTCCTCGACCAGCACATGCATGGGCTGCCAGCCGCTGCGCCCGCCGACGCAGCCCGAAACCTCGAGCGCGGAAAGGAAGGCGTGCGAGACGAAGGGGTTGTAGGTCTCGTCCGGCTGTCCGGCGGGAGCCCCGGGCGGGTTCGCGAGCGCATCCCACCGCTCGGCCGGGATGGCGGCGAGACCGCCGGCAATCTTGACCTGGATTTCGAGCGCCGCGGAACTCACGCCGCGATCGGCTCTCGGCTCCGGCGCCGTCACGTCGCCGCCTCGGCCTCGGCAAGGTCCGGCGGGCCTTCGGGATCGAAGCCCTCGAACACGATCTGGTCGGCATGGAGCGCGGCGCGGCGGCGGTCGGGCTCGCCCCGCACCGTCCAGGCCATCACCGGCGTTTGATTGAAATGCCGGCACAGGAACGGCGCGGCGCAGGGCAGGTCGGCGACCCGCCAGGACAGGAAGTCGGGCTCGGTCGCGCCGAAATGCAGGAGGTTCGCCATCTCGTGCTTGAGCTCGGCCGGGAGCATGTTCCAGGTCGGGTGGTCGTAGACGCTCTCGGCGACGATGCCGCGCGGGAGCTCCGGCGCGACCCTGCGCACGGCGGCGACCACGAAGGGATCGAACGACTTCACCGCGACCGGCCCCGCGTAAGAAACGAGAAGCTCGAGGGTGCGGCGCGTCAGGGTGAGGTCGTGGTCGAAGCGGCTCTTGACCTCGACGATGAGCGGCACGCGTGCGCCGATGCGGGCCAGGAGCTCGGCCAAGGTCGGGACGCGGTCGGCCGCGCCGCCGATCGCGAGCCGCGCGAGCTCGCCGGCGCGTCGCTCGCGAACCAGTCCTTTCTCGGCGGTCAGACGGTCGAGCGTGAAATCGTGGAACACCACCGCCTCGCCGTCTGCGGTGTCCTGCACGTCGCATTCGACGGCGTAGCCGCGGGCGGCGGCGGCCTCGGCGGCGGAAAGCGTGTTCTCGAAGCGGCCGGCGGCGGCATCATGCAGCCCGCGATGGGCAATCGGACGCGCGACGAGCCAGTCCGGCGCGTTCATCGGACCTCGAACATCGCCTCGACCTCGACCGCAGCGTCGAGCGGGAGCTCGGCAACGCCGATGGTCGAGCGGGCATGCCGCCCGCGGTCCCCGAGCACCGCGACCATGAGATCCGAGGCGCCGTTCATGACCTGTGCAAGCGCGGCAAAGCTCGGATCGGCATTGATGAAGCCGCCGAGGCGCACGCAGCGCACGATGGCCTCGAGATCGCCCAGCGCGGCGCGCATCTGGGCCAGGAGATTGATGGCGCAGAGCCGGGCCGCCTCCTGACCGGCCTCGAGCGGCACGCCCGCCCCGAGCTTGCCCTTGTGGCGGTCGGCGATCTTGCCGTCCGGCCCGAGGCAGATCTGGCCCGACACCACGACGAGATTGCCCATGCGCACGAAGGGCACGTAGTTCGCGACCGGCGCCGCGGCCGGAGGCAGCGCGATCCCGAGTTCCTGCAGCCGTTTGTCGATCGCGCCCATCGCCATCTCCCCGCCACCTTTGCCCTTTCTCGCCTATGGTCGAAATCCGGGCAAGACGCGGCGTTGCCGCGACTCGCGGCCCTTCCTATTCTGCGCCGAGCGAAGGAAAACGCATGCACAGCTCGAACGCCGCGCCGCTCCTGCTTGCCGGGATGCTCGCCTCCTCGGCCGCGCTCGCACAGCCGACCGCGGGCGTGCCGCTCGCGGCGCACCGGGTGGTCTACGATCTGTCGCTTGCCGGCGCGACCGGGCCGCGCGGGCTCGAGGCGGCCCGGGGACGGATCGCCTTCGACTTCCTCGGCGACAATTGCGACGGCTATGCGCTGACCTATCGCCAGGTGACGGTGCTCGAGGGCGGCGACATCGGAGCCCGCACCTCGGACCTTCGCACCGCCACCTTCGAGAGCGGAGACGGGCGCAGCTTCCGGTTCAAGACCGAGTCCGACACGCAAGGCGCGCCGGCGAAGAAGCTCGACGGCGACGCCGAGCGCCGCAAGGACGGCGTCCTCGCCGTCACCCTGAAGCAGCCGCAACGCGACCGCCTGACCTTCGGCGACGACCCCGTCTTCCCCTCCGACCATATGAAGCGGCTGATCGCGGCGGCGCGGGCCGGCGAGACGACGCTCTCCATCAAGATGTTCGACGGCTCGGACGACGGCCGCAAGGTCTACGACACGCTCGCCGTGATCGGGCGCAAGATCGAGCCGGGCACGGACAACGCCGTCGAGGAGGCGCTGCGCACCGAGGCGATGCGCAAGCTCGCGCGCTGGCCGGTGACGCTGAGCTATTTCAACGCCGGGCGCGGCGAGCAGACGCCGGTGTACGTGATCTCGTTCGAGCTCTACGAGAACGGCGTCAGCCGCGCGCTCAAGCTCGACTACGGCGAGTTCGCGCTGAAGGGCGAGGTCACGCGCTTCGAGTTGTTGCCCGGCAAGGATTGTCAGCGCTGAGGGCGGAAGGCGAGGCCACGCTGGACCGCCGCGTCGCCGAATTTGTCCCGCAGCCGGTCGACTGCGGCCTCGCGCTTCGCCATGCGCATGACCTCGGTGTCGGAAAGATCGCCGCGGTCCGCCTCGGCGGCATCGCATAGGTCCGACGCGCCGATGCCGATCAACCGGTAAGCGGTGCCGTCGCATTCGGCCCGCAGGAGCCGGCGCGAGGCCTCGAACAGCCGCGTCGCGAGCTGCGTCGCCGGCATTCCCGAGCCGGTGCGGGTGCGCAGCTGGAACTGCGCGTCCTTGAGCTTGAGGACGACGGCACGCCCGGCAAGCCCCGCGGCCTTGAGCCGCCGCGACACTCTTTCCGACAGCCGCCACAGCACGCGCTCGAGCTCCTCGAAATTGTGCAGATCCGTGTCGAAGGTGGTCTCGGCCGAGACGCTCTTCGTCGCGCGCTCCGGGCGCACGGGCCGGGCGTCCTCGCCCTTTGCGAAGCGGATGAGCTCGCCCGCCTCGCGTCCGAGCACGCCGGCAAGGTCGCGGAGCGGCGTCGCGCGCACATGGCGCAGATGCGTGATTCCGATCTTCGCGAGCCGCGCCTGCGCAGCCGCCCCGATGCCCGGCACGACGCCGACCGGCAGATCCGCGAGCCTCGCCGCCGTCTCGGCGCGTCCGATGATCGAGAAGCCGCGCGGCTTGTCGAGATCGGAGGCGAGCTTCGCCAGGAACTTGTTGTGCGAAAGCCCGACCGAGACCGTGATGCCGATCTCGTCCTCCACCCGCTTCGCAAAGCGCACCAGCGTCACGGCGGGGCTTGCATGGTGGAGGCGCTCGGTGCCGGAAAGGTCGAGGAAGGCCTCGTCGATCGAGACCGGCTCGACGAGCGGAGTGAGCTCGAGCATCAATGCGCGCACCTCGCGGCCGACCTTGCGGTACTTGTCGATGTTCGGCTTGATCACCACCGCGTCGGGACAGGCCTTGAGCGCCTTGAACATCGGCATCGCCGAGCGCACGCCGGACGTGCGGGCGACGTAGCAGGCGGTCGCGACGACCCCGCGCTTGCCGCCGCCGACGAGCACCGGCTTCTCGCGCAAGGCCGGGTCGTCGCGCTTTTCGATCGCCGCGAAGAAAGCGTCGCAATCGACATGGGCGATAGCGAGCGCGTCGCGCTCGGGATGGGCGAGAAGGCGAGGGGAGCCGCAAGCCGGGCAGCGGAAGCCCGAAGCGCGCGGCTCGGCCTCGCTGAGGCAGTCGCGGCAGAGCGCCGGTCCGGGCATCGGGCTCAGTCCGGGAACGCGGCCGGCGAGAGAAGCCGGCGCGCCTGCATCACGCTCTCCGGCTTCACGCCCGCCTCGTCGGCGAAGGCAAGGAGCAGATCCTCGTCCTGCGCGACATAATCCATAAGGCCGGCGAGGAAGTCCGGGGATTGCGCCGCAGCGCGCAGCGTGTCGGGCCGCATGCCGCTCGAATCAAGGAAGCGCACTAGCCGCTCAGGCGAGCGGCCGAGGAAGCCGAGCGCCTCGACTGCGAGCGCTTCCGCCCGCGCATGGTCCATGGCCGCGGCACGGGCTCGGGGATTAGGTTTGGGATTCATCAACAAGTCTCGGCTAAGGCTATCTTCCGACGGATCGGGGGCGGCGTGAAGGGCGGCTTACGCCGACGGGACGACAGCGATGAAAAAGACCGTGCTCATTGTCGAGGACAATGAGCTCAACATGAAGCTCTTCAACGATCTCCTCGAGGCGCACGGCTATGCCACGCTCAAGACCGGCAACGGCATCGAGGCGCTCGAGCTCGCGCGCGCCCACCGGCCGGACCTGATTCTCATGGACATCCAGCTGCCGGAGGTCTCCGGGCTCGAGGTCACGAAGTGGCTGAAGGAAGACGACGAGCTGAAGGCGATCCCGGTGATCGCAGTCACCGCCTTCGCCATGAAGGGCGACGAGGAGCGCATCCGCGAAGGCGGGTGCGAGGCCTATCTCTCGAAGCCGATCTCGGTCGCCAAGTTCCTGGCGACCGTCCGCACCTATCTCGGCGAGTGAGCCCCCCGCATGAGCGCCCGCGTCCTCGTCGTCGATGACATCTTCCCTAACGTCAAGCTCTTGGAAACCAAGCTGACGGCCGAGTATTTCGACGTCGTCACTGCCATGAACGGCCCCGATGCTCTCGCGCTCTGCGACCAGGGGCTCGCCGACATCGTCCTTCTCGACGTGATGATGCCCGGCATGGATGGATTCGAGGTCTGCCGGCGGCTCAAGAACGCGCCGCTCACCGCGCATCTTCCGGTGGTCATGGTGACCGCCCTCGACCAGCCGAGCGACCGCCTCAAAGGTCTCGACGCCGGCGCCGACGATTTCCTGACCAAGCCCGTCGACGACACGGCATTGATGGCGCGCGTGCGCAGCCTCGTGCGGCTCAAGGCCGTGACCGACGAGATGCGCACTCGAGCCTTGGCCTCGCGCGAGTTCGGCATCGGCGACCCGCTCGCCGCGGCCGTCGCCGAGACCGGCTTGAACGCGAAGGTGCTCCTCGTCGACGACCGCGCGAGCTCCTTCGAGCGGCTCGCGACCGCGCTCGGGCAGTACCACCGGGTCGAGATCGAGCGCGATCCGCACCAAGCCCTGATCAAGGCGGCGGACGGCGGTTACGAGCTCGTGCTCGTGAGCCTCGATCTCCAGGGCTTCGATGGGCTTCGCTTGTGCAGCCAGCTGCGCTCGCTCGACCGCACCGCCGCCGTGGTGATGATCGCCGAGGCCGACGACCGCGCGCGGATCCTGCGCGGGCTCGACATCGGCGTGCACGATTTTCTCGTGCGTCCGGTCGATCGCAACGAACTCGTCGCGCGGGTGCGCACGCAGGTGCGGCGCAAGCGCTTCTCGGACAGCTTGCGCGAGACCGTCCAGGCCTCGATGGAGCTGGCCGTCACCGATCCGCTCACCGGCCTCCACAACCGCCGCTATCTCGACAGCCATTTCGCCGCGCTCTTCGAGGAAGCGGCGGCGCGCGGGCGGCAGCTCTCGTAGTCCTCCTCGACATCGACCGCTTCAAGGCGATCAACGATTCCTATGGCCACGACGCCGGCGACGAGGTGCTGCGGGAATTCGCCAAGCGCGTGCGTGCCCATACCCGCGGCATTGACCTTCTCGCCCGCTACGGCGGTGAGGAGATCGTGGTCGCCGTGCCGGACACGGCCCTCGAGGGCGCCGAGGCCGTCGCCGAGCGCATTCGCGAACGCATCGAGGCGACTGTGTTTCCGATCCACCGCGGCACCCGCGCGGTGCCGGTGACGGTGTCGATCGGCGTTGCGGCGCGCCAGCTTGAAGACCGGGCGGCAGGCGAGATGCTGAAGCGCGCCGATCTCGCGCTCTACCGGGCAAAGCAGGAAGGACGCAACAAGGTCATCGCCGCGGCCGCCTGAGCCGCGGGCACGTCGTCGCCGGCCAAAGGGCAGCGGAGAGGCGGGATCGGCGCGGGACCGGCACTGGCGATCCTGGATAGGCCGCCGCGCAGCTCTCGGGGATGACCCCGCAGGCGCGCCTGGAAACCAAAACACTTAATATTAACAATCAATTAAGAGGCGCGGCGCGCGTCCATGTCCTTGTCTGTCGACGGCTGCTCTGTAGGTTGGCCTGGGAGGCCGGGCGCATGTCGCGCGGCCAACCAAAGGCCCATCGGATGCCCAGGTCCGCCGCATCTTCCTGGGTAGTCGTGGGCTCGGCCGGCCCGGGGGCGGTTCGTGCCTCCTCATCGCCGCTCCCGGCCGGCCACCAACGCGAAAGGCGCCCTTCCGGGCGCCTTTTCCGTTTCGACGAGAGGCGGGGCGCCTAGTTCGAGATGCGCAGCTTCGTCAATTCCGTGCCGATCTCGGTGAACACCGAGCCGAGGCCGCTCGCCGAGGTCACCATCCAGAACTTGTCCTTGCTGGTGGCGCAGTTCTCGAGCAGCGTCGATTTCGGATCGCCGTCCGTGTTGACGTGAACGGCGTAGATCGTGATCCCGGCGGCCTTGACGTTGGCGCAGGTGCCGAGCGTCGCCGATTCGAACATCCGCTTGTCGACCGAGGCGTTCGTCGATGAGCCGTTGCCGTACCAGCGGTTCAGGGTGTTGAGGCCGTCCGACATCAGCACGATGGCCTGATTGTAGCTGTAGTTCGGGTCCTTGGCAGGCGGCGCCGGGAAGGGGCCGCCGCCGACGAGCGACTGCCAGCCCCAGACGAGCCCGATCGGCTGGTTGGTCGCGCCGAGCGGGTAGAGATTGTCGACGAGGTTCTTCAGACTCGACCAGTTGTAGGTCAGCGCCATCACCGGAGCGGAGCAATTGGCGTTCTGCTCGGCGGGGAAGAGGCTCGCCGGCGTGCCCGCGGAAGGCGCCGTCACCTTCCGGTCGTAGTCTTCGCTCGGGCCGTTCGAGGCGCCGCGGTCGGTGACGCAGCCGTTCCAGGTGCTGCGCGCATTCTTGATCCAGTTGTGCTGGTAGCTCGTGGCCGTGCAAAGCTTGTCCTTGCCCTTGCCTGAGCAGGAGCAGTTCGGGGTCGAGCCGCAGCTCGCATCGGATCCCGAGTCCACGGTCGTGGTGACCGGCACGCTGTTGTAGCAGCCGTTGTAGACGATCCCGACCTTGCTCGAGTCCTTGTTGCCGGAGTCGGGGCTCGGGCAGATATAGCCTCTATAGGCGCCGCTCGAGGGGATTTCGGAGACCGCGGTGGTGCTGGTCGGACCCGCGGTGCAGCGGAAGCCGTGGCTGCTGTTGGTGAACGGGCAATCGTCGCCCGGCCCGATACTGCTCCAGTTGCTCGGCTTGGAATTCTTCAGGATGGCCGGCTGGGACTCCCAATCCGTCCAGTCGATCCAGTCAGCATTGTGGTTGCTCGCCCCGACATTGACGTTCTTGCTGAACGGGATGAGCGAGGCGTAGACGTCCCCGTCGCCGGCGGCGGCGCTCTTGAGCTGATCGAGCAGATTCTTAGCCGCGGTTTTCATCGCGCCCATCTTGCCGTCGCTGTTCATGGAACCGGTGGTGTCGAGCACGAGCGCGATGCGAAGCCTCGTGTTGCCCCACTTGACCTCCGAGTTGGCGGCAACATCGATCTTGTCGAACCCGGCCATCTTGGTGAACGAGGTCGACAGCGAGGCGGACGCGTCGATGGTCAGGCGGGAGCCGCCGCTCTTCGTATAGGAGGCGTTCACCGCGACGTTCGAGACGTTCAGTTTGCCGAGGCGGCTCTTGAAGGTGGCGGCGGCGAGACTCTGGAGCTCGGCGCTGCTGAGATTCGGGGCGTCCCTGGAAAGCGCGAGAGCTGTCGAATCGGCGGCGGACTGCATCGCGGTCTGGAGCGAAGACGCCCGGCTGTAGTCCATCGCCGCCCCCGCAACCCCGAGGAGGGGGATTAGAGCCAATGCGAAGAGGAGCGCTACCGCCCGTCTTCATGGCGGCGAAGCCGATCGAGCAGTTCGGGAATTGGACCAAAGACACGCACCTGCGCCTCCCTTTGGGCCAATAAGACAAGTTCTTGCCTTCCCGACCGTTAAGGGGAGCGCTCATACTGAAAGCGAATGCCGCGGGGGTTAATAGTAAGCTGATGAAATTGCCGACGAAAACCCGCCTCGCAGCCTTCCCGCAAGCGCGTCTATCGGGATGCGCTCTGGCGGGCGACGATCTCGCGGACGAGGCGCTCTTTCAACGGTTCGGGCAGCTCGATGCCGGAGAGGCGCCAGGTGAAGCCGGAGAGCCGGAATTGGAGCTGGAACGGCTCGGCAACTCCCGGCTGAGGCACGCCGAGATGGAAGCTCGTGAAGCCGCGCCATTCCGAAAGGCTCCAGAGCTGCCGGAGCTTCTCGCCGCTCGGGAAGGCGGAGGGGTCGACAAGCGCAAGCCGCCCTCCGGCGCCTGCGGCGGCGGCTTCCGTTTCGAGAACCGCCGGCCAGCCCTCCCGGACGAGCCGCGCCACCGCGTCGGGCGACACGTAATCGGCGATGAGCGGGTCGAGCATGGCGGCGCCCGCCGCGGCGCCGAGCTGCGCCGTGGCGCCCGGGCCGCGTTCGCCGCCGACCGCCTTGGCGTAGGAAGCTGCGATCTGCCTCGCCAGCGAGCGCCGCAGCCCGGCGAAATCGACCCGCTTCTCGATAGCCGCGAGGTCCCGCGCCTGCGCGGCCCTGGCGAGGTCGTACAGCGCCACATAGGGCGAGGCGACGAAGATCGCCCACAGCAAGGCGAGTGCGGCGAGCGAGCGAAGGAACCAGCGCATGGGCACCCCGGAGCGGCAGGAGCCCTCATCTAGGAAGCCTGGCGCCCCGGGCTAAGGGCCTGCGGGGCTTGCGTCGGCGCGTGTGCGGTCCGCGACCGTCCGCGAGCGGGCCGGCGCATGACCGGCATGCTCCGCACCGGCCGCGGCTTAACGCGGCCTTAGCGCTTCCCCCGGATCGTGCGCCGGCCGGCATCAGGGCCGGTGCGGAGAGCTTTGTTGGACCGGCAGCCGCATCGATCCCGGTTCGCCGGCGCCGGGCGAACCGTCTGGACCTGGGCATGGCTCGGCGCCTTGGCGCTGCTTGCCTTCGCCTTCCACGCTGCCGTCCCGACCAATCACGACGTCGCCTGGATCCTCGAAGGGGCAGGTCGCCTGCTCGACGGAGCCCGCTTCGGCCGCGACATCGTCGACGTCAATCCGCCGCTTGCCTGGTGGATCGCGACCCTGCCGGTGGGCTTCGCAAGGGCAATCGGGGTGGGTCCGGGCATCGCATCGGCCCTGTTCGTGGTGGTTCTCGCGCTGGCGAGCGTCGGGCTCGCCGATGCGGCCGCATCGTGGGGGGAAACGCCGCCGCGAGAACGCGCCATGCAGGCGCTCGCCGCGGGCGCGTTCCTCCTCCTGGCGCCAGGCTATGATTTCGCGCAGCGGGAGCACCTGATGCTGATCGCCGCCTGGCCCTACCTGACTGCAGCCGGTGTCCGCGCGCAGGGGCATCGCCTGCCGGTTCCGCTCGCCGGCGCCATCGGGCTCCTGTCGGCGCTCGGCTTCTATCAGAAGCCCTACTTCCTCCTCGTCCCGCTGCTCGTCGAGATCTGGATCGCGAGGGCGCAAGGCGTGCGGCAGTGGGTGCGGCCGGAGACCGGCACTCTCGCCGCGGTCGGCTTCGGCTATCTCGGCGCGGTTCTCGTCTTCGCCCCCGACTACCTCTTCGGCAACATGCCGGACGCGATTGCGGGGTACTGGGCCTACCAGCAACCTGTCTCGAACGTCGTCGCGCGGGCCGCCTTGGCCCTGGCGCCGCTCGCCTTCGCAGCGGGTCTCTTGCGCAGAGGCCTGGGCGACGAGCCGGTCCCGGCGCTCGCGCCGATCCTGATGCTCGCCAGCGCAGGCGCTTGCCTGTCCGCTCTCCTCCAGGCCAAGAGCTGGTCCTATCACCTAGTGCCGGCGATCGGCTTCGCCTTCATGGGCTGCGTGGTGCTGTACGCCGCCTCCGGCGGAGGGGTCCGGCGGCAGCCTCTGGCCGCGGCCGCTGTTGTCCTCATCGCGGCGGCGGGCTTCGGCCCGGCGCTTCGCGACCTTGGCGAGCGAGCGCTCGGCCGGGAGACGGACCGCATCGAGCGGCTTGCCGCGCTGTTCCGCTCGCATGCCGGCGAGACCGGCTCGGTCTTCGCCTTCGTGACATCGCCGCGCGACGTCCATCCGGCGGTACTGGCCTCGGGCGCGCGCTGGATGGGCAGCGCCTGCTGCCTGCATCTTCTGCCCGCCGCCATGCGAGCCGACGAGATCGCTCCGGACGCGGCCGCGCGGGCCCGGGAGGCCGCGTCGCGGCAGGTCGCGGCCGTGGTCGCCGGCATGGCGGCGGAACGGCCCGCTGTCGTGGTCGTCGACGCTCATCAGGACAAGCTCGGCTTCCGCGACCACGACTTCGACTACGTCGCTCATCTCTCGAAGGACGCGCGCTTCGCCGCCCTCTGGGCAGACTACGTCGAGCACGAGCCCATCGGCGGCTTCCGCGTCTTCCTGCGCAGGGATCCCCTCGCCAGAGCGGTGGAGCACGACCGCGCGCGGGATCGCCGCGATCCGAGCTAGCGCCAGGCGTCACCCCGGCGGTGGTGAGTTTGGTGACCGGAACGACGCCGGATGATCGGTGCCGCGGCCCCCTCGACCGCCGTGCCGAGAACGACTGCCCAGGTTCGTGAAGGGGTGAGGCCGGGCGAGGAGAGCATTGCCGCGCCGCGGGCCCGTAGGGTAACTCGACAGCGAGCGGGCGATGCCCCGGGCCCACCATGCAAAGCACGACAGGAGGACACCCCATGAAGCTCGCACATCTCCTCGCCGCGGTCTTGGTCGCCGGCGGCCTCTCGGCCGCGCCGACCGCCGCGCAGACGCTGCGTTTCGGTCACGCCAACTCTCCGGGCGAGATCGCCCACGACCTGTTCAACGAGCTCGCCGAGAGGGTCAGCCGGCGCACCAATGGGGCGGTGACGATCCGCGTCTTCCCGTCCGAGCAGCTCGGCAAGGAGGCGGATCTCGTCCAGCAGATCAAGTCCGGCGCGCTCGACATCTCGGCGCCCTCGATGCCGGTGATGTCGTCTCTCGTCCCGGCGATGGAGATGGCGAGCGGCCCGTTCCTGTGGCGCGATTGGAAGGAAGCCGAAGCCGTGATCCGGGGGGGCGCCTTCGACCCGCTCTATGACGAGCTCCGCGACAAGCACAACATCGTCCCGCTGACCCGCATCTTCTATTGGGGCTGGCGCAACTTCACCTTCACCGACCGAGAGGTCAGGAAACCCGAGGACATGGCAGGCCTGAAGATCCGCGTGCCCGAGAGCCCGATCTGGGTCGAGATGGTGCGGGCCTTCGGGGCGGCCCCGACGCCGATCCCCTTCGGCGAGGTCTACACGGCGCTGCAGCAGAAGACCGTCGACGGGCAGGAGAATCCGATCCCGACGATCTATTCGCGCAAGTTCTACGAGGTCCAGGGCGTGCTGACGATGTCGCGGCACATGCTCCAGAACAACACCATCATGATCAACAAGAACTCGCTCGCCCGCCTCTCGGCCGAGAACCAGAAGATCCTGTTGGAGGAGGCGGCCGCCGTGTCGGCGAAGAACACCGAGCTGCAGCAGGGCCGCGAAGCAAGCATGCTGGAGGAGATCCGCAAGTCCGGCCGCACCAAGGTCATCGACGATCCGGACCGCGCCGCCTTCCAGGCCAAGATGGAGCCGGCCTATTCGCGCCTCGAGGCCCGCTGGGGCGCCGAGAACCTGAAGCGCCTGCGCGAGGCGATCGCCAAGACCCGCGGCAGCTAGGGCGGGGCGGCCATGTCCGCTGCGGCGCTGCGGCGGCTCGACGACGGCATCGGGCGCGGCGAGGATCTCTTCCTCGCCGCCTCGCACGGGATCATCGCGGCGCTCGTGATCGCGGCGGTGTTCTTCCGCTATGTGCTCAACGATCCGCTGACCTGGACCGAGGAGACGATCGTTCTCCTCTTCACCTGGATGCTGTTCGCGGGACTGGCGAGCGGCTTCCGCACCCGCATGCACATCCGCATCGATGCGCTCCTTCTCGCGCTGCGGCCGAGCGGGCGCGCGCCGTTCGGCGCGATCGCGGTCGCGGCGACGCTCGCAACCCTTCTCGGCCTCGTCTGGTTCGGCATCGAGCAGAGCATCGTGCTCGCCTCCAACGAGACGCCGATGATGCGCATCTCGGCCGCCTGGGGCGTCAGCGCCCTGCCGGTCGGGGCGGCGCTCGCCTGCATCCACGTCGTGCGGCACATGATCGACAGCGGCCTCGCCGAGACCCTGTGGCCGGCCGACCTCGTCGGCAGCCACGAGGAGGATATAGCTTGACGCTGCTCCTGGTGACTTTCGTCGGGCTCCTCGTGGTCGGCACCCCGATCGCGATCGCGATGATCGCCTCCTCCGCGCTCGTGATCTGGACCGAGGGCATCCCGCTGACCATCGTCGCGCAGCGGGTCTATGCCGGGCTGCAATCCTTCCCGCTCCTCGCGGTGCCGCTGTTCACGCTCGCCGGCTCGCTCATGAACGAGTCGGGCATCAGCGAGCGCCTGTTCGGCTTCACGAGGGCGCTCGTCGGCCACATCCGCGGCGGGCTCGCGCAGACGGCGATCGTAGGCAACGTGTTCCTGTCCGGCATCTCCGGCTCCTCGGTCGCCGACTGCGCGGCGACGACCCGCGTGCTCGTCCCGCAACTCGTGGCAAGCGGATACAGCCGCGGCTTCGGCGCGGCCCTCGCGGCCTCGGCCGGCACGCTCGGGCCGATCATCCCGCCCTCGATCCTGATGGTGCTCTACGCCTGGCAGGCGAACGTGTCGCTCGGCGCGCTGTTCGTCGCCGGCCTCCTGCCGGGCCTCGTGATGGCCGGGGCGATGATGCTGGTCATCGCCGTCATGGCGCGGCTGCGCCGCTACTCCACCTCGGGGGCTTTCTCCGGCCGGCGGCTGTGGCAGGAGTTCAAGCGCGCCTTCTGGGCCTTGATGATGCCGGTGATCATCATCATCGGCTTCCGCATGGGCGTCTTCACCGCGACCGAGATCGCGGGCATCGCGGCGCTGTACTCAGCGGTGGTCGGCATCTTCGTCTACCGCAGCCTGCCCCTGTCGAAGATCCCGACCATCCTCCTCGTCACGGCCCGCGAGACCGCCGTCATCCTGATGATCGTCGGCGCCGCCGGCCCGTTCAGCTGGATCCTCGGCATCGAGCAGGCGCCGCAGGCCGTGGTCGGGGCGGTGCGCGCCATCGCGACCGAGCCCTGGGCCGTGCTCCTCGTCCTGAACGTCGCCCTGTTGGTCGCCGGCATGTTCATGGAGACGATCGCGATCATGATCATCCTGGTCCCGATCCTGATCCCGCTCCTCGTCTCGCTCCAGATCGATCTCGTCCATTTCGGGATCGTGCTGCTCGTCAACCTGGTGATCGGCCAGCTCACCCCGCCGGTCGGCGTGCTGCTCTTCGTCACGATGACCATCGCCAATGTCCGCATGGGCGAGATCCTGCGCGAGATCTGGCCCTTCTTCCTGGGCCTTGCCGTGGCCCTCGCCCTCATCACCTATGTGCCGGCTCTGAGCCTCTGGCTGCCGCGTCTCATCGGCCCCTGAGCCATCCCGCGAGGACACTATGAGCCGCATCACGGAAGTCGAGATCGTCGAGTTCGCCTTCATGGCGAAGAACCTCGGCCAGTCGGCCGACGACGCCCAGGCCGTCTACAACATCGGCTACAAGCCGAACGCCTCGCTCGAGCTGACCAAGTTCGCCGTCGCGATCCGCACCGACGACGGCGCCGCAGGCGAATACGTCGTGCAGTGGGGCGGCACCCGCGCCACCATGGCCCAGACCCTCTCGCTCGCGCCGAACCTCCTCGGCCGCGATCCGGACCAGCGCGAGCTCATCTGGAACGAGATGAAGCGCGAGCTGCGCCAGCACGACGGCATGGGCATCGGCCCGATCGACATCGCGCTCTGGGATCTCGCCGGCAAGCGCTTCGGCGCCTCGGTGTCGCAGCTCCTCGGCGGCTTCCGCACCCGGCTCAAGGCCTATGCCTCGACCTATCACGGCGACCGCAACGGCGGCCTCGATTCGCCGCAGGCTTTCGCCGATTTCGCCGAACGCTGCTACGAGCTCGGCTACCGCGCCTACAAGCTCCATGGCTGGCACGACGGCGACGCCCGCGAGGAGGCCGCGAACGTGCTCCACGTGGCAAAGGCCGTCGGCGACCGCATGACCCTGATGCTCGACCCGGCGAACGAACTGCGCACCTTCGCCGACGCGCTCTATGTCGGGCGTGCCTGCGACGAGGGGGGGTATTTCTGGTACGAGGATCCGATGCGCGACTGCGGCGTGTCGGCCTTCGCTCACAAGCGGCTGCGTGAAATGCTGAAGACGCCGATCCTGCAGACCGAGTATCTCCGTGGCTTCGAGACCAAGGCCGACTTCCTCATCGCCGGCGGCACCGACATGCTGCGCTCCGACCCCGAATACGACCTCGGCATCACCGGCGCGATGAAGATCGCGCACCTCGCCGAGGCCTTCGGCATCGACGTCGAGATCCACGCCTGCGGCCCGGCGCATCGCCATTGCATGGCCGCCACGCGGAACACCAATTATTACGAAGTCGCGCTCGTCGGGCCCGACTGTCCGAACGCCGTCCCGCCGGTCTATGCCTGCGGCTACTCCGACCAGCTCGAGGCCGTCGACAAGGACGGCACGGTCCCGGTTCCGACCGGCCCCGGTCTCGGCGTCACCTACGATTGGGACTATATCCGCGCGCACGAGATGGCGCGGCAGGTGTTCCGACCCTGAGGTCGGCTTCAAGTCGCGCGTCCGAAACGACGCGCAGGAATGCCAGCCAGGAACGCCTGGAGCGCACCACGCTACTTGATCTTCGCTTCCTTGAACTCGACGTGCTTCCTCGCGACCGGGTCGTATTTCTTCATCGAGAGCTTCTCGGTCATGGTCCGGGAGTTCTTCTTGGTGACGTAGAAATAGCCGGTGTCGGCGGTCGAGAGGAGCTTCACCTTGATGGTGACGGCCTTGGCCATGGTCGAACCCTTTTCGCTTGGCGCGCGGCGGCCCAGCGCCGAAACGCAACGGCCGGGTCGCCCCGGCCGTGAATCCCGTCCTCAGATGATCGATCCGGCCGGTTTCGTCAAGGCTCCGAGGGGCGTTGCCGTGCCTTCGGCCGCGCGAGGCGCTAGCGCGCCGCGCGCTTCGGCGGCTCGGGCTGCTTGATGCTGCCGGTCTGCGCCACGCGCTCGCGGGCCTGGTCGAGGCGCTTGTTCAGCGTCGCCAACTCCTGCTGCGCCGCAGCCCACATCCGCGCCGCCTTGTCGAACTCGGCCTTCGCGGTCGTGAGCTTGCCCTCGACCTGGGCGAGCTCGCCGGCCGAGCGCTCGAGCCGCTGGTGCTTGTCGATCGCCGCGTCGCGCTGCGCGGTCGCCGCCACGAGCTCGCGCGAGAGCTGGCGCGAGGACCAGGCGGAATAGCCGAAGCTGCCCCAGCCGATGACGGCCGCGAGGCCGAGACCGCAGGCCAAGAGAAGGGGCCGGTCGGCCCGAAGGATGAGATCACGCATGGGATTACGCCTGACGCTACTGGCGCCCGATCGGGCAATCCCTGCAGAGTGACCGAGCGTGGTTAAGGAGTGGTGACGGAAGCGGTCCTAAAGCAGCTCGCGCATGAACTTCTTGCGCACCTCGAAATAGAACGGCACCGGCAGCTCGGGCGCGAAGCCCTCGTCGATGCGGTTCTGCAGCTCGTCGAGCACGATCGTGGTGATCGCCGGGAGCTCGAGCTTCTTCGCCTCCGCGATCGAGACCCAGGCGAGCTCGATCAGCTCGGAATCGGGGCCGACGATGCCCGGCACCTCGTCCGCGACATGGTCGCGGTCGATCGCGAAGAAGCGGGTGTCGAAGCGCTTCGGCCGCTTCGGCGGCGTGATCGCGCGCGCGACGAGCTGGAGCGCCTCGAGATCCGGCATCACGCCGCGCTCGCGGAACGACTCCCACGGTCCCGACGGCGCGCGCTCGGGCGGGCCGTACTCCTTGGTGCCGAGGAGGAGGCCGGTCTCCTCGAAGGTCTCTCGGATCGCGGCCAGTCCCAAGGCTCGCGCCCGCTGCAGCGTCGGGCGCGTGACGCGGGCAAGCAGCGCCTGCTCGGCTCGCGTGTTGAGGGCGCCCGCGGCCGGCATCGAGCGGTCGCCCGCCTCGATGCGCCCTCCCGGGAAGACGAATTTTCCCGGCATGAAGCGGTGGCCGTGGTGGCGGCGGCCCATCAGCACCTTGGGGTCGCGGCCGGTGCGGTCGATGATGATCAGCGTCGCGGCGTCCTTCGGCCGGATGTTCGGCCAGCGCCGCTCCCGCTCCGCCGCCGTGAGGCGGTCCGCCAGCGCCTGCCCCCTCCTGTCGTTCACGCGTCCCTCCTCAGCCGCCTCGCCGGCGGGCCGCCGAAAAGCCGTGCATGCTTAAGCCGTATTGCAGCCCGACGACAGCGCCCTTCACGGGCTGCAGAAGCAGGAGGGAGAGCATCACGGTGAGCGCCGGCCACACCGCGAGGTGAAGCCAGAGCGGCACCTCGAACCGGGTCTCGGCCGTGAGAATGCCCCAGCCGACGAGATGGGCGACGATCAGGATCACGAGGTAGGGCGGCAGGTCGTCCGCGCGGTGATGGTGCAGCTCGGCGCCGCAGGACCGGCAGGCGTCGTTGACCTTGAGGAAGCGGCCGAATAGCCGACCTTGGCCGCAGGCCGGGCAGCGCCCGGCCAGCCCGCGCCGGACACCCTCGGCCCAGCTCACCTCAGGCGTCGCGCTCATTCCTCGACGGGCGTCCATGACGCCTCGCGCGTGCGCCGGTTCGGCGCGCCGGATGCCGCGGCTCCCCGCTTCGCCTTGAGCTTCGGGCTGGTGCGGCGCTCGCTGCGCGGCTCGGGCCTGGGGCTGCCCCGCCGCGCCTCGCCGCGCTGCCGCTTGCCCGAGCCGTCGGAGAGGAGTTCGAAGCGTAGCGCGCCCGCGACCGGCGCCGCCTCGACGAGCTTCACCTCGACCTGGTCGCCGAGCCGGTAGGTCTCGCCGGTGCGGTCGCCGACCATGGCGTGGCGCTTTTCGTCGAAGCGATAGTAGTCGGCACCGATGGTCGCGGCCGGCACGAAGCCGTCGGCGCCGGTGTCCGCGAGCTTGATGAACAGCCCCGAGCGGGTCACGCCGGAGATGCGGCCCGCGAAGGTCGCGCCGATGCGGTCGGCAAGGTGATGCGTGATGAGCCGGTCGATGGTCTCGCGTTCCGCCGCCATGGCGCGGCGCTCGGCGACCGAGATGCGCGCCCCGATCTCGGCAAGCTCGGCCAGTGTCGTCGCCGCCGGCATCCCGTCCGGGCCGAGCTTCAGCGCCCGGATCAGCGCCCGGTGCACGACAAGGTCGGCATAGCGGCGGATCGGCGAGGTGAAATGGGCGTAGCGGCGCAGGTTGAGCCCAAAATGGCCGTAGTTCTCGGCCGCGTACTCGGCCTGGGCCTGGGAGCGCAGCACGACCTCGTTGATGAAGGCGTGGTGCTCGGTGCCGGCGACGCTCTCGAGGATGCGGTTGAACAGGGCGGGCTTGAGCGCACCCGCTTTCGGCAGCTTGATCCCGATCGAGGCCAGGACCTCCCCGAGCGCGCGCATCTTCTCGAGCGAGGGCTCGTCATGGGCACGGTAGATCAGCGGCGAGCCCGCCTTCTCGAGCGTCTCGGCCGCCGCGACGTTCGCAAGGATCATGAACTCTTCGATCAGCCGGTGCGCGTCGAGCCGCTCGGGCACGATCACGCGATCGACGGTGCCGTCGTCGTTCAGGATGATCTTGCGTTCCGGCAGGTCGAGGTCGAGCGGCTCGCGCAGGTCGCGGGCCTTTTTCACCGTCTCATAAGCCGCCCAGAGCGGCCGCAACACGGCTTCGTGCAGCGGACCGGTCGTGGCGTCCGGACGCCCGTCGATCGCCGCTTGCGCCTGCTGGTAGGACAGCTTCGCCGCCGATCGCATCATGATGCGGTGGAAGCTGTGGCGCTTCTTGCGACCGTCGCGACCGATGACGAGCCGGACGGCGAGGGCCGGCCGGTCTTCAAGCGGGCGGAGCGAGCAGAGGTCGTTCGAGATGCGTTCGGGCAGCATCGGCACGACCCGGTCGGGGAAGTAGACCGAGTTGCCGCGCTCGAGCGCTTGCGCGTCCATCGCCGAGCCCGGGCGCACATAGGCCGCGACGTCGGCGATCGCCACAGTGACGACAAAGCCGCCGGCGTTGTCGGGATCCTCGTCCGGCGTGGCGTGGACGGCGTCGTCATGGTCCTTGGCGTCGGCCGGATCGATGGTGACGAGCGGCAGCGCGCGCCAGTCCTCCCGGCCGGAGAGTGCGGCCGGCCCCGCGGCCTCGACCTCCTTGACGACCTCGGGCGGGAAGACGTGCGGGATGCTGTGGGCGTGGATGGCGATCAGGCTGACCGCCTTCTCCGAGCGGACCGAGCCGAGGCGCTCGCGCACCTTGCCTTGCGGCAGCCCGTAGCGGCCCTGCTTCGAGGTGGTCGCCGCGACGAGGTCGCCGTCCTTGGCCTCGCCTTCGTCGCCCGGCGCGATCGCGATCTCGCCGCCGCGCGATTTCTTCTCGATCGGCACGAGGCGCCCGCCGCCGTTCGGAAGGGCGCGGAAGATGCCGAGGATCTGCGCCTTATGCTTGCCGATGATCTTGATGACGCGGCCGGAATAGCGCCCGCGCTCCTCGCGGATCGGCTCGGCCCGGATGAGCACGCGGTCGCCGACGCCTGGCACCGGCATGCCGGGCCGCGGCTTCCGCGGCATCGCGACCACGATCTTCGGCGCGGGCCCGAGCTCGGCGTCCCATTCCTCCGGCTCGGCAATCAGCTCGCCGTCGCGGTCGCGGGACTTCACGTCGGCGACGACGACGTGGGGGAGCTTGCCGGGCTTGCGGATCTCCTTCTTGCGGCGGTCGAGCGCGCCCTCGCTCTCGAGTTCCTTCAGCGTCTCCTTCAGCCAGAGGCGGTCGCCGCTCTGGATGTTGAAGGCGCGCGCGATCTCGCGCTTGCCGACCTTGCCGGGCGCGTTCGCCACGAAGGCGACGAGGTCTTGGCGGGAGGGTAGAGTGGGTTCTGATCGGGGGGATTTGGATTTTCTAGGCATTCAGGCTCGTGGAGAGCTTCCGGCGCAGCAAGGCACGCGGGGCGGCAAGAGAGCACGCGGATCGGGAAGCTATAGGGGGCTAGATGGGTTCCGCAGGGTGAAATTGCGAGCCTCGGTCTCCAGGACAGCGCGCAGCGCCGGCGCCGATCGCCCGCCGCAAGGGGCGTTCTTCGGTGAAGATGTTGCGGCAGCGGAACTCGGCGGGGCTCGAGAAAGTGAGGTATTCGCGCATGCCGGGCGCATCCGAAACGCCTGTGAACCAGGGCTCGTCCAGCACGCGGCGACGATCGGCTGTCCATGTCGGCACCGGAAGCCGGAAGAGCTTGGAAAGGTAGGAGGCGGATGCCGCGGCGAGCGCGTCGAGTTTCGGATCGCCGGTGAAGGCCGGTTCATCGGCAAGGACGGCAGCGCGAGCGCGCTGGTCGGGCGCCAGATAGAAAGTATCCAGGAACTCCGGCCAGGCCTTCTCGGCCGGTTCGCCGCGCTCAATTCTCGTCACGGCTTCGGACAGGGTAGCGGGGCGCATCGTGGGCTCCCTTGAGCGACTCCAGATACTTCAGCACGAACCGCAGCTTCTCGGGACTCTCCGCGCTGCGCGGAAAATAGCGGGCGAGGATGGTCACCGCATCATCCGCCGTCTTGAGGCCGTGCGCTGAGGGCCCTTCTCTCCGAAACTTTCGACTTTGACCAAGCATTTACGAGCCTTCGCGCCTCAATGGGACCGGCCCGGCCGTAGATGCTACGAGCCCCCAAGCGAAAAAGCCGGAGCGTTGCCGCTCCGGCTTGAATGGGCCGCCCGTCGTGGCGGGAGGAATCTCGCCCGTCAGGCCGAGTAGTACATCACGAACTCGAGCGGGTGCGGGGTCATCTCGAAGCGCTGCACCTCGGTCATCTTCAGCTCGATATACGAGTCGATGAAGTCGTCGCCGAACACCCCGCCGGCCTTGAGGAAGGCGCGGTCGCGGTCGAGGTTGACGAGGGCCTCGCGCAACGAGGCGCACACCGTCGGGATCTTCTTCAGTTCGCGCGGCGGCAGGTCGTAGAGGTCCTTGTCCATGGCCTGGCCGGGGTCGATCTTGTTGGTGATCCCGTCGAGGCCGGCCATCAGCATCGACGCGAAGGCAAGATAGGGGTTCGCGACCGGGTCGGGGAAGCGCACCTCGACGCGCTTCGCCTTCGGGTTGGTGGTCCACGGGATGCGGCACGAGGCCGAGCGGTTGCGGGCCGAATAGGCGAGCAGCACCGGCGCCTCGTAGCCCGGCACGAGCCGCTTGTAGGAGTTGGTCGATGGGTTGGTGAAGGCGTTCAGGGCCTTCGCGTGCTTGATGATCCCGCCGATGTACCAGAGGCACTCTTGGCTCAGGTCCGAGTACTTGTTGCCGGCGAAGACCGGCTTGCCGCCGTTCCAGATCGACTGGTGCACATGCATGCCCGACCCGTTGTCGCCATAGACCGGCTTGGGCATGAAAGTCGCCGATTTCCCATAGGATTGGGCGACGTTGTGGATGCAGTACTTGTAGATCTGCAGGTGGTCGGCCATGAGCGTCAGCGTGTCGAACTTCATGCCGAGCTCGTGCTGGGCGGAGGCGACCTCGTGGTGGTGCTTCTCGACCTTGACCCCCATCGCGGCCATCGCGGCGAGCATCTCGCCGCGCATGTCCTGCGCCGAATCCTGCGGCGGGACCGGGAAGTAGCCGGCCTTGGTCTGGATGCGGTGGCCGAGATTGCCGCCCTCGTAATCCATGTCGCCGTTGATCGGCAGCTCCGAGGAGTCGAGCTGGAACCCGGTGTTGTAGGGGTCGGCCATGAACTTCACGTCGTCGAACACGAAGAACTCGGCCTCCGGGCCGACATAGATGGTGTCGCCGACGCCGGTCGACTTGAGATAGGCCTCGGCCTTCTTGGCCATGCCGCGCGGATCGCGCGAGTAGGGCTCGCCGGTCGCCGGCTCGAGGATGTCGCAGACGATCGACATCGTCGGCGCCGAATAGAACGGGTCCATCACCGCCGTGACCGGGTCGGGCATCAGCGTCATGTCCGACTCGTTGATCGCCTTCCAGCCGGCGATCGAGGAGCCGTCGAACATCACGCCGTCCGCGAAGGTGTCCTCGTCGATGATCGACACGTCGAAGGTGACGTGCTGCCACTTGCCGCGGGGATCGGTGAAGCGGAAATCGACGTATTTGACGTCGTTGTCCTTGATCGCCTTGAGCACGTCTTTCGCGTTCTGCATGGGTCGTCGGTCCTCTTCTGCCCGTGATTTTCTCAAGCCGCCGGACGGCTGCTAAGTGGTTGATCTGTCGTCAGATCGCGTCGGATCCGGTCTCGCCGGTGCGGATGCGGATCGCCTCCTCGACGCTCGATACAAAAATCTTGCCATCGCCGATGCGGCCGGTCTGGGCGGCCTTGCGGATCGCCTCGACGGCGCCGTCGACCATGCCGTCGGCAAGAACGATCTCGAGCTTCACCTTCGGCAGGAAGTCGACGACGTATTCGGCGCCGCGATAGAGCTCGGTGTGGCCCTTCTGGCGCCCGAAGCCCTTGGCCTCGATCACCGTGATGCCCTGCAGCCCGACCTCCTGCAGCGCTTCCTTCACTTCGTCGAGCTTGAATGGTTTGATGATGGCTTCGATCTTCTTCATCTCGCGTCCGCTTGCGCCTGGACCGTCCGCCGCCTCGCGCTGCCGCTTCTAGCATCAAGGCTTGGCGTCATCCACGCGCAAACCATGGTGCGGCACCCGCGTCGGGACAAAAAGAGAGCAGATGTTGCACAAAAACCGAGCAACTGCGTGCCGGAGCGGCGGCGTCGACGGGAGGATGCTCGAGCTTCTCACGAATGACGAGATGCGCCGCGCGGACGCGCTCACCATCGCGGCCGGCACGCCGGGCTACGCGCTGATGCTCCGGGCGGGCGAAGCGGTCGCGGACGCCGCCGCCGAGATGGGGCCGCCGGGAGGGCGAATCCTCGTCCTCTGCGGGCCGGGCAACAACGGCGGCGACGGGTTTGTCGCCGCGCGGCTCCTGGCCGGGAGCGGCTTTACGGTGGACCTCGCGCTCATCGGCGACCGGGCGCGGCTCAAGGGCGACGCGGCGCTTGCGGCGCGCGACTGGAGCGGGCCGGTGCGGGCCCTCTCCGGGCTGTCCTGCGAGTACGACCTGATCGTCGACGCGATCTTCGGGGCCGGGCTTGCGCGCGATGTCGATGGCGAGGCCGAGGCGGCAATCCGGTCCTTGAACGGCTCCGGACGCCCGATCCTGGCGGTCGATGTGCCGTCCGGCATCGACGGCGACACCGGCGCGATCCGCGGGGAGGCGGTGCGGGCGACCCGGACCGTGACCTTCGCCCGCCGCAAGCCGGGCCATCTCCTCATGCCCGGGCGCGCGCATTGCGGGCCGGTCGCGGTCGCCGATATCGGCATTCGCGACGACACTGTGGCGGAGGTAGCCGGGCCGACCTTCGCCAACGCACCGGGCCTGTGGTCGGCGCGCTTCCCGCGGCCCCCGCCCGAAGCGCACAAGTACCGCCGCGGCCATGCGCTGGTGCTGTCTGGCGGCGCGACCCAGACCGGCGCGGCAAGGCTCGCCGCCCGCGGCGCGTTGCGGGCCGGGGCCGGGCTCGTCACCGTCGCGGCGCCGGCCGACGCGCTCGCCGAACATGCGGCGCAGCTTACCGCGATCATGCTGCGGTGCTGCGACGGGGCGAGCGATCTCGGCGCGCTTCTCGCCGACCCGCGCTTCAACGCTGTCGCCGCCGGCCCGGCCTTAGGGGTCGGGCGGGCGAGCCAGGAGATGATCGCGGCGGTGCTCGCGGCGCGCCGCGCCGCGGTTCTCGACGCCGACGCGCTGACGAGCTTCGAGGGCGAGGCGCGGGCGCTGGCCTCGCTTGCTGGGGCGTGCGCGCAGCCGCCGGTTCTAACGCCGCACGAAGGCGAATTCGCGAGGCTTTTCAGTCGAGAGCCGGAGGTTCTGAAAGGAACGTCAAAGCTCGAGCGAGCGCGGCGGGCGGCCGCGCTATTGCGTTGCGTCGTCGTGCTGAAGGGTCCCGATACCGTGATCGCCGGGCCGGACGGGCGGGCGGCGATCAACGAGAACGGCACGCCCTATCTTGCGACCGCCGGCTCTGGCGACGTGCTGACCGGCATCGTCGCCGGGCTCCTCGCGCAGGGCATGTTGCCCTTCGAGGCCGCCTGCGCCGGGGCGTGGCTCCACGCCGAAGCGGGCCGCCTCTTCGGGGCGGGGCTGATCGCGGAGGACATTCCGGAGGGGCTGCCGGCGGTCTTGAGCTCGCTCCTTCTGGAACAGGATCCCGGGTAGCCGCGCCGCGCGCGTCTTCCGGAACGATGTGAGCGCTGAGGGCGGTCAGGTCACCTCGAACCAGGTCCACAGGCCCGTGTCGAAGCGCTCGAGCACGGTCGAGGCGATCAGCCATTTGCCCGGATTGTCGGCGTGGAAGGCGATGCGCACCGTCCGGTTCTCCGGCACCTGCACAGTGTCGAGGAAATAGGGCTCCCAGCCGTCGTCCATCGGGTGCAGCAGACGGAAAACGTGGCCATGGACGTGCAGCGGCTGGACCGCCGGCGTGTCGTTCCGGATCGCAAGCGACACGGGCGTGCTGCGCTTGACGCTGAACAGCGGCTTCGCGCTCACCTCGCCGGACGCGCCGTTGATGGTCCAGATGCGCTTCGGATCCCCGTCATAGACCGGCGCACCGCCCGTCCCCCGTTTGGCGCCGCCGGCGATGATGAGGTCGCGCCGCGTTGCGTCCTGGAGCCGGATCATGGGCGCGAGCAGCTTGTTAGCCGGCGGGGCCGCGATCGGCGGCAGGGCGGGGCGCTTGGCGGAGGCCGGTGTGCCCGCGGTCGTGATCGTGAGGAGCGGGAGGCCCGCGCCGATCAGCGCCATGACCGAGCCCTTGACGCCGGCCTCGGCCGGGAGATCGAAGATGAGGTCGTAGCGGCTGCCCGGTCCGAAGGGCAGGGTCGAGCGCAGCGGCTCGAAATTCTCGGTCGGCTGCCCGTCGACCCCGATGACATAGGCCCGCAGGGCCTCGAAGCGCAGCCCGGTCGAGCGGGCGTTGCAGAGATTGGCGAGCCGCAGCCGGATGCGGCTTCCCGGCGCGGGCTCGAGCGCAAGCGGCGGCGGCTTGCCGTTCACTGCCGGGAAGTTGCCGAGCCGGCCGGTGGTCGCGGATTCCAGAAGCTCGCCGAAGGGTGCAAGCGAGCCGTCGGGGTTGAGGCGCCAATCGTCGAAAATGAGCGCGATCTCCTGGTCGGCCGGCAGCCGCTCGCGCTCCTCGACGACAAGCAGGGCCGACAGCCCGCGCTCGGTCGGCTCGGCCGAGGCGCCGATCACCAGCGGGCGGATGATGAAGGTGCCGGCGTCGGGCGGCGTGAAGCGGTAGTCGAAATCCTTCCCCGGCGCGACCGGCGCCTGGGTCAGCCCGCCGACGCCGTCCATGGCGTTCGCGATCCTGACCCCCTGCCAATGCAGCGTCAGCGGCTTCGAGGTGCGGTTCTTCAGCCTGACGCGCACCTCCTCGCCGAGGCGCGCCCGCAGCACCGGCCCGGGCACAGCCTCGTTGAAGGCCCAGAGCTCCGCTTCCGCCGGCGCGTCCGGATGCAGCTTGACGCGCTTCGGCCCGGCGGTGAGCACGCGAAAGCCGTCCTCCTCGGGAAGCGCCGGCGCGGTCTGCGCCGCGGCGTTTCCGAGCGAAAGAAGCGTCGCCGCAAGACCGGTGGTGAAGGTCCGGCGCGTGGGGCGAACGACTGACACGGGGGAGGGCTGTTCGAACATGCTGATGACATAGCGGCGGCAGCGCGAAGGGCCAAATCCGGCGGCACGGCGGTTGCGCCGGTGCTCGCATCGCCGCGTCCGCTGTTCCCGAGCAGGCCAGGGATTGTTCCGCAACGGCACGCGTTCGGGCGCGGCGAGGGAGGGCGCGATGAAGTATGTCCTGATCTCGGCCGGTCTGACCGGCCTCTATTTCCTCCTGGCGCGGACCGGCAACGCCACCGCCGCCGCGGTGCTCACCACCGGCGCCGGCGTGATCGCGACGGTGATCCTCGGGCTGATGCGGGACGCGTGACGCCGGGCCACCCGCGTCGGTTCTTTACGCCCCGGTCTCAGAATCGCCGCAGGTGCGGGGCACAAGCGGCCATGCCCCGCCGCATGTCGCCTGCCGCCCAGCTTGCGCTCACCATCGCCTCGGTGGTCGTGATCATCGCCGGCGCGATCGTCTGGTACACGCATTATCTCCAGTACGTCGCCCGATGACGGCTGTCCGCCGGCGCGGCCAACTTTTTTGGTGCGCCCGCGGCTTGGCGTTGCTATAGACCCGCGTCCCGGGGGAGGGCGTGGGTTTGCGCCCCGCGGGCGTGGCGGAATTGGTAGACGCGCTGGATTTAGGTTCCAGTGACGAAAGTCGTGGGGGTTCGAGCCCCTCCGCCCGCACCAATCCCGCCGGGTTGGTTTTCCGGCCGGCTCCGCTCAGCTTCCCGCGACAAAGGAGGTCGCAGGGCGAGCCCGTGAGGCGGCGGCACGAGGTAGAGCAAAGGCGAAGATCATGCAGGTGACGGAAACCCTGTCGCAGGGCCTCAAGCGCGAGTTCCAGGTCGTGCTGCCCGCGGCGGAGCTGGAGGAGCGGCTCGCGAGCGAGCTCTCGACCCTCAAGGACAAGGTGCGTCTCAACGGCTTCAGGCCCGGCAAGGTCCCGGTCGCGCATCTGCGCAAGGTCTATGGCCGCTCGGTCATGGCCGACGTGGTCCAGAACGCCGTCAACGAGGCGAACCGCAAGATCGTCGACGACAACGGCCTCAAGCTCGCCCAGGAGCCCAAGGTCGAGTTCCCGGAGAACAAGGAGGACGTCGAGCAGGCGCTCCAGGCCAAGGCCGACCTCGCCTTCAAGATCGCGCTCGAGGTGCTGCCGAGCTTCGAGCTCGCGGACCTCTCCGATGTGACCGTGACCAAGCCGGTGGCCGAGGTTTCGGATTCCGAGGTCGAGGAGGCGCTGCAGCGCATGGCCGACCGCAACCGACCCTATGCGGCCAAGGACGGCGAAGCGGCGAAAGGCGACCGCGTCGTGGTGGATTTCGTCGGCCGTATCGAGGGCGAGGAGTTCCAGGGCGGCAAGGGCGAGGGCGTCGAGGTCACGCTCGGCTCAGGCGGCTTCATCCCAGGCTTCGAGGACCAGCTCGTCGGCGGGAAGGCCGGTGAGGAGCGCAAGGTGACTGTGCGGTTCCCCGAGAACTACGGCGCGGCGCATCTTGCCGGCAAGGAGGCCGAGTTCGACGTGACCGTGAAGGAGGTGCAGGCGCCGGGCGAGGTCGCGATCGACGACGACTTCGCCAAGGGCTTCGGCATGGACTCGCTCGACAAGCTGAAGGACGCGGTGCGCGGCTCGATCCAGCGCGACTACGATCTCCAGGGCCGCCGCAAGCTCAAGAAGGAGCTCCTCGACGCGCTCGACGCCAAATACGCGTTCGAGCTGCCGCCGACGCTGGTCGAGCAGGAATTCGCGGCCGTGTGGTCTCAGGTCGAGGCGGACCTCAAGAACAACAGCAAGAGCTTCGCCGACGAGGGCACGACCGAGGACGAGGCGCGGGCCGAGTACCGCCGCATCGCCGAGCGTCGGGTGAGGCTCGGTCTCGTGTTGGCGCAGACCGGCGACCGCGCGAACGTCCAGGTCTCCGACGACGAGGTGAGCCAGGCCCTGGTCGAGCGGGTCCGCCAATACCCCGGCCAGGAGCGCCAGGTGTGGGAGTTCTACCAGAAGAATCCGCAGGCGCGGGCCGAGCTGCGCGCGCCGCTCTTCGAGGAGAAGGTGGTCGACCACGTGCTGGCGCAGGTCAAGGTGGTCGAGGAGCCGGTCTCCAAGGAGAAGCTCTTCAGCGAGGACGAGGACGAGAAGCCTGCGGCCTGAGGCGTCCGAACGCCCCAGCGTGGCAGGACTTCCGGTCGGGCCGCGGCAGCCTATATGAGGGCGGCGGGGGCGGGGATTTCGGAGATGCTCGGGACGGAGCTGCGGACGAGGCGCTTCGTTCGGCGGCTCGTGCCGCTGCGCTGTTCGTTCTGCGGCCGCTCCGAGGCCGAGGTGGATAAGCTGGTGCGCGGGGGCCTCGCCTTCATCTGCGATGAATGCATTGCCGCCTGCGCGCGGATTGTTGACGAAAGCGGGCCGGGGCCGAAGGGCGAAGGTCCAGGAGCGGGCTGAAGCGAGATGCGCGATCCGATCGAGGTCTACAACAACACGCTCGTCCCGATGGTGGTCGAGCAGTCGAACCGCGGCGAGCGGGCCTTCGACATCTACTCTCGCCTGCTCCGCGAGCGGATCATCTTCCTCACCGGCCCGGTCGAGGACTACTCGGCGTCGCTGATCGTGGCCCAGCTCCTGTTTCTCGAGGCCGAGAACCCGAAGAAGGAGGTGTCCTTCTACATCAACTCCCCCGGCGGGGTCGTGACCTCGGGGCTGTCGATCTACGACACCATGCAGTTCATCCGCTGCCCGGTCGCCACGCTCTGCGTCGGCCAGGCCGCCTCGATGGGCTCGCTCCTCCTCGCGGCCGGCGAGAAGGACCACCGCTTCGCGCTCTCGAATGCCCGCATCATGGTCCACCAGCCCTCGGGCGGCTTCCAGGGCCAGGCGACGGACATCCTGATCCACGCCCGCGAGATCGAGGCTCTCAAGCGGCGCCTCAACGAGATCTACGTCAAGCACACCGGCCGGGACCTCGCCGCCGTCGAGGCGGCGCTCGAGCGCGACAACTTCATGACGGCCGAGGCGGCGAAGGAGTTCGGCATCGTCGACGAGGTGCTCGTGAAGCGGCCCGAACCGGGACAATAGGACCTTCCGGCCGGTACGGAACCGGGCATTTAGGCCCTCGCCTGCGTCTTTTGCGCATCAGGGGTGCTATTGATCCCGGGCAGGACGCATGTTTGCATTGGGATTCGGGAGCTGATGGTCTCGCGCGTCCCGGGTTTTGCGCCGTCCACCGTTTCTTAGGCCGGCGCCCCGTAGCTTGTAGTGGCGAGTCGCGAACGGTTCGGTTTGCGCTCGCGTTGGAGACAGACCATGAGCAAGGCAGGCGGCAACGACTCGAAGAGCACGCTGTACTGCTCGTTCTGCGGCAAGAGCCAGCACGAGGTCCGCAAGCTGATCGCGGGCCCGACCGTGTTCATCTGCGATGAATGCGTCGAGCTGTGCATGGACATCATCCGGGAGGAGTCGAAGTCCTCCCTCGTGAAGTCGCGCGACGGCGTGCCGACCCCGAAGGAGATCCGCCGCGTCCTCGACGATTACGTGATCGGGCAGGACCACGCCAAGAAGGTGCTCTCGGTCGCGGTGCACAACCACTACAAGCGCCTGGCCCATGCGACCAAGCACAACGACGTCGAGCTCGCGAAGTCGAACATCCTTTTGATCGGCCCGACCGGCTCCGGCAAGACGCTGCTCGCCCAGACGCTCGCCCGCATCCTCGACGTGCCCTTCACCATGGCCGACGCCACGACCCTCACCGAGGCGGGCTATGTCGGCGAGGACGTCGAGAACATCATCCTCAAGCTGCTCCAGGCCTCGGACTACAATGTCGAGCGGGCGCAGCGCGGCATCGTCTACATCGACGAGATCGACAAGATCTCGCGCAAGTCCGACAACCCCTCGATCACCCGCGACGTGTCTGGCGAGGGCGTGCAGCAGGCGCTCCTCAAGATCATGGAGGGCACGGTCGCGTCCGTGCCGCCGCAGGGCGGCCGCAAGCATCCGCAGCAGGAATTCCTGCAGGTCGACACGACCAACATCCTGTTCATCTGCGGCGGCGCCTTCGCGGGGCTCGAGCGCATCATCTCGGCCCGCGGCAAGGGCACCTCGATCGGCTTCGGCGCGGCGGTGTCGGCGCCGGACGACCGGCGCACCGGCGAGGTCTTCCGCCTCGTCGAGCCGGAGGACCTCCTCAAGTTCGGCCTCATCCCCGAGTTCGTCGGCCGCCTGCCGGTGATCGCGACGCTCGAGGACCTCGACGAGGTCGCGCTGAAGCGCATCCTCCAGGAGCCCAAGAACGCGCTCGTCAAGCAGTACCAGCGGCTATTCGAGATGGAGAGCGTCGACCTCACCTTCCAGGACGAGGCGCTGTCGATGATCGCGCGGAAGGCGATCGAGCGGAAGACCGGCGCCCGCGGCCTGCGCTCGATCATGGAGGGCATCCTCCTCGACACCATGTACGACCTGCCCGGCCTCGACACGGTCGATCAGGTGGTGATCGGCTCCGAGGTCGTCGAAGGCAAGGCGCGGCCGCTCTTCATCCACTCCGACCGCAACGCCGAGCCGCAAAGCGCGAGCGCCTGACCGATCCGCCTGTTGAGCGCGACAAACGCCCGCTTGAAAGCGGGGATGCGCTCAACCACGTTAATCCCGCGGGGAACGTTCGCTCACCGAGAGGTCCAGGTCCCCGCGCCGCGCCGTCGAGTGAAAGCCTTCGAGACGCGGTCATCCGTCCGCGGGGAGCTCATCCATAAGAGGCTCCGCGGGCGCCGTCGAAAGGACCAGAAGAAATGACAACGACGTCAACCTCGAAATCCCGCCTGCCGGTCGTGCCCGGCTCGACCGGCACCTATCCGGTGCTGCCGCTCCGCGACATCGTCGTCTTCCCGCACATGATCGTGCCGCTCTTCGTCGGCCGCGAGAAGTCGATCCGGGCGCTGGAGGAGGTGGTCAAGGCCGACCGCCACATCCTCCTGGCGACGCAGGTCAACGCCACCGACGACGATCCCGCCCCGAGCGCGATCTACGAGGTCGGCACGCTCGCGAACGTGCTCCAGCTCCTCAAGCTGCCCGACGGCACCGTCAAGGTGCTGGTCGAGGGCGCGAGCCGCGCGCGGCTCAAGGGCTACAGCCGCACCGACGACTATTACGAGGCGGAGGCCGAGGCCTATCCCGACTCGCTCGGCGACAAGATCGAGGCCGAGGCGCTCGCCCGCTCGGTAATTTCCGAGTTCGAGAACTACGTAAAGCTCAACAAGAAGATCTCGCCCGAGGTGGTCTCGGCGGTGACCCAGATCGAGGAGCCCTCGAAGCTCGCCGACACCGTCGCCTCGCATCTCGCGGTCAAGATCGCCGACAAGCAGGCGATCCTCGAGCTGCCGACCGTCGGCCAGCGCCTCGAGAAGGTGCTCGGGCTCATGGAGAGCGAGATCTCCGTGCTGCAGGTCGAGAAGCGCATCCGCTCGCGCGTCAAGCGCCAGATGGAGAAGACCCAGCGCGAGTACTACCTCAACGAGCAGATGAAGGCGATCCAGAAGGAGCTCGGCGACGACGAGGGCCGCGACGAGCTCTCCGAGCTCGAGGAGAAGATCGAGAAGACGAAGTTCACCAAGGAAGCCCGCGACAAGGCGACGGCGGAGCTGAAGAAGCTGCGCCAGATGTCGCCGATGTCGGCCGAGGCGACGGTGGTGCGCAACTACCTCGACTGGCTGCTCGGCATCCCCTGGGGCAAGCGCTCGAAGATCAAGAAGGACCTCGTCGGCGCCCAGACCATCCTCGACGACGACCATTTCGGCCTCGACAAGGTCAAGGAGCGCATCGTCGAGTATCTCGCGGTCCAGCAGCGCACCAACAAGCTGCACGGCCCGATCCTGTGCCTCGTCGGCCCTCCCGGCGTCGGCAAGACCTCGCTCGGCAAGTCGATCGCCCGCGCCACGGGCCGCGAGTTCGTGCGCATGTCGCTCGGCGGCGTGCGCGACGAGGCCGAGATCCGCGGCCACCGGCGCACCTATATCGGCTCGATGCCGGGCAAGATCGTGCAGTCGATGCGCAAGGCCAAGACCTCGAACCCGCTGATCCTGCTCGACGAGATCGACAAGATGGGCATGGACTTCCGCGGCGACCCCTCCGCGGCGCTGCTCGAGGTGCTCGACCCCGAGCAGAACCACACCTTCAACGACCACTATCTCGAGGTCGATTACGACCTCTCGAACGTGATGTTCATCACCACGGCGAACACGCTGAACATCCCGCCGGCGCTCTTGGACCGGATGGAGGTGATCCGCATCGCCGGCTACACCGAGGACGAGAAGGTCGAGATCGCCCGCAAGCACCTGATCCCGAACGCGATCAAGAAGCACGGCCTCAATGCCAAGGAGTGGTCGATCACCGACGAGGGCCTGCTCACGCTCACCCGCCGCTACACGCGCGAGGCCGGCGTGCGCAACCTCGAGCGCGAGCTCTCGAACCTCATCCGCAAGGCGGTGAAGGAGATCCTGATCTCGAAATCGACCTCCGTGACGGTGACGCCGGACAACATCGCGGACTTCCTCGGCGTGCCGAAGTTCCGCTACGGCGAGGTCGAGGAGGCGGACCAGGTCGGCGTGGTCACCGGGCTTGCCTGGACCGAGGTCGGCGGCGAGCTCCTGACCATCGAGGGCGTCACCGTGCCCGGCAAGGGCAAGATGACGGTCACCGGCAACCTCAAGGACGTGATGAAGGAATCGATCTCGGCGGCGGCGTCCTATGTGCGCTCGCGCGCGGTCGATTTCGGCGTCGAGCCGCCGCTGTTCGAGCGCCGCGACATCCACGTCCACGTGCCCGAGGGCGCGACCCCGAAGGACGGCCCCTCGGCCGGCATCGCCATGGCGACCGCGATCGTCTCGGTGGTCACCGGCATTCCGGTGAGGCGCGACGTCGCCATGACCGGCGAGGTCACGCTGCGCGGCCGCGTCCTGCCGATCGGCGGGCTGAAGGAGAAGCTGCTCGCGGCGCTTCGGGCCGGCACCAAGAAGGTGCTGATCCCCGAGGAGAACGCCAAGGACCTCGTCGACATCCCGGCCTCGGTCAAGAACGGCCTCGACATCGTGCCGGTCTCGCGCATGGACCAGGTGCTGCAGCACGCGCTGGTGCGCCAGCCCGTGCCGATCACCTGGGACGAGCCCTGGCCGGCCGACAAGCCGGCAGCGCCGGCGGCCGCCGACGAGGACGGCTCTGGGCTCGTCGCGCACTGAGGAGTGCGGCGCCCGACCGGCCGGTTACAAGTTGCAGAGCCCCCGGGCGAAAGCCCGGGGGCTTTTTCATGCTGCGGGCATCGTCGGACTTCTCTCGTCATGGTCGGCGTCATACGGGCCAGCGCCATGACTTCGGACTTCGAGGCATTGACTTGGGGCCATGCGCGTGAATGGTGCGCGCCGATCCCCCGAGAGGCCCATGCACCGTTACCGCACCCACAGCTGCGGCGAGCTCCGCGCAGACCATATCGGCACGGCTGTGCGCCTGTCCGGCTGGTGCCACCGCATCCGCGACCATGGCGGCGTGCTGTTCATCGATCTGCGCGACCATTACGGCCTGACCCAGATCGTCGCCGACCCGGATTCGCCGGCCTTCGCCGCTGCCGAGGCCGTGCGCTCGGAGTTCGTGGTGCGGGTCGACGGGCTCGTGCGGAAGCGCCCCGAGGGGACCGAAAATCCAGACCTGCCAACGGGTTCGATCGAGGTCTTTATCACCGAGCTTGAGGTGCTCGGGCCCGCCGCCGAGCTGCCGATGCCGGTGTTCGGCGACCTCGACTATCCGGAAGAGACCCGGCTCACCTACCGCTTCCTCGACCTGCGGCGCGACAAGCTCCACAAGAACATCATGACGCGGGTCGCAACGGTCGACTCGATCCGCCGGCGCATGAAGGATGCCGGCTTCTTCGAGTTCCAGACGCCGATCCTCACCGCCTCGAGCCCCGAGGGGGCAAGGGATTTCCTGGTTCCCTCGCGCCTCCACCCCGGCCGCTTCTACGCCCTGCCGCAGGCCCCGCAGCAGTACAAGCAGCTGATCATGATCTCGGGCTTCGACCGCTATTTCCAGATCGCGCCGTGCTTCCGCGACGAGGACCCGCGCGCCGACCGCCTGCCGGGCGAGTTCTACCAGCTCGACGTCGAGATGAGCTTCGTCACGCAGGAAGACGTCTGGGCGGCGATCGAGCCGGTGATCCGCGGCGTCTTCTACGAGTTCGCGGAGGGAAGGGCGGTTACCCCGACGTTCCCGCGCATCAGATACGCCGAGGCGATGCTGAAATACGGCACCGACAAGCCCGATCTTCGCAACCCGCTGGTCATCGCCGACGTGACGGAGCTTTTCGCCCGCGAGGAGGTGACCTTCAACGCGTTCAAGACCGTCATTCGCGGCGGCGGCGTGGTGCGGGCGATCCCGGCGCCGGGCGCGGCGGCCCAGCCGCGCTCCTTCTTCGACAAGCTCAACGAGTGGGCCCGCGCCGAGGGCGCGGCGGGCCTAGGCTACGTGGTGCTCGAGGAGGAGGGCGGGAAGCTTTCCGGCAAGGGGCCGATCGCCAAGTTCATACCCGCAGAGGTGCAGGCGGACATCGCCAAGGCGGCCGGCGTAAGGGCTGGCGACGCCGTGTTTTTTTCCGCCGGCGGGGAGGCGAAAGCCGCGACGCTCGCCGGCAAGGCCCGGGCGCGGCTCGGCGAGGATCTCGGCGTCGGCGACAAGGACCAGTTCGCGTTCGCCTGGATCACCGACTTCCCGATGTACGAGTGGGACGAGGACGAGAAGAAGATCGAGTTCTCGCACAACCCGTTCTCGATGCCGAACATCGAGCCGGCGGAATTCCTCGCGCTGGACCATGCGGATAAGGACCGCATCCTGGCGCTCACCGCGTTCCAGTACGACATGGTCTGCAACGGCTACGAGATCGCCTCGGGCGCCATCCGCAACCACCGCCCCGACGTGATGAAAAAGGCCTTCGGCATCGCCGGCTACGCCGAGAGCGTGCTCGAGGAGCGTTTCGGCGGCATGTATCGCGCCTTCCAATACGGCGCTCCGCCGCATGGCGGCATGGCGGCCGGCATCGACCGCATCGTGATGCTGCTCTGCGGCGCGCAGAACCTGCGCGAGATCACCATGTTCCCGATGAACCAGCGGGCCGAGGACCTCCTCCTCGGTGCCCCCTCCGAGGTCGCGCCGAAGCAGCTGCGCGAGCTCTCCATCCGCCTGAACCTGCCGGAGAAGTGAGCCCGGTCACCGCCATCGTCGTCGCGCATGACAGCGCGCATGCGCTTCCCGCCTGCCTCGATGCGCTCAAGCGCGAGGGCGTGCCGGCGATCGTGGTCGACAATGCGAGCGAAGACGGCTCCGCGGACCTCGCGGAAGCGCGCGGGGCGCGGGTCATCCGCAATGCCCGCAACGAGGGCTACGGCCGCGCGAACAACATCGGCGTCGCGGCGGCCGAGAGCCCACTCGTCCTGATCCTCAACCCGGATCTGGCGCTGGATTCCGGAGCGGCTGCCGCGCTCCTCGCAGCGTCCGAGCGCTACCCCGACGCCGGCATCCTCGCGCCGCGCATCGTCGAGCCGGACGGCCGCGTGTTCTTCCAGCCGCAGTCGACGCTTTCGCCCTATCTCGCCAATCCTGCCGGCAAGCCCTGCCGGCCGGAAGGCGATTGCTGCGCGCCGTTCCTGTCCGGGGCCTGCCTGATGGTCCGGCGCGAGCTCTTCCTGGCGCTCGGCGGCTTCGATCCCAACATCTTCCTGTTCTACGAGGACGACGACCTGTGCCGGCGCGCGGCGGATGCGGGCCATGCCTTGGTCCACGTCCACGGCGCGACCGCCCGCCACCTGCGGGGGGGATCGAGCGCCCCGAAGGCCGGTCGCGTCTTCCGCGCGCGATGGCACCAGGCCTGGTCGCGGGCCTATGTCGCCGGGAAATACGGCCTGCCGAACCCCGCTCCCCGGATGCTCGCGATCAATGCCCTGAGGGCGCTCGCGGCGCGGTTCACCTTCAACGGGGCGCTGATCGAGCGCTATGCCGGCTCGGCCGCCGGCGCGCTCGCCTTTTTGCGCGGCGAGACGGCGCTCAGGCGCGAGAACCTGGCCTGAACCTACTCGGCGCGAATGTCGCGGGCGCCGGTGCCGAGGAGCCCGCGAATGGCGCGCAGATGGGCGCCGGCAAGCGAGAGCTTGTAGGCAAGCGGCGACTTCGCCCGGGCGAGGGCTTCCTCATGCGCGGCGAGGGCGCCGAGCCCCCGGGCGGGGCCGATCACGCCCGGCGTCGGAAGGCCCGCTTCATGCGCAGCCGCTGCCGGCGCGAGGCCGGTTTGCGCCGCCTTGACGAAGCGGTTCCGTGCGGCGGCTCGGGCCTCCTCGGCCGCCGATCGGACCGGCCGCTGCAGCACGATCGCCGCATCGCGCCACTGGTTGCCGCGGCGGTAGACCGGACGCCACTGCACGGCCGATTCGAGCACCGTCAGATCGGCCCAGCGCGCCAGCGCCGGCAGGCCGTCGTCGTAGAAGCGCCAGCAATCGACCGGGTAGCGGTGCAGCGGTCCGGAGCCCGGCGCGACGATGAAGGCAAGGCCGTTCGGGCGCAGCGCACGGGCGATCTCGAGGATGGTGATCCAGAAGAATTCGGTGTGCTCGAAAACCTGGCTGCACGTCACCACGTCCGCCGAGGCGTCCGCGACCTCGCGCCAGTCGTAGGGGTCGGCGACGACGAGATCGACATTCGGCCCTGCTTCGATGTCGAGACCGAGATAGCGCCAGTTCGGGTTTTCGAACGCCTGGCGGTTCGAGCCGTGCCCCTCGGCCACGACGGCGGCGCCGACGTCGAGCACGGTCAGCGGCACGTCCTCATAGGCGGCGAGATAGGCGCGCCGGAAGACCTCAGCCTTTTCGAACGCCGAATCGTGCATGGGACGGCGGCTTGCCTCGCAACGGAGCGCTTTTGCCTCGGGAGGCGAAGCCTGTTAGGCGAACCGCGCCTCTCCCGCAACGCCGCCATGGAAGACCGCTACTACGGCACGCCCCGCACCGAGATCCTGCCGTGGTTGCCGGAGCGCGTGTCGCGGATGCTGGACGTCGGCTGCGGCGCCGGCGCGACCACCGTCGCGGTGAAGCGCATCCGCGACGTGGCTTGGGCCGGGGGCGTCGAGTACGTGGAGGGCGTCGCGGCGGTGGCCGAGCGCGACCTCGACCGGGTCTGGCGCGGCGACGCCGCGAAGGCGCCCCTCGAAGAGAGCATCGCCCCGCAATCGCTCGACCTCGTGCTCTGCCTCGACGTCCTCGAGCATATGCCGGACCCCTGGGCGATGGTGCGCCGGCTTTCGGTGCTGATCGCGCCGGCCGGGCGGCTCATCGTCTCGGTGCCGAACATCCGCCATTGGAAATTTATCTGGCGGCTCGCCGCGATGGGCGATTTCGCCTATCGCGACGCCGGCCTCCTGGACCGCACCCATCTGCGCTTCTTCGTGCGCCGCACCGCGATCGAGCTTGCGACCTGCGGGGGCCTGCGGCTGGTGGGAGCGGTTTCCGTCCAGGCCTGGCGCTTCCCGGAGCCGCGCTGGTGGCTCGCGCGGGCAAGTCTCGGCAGGCTCGACGAAGTGATGGCGAAGCAATGGCTCGTGGTCGCGGAGCGGCCGCAAGACCCGGGCCAGCTTGCCTAACCGGCCGAAAGCGCCCCAGAGTTCCGGGTAAGGAACGCCAAGGACCCGACATGAGCAGCGGCCCCCCCGACGGCGACGTTTCGCAGGACCTCAAGGCGAGCGCCCTGTTCTTCCACCGCAGCCCGCGGCCGGGGAAGCTCGAGATCCAGGCGACGAAGCCGCTCGGCAACCAGCGCGACCTCGCCTTGGCCTATTCGCCGGGCGTCGCCGCCGCCTGCGAGGCGATCGCCGCCGATCCCGCCGAAGCCGCCACTCTGACCATCCGCCAGAACCTCGTCGCCGTGATCTCCAACGGGACCGCGGTGCTGGGCCTCGGCGACATCGGCCCGCTCGCCTCGAAGCCGGTCATGGAAGGCAAGGCCGTCCTGTTCAAGAAGTTCGCCGGCATCGACGTGTTCGACATCGAGGTGGCCGAGAAGGATGTCGATCGGCTCGTTGATGTGGTGGCGGCGCTCGAGCCGACCTTCGGCGGCATCAACCTCGAGGACATTAAGGCGCCCGAGTGCTTCGAGGTCGAGGAGCGGCTCAAGGGCCGCATGGCGATCCCGGTGTTCCACGACGACCAGCACGGCACGGCCATCATCGTCGGCGCGGCCGTGCTGAACGGGCTGGAACTCGCCGGCAAGCGCATCGAGGACGTCAAGATCGTGACCTCAGGGGCCGGCGCCGCCGCCATCGCCTGCCTCAACATCCTCGTCTCGCTCGGCGCAAGGCGCGAGAACATCTGGGTCACCGACATCAAGGGCGTGGTCTTCGAGGGCCGCGCCGAGCTGATGGACCGGTGGAAGTCGGCCTACGCGCAGAAGACCGAGGCGCGCACGCTCGCCGAGGTGATCCCCGACGCCGACGTGTTCCTCGGCCTCTCGGCCGGCGGCGTGCTCAAGCCCCACATGCTCGAGCGGATGGCCCCACGCCCGCTGATCCTCGCCCTCGCCAACCCCAACCCCGAGATCATGCCCGACGTGGCGGAAGCGACCCGGCCGGACGCCATGATCTGCACCGGGCGCTCGGACTTCCCGAACCAGGTCAACAACGTTCTCTGCTTCCCCTACATCTTCCGCGGCGCGCTCGACGTCGGCGCCTGCACCATCAACGAGGAGATGAAGCTCGCGGCGACCCGGGCGATCGCGGCGCTCGCGCGCGAGACGCCGTCGGAGGTGGTAGCGCGGGCCTATGGCGGCGAGGCGCGGCCCTTCGGGCGCAACTCGCTCATCCCGAGCCCCTTCGATCCGCGCCTCATCCTGCGCATCGCGCCCGCCGTGGCGAAGGCGGCGATGGAGAGCGGCGTCGCCAAGCGGCCGCTCGACAACCTCGAGGCCTATGCCGACTCGCTGATCCGTTTCGTGTTCCGCTCCGGCTTCATCATGAAGCCGCTGTTCACGGCGGCGAAGTCCGAGCCGAAGCGCGTGATCTATGCCGAGGGCGAGGACGAGCGGGTGCTCCGCGCCGTGCAGGCGGTGGTCGAGGAGGGCATCGCGAAGCCGATCCTGATCGGGCGGCCGAGCGTGGTCGAAGCGCGGCTGAAGCGCTTCGGCCTTTCGCTCGCCCGAGGGCGGGATTTCGAGCTCGTGAACCCGGAGGACGACCCGCGCTACCGCGATTACGTCGCGACCTATTGCGAGGCGGCGGGGCGGCGCGGCATCACGCCGGACGCCGCCCGCACGCTGGTGCGGACCAACACCACGGTGATCGGCGCGCTTGCGGTGAGGCGAGGGGATGCCGACGCGCTGATCTGCGGGCTCGAGGGCCGCTTCCAGTCGCGCCTGCGGCATATCCGCGACATCATCGGGCTTGCGCCCGGGGCGCGAGAATTCGCGGCGCTGAGCCTCGTCATCACCTCGAAGGGCGCCTACTTCCTCGCCGATACGCATGTGCGGCCGGACCCGACCGCCGAGGAGATCGCCGACATGGCGATCGCCTGCGCGAGCCATGTCGCGCGCTTCGGCATTTCGCCGAAGATCGCGCTGCTCTCGCATTCCGATTTCGGCTCGGCCGACACGCCCTCGGCCCGCAAGATGCGTGAGGCCTTGGAGATCATCCGCGAGGCGGCGCCCGGGCTCGAGGTCGATGGCGAGATGGCGGCCGACACCGCCCTGTCCCAGATGATCCGCGACCGCGTGATGCCGATGTCGGCGCTGAAAGGGGAGGCGAACGTCCTCATCCTTCCCAATCTCGACGCGGCGAACATCGCCTTCCAGTTCGCGAAGGTGCTGGCGGATGCGCTGCCGGTCGGGCCGATCCTGATCGGGCCGGCGAAGCCCGCCCATATCCTCACGCCGTCGGTGACCGCGCGAGGCATCGTCAACATCACGGCGGTCGCGGTGGTCGAGGCGCAGGCCGCGGCTTAGCTGGATACCTCTCCCCGCTCGCGGGGAGAGGGGAAAAGCGGCTACTCGGCGGTCGCGGTCACCTCGAGCTTGTCGAGGATGGCGCCAGGCTGGCCGACCGAGCCGAGGTCGGCGATGCCGAGCCCGGCTGGGTCCTTCGTGCGCGCCGAGATCGTGAGCTTGCCGGGCTTCGCCACGAAGCGCGCGATCGCCTGGCCGATCGCCTTCGCCGATCCCGAGTTGCCGAGCATCGCGGGCACGCCGATCGCAGCCGCCATGCCGAATTCCTTGCGCAGGTCGTCGACCGACTTGTTCTTCTTGCGGGCTTCCTGCTCGAGGAGCTTCTCGAACAGACCGCGGTTCTCGATCGTGATCTCGGCATTCTTCACCGTCGCGCCGAACAGCGCCACGAGCGCGACCGCGTTGTCGGGATTGAACACGTCCTTGGTCACGCCGCCGAAGGTGCCGCGCAGGTTGGTGCTGCCCATCTGGGCGCCGCTGAACGACATCTCCCGTACCACGAGCTCGTTGCCGGCCTCGTTCCAGGAGGCGGCCGTCACCCAGGACAGATCGAGGTTGCGATAACCGAGCTGCGCGAGATCCTGCAGCCCCTCCTCCTTGGTGTCGGGCGGGATCGCCATGCGGAAGCCCTGGACGCCGAGGCGCAGGTTGGTCGGGATGCCGTTCAAGGGCTTGTCGGCGGTCACCTCGAGGTCTCCGAGCGTAAACTTGATGTTCTCGGGCTTCGGCTCCTTCGAGGCCTCGTTCGGCACGTCGAAATCCATGCCGGAGATGCGGATGGTTCCGATCGTCGGGATGAGGCGCCGCAGCGCCGCCCCATCGATCTCGGTGATCGGCTTGTCGCCGAGGTTGCGCAACTCGGCGAAGGTCGGGGCGAAGGAGAAGCCGGTGAAGGCGATGAGCCCGATGCGGGCCTTGCCGTCCTTCGCCCCGATATCCAGCCCCTCGGCCCGCATGTCGCTCGGGCGGCTGCCGGTGCCGCCGGTGTAGGCGATGCGCGCGATTCGCCCCGTCGCCTGCTTGTCGTCGGTCGGATCGGCAATCTCAATGCCGACCGCTTCCATGGAGCCGACCTGCATCGCCTCGAACACCTCGGCGAAGGCGGCGATCATGCGCGACTGTTCGGCCGGCGAGGCCTTGTCCGGGTTCTCCATGGACCCGAGCGCCTTCATGGTCTCGGTCCACGACGCCTTGGTCGGGCGGGCGAAGAACTCTCGTCCCGCCATGCGGGCGATCTTGATATGCGCGCCCTTGTCGCTCGACAGGGCAAGGTTCTCGAGGGTGAAGGCGCCGTAGATGCGCTTCAGCTCGGTGGCGCTGCCGGCGCGCTCGGAATAGGTCCGGGCCGCCTCCGGCATGTCGAGGTCGGACAGCGTGAGCCGTCCCATCGTGCCCGAGGTCGGCCCGGCCTTCGCATCCTTCAACTCGAAGGAGCCGCTGGTGCTTGCCGCGGAGGCGATCCGCCCGTTGGCGATGTCGTCGACCACGATGTCGCGGTAGCGCGTGATCTGGCGCTCGCCTCCGACCTGCTGCTCGACGATCAGCTCGGGGACCCGGACCTGCTTCGCCGACAGCTTGGCGAGGCGCGGCCCGACCGGCTCGGCGACGCTCTTGTCGAACAGGCGCTGGAGCTCGGCGCGGGGCAGGTTGACGCCGCTGAACTCGATCTTGGGCATGCGGTAGACGGCAAAGCCGAGATCGATCGAGACGTTGTCGAGGGTCACGGCTTCGGCGCTGCCGAGCCGGTCGGTCGCGCGCTGCAGGCCCTGCTGCAGGTTCTGCATCTGCGCGACGGCGACGCCGGTCCCGCAGGCGAGCATCGCCGCGGCCGAAACCGCGACAAGACAACGGCTGCGCCGACGGCGCGAAGACAATCGAAGCATCAGGGTCCTCCCGTGTTGGACGGGAGGTTACGCCAGCCGAATTCCGAGTGCACGCCCTTCCTTTGGGCGTTTCCCCGGATTTCTAAGCCCTTGCAACTCCAGAAATGTTGATTTTTCAGCAGCTTGGTTCGGAGCGCGTGCTACACTCTCTTGCTACGGGACCACGCTCTGATGGCTCGGATGAAGTACGTCCAGCGCCGCGCAAACCGATTCGAATTTCGCTTCCCGCTTCCTGACGATTTGGCCGGGCAGGCGGCGCCTCAGCCGTGGCCGGATGGCCTGGCACCGCTCCTCAACGCCAAGACCGGTCGGCTGAAGACCGAGATTATCCGCTCGCTCCAAACCGCCGACGCCAAAGCGGCAGAACGGCGAGCCCTCGCGCACATCGGGGAAGCGCACCGGCTCGTCGATCAGGCTAGGCGGGTGATGAAGGAGGGACCGCCCGAGGGAATCGCCCCGGAGCAGATCGCACATCTGATCCGTGAGCATGAGATTGAGCTACTAGAAAGATTCCTCCGGGCCGAGCGACACGCCTTCGACTGGATCAAAGCCCGGATCGAAGGCGAGACAGTGCCGACGCCTGCCCGCCCGGCTTCCCCCAGCACATCCGGTCAGATCACCATCTCTTCCGCGTATCGCCGCTGGGTGGAGGGTGGTGGCCGGGGCGCACGCAAGCCACGGGACGGCTCAGTGGCGGAAGCCGGACGCGCGTTGCAGCGGTTCATCGAATTGCACGGGGACATGCCGATCACGTCAATCACCAAGACGCACGGGCGGGCGTACCGGGACGCGCTCGCCAGCTTACCGAAGGCGCTGCCGGATCGCCTACGGACCATGCGTTTGCCCGACCTTTTAAAGCAGGACCTCAGCGCCTTTCCGAAGCGCAGCGCGCAAACCATCAACAAGACGCTCAACTTACTGGGCGGGCTGTTGACGCGGGCAGAACGCGACGGCTTCTTCGAAGGTGCCCCCAGCTGGTCCAACCCGTTCCACGTCGGCTTCGAGATCGCTCGGAGTGAAAAGCAGCCGTATGAGCCCTTCAGCGTGACCGAGCTACAAAAGCTGTTCGCCTCGCCAGTCTTCACGCAGGGACTGAGGCCGCATGGGGGGAAGAGGGAAGCGGCCTACTGGTTTCCGCTAATCTCGTTATTTAGTGGGGCGCGACGGACGGAGATCGCGCAGCTGAAGGTCGGCGATGTGAGGCAGGGAGAGGGCGGTATCTGGTACTTCGACTTCAGCGACCGGGGCGAGGATCAGCGGCTCAAGAACGAGTCGTCCGCACGTTCCGTCCCGATCCATTCCGAGCTGATCCGGTTGGGGCTGTTGGACTACGTTGTTCAGAGGGCGACGGGGCACGACAGCAGAGCTCCCCTTTGGCCTGGATTCGAGTCGCCTCTCGATGTCAAGACGAGGGCCTGGAGCAAATGGTTTGCCCGATACCTCGGTGAGCACGTCGTGGATCACCCGTCCAAAACCTTCCACTCCTTCCGCCACACCTTCAAACGGGCGTGCCGGGAGGCGGGGATCAGCGAGGAGATCCATCATGCGCTGACCGGACACTCCGGCGGTGGTGTTGGCCGTGCCTACGGACGCGAGCGGCGCGCGGACGGCTCACTGGATCGCGGCATTTCGCTTGCGCGCCTCCAGGCCGAGATCAACCGTGTCACTTATGCCGGTCTGGTCCTTGAAAAGGAATCGCGCCACACGTAGC
>JAQSWQ010000023.1 GCA_029266525.1 Microvirga sp.
TGAGTGCGCTGAGTCGAGACATAGAGAGCGACGTCGAGCATGCTGAGGTGGTTGAGCCCGCGAAGCGCGTTGCCGTATGCCGTCCGAATTTTCCGAAGCGAGTAGCTCTCCCAAAACTCTGAATACTCTGGGTCAGGATTAACGATATGCCGCTTGTCGATCAGCGTCAAAAAATACAGCGGGACCGGCAGTCGAAAATCAGGTGGTTCCGCACCTAAATGACTTGCCAAGTTCCCGGCGACAGCACGAAAGAAGCGGCTCCTAGCATACGGATTGTGGGCATTGCGAGACCTCCGCTCCCGCCGCAAAAGCCGCTCGTGAGCTTCATCAACGTCATCGAACGACCTTTGACGGGGCCCACGCAGATGTTTGTCAAGGTGATACCCTTGTTTCCGAATGCGGCGAAGGAATTGCCTCACGTGCTTACGCTCAATTAGCATATCCCATTCTCCTCATTAGCCAATTGCGGTTACCACTTTACTGTATGCCAAAGCTACGCCTCTTATGTTACGTTGAAGCGTGCCTCGGTACCTGTCGCTCGATGGTTACTTATCATTGCTCCATTGAACCACATTGCCATGGACATTGCTATTCTCATGTATTCCGTCTGATACCGTTGATGTATTAAACATAATAATCCATATATCGCATTGATATGATGTTGATGTGTATAAGTTCGTATATACAAGCTAGCTCGCCGCTGCCATAATATGGCTTGTTTATTGGATGATGGTGCGCTGGGCCGAAACTCGTGAGCTCCGGCCCAGCGGATTGGTTGTTGTTAGTCGAGAATCTTCACGGACCTGCCGACGATGCGCTTCCAGCCCTTGTGGATTTCGGTGCACTCGACAATGAGCCGGGCCTTCTCACCGACAGCGAGACCAAGGACCTGCTGAAGCCGCTCCTCACTCATTTCCACGTGGAGGGTTAGGTCATCGACATGGCGCGGCCCTCGTGCAGCGCCCGAGCTTCTTTCGGTCCTCTTGTGCTCCTTTTCCTTTTTTCTTTCCTTCTGATCCTCTTCGTCCCCCTCGTTCTCCTCCTCTTGCTCCTCCTCATCGTTGTGAGAGCCCGCAGCGGCTTCGTTGGCCAGTTTTTGAATGCCGTGCCTCTCCTTGATCTTTGCGGCGATTCCGTCCGCCGGAACGCCCTCCTCATACAAAAGGCGGAGTGCCGACGCGTGCTTGCTCGCCTTTTGTCGGGCTGCCCGCGTCTTCGCTTTGTACACAAAGGCCACCGCGTCGAACCAAATGTCGGCGGATTCGTCACCTGCGTACTCTGCGAAGTCCTCCGCGTCCCGGAACGTCTGGGACTCATTATCCTCTAAGGCGGCGACGACACTGGCGAAGGTGTCTTGGAGGATTTCGCGCTGGCGTTGGCGGAACTGCTTGTTGGCCTCTTCGTATTCAGCTTGCGCACCGCGCAACCCTTCCAGCGGCGTTGTCGCTTTAAGCGACGTGGCTCGTGTGCTCATTGTCCCCTCCTGTCGATAAGCTCGCGAATCTCCTCGACCCGCCAGGCCGTGGTTCTCGGGCCGAGTTTCACGGGTTTGGGGAAACGGCCCTCCCGAACTCCGGCCCACCACGCGCTGCGGCTGATGGGAAGCGGTCCGCGAGGGGCCAGGATTGACGAGAGGCGTACGAGACCGACCTCAGGAAACGTCAGTGGCGAATGTCGGCCAGATGACGCCTCAGCGGCATTACCATTCGATATCATGTGATTTCTCCTTGCCCGAAATGGACAAGGGGTAGTTAAGGGGCCCGCGGAAGCTGGGGGATTATGCAAACAGAGTTTTCATTATGCAGTGGGCAATTGCACAACAACGCTCTTAAAGGCCAGTGGATTAAGCGAACGTGCAGCTGGCGTATCGAAAATCAGGTGCGTTTGCGCTTTTTTGTAAACGTCCACGCGATCAAAGATGCCTGTTCGTCATCGAACAGAGGTGGCGGGATCGGCGCAGGCTCAATCGGAGGAAGGAGAGCTAACGCAGATTTGCCGAACTCCTCCTCTTTGCAGTTTCCAAGTATATCTTGGGCTGCGAATCGCGTGAGCGCGAACCACCGACTTAAAAGGCCCTTGTGCTTTCTGAACGTCGCCTCGCCCGTGACAATAGCATCGAGCAAGGAGGTGGTTTCAGAAACTTGTAACCGAGCTGCAGCATAGGCAAAGGCAGCTGAAGCCTTGTAATTAGACCAGTGTTTCTTTACCGTGCGTTCCCTGACAACACTATCAGCAGAAAGTTTGAATAACATCGTGCTTCCAAGATTTACGCTTGCCTCGTTATATTCGCTCGCATCCTGCAAATTTACTAGATGAAAATGAAAAATCGACATGAGCATGACGATGTGCGGAATGCCACTCGCGCCGCTCTGAAGCTGTTTCCTAAACCCCCCACGCGAAGGGCACTTTGCAAGCTGAGCAACACCGCCAATGGGATAGTAGATCTGCTCAAAAAACTCATGGCCGATCTGATGCGTTCTTATGAGGATGTCTCCAAGCTGTCCCACGCCATACATCTCCCTCCCGGCGGCCTCGGCCGATTGGAGGAACTTAACCGCTGTGAGCGTCATGGCGTGTTTGATGAGCATCGGCTTGCTTGGGCAGGCAACCCATGCGCAAAGCCCGTCGAATAAGATGTCTTTATGAGCGTAGTACGACGGTTCCGGCGAAGCGAGGATCGACGTAACTTCCTTTACGTCGAAATTCTCCCAGGCGTACTCCACGAATGGCCGCGAGCTGATCGCAGGCAACCGTCGCCGTTCAAGCCGCTCTTCAATTTTTGTCCACGCTTCCAGGAGCCTTCGTCTGCTCTCGGGATTTCGCTCCGTCATCATCGGGGTTCCTGTTGGGGGAGGTCAGAGGCGCCAAACGAGGAGGCTGAATTTAGATGGATGAAGTCGGTCCAAGCGTCCATCAACTCTCGCCGCTTTTCGAACAAGTCACCACGTCGATACGCCGCCTCCGTCTTGTCAGAAATCGAATGCGCGAGCGCCATCTCGCAGACCTCGCGAGGGAAACTTGTGGTCTCGGCTGCCCAATCCCGAAACGCAGATCGAAAGCCGTGAGCCGTAACGTTCTTAACGTTTAGGCGGCGCAGCATCAGCAGAAAAGTCATCTTTGCCATGGGACTTCCCGCCTTAGTTCCTGGGAATACCAGCTCATCTCCGGTATTTAGCTCGCGAGCGCGCTGCAGGATATGAACAGCCCGTGCGCTGAGCGGTACACGGTGCTCGCGTCCGGACTTCGTGCGCCGCGCTGGGATTGTCCACACTGCGCGTTCGAGATCGACCTCCTCCCATCTAGCATGCAAAACTTCGCTCGTTCTCGTCGCGGTCAGGATTAGAAATTCGAAGGCGAGCCGCGCCGTTTCAGCACCCTCGGCCTCTCGAAGCCGCCTTACGAATTCCGGCATCCTGACATAGCCGATGGCTGGCAAGTGCTGCCGCCGGTTCGGTTGACGCGGCAGCCCACGTTCGATGCCCTCGGCAGGGTTCTCACCTGAACGCAACCCGGCGGCCTTCGCCCAATCCAGAACGGTTCGAATTCTCTGACGGGTGCGTCGCGCCGTCTCTGGCTTGGTCAGCCAAATCGGCGAAAGCGCGCTGAGAACGTGAGATGTGTTTATCTCGTCGACGCGGATCTTGCCGAGCACCGGAAAGGCGTAAGTCGAAAGAGTGGTAATCCATTGTGCAGCGTGTTTGTTGTCCCGCCATGCGCCTCGATGCTCCGCGTGCGTCGTCCGCGCCGCCTCTTCGAAGGTAGGAACCCTTCGCCGATCCGTTTTTCTGTCGGCAAGCGGGTCGCCACCCGAGCGGGCCAGCTTGCGATAAGCAGTCGCCTGTTCACGAGCCTCCGCGAGCGACACCAGCCTTAGGCTTCCCAATCCGATGTCGCGGCGACGGCCCATTACGACGGTCCGGAGCACCCACCGTTTTGCACCAGAAGGGTCGACGACCAGGTAAAGGCCGTTGCCATCGGCGTAACGACCAGGCTTCTTCAGCGTGTTGATCCTGACGGCGGTCAGCGCCTTTTCGGGATGGCGGCGAGGGGTAGAAGGCTTGCTCGACATCCCACTGCTCATACCACAAAATTTGCAGGATGTTATCGACCATCGCTGATCGTCCGCGGACGACCATCTCTCCTAATCATCTGAGGCTGTTGAATTGCACTTTGCCGGACAATGTTGGACTCCAGAACAGCGGATAACCATTCCGGCCTTCGCGGCGGACCCGTCATGGCGCGCCCGGAGCCTCCCGCCTCGTGACAGCCGAGCGGCCGATCATCCTGCCGGTCCCCTGGCCGACGCTTGCCGGTGCGCTGCTGCTCGGGGCAGCGTTCGCGGCCGTGCTCTCGGGCGCGCTCGCGCAGGAGGGCACTGCGCGACTTCGCGGCACCGACCTAACGGAAAGCTCCGATCTCCTCAGTCTTGGGCGCGACCGCGACCGCGGAAGGATCGTCGCAACGCCCGGCCCGCGTGTGAGCGCCGAGGCTCGCGACAGAGAACGTCTGCGCCCGGGCGAGCGGCGCACCGCCGCGCCATGGCGCGCCGCACCCGCCCCCCGGCGACGGCACCGGTGCGGCTGCCGGTACAGACGCCCCTCGTGGCGCGGACGGTGCAGGGCAACGTGCAGCCGCCGCTCGTCGGTTTGCCCGATCCGCCGTCGCCACCCGCGCCGTCTCGCCCGCGCCGCAGGCGCACGGCCGAGGAAGACCCTTACGCGCAGCTCGGCTTGCGCCTCGGCGGCATCACCGTCCTGCCGGCGATCCAACAGAGTGTGGGCTACGACACCAATCCGAACCGGCTCTCAGGGCCGCACAAGGGTTCGACGGTGTTGCGCACGGACGCCGAGGTGCGGCTGCAGAGCGACTGGTCGGCACATGCGCTCACCGGCTTCCTGCGCGGCAGCTACAGCGCGTACCCGAACGTCAAGGGTGCGGACCGGCCGGAGGGCGAAGGCCGACTCGCCCTGCGCGTCGACGTCTCGCGTGACACCCAAGCGGAGATCGAAGGCCGCTTCGTCCTTGACACGCAGCGTCCCGGCAGCCCCGACCTCAACGCCGCGGTGAGCGAGCGGCCGCTGGTCGCAACTACGGGGGTCGCGGCCGGGGTGACGCAGCGGTTCAATCGCCTGCTCGTCGGATTGCGTGGCACGATCGACCGCACGGTCTACGAGGACGCCAAGCTATCGAGCGGCGTGGTGCTGAGCCAAAGCGACCGCGACGCCAACCAGTACGGCCTTCGCCTGCGCGCCGGATACGAGCTGACGCCTGGCGTGATCCCCTTCGTTGAAGCCCTCGCCGACACCCGGGTGCACGACATCCCGGTCGACAGCGCCGGCTTCCGTCGTGATTCGGACGGCATCGGCCTGCGCGCGGGCTCCACCTTTGAGATCACCCGGACCCTCACCGGCGAGGTTTCGGGGGGCATCGTCAAGCGTAGCTACGAAGATCCGCGGCTCAAAGACCTGCGTGGTCCTCTCGTCGATGCCGCGGTGGTTTGGTCGGCGACGCCGCTGACCACGGTGCGCCTGCGCGCCCAGACCCAGATCGACGAGACCACCATCGCGAACTCGAGCGGCGCGCTCACCCAGCGGGCGACTCTCGAGGTCCAGCACGATCTGCGGCGCAACCTCAGCCTCACCGGCCTGATCGGCATCAGCGAGACCGACTACGAAGGCTACAAGCTCACCCGCTCGGTCGCCGTCCGCGCGAGCTTCATTCACGAACGTCTGAAGAGCACAGCGCCCGGCTCCGACTATACGGCGAACACCTACCTTCTGGGGCTGCGGTTCAACCCTTAGCGAGCAAGGCCTCGAGTTCCCGCCGGAACGGACCCCCGAGCTCCTCCCGGTCCAAGGCATAGGCGACATTCGCCATCAGGAAGCCGATCTTCGAGCCGCAGTCGTAGATCTCGCCGTCGAAGCGCGCGGCGTGAAAGGGCTGCGTCTCGGCGAGCTTGATCATGGCGTCGGTGATCTGGATCTCGCCGCCGGCGCCGCGCTCCTGACACTGGAGCAGCCCGAAGATCTCCGGCTGGAGGATGTAGCGGCCGGAGATCGCGAGATTGGAGGGGGCGGTGCCGGGCTTCGGCTTCTCGACCATCCGCGTGATGCGCATGTCCTCATCGACGCCGCAGATGCCGTATTGATGGGTCTCGTCGTCGGGCACCTCGTAGACAGCGACGATATTGCCGCCGGTCCGTTCATAGGTCCTGACCATCCGGGCAAGGCAGGACGGACCGTGGTGGAGCATGTCCGGCAGGAGCAGCGCGAACGGCTCGTCACCAACGATCTCGCGCGCGCACCAGACTGCGTGGCCCAAACCCAGCGGGGCCTGCTGGCGAGTGAAGCTTGTCTGCCCGGCCGCGGGCAGCTGCTTGGCAAGCTCCTCCAGCTCCTTGTTCTTCCCGCGCTCCGCAAGCGTCGCATCGAGCTCGAAAGCGATGTCGAAATGGTCCTCGATGACGCCCTTGTTGCGCCCGGTGACGAAAACGAAATGCTCGATGCCGGCCTCGCGCGCCTCGTCGACGACATGCTGCACGACCGGCCGGTCGACCACCGTCAGCATCTCCTTCGGAATAGCCTTCGTAGCTGGCAGGAAGCGGGTGCCGAGACCGGCGACGGGAAGGACGGCTTTGCGGATGCGCTTCATGGGGCTCGGCCGAAGGGAGGACGGGAGGAGCGGTGGGCGTCAACGGCCGGGCGCCGGGCCCGGTTGCCGCCGCCGAAACCGCCCGCGGGGGGCCTTAATCGGAGGTCAAGCGTTTGCGCTTAGCTTGGCCGCGCGCTGGAGTGAAGGGGAGATCGCATGGCGGTTCTGGTGACGGGCGGTGCCGGGTATATCGGCAGCCACATGGTGCTGGCCCTTCTCGACGCCGACGAGGAGGTGGTCGTCCTCGACAACCTCTCGACCGGCTTCGACTGGGTGCTCCCGCCCGAGGTGAAGCTCGTCATCGGGGACATGGGCGACCAGGAGCTCGTCGGCGAGGTCATCCGCTCCCACGCCATCGAGGCGATTGCCCATTTCGCGGCCAAGATCGTGGTGCCCGATTCCGTCGCCGACCCGCTCGGCTATTACCTCAACAACACCGTGAAATCGCGGGCGCTGATCGAGAGCGCGGTCAAAGGAGGCGTGAAACAGTTCATTTTCTCCTCGACGGCCGCCGTCTACGGCGAGCCGGCGGTAGTGCCTGTGCCGGAGAACCTGCCGCTCAATCCGATCAACCCCTATGGCCGCTCCAAGCTGATGACCGAGTGGATGCTGCAGGACGCCGCGCGCGCACATGATCTGCGGTATGTCGCGCTCCGCTACTTCAACGTCGCCGGAGCGGATCCGCGTGGGCGCTCGGGCCAGTCGACCGCCAACGCCACCCACCTCATCAAGGTGGCGTCCCAGACCGCGCTCGGAGAGCGGCCCTACATGGAGGTGTTCGGCACCGATTACCCGACGCCCGACGGCTCCTGCCTGCGCGACTACATCCAGGTCAGCGACCTCGCGGAGGCGCATATGGTGGCGCTCGCCCATCTGCGCGAAGGCGGGAACAGCCTGACCCTCAACTGCGGCTATGGGCGGGGCTATTCCGTGCTCGAGGTCATCGAGGTGGTGAAACGGGCCTCCGGGATCGATTTCGAGGTGCGCTACTCGCCGCGCCGGCAGGGCGACCCGGCCCAGATCGTCGCCAAAGCCGACCGCATCCGCCAGGAGCTCGGCTGGTCGCCGCGCCACGACAACCTCAACGAGATCGTCGAGCAGGCCCTGTCCTGGGAGCAATCGCTCAAGCGCCGCAACCTTCGCTGACCGAGAGCTTAAGGCTTCGTCAACCACAATGTCGTCGATTTGAGGCGGCAAGAAGAGCCGTCTCGAGGGGACGACATGCGAAAGATTCCTGTGCCGGGCCGGATCGGCGCGCTTCTCCTTGCCTGCTGCCTCACTTGGCCCGGAGTCGCCGCCGCCCAGCCTGCCCAGAAGGTCGCTTCCAAAGCGGACCCCGCGCTGAAGCCGCAAGGCGCAAAGCCCGCCGAGACGAAGCGCGAGGATTTCCGCCGCTTCGTCGAAGGGCTTTGGCCGGAGGCGAAGGCGCGCAAGATCTCGCGCGAGACCTTCGACGCGGCTTTCCGCGGGGTCGCACCCGATCCCAAGATCATCGCTCTGACGAACAAGCAGTCGGAGTTCGTGCAGCCGATCTGGGGCTATCTGGACGGCGCCGTCGGCGGTGCGCGCGTTCCGCGTGGGCGCGAGGTCGCCGCGCAATGGTCTGCCCAACTCGACCGCATCGAGCGCAGTTATGGCGTGCCGCGTTCGATCGTGCTTGGCGTCTGGGGCATGGAGACCAATTACGGCAGCTTCACGGGCGGCATGCCGGTCATCCAATCGCTCGCGACGCTCGCCTACACTCGCTACCGGGGCGAGTTTTTCCGCAACGAGCTGCTTGTCGCGCTCGAGATGATCGAGCGCGGCTATGCCGACCCGGCTGCCATGCGCGGCTCTTGGGCGGGCGCCATGGGCCACACTCAGTTCATGCCGTCGAGCTTCATCCAGCACGCCGTCGACGGCGACGGCGATGGGCGGGCCGACATCTGGAACTCGCCCGCCGACGCGCTTGCCTCGACCGCGAACTACCTGCGCAACCATGGTTGGCAGCCGGGCCTGCCCTGGGGCTTCGAGGTCGTGCTGCCGCAAGGCTTCGACTTCCGCAACCACCGTCATGGCTTCGCAGCCTGGTCACAGCTCGGCGTCGGCCGCGTCGACGGACAGCCGATGCCGCGCGCGGGCGAGGCGATGCTGTTCCTGCCTGCCGGGGCGCGGGGGCCAGCCTTTCTGGTCACGGAGAACTACACGGTCATCAAAGCCTACAACTCGTCCGACGCCTATGCGCTTGGCGTTGCCCACCTCGGCGACCGCATCCTCGGCGGAGCCGCGATCGCCGGCGCGTGGCCCAAGGGCGCTCCCCAGCTCGGCAAGAACGAGCGCATGGAGGTGCAGAGGCGTCTCGCCACGCTTGGCCATTATGCCGGCGAGAGCGATGGCAAGTTCGGCTCGAAGACCCGCGAGGCGGTGCGCGAGTTCCAGCTCGCCCGTGGCCTCCTCCCCGACGGCTACGCCGACACCACGGTCCTGAACGCGCTGCGGCAGCCCCGCTGACGGACACGCTCCGATCGCCTATATTGAGGCGGGGCGGACCGAAGGACCTTTGCGATGCGTTGGCGATCCGCTGCCGGACTCGTGCTGACGAGCTTGCTGCTGCTCTCGACCGGCGGCCCGGTCTCGTTCGCGCAGAACGAGGACGGTTCCCGCTTCTTCATGCTCGGCCGGCAGCCTTACGGCTACGGATCTGGCGGCGACCCTTACCGCCAGCGCCAGCGCTCGACGACGCGCCAGGAGCGCTCCGCCCGCCCCGATGCCTCGGCCGGCTACGGGCAGCAGCGCTACTATTACTACGACCCGCGCACCGGCACGCGGCAGCCCTATGGCTATCAGGCGCGGCCGGCCCAGCCGGGCTATCAGCAGCCGGCCTTCCCCTGGTTTTCTCAACCCCGCGAGGCGGCGCGGCCGTATCTGCCGCCGCGCGAGGCGCGGCCTTACGCCGAACCCCGCGAACGTCCGGCGCGGCGCGCCCGCCGCTACGCGCCCGCTGCCCCCAAACCCGCCGACAAGCCGGAGGTGGCGGAGGTCGAGGTCGAGCCCTCGCAGCACGTCGTGGTGTTCGGTGACTCGCTAGCCGAACTCGTGGGACAGGGGCTCGACGAGGCCTTCGAGGAGGTGGAGGACATCGGCATCGTGCGCAAGGCGCGCGGCGACAGCGGCCTCATCCGGAGCGACGCCTACGACTGGCCGAAGGCGATCCAGGAATACCTCAGCGGCGATCCGAAGGTCCGCTACGCGGTCGTGATGCTCGGCGCCAACGATCGCCAAGCGATCCGGGAGGGCGAGACCTCGCATGATCCTCTCTCCGACCGCTGGAAGGAGATCTACCGTCAGCGCGTCGACGACGTGATCAAGGTCTTTACTGAGCGCAAGCTGCCCTTCGTGTGGGTCGGCGTGCCTCCGATGAAGAACGAGCGCGCCTCGGCCGACATGCTGGCGCTCAACGACATCTATCGGGAGCGCGTGCAGAAGGCGGGCGGGGCCTATGTCGACATCTGGCCGGGCTTCGTCGACGACCAGAACCGCTATGCCGCGACGGGGCCCGACGTGGACGGGCAGGTCGCGCGGCTGCGCACGGCAGACGGCGTCCACCTGACCCGCGCCGGCGCCCGCAAGGCCGCGCATTTTGCCGATGTCGAGCTCAAGCGCATGATCGAGGCACGCGGCGGCACCGCGATCGCGACGCCCTCGACCGACGGCACCACGGCGGCGAAGGAGCTCGACGTCGAGCGCGTGATCAACGCATCGCTTCCCGCGCTGCCGGAGCCGCAGGGGCTGCCCTCGCTGCCGACGAAGCCTCTCGCCGGGCCGGTGCTGCCCCTGACGAGACCGGAGACCTCGCCGGGCGGCGCGCTCGTGTCGGGGAAGCCGCGCCTCGACGGCGACGCCTATCTCGCAGACCGCGCCTTCCGCGAAGGCCTGCCCCCGCCGCCGAAGCCCGGCCGCGCAGACGACTTCAAATGGCCGAGGAGCTGAGCGCGTCTCAACGCGTCGGGACGGGGTGCTCGCCGCGATAGTCGTAGAAGCCGCGCTTGGTCTTGCGGCCGAGCCAGCCGGCCTCGACGTATTTCACCAGCAACGGGCAGGGGCGGTACTTCGAATCGGCCAAACCCTCGTGCAGGACCTGCATGACCGAGAGGCAGGTGTCGAGCCCGATGAAATCCGCAAGCTGCAGCGGCCCCATCGGGTGGTGCGCGCCGAGCCGCATCGAGGTGTCGATCGAGTCGACCGAGCCGACGCCCTCGTACAGCACGTAGATCGCCTCGTTGATCATCGGCAGGAGGATGCGATTGACGATGAAGGCCGGGAAGTCTTCCGCAACCGATGCGGTCTTGCCGAGCTTGGCGATGAAGGCCTTGGCCGATTCGAAGGTCGGGTCTCCGGTCGCGATGCCGCGGATGAGCTCGACGAGTTCCATCACCGGCACCGGATTCATGAAGTGGATGCCGATGAACTTCTCGGGGCGGTCCGTTGCCGCGGCAAGCCGGGTGATCGAGATCGAGGAGGTGTTCGAGGCGATCATCACCTCGGGCCGCAGCACCGGATGGAGCGCGTCGAAGATCTTGCGCTTCACCGCCTCGTTCTCGGTCGCCGCCTCGATCACGATGTCGCAGTCGCCGAAGGCTTCGTAGGAGAGCGCCGGCCTGATGCGATCGAGCGCCGCCTTGCGGTCGGCGCCGGTGATGGTGCCCTTCGCGACTTGGCGGGCCATGTTGCCGCCGATCGTGGCGAGCCCCTCCTTGATCTTGTCCTCGGAGACGTCGTTGAGGCGCACCTCGAGCCCGGCGAGCGCGCAGACATGGGCGATGCCGTTGCCCATCTGTCCGGCGCCGATGACGCCGACGGTCTTGATCTCGGTTCCTGTGCCTTGCGCCATTCGCCTGCCCCGCGCCGCGCTTCGCGGCTCTGCCCCTAGCGTCCGAGTTTCGCCAGCTCCCGCTCGAGCTCCGGCAGGATCTGGAAGAGGTCGCCGACGAGGCCATAATCGGCGACCTGGAAGATGGGCGCCTCTTCGTCCTTGTTGATGGCGACGATGACCTTCGAATCCTTCATTCCGGCGAGGTGCTGGATCGCACCGGAGATGCCGACCGCGATGTAGAGGTCAGGCGCGACGACCTTGCCGGTCTGACCGACTTGCCAGTCGTTCGGGGCGTAGCCGGCGTCCACAGCTGCGCGCGAGGCGCCGATCGCCGCACCGAGCTTGTCTGCGACCGGCTCAATGACCTTCTTGAAGGCGTCGGCCGATCCGAGCGAGCGCCCGCCCGAGACGATGATCCGCGCGGAGGTGAGCTCGGGCCGCTCGAGCTTGGCGATCTCCTCGCCTTTGAAGCTCGAGAGGTCGAAATCCTCGCCCGCCGAGGCGCTCTCGATCGCGGCCGAGCCACCCTCGCCGGCCGGCTGGAAGGCGGCGGTGCGCACGGTGATGACCTTCTTGGCGTCGGTCGCCTGCACGGTCTGGATGGCGTTGCCGGCGTAGATCGGCCGCTCGAAAGTGTCGGCCGAGACGACCTTGATGATATCCGACACCTGCATCACGTCGAGGAGCGCTGCGACGCGCGGCATCACGTTCTTGCCGTTCGTCGTCGCCGCCGCAACGATCGCGCCGTAAGGGCCGGCGAGCGAGGCGACGAGCGCCGCGGTCGGCTCGGCCAACATGTGGTCGTACTTGCTATCCTCGACCACCAGCACCTTCTCGACGCCGTCGAGCTTGGCTGCGGCTTCGGCCGCGGGGCGGGAGCCGGCGCCCGCAACGAGAACATGGACCGGCTCGCCAAGCGCCTTAGCGGCGGTGAGCGCCTTCGCGGTCACGTCCTTCAGCGAGGCTTTGTCGTGCTCGGCGATCAAGAGGGTGGGCATCGCGGGTCCTTGCGATTCAACGTCAGAGCACGCCGGCTTCGACTTTGAGCTTCTGCACGAGCTCGGCGACCGAGCCGACCTTCACGCCGGCCTTGCGCCCGCCGGGCTCGACGGTCTTCAGCACCTTGAGGCGCGGCGCGACGTCGACGCCGAGCGCTTCCGGCGAGGTCTCCTCCAGCGGCTTCTTCTTCGCCTTCATGATGTTGGGCAGCGAAGCGTAGCGCGGCTCGTTGAGGCGAAGGTCGGTCGTCACGATCGCCGGCAGCTTCAGGGCCACGGTCTGCAGCCCGCCGTCGACCTCGCGGGTCACGTCGATCGATCCGTCGCCGACCGCGAGCTTGTAGGCGAAGGTGCCCTGCGGCCAGCCCATGAGCGCGCCGAGCATCTGCCCGGTCTGGTTCGCATCGTCGTCGATCGCCTGCTTGCCCATGATCACGAGCTGAGGGCTCTCCTTCTCGACGAGCTTCTTCAGGATCTTCGCGACGGCAAGCGGCTCTGTCGTCTGGTCGGTCTTGACCAGGATGCCCCGGTCGGCGCCCATGGCGAGGGCGGTGCGGATCGTCTCCTGGGCAGCTTGAGGTCCGATCGAGACCGCGACGATCTCGGTCGCCTTGCCCTGCTCCTTCAAGCGGATCGCCTCCTCGATGGCGATCTCGTCGAACGGGTTCATCGACATCTTGACGTTGGCAAGCTCGACCCCTGAGCCGTCCGGCTTCACCCGGATCTTGACGTTGAAATCGACGACCCGCTTCACGGGCACCATGATCTTCATGGAAAAGCTCGTCCCAAGAGGCGGGGCGGCGGCTTCGAACCGGGCAGGCGTGCCGCGCCGGAAGCGTCCGCCCCCTCGAATGCGAGGCGCGGACCGTAACGACGCCGCTTCGGAAATGTCAACGCGAGCGCGGCGTCTCGGTCGCCTCCAGCCGCGCGAGCTCCGGGTCGTAGCGGCGGCGCAGAACGGGCGTCAGCGCCGCGCCGGCGACGAGCCCGCCGAGATGGGCGAACCAGCCGACGTTGCGGTCGGTTGCGGCGACGGCCGAGACGAGCTGCAGCAGGATCCAGAAGCCGATCGCCCACATCGCCGGCAGGCGCAGGGGAATGCGACCGAGGAACAGTCCCCAGACCTTCACGCGCGGATACAGGATGAGATAGGCCGCGACCACGCCTGCGACCGCGCCCGAGGCACCAATAAGGGGGCGCGTCGACTCCGGCTCCATGACAGCATGGCTCAATCCGGCGAGCCCGCCGCAGACCACGTAGAAAAGGAGGAAGCGGGCATGCCCCATCCCGTCCTCGACATTGTCGCCGAAGACCCACAGGAAGAGCATGTTGCCGAGAAGGTGCAGGGCCGAGCCGTGCAGGAATAGGCTCGTGACGAGCGTCAGCGGCGCCGGCACGAAGGGCAGACCGTCGGGCAGGGCCTCGGTGCCGAACAGCACCGCCGGCACGACGCCGAAGCCCGCGACGATCCATTGCTCGCCGATCGGCAGCGCGCCGAGGGCGACGAGCACGAAGGCGGCCACGTTGGCCCCGATCAGCCCGCGCGTGACGACCGGGGCGCCGAGATGCTTGAGCGGGACGCCGTCATGGAGGGGGAGGAACACCGGCTTCGCCGCGACCTAGGAAGGGTCGCGGGTCGCGCCGGGTACCCAGAGGACGTCCTTCGCTCCCTGCTCGTTGGCATGGCGCGAGGCGACGAAGAGGAAGTCGGAGAGGCGGTTAAGGTACTTGATCGCGGCCGGCGAGACCGCCTCCTCCGGCCGCTCCGAGAGTGCGACCGCAAGCCGTTCGGCGCGGCGGCAGACCGTGCGGGCAAGATGCAGCGCCGCGGCGGCCGGCGAGCCCCCGGGCAGCACGAACGAGCGCAGCGGCGAGAGCTCGCCGTTCAGGCGGTCGATCTCCCGCTCCAAGCGCTCGACCTGGCTGTCGAGGATGCGCAACGGTTCGTAGGGCAGCGCCTTGCCGGTGTCGGGCGTCGAGAGATCGGCGCCGAGATCGAACAGCTCGTTCTGGATGCGCGCGAGCATGGCGTCGAGCTCGCCCTCCGTGTGCAGGCGGGCAAGGCCGATGCAGGCGTTGGTCTCGTCGACGGTGCCGTAGGCCTCGATGCGAGGATCGTGCTTCTTGCGCCGCTCGCCGGTCGCGAGCGCCGTCGAGCCCTTGTCGCCGGTGCGGGTGTAGATGCGGGTGAGCGCGACCACGGCGCCCCCGATCAGAAAGTGTAGCCGAGGCGGGCGCCGACGTTGGTCAAGCCGCGGTTCTGGTTGCAGGCGCCGGCATTCGAGAGATGCTCGACGGTCGCCATCACGCTCCAGTTCTGCGACAGCCGGTAGCCGATCGAGCCCGACTCGCGGAAAAGCGGCGAGCAGCCGAGGGCGCTGCGATCGGCCGGGATGAGGGCGGGGTTCGACTGCGTGTTGCCGTTGTGCATCGCGCCCCCGAAACTCGCCTCGACGAAGACGCGCTGGGTGATGTCGACCGTCCAGCTCAGGCCGGCGAAAGCGAAGCTCGTGTCGCCGCGGGTGTTGAGGCTGCCGCCGAGATGGGGCCGCGGTATGAAGTAGCTGGTGAAGAGGTCCGCGGTGGTGAAGGGTTTCGCGAACAGGATCTCGCCGGTGATGTTCGCGGAGCCTTTCTCGGGGCTCCACGGGTCCTGCGCAGAAGCGCCGATCCGCAGCTCCGAGACGAAGCTCATCGGCTGCATCGGCGGGACATACTGGTGGGGACCCGCGATGTCTGCCGCGGTCACGGCGCCTGTGAGCAGCGCCAGGCAAAGTCCGGAGCCGAGTATCGGGCGAACCCGCATATCCCAAGAGACCCTTCTCGGCGGAATTCGTAGCACGGCCCCTCCGCGGGACCAGCCGACCGCCTCGTTCAGCGCGGCTTTGTCGGCAAGTGTGGCCGATTCGTGACTCGGGCGGTTGATGCAGGTGAGGGCTCTACGAACCGCGCCACCAGATCACGCCCATGATCACGATGATGGCAAGGAATTGCAGCAGCACGCGGGCGCGCATGAGGCGCTGGGAGGTGTTCGGGCTGCCTCCGCGCATCATGTTCACGAGCCCGAGGACCAGCACGACGGCAACGACGCCGACCGCGATCGGGACAAGAAGGCTGCCGAAGTTGCTCATGGAGCGCCCAGCGCGGGGGGCTACTGCGTCCCGAAGTTCCGCCTCAACAGCCGGTCGAAATAGTCGAGCTCCTCGCGCGGGCGGGTCGGCTCTCCGAGCTTGCGCCTGAGCTCCTCCATGATGCGCCGCGCCCGCTGCACGGCCGATTCGTCGGCGGTCGGGACCTTGACGCGCCCGTCCGAGAAGTCGCGCGAGCGGGTCGGGCGGCCGAGCGGGTCGTTGTCGCGGTTGCTCGCCCGGTTGCGGCCCTCCGGGGTGCCGTCGCCGGGCATGTCGCCGGCCTGCTCGGTGCCGTCGCCCTGGCCCATCATCTGCTGCATCTGCTGGGCCATGCCCTGCATGCCGCGCTGGAGCCCCTCGAGGGCCCGGCCCTGCGAATCGACCGCCTGCCCTTCCTGCCCCTGCCCGATCTGGCCCTCGGCGTCGCGCATCGCGCCCTCTGCGTCGGCGAGCCCCTGTTCGCCCTGCATACCCATGCCGCGCATGCGCCGCTGCAGCTCCTGGAGCCGCTCGCGGAGGGCTTGCTGGCGCTGCCCCAGCCCCTGTCGGCCCTGCTGCCCGTCCTGGCCGTTCTCGGCCTGCTCCTCGCCCTCCTCGCCTTGATCGCCCTGCTGTCCGCGCTGGCCTCTCTGACCCTGCTGACGCTGACCTTGCTGCCTCTGCCCCTGCTGTTGGCCGCGCTGCGTCCGGCGCTGCCGGCCCTCGCGGAAGGTGTCGTCGCGCAGCTGCTGCTGCTCGCGGACCATGTCGTCCATGTCCTGCATGGACCGATTCATCTCGCGGGCGAGCGGATCCGACATGCGGTTGTTGGGCCTCGCGGTCTGGAGGTTCTCGAGGATATTGCGCAGCTCGTCGAGAAGGCGCTGCGCCTCGGCGACGTCGCCCCTGCGCATCATCTCCTCGATCTGGTTGAGCATGCGGTTGAGATCGTCCTGCGTGACGGTGCGGTCGGGCGAGCGCTGGTTCTGCTGATCGCCTTGGGCCTGCTGCTGCTCGCGCTGCATGCGCTCGGCGAACTCGCGCAGGAACTTGTCCATCGCCTGACGCAGCTCCTGCGTCAGGCGCTTGATCTCCTCTTCCGAGGCGCCGCGGTCGAGCGCCTCGCGCAGGCGCTCCTGGGCGGCGCGCAGCTCGCGCTCGGCGTCCGAGAGATCGCCGTCCTCGATCTGCAGCGCCATCGCCCAGAGCCATTCGGCCACCTCGAGGAGGTGCTCGTCCGTCTTCGCCGTGCGCAGCCGCGAGGCCGCGGCCCGCAGCCCCATGAAGACGCCCCATTGGGGGGTGAACTGCTCCGGCGCGATGAGGAGCGCATCGAGCGCGACCTGCACGCGCTTGCGGTCGTCGGGGTCGAGCACAAGCACGCGCCGCTGCTCGACGAGCGCGCGGGCGAGCGGCTTGGTGAAGGGCCGCTGGGGCAGCGTGAAATCCAGTCCCTCGCTGCGCCCTTCCTGCTCGGCCTCGTCCTTGGCAAGAAGCGTGAGCTTCACCCGGGCGCCAGCCCAGGGGTGCTGGGTCAGGTCGACTGTCGCCTTGGTGTCGCTCTCGCCCTGCGCGTCGGGCGGCAGCGCGAGCGCCATCCGCGGCGCCGGCACGAGCACGCGCTTGCCGATGAAGCCTTCGCCCTTCTCGACGAGCCCCTCGACCGCAGCGATGCCGTAATCATCCTTGCCACGATAGCTCAAATTGAAGGTGCCGCGCGCGTTGACCTCGGGCGGGTTCGCGAAGGCGATCTCGGGCGGACGATCGGGGATAGCCTCGACATGGAGCCTGACGCCGCTCGCGAGGCCGGTGCGGACCGAAAGATCGGCGTCGCCGGTCAGGGTGAAACGCTGCTCGCGGAGATCGGCGCGCTGGTTCTCCGAGGCCGGGAGCGCATTGAGCCCCCGCCCAGGGTTGATCGCAACGTCCCCCTTGCCGGCGACGCGGATCACCACCGTCGACCTCACCGGGGCGCGCAGGCGCTGCTCGCCAGCCGCAAGGTCGATCATCAGCGGCGGCGTGCGCGTGTAGAGCGGCGGATCGATCCAGCCGTCGACGCGCAGCGCCGGCGCGGGCGGCATCGGCGCGCGCCAGTCGAAGGCGGAGCGCAGGCGCGAGCCGACCTCCGGCCCGGCAACGAAAGCGCTGCCGGCAAGCGCGACCAGCGCCGCGGCGCGGGCCGCGTAGCGGTCGCGGCGCGCCATGCCCGGACGAGGCGCGGCGACCCGCAGCCTTTCGACCGCCGTCTGGGCGCGCTTGCGGTGGAGCTCCCACAGCGCGCGCGAGCCCACGTCGCCATGGCCAAGCGCGAGCGTATCCTCGATGGCGCGGGCCGGCCCATGCGCGAGGCCCGCGTCGCGGTCGAGCCGGTCGAGCGCGGCGCCACGGCCGGGCCATTTCAGCCGAAGCGCCGGCCAAAGCGACGCGAGCGCGGCAAGCACGAAGAGCCCGAGACCGATCTGCCGGCCGCGCGGCGACAGATCGAGCCAGCCGCCAAGCCAAGAGAAGGTCAGGAAGAGGATGACGATGCCGAGCGGCAGCCACGCGACCGGCCAAGCGCGCTCCCACCACAGGGCTGCGCGCGCAATCCGCACGAGGCGATCGAGCCGTTCCTTCCAGGGATGTCGCCAGGGGCTCTTGCGCGAAGCCGCTGCGAAAGGCGAACCCGGCCGCGGGTTCGGGCTGTCGTCCATCAAACAACGCTCCTGGCGCCTCAACGCGCCTGCGGTGCCTCCCCGAGTCCATTCAAGCTAGACACGCAGGGCGGCACTGGCCAGCGCCAAAACCGCACAGCGGCGAAACGCTTAGGGGCACTCACGCCTTGGTGAACGCCGGCGGTCGGCTGAAGGTCCTCAGGCCACGTCCACGTGAAGGAGCTTGCGGTAGGCCAAGACGCCGATGATGGCGCTGGCCAGGAGGCGGAGGACCGGGCCGAAGGCAAGGACGCTGTCGTTCCAGCCCCAGGCGGTGATGATGAGCGACAACAGGACCTGCCCGGCCAGCATCGCGAGAATGAAGGCCGCAACGGCGATCAGGAGAGCGACGAAGTCGTTCAAGCTCTGCCCCGGGTCGCTCCAGCGTTGCGGCGGTTATGGTTAACAAAGGCTAAATCCGGCGATTTGCCCAGCTCGGGCCGCGCCTCCGCCGCATTTTCCTGTGAGTCGATGAAGCAACCGACATGCCAGTGGGGGCGGGATGATGCGCGAAGGGATGGATTTTCGTGCGCGCGGAGCCGAGGCGGCCGGCACCGCAGAGGGAGGCCAGGCCGACATCGTCCAGCGAATCGCGGCGGTGGTCGGCGAAATCGACGCCCTCAGGCGCGAACGCCATGAGGCCCCGGTCTTTGGCGCCCGTGCCCGCCTCGCCTCGACCTACTTCATCAAGCGCGCCCCGAAGCACGACGGCTGAAGCGCTCAGGCGAGCCAATCCGGCACGCGATCGAGCCCGATCAGCTCGTCGTAGGACTGCCGCGGCCGCACGACCGCGGCTCGGGCGCCGCGCACGAGCACCTCGGGCGCGAGAAGCCGCGTGTTGTAGGTTCCCGCCTGCACAGCCCCATAGGCGCCCGCCGTCATCACGGCGAGAAGGTCGCCCGCCTTTGGCTCCGGCAGCTCGCGCCCGAGCGCGAGGTAATCGCCGGTCTCGCACACCGGCCCGACCACGTCGGCGAGGATTTGCGGCGTGCCGGGCGCGGGCTCTGCGACCGGCTTGATCTCGTGTTCGGCCTCGTAGAGCGTCGGGCGGATCAAGTCGTTCATGCCGGCGTCGACGATCACGAAGGTCTTGCCTTCGCCTTGCTTCACGTAGACCACACGGGTGACGAGGATGCCGGCGTTGCCGGCGATCATGCGGCCGATCTCGAAAATGAGCTTGAGGCCGAGCCCCTGCGCATGGCGCGTGATCACTGCGGCGTAGGCTTCCGGGTCCGGCGGCGGCTCGTCGGTTTCGCGATAGGGCACGCCGAGGCCCCCGCCGAAATCCATGTGACGGAGCCTGTGGCCCTCCGCCATGAGATCGCGCGCGAGTTCGGCCAGAAGCGCAGCGGCATTCTCGAAGGGCTGAAGCTCGGTGATCTGGCTGCCGATATGCATGTCGACGCCGGCCACCTTCAGCGCCGGCAGACGCGCGGCGTACGCGTAGACTTCGCGCGCCCGCGAGATCGGGATGCCAAACTTGTTCTCGGACTTGCCGGTCGCGATCTTGCGGTGTGTCCTCGCGTCGACATCGGGATTGACCCGCACCGAGATTGCCGCCCGCATGTTTTTCGCCGTCGCGACTTCGGCGAGCGCCTCCATCTCGGGCTCGGATTCGACGTTGAAGCAGAGGATGCCGGCATCGAGCCCCGCCGCCATCTCCTCCCGGGTCTTCCCGACGCCAGAGAAGACGATGCGCTCCGGCGGCACGTCCGCCGCGAGCGCCCGGCGCAGCTCGCCCTCGGAAACGATGTCCATGCCGGCCCCGAGCCGGGCGAGCGTCCGCAGGACCGCCTGGTTCGAGTTCGCCTTCACGGCGTAGCAGACGAGCGCGTCCACGCCGGAGAAAGCCTCGGCGAAGACGTGGTAATGGCGCTCGAGCGTCGCGCTCGCGTAGCAATAGAACGGGGTGCCGATCTCGGCCGCGAGCCCGCGAAGATCGACATCCTCGGCGTGCAGGACGCCGCCCCGATAGGCGAAGTGGTGCATGGTCCAAGGTGGGGCGATCGCCGCCCCGGCGGCTCAGAGAAGCGGATCGAGGATGAACGGTGTCTTCGGGATCACGACGCCGCGTTTTCGCCCGCCGGTCGGGGTCGGAATGGGGGTTGGCGCGATGCTGCTCGGCAGCGCCTCTTCCTCCTCGTCGTCCTCGTTCGGAACCGGAGGGGTGGCGTCGGAGCGGCGGGCGGTCGCGATCGGCGGGATCTCGGTTTGCCCGGCAACGGCGCCTCCCGAGGCGGGCGACGTGCCGCCTTGGCGCTGGCGCCTGATCTCCTCGCGCTGACGCTGCTGCGCCTCGGCGGCAGGATCGGGCGGCATCTCCAGCGGGCCCCGCCGCCCGCAGGCCGCGAGCGCGAGCACGACGAGGCTCGCCGTCACGACGGCGCGTACGCGAGGGGCGACAGGGACGAGCATGGAGGACCTCGGAACTCGGCCGGAACCATAGCGGGAGAGGCTTAAGGAAGCGAGACCTCGCGGTCGGCGTCACGCTGGTTTGGACCCTCCTGTGTCCCGCGATCCCCAACCCGCGGCGGTGCGGGCGCCTTTCCCTCCTTGCGCAGCCTGGCAAGCCAGCGGCGGGCCTGCTTGCGGACGTTCGCAGGGGCGGTGCCGCCGTAGCTCGTCCGGCTGCGGACCGATCTCTCGACCCCGAGCACCCCGAAGACCTCTTCCCCAATGCGTGGCTCGACCGAACGCATGTCCTCGAGCGAGAGCTTCTCGAGGCCGACCTTCCGCCCTGCCGCCATCGCCACAAGCCGTCCCGTCACATGGTGCGCCTCCCGAAATGGCAGGTGCAGGGCCCGCACGAGCCAATCGGCAAGATCCGTCGCGGTGGAGTAGCCGGCGCCGGCCCAGCGCTTCATCGCCTGCACGTCCGGCTCGAGGTCGCGCACCATCCCCGCAGTCGCGGCAAGGCAGAGCGAAAGCGAGTGAACGGCGTCGAAGACCCCTTCCTTGTCCTCCTGCATATCCTTGGAATAGGTCAGCGGCAGGCCCTTCATGACCACGAGCAGCGCCTGCAGCGCCCCGAAGATCCGTCCCGCCTTGCCGCGCACGAGCTCCGCTGCATCCGGGTTGCGCTTCTGGGGCATGATAGAGGAGCCGGTCGTGAACTTGTCCGAGAGCCGCACGAAACCGAATTGCGGGGTCATCCAGAGCACGATCTCCTCCGCAAAGCGGGAGAGATGCATCGCGCAAATCGAGGCCGCAGCGAGAATCTCGATGAGGAAGTCCCGGTCGGAGACGGAATCGAGCGAGTTCGCGGTCGGCCGGTCGAAGCCGAGGGCCGTCGCGGTCATGAATCGATCGATCGGAAAGGAAGTGCCGGCGAGCGCCGCCGCGCCGAGCGGGCATTCGTTGAGCCGCAGCCGCGCATCCGCGAAGCGGCCGCGGTCGCGGGCGAGCATCTCGACATAGGCGAGCAGGTGATGGCCGAAGGTGACGGGCTGCGCCGACTGCAGATGCGTGAAGCCGGGCATGACGCAGGCGGCGAAGACGAGCGCCCTGTCGGCGAGCGCGGTTTGCAGCTCCGCAAGCTGTACGTCGAGGCGGTCGACGGCGTCGCGCGACCAGAGCCGCATGTCGGTCGCGACCTGATCGTTTCGTGAGCGGGCGGTGTGCAGCCGGCCCGCCGTCGAGCCGATGAGGTCGTGCAGGCGCTGCTCCACATTCATGTGGATGTCCTCGAGCGCGCGCTGGAACTTGAATTCCCCGGTCTCGATCTCGGCTCGGATGGCCTCGAGCCCCCCCTCGATGGCCTTGACATCGTCGCGTGGGAGGATTCCGGTCGCGCCGAGCATGGCGGCATGCGCCAAGGAGCCGCGGAGATCTTGAGGCGCGAGGCGCTTGTCGAAATCGATCGAAGCGTTGATCTCCTCCATGATCTCGGCGGGGCCCGAGGCGAAACGCCCGCCCCACATCCGATTGCTCATCTTACCCGCCTCTTCTCGAGGATCATGACCGACGCGCCCCGCTCCCGCCGCCGCGTTCTCATCGGAGGGCTTGTCGCCGCCGCCGTCGCAGCGGCTGCCCTATACGGGAGTCTCTCCGGGCGCGGCAACAGCGCGGCAGGGGATTGCCGCGCCGCGACGGTGCTTGCGCAGCGTCTCGATCCCCTCGCGCGCGGCGAGGTCGCGGCCGTGAAGGTCGAGCGGGCGCCGAAGCCCGTGCTGGACCTGTCCTTCGACCGCCCGGACGGCCGGCGCGTCACGCTCGCCGACTTCCGGGGCAAGACCGTGCTCCTGAACCTTTGGGCGACCTGGTGCGCGCCCTGCCGGCAGGAGATGCCCGCGCTCGACAAGCTTCAGGCGGAGCTCGGAGGGACGGATTTCGAAGTGGTCGCGGTCAACATCGACACCCGCAACCTCGACAAGCCGAAGCGCTGGCTCGAGGAAGCCGGCGTGACGCGGCTGGCCTACTACGCCGACCCGCAAGCCAAGGTCTTCCAGGATCTGCGGCAGGTGGGGAAGGCCGTCGGCATGCCGACCACGATCCTCATTGACCCGCAGGGCTGCGAGATGGCCCATCTCAGCGGCCCGGCCGAATGGGCGAGCGAGGACGCGGTGAGGCTCGTGCGGGCGGCGCTCGGGCGGTGAAGAACGGCCGTTTACGCCGCCGTCTGCTTCACCGGGATGCCTTTTTCGGCAAAGAGCTGCTGCAGCTCGCCGGCCTGGAACATCTCGCGGGTGATGTCGCAGCCGCCGACGAATTCGCCCTTGACATAGAGCTGCGGGATCGTCGGCCAGTTCGAATAGGCCTTGATGCCCTCGCGGATCTCCTGGTCCTCGAGCACGTTCACGCCTTTGAACGGAACGCCGACGTAGTTGAGGATCTGGACCACCTGGCCCGAGAAGCCGCACATCGGGAACTGCGGCGTGCCCTTCATGAACAGGACCACGTCCTGCGATTTCACTTCGTTGTTGATGCGGGTGTTGGCGTCGGTCATGTATCGATCTCCTTGGGACCTCAATGCCGCGCATCGAGGTGTTCGTAAAGCCGGCGAACGGCGGTTTCGTAGTCGAAGTTCTCCGCGAGTATCTCATCGAGCGTGAATGGGCATTCGCGAGGGATCCCGGGAGGAATCCGGCGCTTATACGTCGCGAGCTCGCGCGATGCGTTCCGGAAAGCCTTTCGCCAAAGGTCGTCTATGTCGATTTTCTCGCGCATCGATGGCCGGTAGTCGTCGCGGGCTTGGTCTAGAAAATTGCCGGTTTCGATGGACCACGCATCTCTCGAAAGGGAGGCGGGGTCACAGAAACCTTTCAGGATGTGAGCCAACGCATTTCGAATCTGGCTTGCCACTCCGCCCCACTCGCTGCGCCCCAAGGTCTCGACCTCCTCAATGAGGTTCTCCCAATCGACGGCGTTCGACAGCTCAGGCTTCGCGGCGAGCTCGCGCAGGGCAGCAGCCTGCTGCTCAGCCCAGGTCACGATGTCGTCGTCATAGAGGGTAGCAGCGTCCATTCCAGCTCAATCCTGCGGCGCGCTCGTGGTCAGCGCAAGCGCGTGCAGCGCGCCGCCCATGCGGCCCTGAAGAGCCGAATAGACCATCTGGTGCTGCTGGACGCGGCTCTTGCCCTTGAACGTCGCCGAGGTCACGGTCGCGGCGTAGTGGTCGCCGTCGCCGGCGAGGTCCTTGATCTCGACCGTGGCGTCCGGGATCGCGGCCTTGATCATGCTCTCGATCTCACGCGCGTCCATGGGCATGGCGATCTCCTCAGGCCGGCTCGGCTGCCATGTACTCCGGCAGCCAAGCCTCGTGCGCCTGGCGCAGCTCCGCGACCGATATGGCCTCCTCGCCGGGGAGGGTCAACGAATCGGCCCCCGTCATGCCGATGATCGCGACCGGAATGCCCTTGGAGGCGGCGCTGTAGAGGATGTCCGGCGCCGCATCCGGATCGACCGCGATCACGTAGCGGCCCTGGTCCTCGCCGAACAGGAAGGCGTGGCAGGGCAGGGCGACCGGGCACTCGGGCATGACCGCGCCGATCCCCCCGGCCATCGCCATCTCCGCGAGCGCCACCCCGAGCCCGCCGTCGGAGCAGTCGTGCACGGTGTCGGCAAGGCCGGAATGGATGAGGTGGCGCACGAAGTCGCCGTTCCTCCTCTCCGCCTCGAGATCGACCGGCGGCGGCGCGCCCTCCTCGCGGCCGCAGATATCGCGGAGATAGACCGACTGCCCGAGCCAGCCCCTGGTCTCGCCCACGAGAAGGATGGCATCGCCCTCGCGCTTGAAGGCAAGCGTGGCGTGTCGGCGCGTATCGTCGAGCACGCCGACCCCGCCGATGGTCGGGGTCGGCAGGATGCCACGGCCGTTGGTCTCGTTGTAGAGCGAGACGTTGCCCGAGACGACGGGGAAGTCCAGCGCCCGGCAGGCCTCGCCGATGCCCCGGATGCAGCCGACGAGCTGGCCCATGGCTTCCGGCCGCTCGGGGCTCGCGAAATTGAGGTTGTCGGTGACGGCGAGGGGCTTTCCGCCGACGGCCGTGATGTTGCGCCAGGCCTCGGCGACCGCCTGGCGTCCGCCCTCGACGGGGTCGGCCTCGCAGTAGCGCGGCGTCACGTCGGTGGTGAGCGCCAGGCCCTTCGGGCCGTCCTCGACCCGCACGATCGCCGCGTCGCCGCCCGGGGTTTGCACCGTGTTGCCGAGGATGAGGTGGTCGTACTGCTCCCAGACCCAGCGCTTCGAGCACAGGTCCGGCGAGCCGGCGAGCCTCTTCAACGCCTCCGCGTTGGAGACCGGCGCCGCGACGCTCTCGGGCGGGATCACGGGCTGGAAGGTGTTGGCGAGGTGCGGCCGGTCGTAGACCGGGGCCTCGTCGCCGAGCTCCTTGATCGGCAGGTCGGCGACGACCTCGCCCCGGTGCTTCACCACGAAACGCAATGTATCTGTGGTCTTGCCGATGACCGCGAAGTCGAGCCCCCACTTGCGGAAGATATCTTGGGCCTCCGCCTCCATGCCGGGCTTGAGGACCATGAGCATGCGCTCCTGGCTTTCCGAGAGCATCATCTCGTAAGCCGTCATGCCCTCTTCCCGCGTCGGCACCTTGTCGAGGTCGAGCTCGACCCCAAGGTTGCCCTTCGCCCCCATCTCGACCGCCGAGCAGGTGAGGCCCGCCGCGCCCATGTCCTGGATCGCGATGACCGCTCCCGACTTCATCAGCTCGAGGCAGGCCTCCAGAAGGAGCTTCTCGGCGAAGGGATCTCCGACCTGCACGGTCGGGCGCTTCTCCGCGGACGCGTCGTCGAACTCGGCCGAGGCCATGGTGGCGCCGTGGATGCCGTCGCGGCCGGTCTTCGAGCCGAGATAGACGATCGGGTTCCCGACGCCGGCCGCGGCGGCATAAAAAATCGCGTCCTTGCGGGCGAGGCCGACCGCCATGGCGTTGACCAGGATGTTGCCGTCGTAGCGCTCGTGGAAGCCGACCGCACCGCCGACCGTCGGTACGCCGAAGGAATTGCCGTAGCCGCCGATGCCGGCGACGACGCCCGCCACGAGATGGCGCGTCTTGGGATGGGCGGGCGAGCCGAAGCGCAGCGAGTTCAAGGCCGCGATCGGCCGCGCGCCCATGGTGAACACGTCCCTGAGAATCCCGCCGACTCCCGTCGCCGCACCCTGGTAGGGCTCGATGAAGCTCGGATGGTTGTGACTCTCCATCTTGAAGACGCAGGCGAGCCCGTCGCCGATGTCGATCACGCCGGCGTTCTCGCCCGGACCCTGGATCACCCAAGGCGCGCTCGTCGGCAGGGTGCGCAGGTGAATGCGCGAGGATTTGTAGGAGCAGTGCTCGTTCCACATGGCCGAGACGATGCCGAGCTCGGTCAGCGTCGGCTCGCGCCCGATCAACGCCAGGAACCGCTCGTATTCGTCCGCCTTCAGCCCGTGCTCCTTCACGAGCTCCGGGGTAATGGGGACATCGTTGCGGATCATCGGCGGCGCGGCGTTGAAGCGGGAAAGGCGGCTTAGCCCCTTTTGTCCCGCGATGGCAACGCCGCGCCGCGCCTCGCAACTCTCCGGAAAGCTTAACGCCCGCGCTGCCCCCGAATGTGCCGTTTCGGCACGCGATCCGTGGCATGCGGATCGCTCGATTGCGCTTGTCTCTTCAGCGGCGGCGAGGCGAGCAATGCCCATCTTCAAGCGGTTCGGGTCGGATCGGAGCGGCGCAACGGCCGTGATCTTCGGCCTTGCGGTGATCCCGGTGGCGATGGCGGCGGGCGCCGCTCTCGACTACGGCCGCGCGAGCGCCGCGAAGCTCCAGCTCCAGCGCGCGGTCGACGCCGCCGCGCTTGCCCTCGTCAAGGACGCTCCTGCCGGCGACGATCGGCAGATCAAGAAGCGGGGCGAGGAACTCGTCAAGGCGCTCCTCAGCGGAGCGAAGGACATCTCGACCGACAAGATCACGATCTCTCGCGAGTCGCAGGCCGTGCGGGTCGTGGCGTCGGCGACCATGAAGACCGCCTTCATGGCGCTCGCCGGCTTCGACACGCTCTCGATCTCCTCCGAAGCTCAAGCGGCGTGGGGAATGACCAACATCGAGCTCGCCCTCGTCCTCGACAACACCGGCTCGATGAACGAGACGCCGCAGGGCAAGCGCAAGATCGATGAACTGAAGAGCGCGGCCGGCCGCCTCCTCATCGACCTGCGGGCGGTGGCGCATGACAAGGACACTGTGAAGGTGTCAATCGTGCCCTTCGATACCGAGGTCAGGCTCGATACGGCTCATCGCAACGCCGACTGGCTGCGCTGGAATCACCCGAGCGAACGCCAGGACTGGACCGGCTACGCCGAGGACCGCGACCAGCCCTGGGATGTCGGGGCCGATCCGGCCACGGCCGACGTCAAGTCGAAGCACCGCGCCCGCCGCTTCAGCCGCTACGCCGGCCAAAACGGGCAGGGCAACGACATCGCGCGCATCCTGCCCCTCACTTCCGTCCACGACGGCGGCAGCTACGACACCCTGGTTGGCCGCGTCGGCGAGATGCGCCCCCGCGGCAACACCAACGTCGGCCTGGGCGTGGTCTGGGGGCTCGCGACGCTCCTGCGCTCGGACGCCTTCGCCGAGACGCTCCCCACGAAGCCGGTCAAGCGCTTCATGATCGTTCTCACCGACGGCGACAACACGCAGAGCCTCGTCGACGGGGCCGTGAACAAGAATCAAAAGGTCATCGACGACCGCACCCGGCTCGCCTGCGCCTCGGCCAAGAAGGCCGCGACCGTCTACACGATCCGGCTGGTCAGCGGCAACGCGAGCCTTCTTCGGGACTGCGCGAGCGACAAGGACAAGTACTACGACGTCACCGAGCCCTCGAAGCTCGAGCGGGTGTTCGAGATGATCGTCAAGGAGATCTCCGCGACCCGCCTCTCGGTGTGATCGTTAACAGGCTGCGAGCACTGTGGCCGCCTAGTCGGCAACGCGGATAACCGGACTGCAACGCATTTGAGCTAAGCCGGCAGCCTGAAAGAAGGCTCAGCCCATGCTCACGCGCTTTGTCCGAAACGACCGGGGCGCCGTGGCGATCCTCTTCGCCTTCGCGCTCGTGCCGCTTCTCGCCGTCGTCGGCATCACGCTCGAATATTCGCGCAGCACGCGGACGCTCGCGGATCTCCAATCCGCCGTTGACGGAGCCGCGCTCGCCGCCGGCAAGAGCGCGCTCGATTCAGACCGCAAGGACCTCTCCCAGGTCGCCCGCGCGATCTTCGACAATGCCTTTCGGCCGGAGAGCGGGGTGAAGGTCACCAAGTTCAAGGTGACCCAGACCCCGACCAGCCTCGGGGTGAGCGCGCACGCCGTGGTGCCGACCATCTTCGCCGGCGTCATCGGCAAGCCGAGCCTCGACATCGAGGCGCGGGCCGAAGTTCCACTCGGCCTCATGGCGCTCGAGATCGCTCTCGTCCTCGACAACACCGGCTCGATGAGCCGCCTCGGCAAGATGGACGCGCTGAAGCAGGCGGCGAAGAGCCTGATCGACACCGTCCAATCCGCCGCCGGCAGCTCGAGCTCGAGCTTTGCGCTCGTGCCCTTCAACACCCAGGTCAATGTCGGGGAGGGGAACCGCTACGCGAGCTGGCTCCGCTTCTCGCCCGGCGGCATGGAGCCGAAGCTCGACGTGACGCAGGCGGCCTGGACCGGCTGCGTCGTCGACCGCGACCAGAACGAGGATGTGAAGCCCACGCTTCCGAACACAGCGAAGCCGGAGACGCTCTATCCTGCGGCGAGCTGCCAATACGCGAACCTCAAGGCCATCATGCCGCTGTCGCGCGACTTCCCCGGCATGAAGAGCGCGATCGACCTGATGGTCCCGACCGGCAACACCAATACCGGCATCGGCCTTGCCTGGGGGCTTGCGGCGCTGACGCCGGGCGCACCATTGAGCGGCATCGCCCGCGCGCCCGGCCCGCGCATCCAGAAGACGATCGTCTTCCTGACCGACGGCCTCAACACCGAGAACCGCTGGACCAAGGACGCCGCTCAGATCGACAAGCGCACGGAGAAGCTCTGCGACGAGGTCAAGGCGAACAAGATTCGCCTCTACACCATCCGCGTCATCGAGGGCAACGAGACGATCCTGCGCAACTGCGCGACCCAGCCCTCCATGTATTTCTCGGTCAACCAAGCGTCCGAGCTGAAGGCGGTTTTCGACAAGATCGCCGCCGACCTCACGACCTTGCGGCTGTCGTTCTGACGGCGGCTCAGGCCGCCTTCGCGAGGCTGCCGGTCAGGCTCTCGAACATGCCCCGCCCGTCGATGCCGCCAACGAGCGGGTCGACGAGGTTCTCCGGGTGCGGCATGAGGCCGAGCACGTTCAGCTTCTCGGAGTAGATGCCGGCGATCGAATTGAGCGAGCCGTTGCGGTTCGCGTCGGCCGTGATGTTCCCGTCGGGGTCGCAGTAGCGGAAGGCGACGCGGTTCTCGGCCTCTAGGCGACGGACCGTGTCCGCGTCGGCAAAATAGTTGCCCTCGCCATGCGCGACGCAGACCTGGATCGCCTGACCTGACTGGTAGCGGTTGGTGAACGCCGTGTCGGTGCGCTCGACCAGGAGATGCTGCCAATGGCAGATGAAGCGCAAGTTGGCGTTGCGCATCAGGACGCCGGGCAGGAGCCCGGATTCGCACAGGATCTGGAAGCCGTTGCAGATGCCGAGCACGAGCCCGCCGCCGGCGGCGTGCGCCCGCACCGCGTCCATCACGGCGGCCCGGCCGGCGATCGCCCCGCAGCGCAGGTAATCGCCGTAGGAGAAGCCGCCCGGCAGCACGACGAGATCGGTTCCGTGCGGCAACTCGTGCTCGGAATGCCAGACCGAGCTCACGCTTGCGCCGGCAAGCCGCAACGCCCGCGCAGCATCGCGGTCGCGATTCGACCCGGGAAAGACGACGATGGCGGCCTTCATGCTGACCTCAGACGATCGAGCCGGAGCCGATACCACCGCTCCCGGCGACCGTCACGCGTGACAGACCGGCTTGACCGGCTGAGCGCCGCGAAGCCCCAGCGTTATTTCCTTTAGATCACAGGCATTGATGATAAACGATGCATCATGCGCATGAGTCTGGGCAGGTTTCCGCGCAGGTATGCACCGGCCGGATAGCTCCGTTGTGCGTTTTCCCATGGCTACGCTTTGCACTGAGGCACATCTTGGGTGCATCCCCTCGAAAGGAGGCATCCGTGGCTTCCACATCCCTTCACCTTCCCGCTATTGCGCTTGGCTCGCGTAGGGCTGCGCCGCGGGCCTCGGCGTCCGATCTGCTCGGCTCGCTTCTCGCCCGTTTGCGGCGCACCCGCGCGAGCCGCATCGACCGTGAGCTCGCCGCCATGATCGAAGGCAGCGGCGGCAAGTTCACCGACAGCTCGAACGTGCGATCGAGCGCCGGCTGTTCGATCGGCACTGAGGCGCGGGCTCAGGGCCTCTGCAGCAGCGCGATGTCGACCAATCGGGGGAGGAAGCCCTCGAAGTTGTTGACGGTCCACTCCATGCGCGGCGAGTCGCTGATTACCGTGTAGCTCGTCGTGGGTCCGGTCAGCAGGGCGTCGACCGAGAAGGTGGAGGTGCCGTCGGCCCAATCGACGGCGCGACGGAGCGAGAAGACGCGCACGCCTTCGACAGTCCGCTCCTCGATGCGCTCCAGCCGCACGTCGCGGATGCGGGCCGGGTTCTTCTTGTTGTTGTCGGCGAGCCCGCGATGGTGGCGCTCGAAATCCGCAAGCGTCAGCGACGGACGGTGGGTCTGCCGCTTGTAGCTGACGACCGAACCCTTCGCGCAGATCGCGCTCGCGCAGCGGAAGTAGGAGACGCCGTCGCGCTCGGAGTGGTCCCAGCCCTCGATCGCAAGGACGACCTTCTCCTGCGCGGCGGCCCCGTGCACGAGCGCGAAGGCGACGACGGCGGCCGCGAGCAACCTCATGCAGCGATCCTCCGGCCGAGCAGGGCCTAGGCAAGCTCGACGCGATAGTTCTCGATAACCGTGTTCGCGAGAAGCCGCTCGCAGGCATGCGTCAGCGCCTCCTCGGCCTTGGCCTTGTCGGCGGTCTCGAGCTCGACGTCGAAGACCTTGCCCTGGCGCACGCTGGCGACGCCCTCGACGCCGAGCGACCGCAGCGCTCCCTCGATCGCCTTGCCCTGCGGATCGAGCACGCCCGATTTCAGGGTGACGGTGACGCGGGCTTTCATGACGGTCTCGCGATTTCGGCGGGTCTCCGGGCCTAGCATGGCCCCGCCGCGAACTCCAACTACTTGAGCTTGCCCGCGACCTCGCGCGCCATCCCGCGCACGCCTTCGCGGCTTTCGCCGATGACGACGGCAAAACGCAACCCGTCCCGCGTTTCTGCGGCGAGCACGGCCGCATGCGCCATGCGCGTGCCGTCCTCACGCGAGAGCGCGGCGGCAAACCCTGCGAGCGCGCCCTCGCGCAGCTTCTCGACGGTCACGACCGTGCGCACGCTCCTGCGCTGCGGCGCGGTGTCGGCGCGATCCCGCTCCGCGAGATAGCGCACGAGGCGCTCGGGCTCGCGCAGCACGCCCGCCACAATGCGCGCTTCCTCCCCGCTAGCCCGGAAGATGCCGACCCCGACCCTCGGCGCGCAATCCGCCGCAAAGCAGCCGGCGATCCCCTCGGCCTGCACGCGGCCTTCCGCCATCCAGCCGCGCAGCGGAAGAACGACCCAACCACCCCCGCCCGGAAGGCCCTGCACCGGCTCGGGGAAATAGATGCAGCTGCCGAGCGCGGTGGCGCAAGCCGCTGCGCATACGACGCAGACCAGGGCAGAACGAATCCCCACCCTTCGATTCTCTCCGGCCGGCTGCGCTTCGTCCAGCCGCGATCAGCGGAGGAGGTCCTCCTTCAGCATCTCGTTGTTGATCGAGAAGGCCGCCAGTGCGCCCTCTCCCGCCGCGACGATCGCGAACTGCACACGGCGCGAGGCGTCGCCGGCGACGTAAAGCCCCGGCACGTTGGTGCGCTCGTAGGAGCGCGTCTCGACCGTGCCTTGCGACGTGATCTCGCAGCCGAGCATGCGCGAAAGCTGCGAGCCCTCGCGCTCGCCGTAATTCAGGAAGATCGCCTCGCGCTCGATCGGCTCGCGCGTCTCGAAGCGGATGCGCTCGAGCGACGCGGCGCCGTCAAGCCCGGCGAGCTTGTCCTCGACGATCCGAATGCCCTCGCCAGCGAGCCGGGCACGGTTCTCGTCGGAGAGCTCGGCCGGCCCGTCTGTGAGCAGGACGAGGTTGCGGCTCCACAGGGTCATCTCGAGCGCAAGCCCGACGCAGCGCTCGCCCGGGCCGTAGACCGCGATCGGCCGGTCGCGGTGCTCCCAGCCGTCGCAATAGGGGCAGTTGTAGACGCCGCGCCCGTAGAGCTCGGCGAAGCCCGGAATGTCGGGAATGTCGTCGAGGAGGCCTGTGGCGAGCAGGAGCTTGCGGGTGGAGAGCCATTTCCCGTCCGCCTCCCGCAGCTCGAACCAGTCGCCGTGGCATCGGCCCTCGCAGATCTCGCCGTCACGGATCTCTACGGTCTCGTATGGCCGAAGCTGCTCGCGGGCGATGCGCCGGACCTCCAGTGGGTTCTCGCCGTCGCGTGTCAGGAATCCATGCATCGCCTGCGAGACGGCATTGCGCGGATTGCCGGAATCGACGAGCAGCACGCGCCGGCGACAGCGCCCGAGAATCAGCGCCGCGTTGAGGCCTGCGGGCCCTCCGCCAACGATGATGACGTCGTAGTCGGTACGATTTCGTTCGGAGCTTTGCGGGGGCATCTTGGACCGGCGGACAAGCCTAACCCAATGGCTGAGCCCCGTCGCACGTTCCGTTCCGCAAGCGCGGTTCGAAGCGCGAAATCTGCCGCAGCGCCTCCCCGACGATTATCGCCGCCGCGACCGCGACGTTGAGCGAGCGCATGCCGGGTCGCATCGGAACCAGGACGCGGGCGTCGGCCCCTGCGTGCACCTCCTCCGGCACCCCCGCCGATTCGCGCCCAACCAGAAGGATGTCGTCCGCGGCGAAGGCGAGCTCGGTGTAGGGCACTGCCGCCTTTGTGGTGGCGAGCACAAGCCGATGGCCCTGCCCGGTGCGCCAGGATTCGAAGGCTCTCCAGGAGGCGTGGCGCGCAATCTCGAGCGCGTCGAGATAGTCGAGCCCGGCACGGCGGAAGTTGCGGTCGGAGACGTCGAAGCCAGCCGGCTCGATGAGGTCGACTGCCAACCCCAGGCAGGCGGCCATGCGCAGCATCGTGCCGGTGTTCTGGGGGATGTCGGGCTGGTAGAGAGCCAGGCGGATCACGCCATCGTCATCCTGCGGCGATGGCGCGCTCGTCAAGGGAGCGGCATAGGCGTTGCCGCTCTTCCGAGGTCGGGGCGGCCGCGGGCGACCCCGAGCCACGGCCGCAGGCCGAGGCCATCGTGAGAAAGTGTGCTGATGTACGACTGGCTCGAGCGTCGGATCGATCCTTTCGCGTCCTTCGAGGAAGGCGCGATGCCGCCGGATACCGTGCGCGGCTTCGCTTGGTTCTATCTGCGGCCGGTCCGGTTCTGGCTCGCCGTCCTGCTGGTCACCTCGCTCGCCGTCGGGGTGTTCGAGAGTTCGCTCTATCTCCTGATCGGCTGGTTCGTGGATCTCCTCGCCAAGTCCAGCCCGAATCGCCTCCTGGCCGAGCACGGCCTTCAGCTTGCGCTCGTCGCCTTGCTCATCCTCGTGCTCCGGCCGACCGTTCACATCGCCAACGACGCGGTCAGCAATCTGGTCCTGGTGCCGCAGACCACGAACCTCGTCCGCTGGCGCACGCACCTCTACACCCTCGGACACTCGCTCGGCTATTTCCAGGCCGATTTCGCGGGACGCATCTCCAATCGCGTGACGCAAGTCGGCCCGGCCGTGCGCGAGCTGGCCGTCACGATCCTCGACTCGCTTCTCTACGTCGCGATCTTCGCGCTTGCGGCGCTCGGGCTGTTCACCTCGATCAGCCTGACGCTCGCGGCGCCCATGGCCGCCTGGATCTGCGCCTATCTCGCTCTGCTGCGCCATTTCGTGCCGCGCGCGCAGGAGCGATCGCTCGCCAACGCCGAGGCGCGCTCGGTCGCAGTCGGGCGGATCGTCGACAGCTACACCAATATCCTGACCGTGAAGCTGTTCGCTCGCGCCGAGGAGGAGCGCTCGGCGGTGCGTCGCGCGCTCGACGTCTGGACGCGCTCCTTCCTCGACCTGATGCGGCTGATCACCACGGTCGACGCGACCCTGTCGGTGATGAACACCCTGCTCCTGTCCTCAACGGCGGCGCTGTCCGTTCTGCTCTGGTCGCGCGGCGCGATGACGGCGGGCGAGGCTGCGGCGGGGCTCGCGCTCGTCATGCGCATCATGGCGATGTCGGGCTGGGTGATGCAGACCGTGCGCGGCGTGTTCGAGAATGTCGGGGTGATCCAGGAGGCGATGGAGACGATCGCACGGCCGCACGCCATCGTCGACGCGCCCGGCGCGGCGCCGCTGCGGCTCACCGACGGAGCGATCGAATTCCGGAACGTCACCTTCCATTACGGTCGCGAGGACGGCGTGATCGAGGATCTGAGCTTTGCGATCGCGCCGGGCGAGAAGGTCGGGCTCGTCGGCGCGAGCGGGGCGGGCAAGTCGACCATCGCCTCGCTTCTCCTCCGCCTGCACGATCTCGAAGGTGGCCGCATCCTGATCGACGGGCAGGATATCGCGACGGTCACGCAGGATTCGCTGCGTCGCCAGATCGCGGTCGTGACGCAGGACACCTCGCTGCTGCACCGCTCGATTCGCGACAACATCGCCTACGGGCGGCCCGACGCCTCGCAGGAGGAGATCGAGCGCGCCGCGCGCCTTGCCCATGCCCACGACTTCATCCTGAAGCTCGAGGACCATCGCGGGAGGCGGGGCTATGACGCCCATGTCGGCGAGCGCGGCGTCAAGCTCTCCGGCGGCCAGCGCCAGCGCATCGCCATCGCCCGGGTCATCCTCAAGGACGCGCCGATTCTCATCCTCGACGAGGCGACCTCGGCGCTCGATTCCGAAGTCGAGGCGGCGATCCAGGAGGCGCTCGCGACGCTGATGGCGGGCAAGACCGTGGTCGCGATCGCGCACCGGCTCTCGACCATCGCGGCGCTCGACCGCCTGATCGTGCTGGAGGACGGGCGCATCGTCGAGGAGGGCACCCATGCCTCGCTCCTCGCCCGCGGCGGCATCTATGCCCGCCTGTGGCGGCGCCAGTCCGGCGGCTTCCTGGGGCTCGAGGACGAGACGCGGCTCGAGGCGGCGCAGTAGACGTCTGGGTTAGGTTGCCTGCCCTCCGGCCGGCCGCCGGCGGAACAGCCCGGCCACCCGGCCGCTGAAGCCCGGGATCGACCATAGGATCGAGAAGATGGTGATCGCCGCGATCGCGCCGCTCACCGGGCGCGTGAAGAACGGTGCGATGCTGCCGCCGGACAGCACGAGGCCGCGCGTGAGGTTCTTCTCGAGAAGGTCCCCGAGCACGAGGCCGAGGATGAGCGGCGCCATCGGGAATTTCAGCTCCCGCAGGATAAAGCCGAGGAAGCCGAAGAACAGCATCACATAGATATCGAACACCCGCGAGGTGATGGCGTATGCGCCGACGACGCAGAGCACGAACACCACCGGCATCAGGCGCTCGCGCGGCACGAGCAGGATCCACAGCAGCGGCCGCACCAGCGTCAGGCCGAAGAAGAGCTTCGCCATGTCGGCGATGAGGAGCATCGCCACGATCTGGTAGAAGAACTCCGGGGTCTGCAGCATCAGGTTCGGGCCGGGGTTGAGCCCGTGGATCAGCATCGCGGCCATGAGCACGGCCGCGGGCGCCGAGCCCGGCACCGCGAGAGTCAGGACAGGGATGATGGCACCCGGCACGCAGGCGCTCTCGCCGGTCTCGGCCGCCATCAGGCCCTCGATCGAGCCCTTGCCGTATTTCTCCTTCTCCTTCGAGGCGCGCCTTGCCGCCGCGTAGGACGACCAGGCCGCGGTGTCCTCGCCGAGGCCGGGCAGGATGCCGATGAAGGTGCCGATCGCGCCCGAGCGCAGGATGGTACGCCAGTATTTGAACACGTCCTCAAGGCGCGGGATGACCGAGTCGATCTTGCTTGATACGGCCTGGACGGCGGGTCCTCGCATGGCCTGCAGCACCTCGGCGACGCCGAAGGCGCCGACGAGGGCGGGCAACAGCCCGATGCCGCCGGCGATGTCGGTCGAGCCGAAGGCGAAGCGCTGGTAATTGTAGTAAGGCTCCTGGCCGATCGTGGCGATGAACAGCCCGAGAAAGCCGGCGATATAGCCCTTGAGCGGGTCGCCGCCGGCGAGCGTGCCGGCGATCACGATGCCGAACACCGCGATCCAGAAGAACTCGAAGCTTTGGAACTTGAGCGCAATCTCGCTCAAAACCGGCGTGAGCGCCGCGACGCAGAGGATGCCGAACAGCGTGCCGAGCCAGGATCCGGAGGTCGAGATGCCCATGGCGCGTCCGGCGAGGCCCTGGCGGGCGAGCGGGAAGCCGTCGAGCGTCGAGCAGGCCGAGGCCGGCGTGCCCGGGATGTTCAGGAGAATGGCGCTGCGGCTGCCGCCGTAGATCGCGCCGACATAGATGCAGACGAGAACGAGGATCGCCTGCTCGTGCGGCATGGTGAAGGTGAGCGTCGTCATCAGCGCGACGCCCATCGTGGCAGTCAGCCCCGGCAGCGCGCCGATGATGATGCCGAGCAGCGTCGCCCAGAAGACGTTGAGCACGCCCCAGCCGCTGAGGAGATGGGCAAGCGCGCCGCCGAACTGTCCGAGGCTATCGAGCATCGGCGCGTCTCAGGGCAGACGGACGAGGAAGACGCGCTCGAAGACGAGCGTCACGAGGATGCCGGTGCAAAGTCCGATCGCGAGCGCAACGGCGAAGCGGCGCGCCCGCGCCGTCGAAGCGAGCCCGGGCTGCCATTCGAAGGCCGCAACGAAGACCGTCACGAAGACGGTCGCGGCGAGCCAGAACGGCATACGCCCGATCAGCCCGACGATGAAGATCAAGCCGAGCCCGGCTGCGAGCACGAAACGCGCATTGCTGTTGCCCGTCTCCCGCGGCTCGCCCTTGCCCGCGGCGCTGAGCGCGCCGGCTCGGAGCGCGCGCCCTGCGAGCCAGAGGCTCAACAGCCCGATCACCACGCCGTAGAAGCTCGGTACGAGGCCGGGAGCGGTGTAGATCTGGCCGCCCTGGTCCGTGTAGGTCGGCATCCGGAAGGTCAGCGTCAGGATCGCGGCGCTGAAGGTGAGGGAACCCGCCGCGACCCAGAGGTCGCTGCGTGGCGGAAGCCTCTCCTCATGCGGCAAAAGCGGAAGCGGCTCGTCGGCCATGGACAGTCGGGCCGCCTACAATCTCGTCATGCTGGGATGCGAGCCGAAGGCGAGCCTCGAAGCACGCACAATGCCGGAGCTGCTGCATCGGCACGGTGCGTCCCTCGAGGCTTAGCCCTTCCGGCTTCGCACCTCAGGATGAGGAGCATGGCAGTTGCTCAGCCAGGCGCACTATTGCGGCCGCGCGATGCCGATCGTGTCGGGCGAGGCCTTGGCCTTGCCGGCGTCGAAATAGAGCCAGACCGTCTGGGTCACCATCTTCGTCGCCTCTTTCTCTGCCTCCGCGCCCGAGATCGGCGTGAACAGGGCGGCGCGTGCGGCGGCGTACTTCTTCAGCGGCTCGGAATTCGCGATCTTCTTCTTCCAGATCATATCCATCGTCTGCACGACCGGCTCCGGCGTGCCCTTCGGGACCCAGATGCCGAAATAGTTGAGCGGGGCGGGCATGTTCGGCAGCCATTTCGTCACCGGCGGGATCTCGCCGTAGCCCTCGAGCGTGACCGGCTTGTCGGCCTGCACGGCGAGAGGGATCAGGCGCTTGCCTTTGATGAACTCCGACATCTCGACGAGGAGCTGGGCCGAGGCCTGCGTCTCGCCCGAGACGGTCGAAAGCACCGCCGGGTTGCCGCCGTCATAGGTGACGTGGCGGTACTCGACTCCCGGCGCGGCCTTCCGGATCGTCTCCATCATGTTGTGGCCGGCAGACGAGAGCCCGGCGGTCCCGACCGGCACGTTCTTGCCGTCCTTCTTCAGCGCCTCCAGGAACTGGCCGAAATCCTTGAAGGGCGCGTTCGGGTTCGCGGACACCGTATTCACGTTGGCGACGGCGAAAAAGAGGTTCCAGTCCTTGAGCTGGCTGTCGAGGAGCCCGAGCACCTTGTAGCCGCCGATGTCGACCGCCGCGCCGGCGGCCCAGGTATAGCCGTCCTTGGCGCCCTCGAGCACGCCCTTGGTGCCGACGGAGCCTGACGCGCCGGGCTGGTTGACGACCACGACTTTCTGTTTGAGCTCCGACTCTAGCTCGCTCGCGACGATGCGGGCCATCTGGTCGGTCGAGCCGCCGGCTGCCCAGGGCACGATCAGCGTGATCGGACGGTCCGGCTTCCACGGGTAATCCTGGGCGAGCGCCGATCCGGCGATGAAGCCGAGGCCGGCAGCGGCAATGGCGGTGAGAAGCTTGCGCATGGTTCCTCCCTCTCGGCTCTGTTGACCGTCCGGTTTATGGGCGCCAAACACTGTCCGCCGGTCGAGGGCTCGTCAAGGAGTAACCGGGCGGTTAATTGGACCCCTAAGCCTCGGACCGTCACCCCCTGTCATGAAGCTGTCCCTGTGCAACGAGGTCGTCCGCGAACTGCCTTTCGAGGGGCAATGCGAGCTCGCGGCCGAGCTCGGCTATCGCGGCCTCGAGCTCGCGCCCTTCACGCTAGGGGAGGAGACCTATCGCATGCCGGCCGCCGAGCGCGCTTCGGTCCGCCGGGCCTGCGCCGATGCCGGGGTCGCGATCAGCGGGCTGCACTGGCTTCTCGTTGCGCCCAAGGGGCTCTCGATCACCACCGCGGACGCCGGCGTGCGGCAGCAAACCCTCGAGGTCATGCGGCGGCTCGTCGGGCTCTGCGCCGAGCTCGGCGGCGACTATCTGGTGCACGGCTCGCCGGCGCAGCGTCAGAGCGGGAGTGATCCGGACGCGGCCGCACGCGCCGAAGCGGCCTGGGCGGCGGTGGCCGAGGAGGCACGCGCAGCCGGCGTGACCTATTGCATCGAGCCGCTCGCCCGACGCGAGACCGATTTCGTCAACACCGTCGCCGAAGCCGCCGCGATCGTCCAGCGCATCGGCAATCCGGCGCTGCGCACCATGATCGACACCTCGGCCGCGGCGCTCGCCGAAGCTGAGCCGGTGGCGGCGCTCGTCGAGCGCTGGATGCCGACCGGGCTCGTCGCCCATGTCCAGCTCAACGACTCGAACCGCCGCGGGCCGGGCCAGGGCGATGACCGCTTCGCCCCGGTACTCGCCGCCTTGAAGCGCAACAACTACGCCGGCTGGCTCGCCATGGAACCCTTTGACTATATCCCGGACGGCCCGACCTGCGCCGCGCGTGCGATCGGCTATGTGGCAGGCATTCTCGAGGCGCTCGCATGACCGATACCCCCCGCCTGAGGCTCGTCGAAGTCGAGCGCTACGAGCGCGACGTTCGCCTGCGCCTGCCCTTCCGCTTCGGCGTCACCACGGTCACGCATGCGACACAAGCCGTGATCCGGGCGACCATCGCCCTGCCGGACGGCCGTAGCGAGACCGGCGCCGGCGCCGAGACGCTGGCCTCGAAATGGTTCGACAAGAACCTCGCGCTTTCGGACGAGCAGAATCTCGATCAGCTGCGGCAATCGCTCGCGATCGCGATCGAGCTGTACAAGGCCCGCGGGCTCGAGACGCCGTTCGGGCTCTACGGCGGCACCTACCGCGAGCAGCAGGCGCGCTGCGCCGCGCTCGACCTCAACCCGCTCGTTGCTTCTTACGGCCCCGCCCTCCTCGACCGGGCCATCGCCGATGCGCTTGGACGGACTACCGGCCGCTCCTTCCCGCAGATGGTCTCGCAGAACCTCCTCGGCATCGGCGCGACCGATCTCACGCCGGACCTCGCCGGCTTCGACATTGCCGCATTCCTCGGCGGCTTGCGCATGGCGCCTTCGATCGAGGTGCGCCACACGGTCGGGCTCGTCGATCCGATCACGGCGGAGGACCAGAAGCCCGAGGAGCGCGTGAACGACGGCCTGCCCGAGACGCTCGAGGAGGTCGTGCGCTGCTATCGCGGGCGCTATTACAAGCTGAAGGTCGGCGGGGATGTTGCGGCCGATCTCGCCCGGCTCACGCGTATTGCCTCCGTGCTCGACCGCGACTTGCCCGAGTACCGCGCGACGCTCGACGGCAACGAGCAGTACGAGAGCGTCGAAGGCATCGCGGAGCTGTGGCGGCGCATGCGCGAAACACCGGCGCTGGCGCGGCTCGTCTCCTCGATCCTCTTCATCGAGCAGCCGATCAAGCGGCAGGTGGCGCTCTCCCGCTCCGTCCGCCCGCTTGCCGACGATAAGCCGCTCGAGATCGACGAGTCGGACGGCGAGCTGTCGTCCTTTCCGGCCGCGCTCGCGCTCGGCTACACCGGCGTGTCGAGCAAGAACTGCAAGGGGTTCTACAAGTCGATCCTCAACGCCGCGCGCGTCGCGAAGCTCAATGCTGAGACCGGCACGCCGCGCTACTTCATGTCGGCCGAGGACCTCACGACTTGGGCCGGCGTGAGCGTGCAGCAGGACCTCTGCCTCGTCTCGCTCCTCGGCCTCACCCATGTCGAGCGCAACGGCCATCACTTCATTGATGGGATGTCGTTCGCGCCGGAAAGCGAGCAGGCGGCCTTCGCCGCCGCGCATCCGGACCTTTACGAGAAGCGCGGCGGCGGCCCGGCGCGGCTGCGCATCGAGGCGGGGCGTCTTTCGATTGGCTCGCTTGACTGCCCCGGCTTCGCGGCCGCGGCGCCGCTCGACTTCTCCTCCATGCGCCCGATGCCGGCGGCGCCGCGCGAGCCGATCGGGCGCGCGCTCGCGGCCGGAGAATGAGCGGCGAAATGCTCCCCGAGAGGTTCGAATCCGTCGCGGCGCTCGAGGCCTTCATGACCGAGCCCACGCCGGCGCTCGTCGAGGACCTCGCGCGCGCCCCCGGCGACATCCTCATCCTCGGCGTCGCCGGCAAGATGGGCCCGACCTTGGCCCGAATGGCGAAGCGCGCCGCCCCGGAGCGCGGCGTGATCGGCGTCGCGCGTTTTTCGGACGTCGCGGAGCGGCGCAAGCTCGACAGGGCCGGCGTCGAGACGCTTGCCTGCGACCTCCTCGACCGCGCCGCTGTCGAGAGGCTGCCGCGCGCGCCCAACGTCATCTTCATGGCCGGCATGAAGTTCGGCGCGACCGGCAACGAGCCGCTGACCTGGGCCATGAACGTGCACGTGCCGGCGATCGTGGCCGAGGTCTACAAGAGCGCGCGCATCGTCGCCTTCTCGACCGGCTGCGTGTACCCGTTTGTGCCCGTCGAGTCTGGCGGCGCCACGGAAGATGACCCCACGGTGCCCCCGTCCGGCGACTACGCCAATTCCTGCGTGGGCCGCGAGCGCATGTTCTCCTACTTCTCGGCCCAGCACGGCACGCCGGGGCGGATCTTCCGGCTGAACTACGCGATCGACATGCGCTACGGCGTCCTGCACGACATCGCCCGAAAGGTCTGGGCGGGAGAGGAGATCGACGTCGCCATGGGCCACGTCAACGTGATCTGGCAGGGTGACGCCAATGAGGCTGCGCTGCGTTGCCTGGCGCACACGACGACGCCGACGAGCCCGATCAACGTCACCGGGCCGGAGACGATCTCGGTGCGCTGGCTCGCCGGCGAGTTCGGGCGGCTCATGGGCAAGGCACCAGCTATCGTCGGCACGGAGGCTGCGACGGGCTGGCTCAACAACGCCACGCGCATGATCGCCGAGTTCGGCCCGCCGCGCGTGCCCCTGGCGAAGATGATCGAATGGACGGCCGACTGGATCATGCGTGACCGCGAGAGCCTCGGCAAGCCGACCCATTACGAGGTGCGGGATGGCCGCTATTGAGGCGCTCGTCGAGGAGCCGCTGACGGAAGCCGACGCCGAAGGCGCGCTGCCTCTCTCGGCCGAGGCCGGCTGGAACCAGACCGCCGAGGATTGGCGCTTCATGCTGAGCGAGGGGCGCGGCATCGGCGTGCGGGAAGGCGCGCGCTGGGTCGGCAGCGCTCTGGCGCTGCCCTTGGGCGAGCGGCTCGCCTGGATCAGCATGGTGCTGGTGGCGAAGGATGCGCGTCGCCGCGGCATCGGAACGCGGCTGCTGCGGCAAGCGATCGACATGGTGCGCGACGCCGGCCGCATCGCCGGGCTCGACGCCACCGAGCTCGGCCGCCCCGTCTATCTGCCGCTCGGCTTCCAGGACGTCTATGCCATCTGGCGCCTGCGGCTTGACCCGCGCATCACGGCGGAGCCGCCCCGCGGCTGCACGGTTCGGCGGCTCATGCCGGTGGACCTGCCGGCTGTCGCGACTTTCGACGAGGCTCGCAGCGGAATGCGGCGGCGGGCCGTGCTGGCCTATCTCCTCGACCAGGCGCCGGATGCGGCGTTCCTTGTCGAGACAGAGGGGCGCCTCCTCGGCTACGCGCTCGGCCGCCCGGGGCGGACAGCATTTCAAATCGGGCCGGTTGTGGCTGCGAGCGAAGAGGTAGCGCTCGCGTTGCTGAGCCGCGCGATGTCGCGGGTGAACGGCCCGGCGATGATCGACGTGCCGGATGCGCATGCCGCCCTGCGGGCCTGGCTCGACCGGGCCGGCGCCGTGCGCCAGCGCGGTTTCACGCGCATGACTCTCGGCGCGCCGCCGCCGGGCCTTGCCGATCCGAAGCACATCTTCGCCCTCGCCGGACCCGAGCTCGGATGATCTCTTGCAGACCCGACCTCTGGGCGGTTCGCGGTCTCGCGCCTGCCGAACAAGCAAGCGCTGAGATTGACAGGCGTTCGTAAGCCGGTACCTTACATGACGTGATCCGCTCGTTCAGGAGCAAGGCGCTTCGTCTGTTTGCCGAGACGGGCAATGCGCGAAAGCTCGGCGTCCCGAACGTCGGGCGCGTTCGCCAGATCCTACTGGCCTTGGAGGTCGCTCGGCACCCTGAGAACATGAACAGCCCCGGGCTCCGGTTCCACGGTCTTAAGGGCGAGCGGAAGGGTACGTTCGCCGTAGACGCGAGCGGCAACTGGCGGATCACCTTCCGTTGGGACGGCAACGACGCCGTCGACGTCGATCTGGAGGATTACCACTGATGGCCGGCAACCCGCTTCTGAAGGGCCTTGCGCCAATGCACCCTGGCGAGTTTCTGCGCGATATAACGCTTCCAGCCCTCGATCTCCCGAAAGCCGAGATCGCGCGGCGGCTCGGAATCTCCCGTCAGACCCTCTACGACATTCTCGACCAGAAGCAGCCGGTGACTCCGGCGATGGCGCTACGCCTCGGCAAGTTTTTCGGCAACGGCCCCGACTTCTGGCTCAACCTCCAGCGCGAGTACGAGCTGCGCACCCTCGAGCCGAAGATGGCCGAGGAGCTGGCCGCGATCGAGCCGGTGGCGGCCTGAGCTTCGTACCGGCGTCGGGGCGGCTGCATTACCTTTCCGCCGCCCCATGCCAAGACCCGCTCGCTAACCACGAACCATCATGTCGAACGCCCCGCATTGGTCTGATCTGCCCGAGGCAGTGCGCGCGCAGCTCCGTAAGGGCGTCGCGATCCCGGCCCATCCGCTCGCGCTCGATCCGAAGCGCGAGCTCGACCGCGCCTCGCAACGCGCGCTGACCCGCTACTACATCGACGCTGGCGCGGGCGGGCTCGCGGTCGGGGTGCATTCGACCCAGTTCGCGATCCGCGAGGTCGGGCTGTACCGGCCCGTGCTCGAGCTCGCGGCCGAGACTGCGAAAGCCTGGACCGACCGGCCGCTCGTCATGATCGCCGGCGCGATCGGGCGCACCGCGCAGGCCGTGGAGGAGGCGCGCACCGCCCGCGCTCTCGGCTATCACGCCGTGCTCCTTTCGCTCGCCGCCATGAAGGGCGCCGCCGAGGACGAGCTCGTGGAGCACTGTCGCGCGGTTGCGGCCGAGATGCCGCTGATCGGCTTCTATCTCCAGCCGGCGGTCGGCGGCATCCCGCTCTCGCGCGCCTTCTGGACGCGCTTTGCCGCGATCGAGAACGTGGTCGCGATCAAGGTTGCGCCGTTCAACCGCTACGGCACGCTCGACGTCGCCTTCGGCGTCGCCGCGGCGGGCGCCGAGGACCGCGTCACGCTCTACACCGGCAACGACGACCACATCGTCTCGGACCTCGTCACGCCCTTCGCGGTCCGCACGGCTAAGCGCGAGGTGGTGCTGCGCTTCAAGGGCGGGCTCTTGGGCCATTGGAGCGTGTGGGTGAAGGGCGCGGTCGCCCTCCTCGAGCGTCTCCACCGCGCCGTCGCGGCCGGCCCGATCCCGCCCGAGATCCTCGCGCTCGACGGCTTCGTCACCGACTGCAACAGCGTGATCTTCGACGTGGCGAACAACTTCGCCGGCTGCATCCCGGGCTGCCACGAGATCCTGCGCCGACAGGGGCTCATGACCTCGATCCACTGCCTCGACCCGCACGAGACGCTGAGCCCCGGCCAGGCCGAAGGCATCGACCGCCTCTACGCCACCTATCCGGAATGGACCGACGACGAATTCGTCGCCGCGAACCTCCAGCGTTGGCGGGGCTGATCAATCGACCTGGGCGCCCGACTTCCGCACCCGGTCGCGCCATTTCTCGATGTCGGCGGCGTGCACCTTCTTGAACTCCTCGATCGACGAGGGCAGCGGCACGAGGCCCATATCCTTGATCTTGCGATCGAACTCGGGCTCGCGCAGGATCCTGTTCACCTCCTCGTTCATGCGCCGCACGACCGGCTCGGGCGTGCCCTTGGGCGCGAACAGCGCGTACCAGGTCGTGCTCTCCCAGCCCGGCAAATTGCAGGCTTCTGCCACCGGCGGCACCTCCGGCAGGGCTGCGACCTTCTGCGCCGTCGTGATGCCGAGCGGGCGGAAGGTGCCGGCGCGCAGCTGCGCCATGATCGGGATCGACTGCTGGAACATCAGCTGCGCCTCGCCCGACATCATGGCGTTCATGGCCGGCGGCGTTCCGCGGTAGGGCACATGCACGATGTCGATTCCGGCGGCTTGCGCGAACTGGGCGCCGGCAAGATGGCCTGAGGCGCCGTTCCCGGTCGAGGCGTAGTTGAGCTTGCCGGGTTCCTTCTTCGCTGCGGCGAGGAGGTCGGAGCAGCTCTTGATGTCGGGCAGGACCTTGGGGTTGACGATCAGCACGTTCGGCACGTCGACGAGGAGCGCGACGTGCTCGAAATCCTTCATCACGTCGAAGTTGAGCTGCTTGTACAGCGTCGCATTGATTGCGTGCGTGCCGGCGGTGCCGATGAGGAAGGTGTAGCCGTCGGGCTTTGCGCGCGCGACGAACTCCGAGCCGATGTTGCCGCCCGCCCCCGTGCGGCTGTCGACCACGATGGTTTGGCCGAGCGCTTTGCCCAAGGGTTCGGCCAGCATGCGGGCGAAGATGTCGGTGCCGGCGCCGGTCGGGAAGCCGCCGAAGATCTGGATCGGCCGCTCCTTCGGCCAGTCCTGGGCGGCAGCCCCGGAGAGCGACGCGGCAGCGAGTATCACAGCGGTGATGATGGTGCTTGGCGACATGTCGATTCTCTACTCCTGGAAGGCCTGGGCCCGGGTCCTGCGGAATGATGGCAGGATGACCGCGATGAGCAAGAGCGCCGCGGCGGCAAGCAGCGCCGCCGAGATCGGGCGCTCGAGGAAGACCCATGGGTTGCCGCGGCTCACAAGCAGGGCCCGGCGCAGGTTCTCCTCCATGAGGGGCCCGAGCACGAAGCCGAGCAGCAGCGGGGCCGGCTCGCAGCCGAACTTCAGGAGGAGGTAGCCGAGCGCCCCGAAGACCAGCATGAACATGACCTCGATCGCCGAGGAGTTCAGCGAATACACGCCGATGCAGCATAGGAGCAGGATGGTCGGGTGCAGCAGGCGATAGGGCAGGCGCAGCATCTGCACCCAGAGCCCGATCAGCGGCAGGTTGATGACGAGCAGCATGAGATTGCCGATCCACATGCTGCACACCACACCCCAGAACAGCGCCGGCTGCTCGGCGATGAAGCGCGGGCTCGGCGCCACGCCGAAGATCTGCATCGCTCCCATCATCAGCGCCATGAGGGCGTTCGCCGGGATGCCCAATGTCAGCATCGGGATGAACGAGGCCTGTGCGCCGGCATTGTTGGCGCTCTCCGGGCCGGCGACGCCCTCGATGGCGCCGCGGCCGAAGCGCTCGGGCTCGCGGGCGATCTTTTTCTCCAGCGCGTAGGACGAGAAGGCGGCGAGCGCCGCGCTGCCGCCGGGCAGCACGCCGAGCAGCGAGCCGAGCACCGTGCCCCGCACCGAGGCCGGCGCGGCCTGCCGGAACTCCTCCCGCGAGGGCCAAAGCCGCCCGATCACGGCGGCGAGGCGCGGCATCTCGCTCTTCTCGAGGTTGACGAGGATGTCGGCGACCCCGAACAGCCCCATGGCGATCACCACGAAGCCGATCCCGTCCGCGAGCTGGGGCACGCCGAAGGTGAAGCGCTCGGTCCCGGAGTTCACGTCGGAGCCGATGAGGCCGAGGAGCAGGCCGAGCAGGGTCACGCCGATCGCCTTGTCGATGGCGCCGTGCGCCAGCACCACCGCGCCGACCAGCCCGAGCGCCATCAGCGCAAAATATTCCGGCGCCTGGAACTGCAGCCCGAGCCGGGCGAGCGGCGGCGAGGCAAGCGCGATGAACAGCGTCGCGACCGAGCCCGCGAAGAAGGATCCGAGCGCCGCAATCGCCAGCGCCGCCCCGGCGCGCCCCTGCAAGGCCATCTGGTGGCCGTCGAGCGTGGTCACCACGGAGGAGGTCTCGCCCGGAAGCTTGACCAGGATGGCGGTGGTCGAGCCGCCGTACTGCGCGCCGTAATAGATGCCGGCGAGCATGATCAGCGCCGTGACCGGCGCGAAATGATAGGTCAGAGGCAAGAGCATCGAGATCGTGGCGAGAGGCCCGATGCCCGGCAGCACGCCGATCAGGGTGCCGACAAGCGCGCCGAGGAGGCAGAACAACAGGTTCGTCGGCGTGACCGCGACCGAAAAGCCGAGCGCGAGGTTTCCGAACAGGTCCACGATCAGCGGACCCAGAGCGGGATGTTGAGCCCAAGGAGCTTGACGAAGACGATGGCGCAGAACGCCATGGCGAGCATGGCGAGCGACGCAACCTCGTGCCAGCGGCTGGTTCGATCGGCGAGCGCGGCGCCGAGGATCGCGCCCATCGCGGCGACGAGGATGCCGGCGCGGTCGATCAGGAGCGCGAAGGCGACGCCGCCTCCGAGCACGCCGATGAACGGGCGAAGGCGCATGCGCTCGACGGCCGCGCCCGCGGCGAACGCCGCGCGGGAGGCGACCAAGGCGCCGACGAGGACGAGGAGCCAGGCGAGCCCGTAGGGCATGTAGCCCGGCCCCATCCGCCGGGCCGTGCCCATCGGGAGATCGGCGCCGAAGATCAGCGCGGCGATGCCGAAGGCCGCGAGGAGGGCGCCCGCCCAGACATCCTGGAGGGTGAAGAGCCGCATCGAAGGCATGTTTCCCTGGCCGCTTTGGCCGACTATGGGACAGGAGCGAAGCGAGCGACAAGCGGGGGGCGGACAAATGGCCGAAGGGTCCAGGAGGATCGGCGTGATCGGCGCCGGCATGATCGGCGTCGCCGCCGCGAGCTTCCTTCAGCGCGAGGGGCATGAGGTCGTCCTGATCGAGCCCGGCAATCCCGGCGAGGGCACGTCCTTCGGCAATGCCGGCTGCCTCAACGGCTCCTCGGTGGTCCCGATGTCGATGCCGGGCACGATCAAGAACGTGCCGCAATGGCTGATCGACCCGATGGGCCCGCTAGTGATCCGCTGGGCCTATCTGCCGGCGCTCGCGCCCTGGCTGATCCGCTTCATCCGCGCCGGCACGCCCGGGAAGGTGCGGGCGCAAGCGAAGGCGCTGCGCAGCATCCTCGGACCATCGCTCGCGACGCTCGCGCCGCTTCTAAAGGACGCCGGCGCCGAGGACCTCGTGAAGAAGCACGGGCACCTCTTCGTCTATCGCTCGCAAGAGAGCTGGCGAAAGGAGAGCCTCGCCTGGCAGCTCAGGCGCGAGAACGGCGTCGAGTGGGACGAGTTCGAGGCCGACGAGCTGCGCCAGCTCGATCCGAACCTGTCGCGCGACTACGTCAAGGGCGTGCTCGTGCGCGAGAACGGGCACACCGTGAACCCGCACCGGCTCGTCAACAGCCTCGCCGAGGCCTTCGTGCGCAACGGCGGCAGGATCGAGCGGACGCGCGCCATCGCCTTCGAGCTCGACGGCGAGCGCCTGAAAGGCGTCCGCACGGAGAGCGGCACGATTGCGGTCGAGGGCGCGGCCGTGACGGCCGGCATCTGGTCGAAGACGCTCGCGGCCGGGCTCGGCGATCGCATGCCGCTCGAGACCGAGCGCGGCTACCACCTGATGATCCGCGATCCGGAGGTCGTGCCGCGCATCCCGGTGGCCGACGCCGAGGGCAAGTTCGTGGCGACCCCGATGGAGCTCGGCATCCGCATCGCCGGCACGGTCGAGCTCGCAGGCTTGAAGGCGCCGCCGAATTGGGAACGCGCGCGGGTGCTGCTGCGCCACGTCCGGCGCATGTACCCGGCGCTCCAGGAAGCTTACGCCGACGAGCGCGTCTCGACCTGGATGGGCCACCGTCCGAGCCTGCCCGATTCGCTCCCCGCGATCGGCCGCTCGCGCCGCTCGCCCGACGTGGTCTACGCCTTCGGCCACGGCCATGTCGGCATGGCGGGCGCCCCGATGACCGGCAAGCTCGTGGCGGAACTCCTCTCCGGAAAGCCGCCGAGCGTCGATCTTGCGCCGTTCAGCCCGCAACGATTCGGGTGACCACCTGTTCTCTTGAAGTCACCCAAAATCACAAACACACTAGGGGAGCGTGTATTACGAAGGCGTATTTTGCGAATTATTTTCCGAGATATCCTCGATGCGCATCGCGAAATGCATCAGGTCAGCGGACAATGAGCCCCAGGCCTTGTGAAGTTTAGCAAGCTCATTTACATCCAACGCGCCCTCAAGGTAGTAATCTGGATGCATGACCTTTACGGCGTGAGTGCTTTTACACATAGGCCGCGCAAGTATCTGAACCACTGGCTTGCCGTCATCGAGCGGCGGTAGTTTGACATTCATCACCACTAAGTGAGCAACCTGATTACGGTTGCCGCTGGCGGTATTGAGTCGTGACTTTAAGCCGTCCCATTCTTTCACTATGCTGGGCTTCTCGACATATCGAGCCCGAAGCGCGGCATTAATCATCCTTATCTTCGGCTCGTATGAGGAAATGCTGAAGAACGCTGCACGATATGGACGCAGATCGCCAACAAGCCACTTGCCAGTGATCGCGACCACGAAGAGGCCGAACAATGTATCCTCGATCTGCGCCCAATCGGATGTTATTTGTCCGACAGCTTTATATAATTTGTCAGCTTCGTTTGAGGCGTCGGACACGGTACGACCTGCGCGACAAGCAGCCGAAGAGTTTTCTCTCGAAGAGACGCAACGCCGCTTTGAGGCGCTGGTGAAGGCGGCGCTCAACACGCCGCCAAGCCGATGAAGAATCGCACCACAAAGCGGCGCGAGTCAAAGGGCAGCGCGAGGAAGGCCGCGAAACCTTCCTCTTAGACCGCTTCTTTCGCCAGCGTACGAAGCGCTTGGCCTCAGAACGGAATCTTGGCTTCACGAGGTTGTTTATAGGTGAGCCGCTTGCCTTCGGATGCGCGGACGGCGGCTAGAGTTCGGTCAATGTCGTTGTGCTCGAGCGCGACCCGGTGATTGTACCGGAGCTCGTACTCGGCGAGATAGCGGTGCAGGTGCTTCTCCGAGCAATGCTGATAGATGCCCTTCATCTCGCGTTTGAAGATCGAGAACACGCCTTTGGCGGTGTTCGTGTGCACGTCGCGCGCACGTACTCTCTGCGGGAGTGCTCTGAAAATAATCCTTGACAGCCCGCGGAACTTCGTCCTAGTCTCCGCCCGTCCCGTCCACCCGAGGGGCGCGCTCATGAGGCGTCGTGGTGGGGCGGGGCCGGTGCCCGCGCCGGGAACGCATGCCCGGTCCGGGTGGTCGGCTGAGGAACACGCGGTCCGAGGGGACGGGCGGGACTCTTCTCGAG
>JAQSWQ010000024.1 GCA_029266525.1 Microvirga sp.
AAATCTTTCCCCCGAAGGGCTTATCCGGTATTAGCTCCAGTTTCCCGGAGTTGTTCCGAACCAAAGGGCACGTTCCCACGTGTTACTCACCCGTCTGCCACTGACACCCGAAGGTGCCCGTTCGACTTGCATGTGTTAAGCCTGCCGCCAGCGTTCGCTCTGAGCCAGGATCAAACTCTCAAGTTGGAGATTTGATCTCGGCTGATCACTACGTCATTGACGGAGGTCACACTCGACTTAGCGTTTCCGCAAAGCCTATGTGAGCTCCAAAACGTAGTACCGCCGAAGTCTTGATCGACCGTCGGTTCCGAGGAACCGGCAGTCCGCAAGGACTCCGCCGCCTACGTTTCTCTTTCTTTCTTCACTTGTCAAAGAGCAGCATCGAACGATGCGGCTTCCGAGAACATTCAGCCCCCGACCGAAGTCGGCCTAAGAGGGCAGGATGTTCCAGGAAGCGGCGGCGCCGGACCGTTTTGGCCGTGGCGCCGTGATGAGGCTGATATGGCCCCACCCGTTTCCTTTGTCAACGCCGGAGATTAACTTTCGCTAGCTCCGGCGATCCCGCATCCGCAGATGCGGCGCCTCTCCAGAGACAGAGCTTTGATCCGACCGAGGTCGGGCGATCAAGGCCCGGCAATTCCGAGGAAGCGTTTGGCGCCGTCACGCGTCAGCGGCGGCGTCGATGGGCGGTATTTAGGCCGGGCCCTCCGGGCTGTCAACACGGCGGGGCAAGTTTTTGCGACTGTCGGGTTCCGTACTCCCGGTTACCCGGTGCGGCGGCTCTCCGCCGCGCCGGGTTAGCCAAGCGCTTGGGCGAGTGGCTCAGTTGGTGGCGGCGGCCTTCTTGTATGCCTCGACGATCGCCTGTCCCTCGGCACCGGCCTTCTTGAGCCAGTCGGCAGTGAGCTCCTCGCCGATCTTGCGGAAGCCGGCGGCGAGCTCGGGGCTCGGCGGCTGGACCTTCATGCCCTTGGCCTTGAGCTGCTCGAGGTACCAGCCGGCCTTTTCCTGCCACATCTTCCAGCCGCGCTCCTCGGCAACCTTCGCCGCCTTGAGGATCGCCTCCTGGGTCGGCTTGTCGAGGCTTTCGAAGGCCGCCTTGTTGACGAAGGTCACATCCTTCGGGATCCAGGCCTGGGTGTCGTAGAAGTGGGTGAGCGTCTCCCAGGCCTTCGAGTCATATCCGGTGCCGCCCGACGACATGAAGGAGTTGACGACGCCCGTCGCCAGCGCCTGCGGCAGCTCCGCGGCCTGGATGGTCACCGCCTGCGCGCCGACGAGCTGGCCGATGCGGGTGGTGCCGACGTTGTAGGCGCGCCATTTCAGGCCCTTCATGTCCTCGATCGAATTGAGTTCCTTCTTGGTGTAGATGCCCTGCGGCGCCCATGGCACCGCCATCAGGAGCTTGATGCCCTGCGCGTCGAGCTTCTTCTCGATCACGGGCTTCTGGACCTCCCAGAGCTTCTTCGACTGCTCGAAGGACGTGGCGAGGAAGGGCACCACATCGAGCCCGTAGATCGGATCCTCGTTCTCGTGCAGCGAGATCAGCACCTCGCCCATCTGGGCCTGGCCGGTCTGGACCGCGCGCTTGATCTCCGGCGCCTTGAACAGCGAGGCGTTGGCGTGGACCTGGATCTGCAGCTTGCCGCCGGTCGCCTCCGCCACGTCCTTCGCGAAGAGGACCAGGTTCTCGGAGTGCGGATTGTCGGCCGGATAGGCGGCGGGGAGGTTCCATTTGGTCTGAGCCGCGGCAGGCATTGCGAGGGCGAGGGCACCGGCAAGGCCGATAGCGAGGCGGGTGAAGGGTTTCATCGGTCTAAGGTCTCCCTGTGGTTTGCCAGGGCCCGACACTAATCGGGAAAAGCCAGCTTGGGGAGCACCATCACGATCTGCGGCCATACCGTGATGATGGCGACCGCGGCGACGAGCAGGAAGAAGAACGGAAGAGCTGCGAGCGCCACCGTGTTCGAATCCTTGCCGCTCATGGTCTGCAGCACGAAGAGGTTGAAGCCGACCGGCGGCGAGACCTCGGCCATCTCGACGACGAGCACCAGGAAAATCCCGAACCAGACGAGATCGAACCCCGCCTGCTTGATCATCGGCAGCACGACCGCGGTCGTCAGCACGATCATCGAGATGCCGTCGAGCGCGGTGCCGAGGATGATGTACATCACGAGCAGCGCGGCGATCAGCGCGTAGGGGGAAAGGCCGAGGCTGTTGACCCAGGCGGCGAGCGCGAGCGGGATGCCCGTATAGGCCATCGAGGTCGACATGAAGGACGCGCCGGCCAGGATCAGCATGATCATGCAGGTGATGCGCGTCGTCCCCATGACGCTGTGCCAGAAAGCCTCCCACGACAGCGAGCCCGACCACCAGGCGATCGCGAAGGAGCCGAGCACGCCCCAGGCCGCGCATTCGGTCGCCGTCGCCCAGCCGAACAGGAGCGTCGCGAAGACGAGCAGGATCAAGAGCAGGCAGGGGATGAGGTTCGCCGATTCGCGCAGCTTCTCGGCGAAGCTCATGCGCGGCTCGGGCGGCGGCTGGCGCGACGGGTGCGCGAGATGCCAGACGGCGATGTAGCCCGAGTACAGGGTCATCACGAGGAGCCCGGGCAGGAAGCCGGCGAGGAAGACCTGGATAATCGAGACGTTCGCCGCGACCGCATAGACCACCATGGTGATCGAGGGCGGGATCAGGATGCCGAGCGTGCCGGCGCCGGCAAGCGAGCCGAGGCTCAACTTCTCATCGTAGCCGCGCTTCTTCAATTCCGGCAGCGCGATCTTGGCGACGGTGGCGCAGGTCGCGGCCGAGGAGCCCGAGACCGAGCCGAAGAGCCCGCAGGCGAGCACGTTCACATGCATCAGGCGTCCCGGCAGCCAGTTGAGCCAAGGAGCGAGCCCGCGGAACATCTCCTCCGACAGGCGCGTGCGGAACAGGATCTCGCCCATCCAGATGAACAGCGGCAGCGCGGCGAGCGTCCAGGAAGCGGAGTTGCCCCAGATCGTTGTGGCGAGGACGGAGCCCGCCGGGATCGCCGCTCCGGCGAACTGCATGCCGACCCAGCCCACGGCCGTGAGCGCGATCGCGATCCACACCCCGCCGGCAAGGAGGAGGGCAAGCAGCAGGAGCAGCAGGACGGCGATCTGGACCATGTCCATGGCGGCTCAGACTCCGCTCTGCATCGCGCGCTCCACCACCTCCTCGGCGGAGGCCGGCGGCGGCTTCTCGTAGCGCGGCGTGCCGCCTCGCGCGACGTGCACGAGCTCGTCCGCGAAGGCGATGAAGAGGATTGCCAATCCGCACGCGAAGCCGAGCTGCGGGATCCACAGCGGCACCGCAACGACGCCCTGCGAGATGTCGTTGAAGCGCCAGGAATCATAGGTCATCCGCACCGCGTGCCAGGCGAAGAAGCCGACGAAGCCGACCCCGAGCACGAGCGAGAACATCTCGAAATACCAGCGCCGGGCGCCTTCGAACCGGTCGATCAGGAGCCCGACCCGGATCATCTCGCCGGACCTGAAGGTATGGGCGAGCCCAAGGAAGGCCATCGCGGCCATGCACCAGGACGCGAAATCGTCGCCGGCCGGGATGTTGAGGCTGATCTGGCGCCCGAATGAGAGCCCCAGCATCAAGAGAAGGATGGCGATCAGGAAGAGGCCCGCGAGCCAGCCGGCGGCAAGGTAGAGGCCGTCGAGCAAGCGTCGGATCATGCCAGGAAGCCCCTGCCCGTTTGTCGCCGCCCGCGGCGGGGCGCCGGAGCCCGTCGCGGATGTCGGGGCCCAGTGCTTGCGAGCTTAAGGGGAGCCGCCGCAGCGCCGCAAGGCTGCGACCTCCTGACCGGCTGCGCGGGGCGCGCCCGAGCTCTAGAACAAAACACGAACTAATGCGTTGGACCCCGGCATGGACGAAAAGCTCGCGACGAAGCTGCGCATCCTGGCGGATGCCGCGAAATACGACGTCTCTTGCGCGTCTTCCGGCGCGCCGAAGCGGTCGGCCGGCAAGGACGGGCTCGGCTCGACCTCGAACGGCATCTGCCACGCCTATACGCCGGACGGACGCTGCGTCTCGCTCCTCAAGATCCTCCTGACCAACTACTGCCTGTTCGACTGCGCCTACTGCATCAACCGGCGCTCCTCGAACGTCGCGCGGGCGCGCTTCTCGGTCCGGGAGGTCGTCGGCCTCACCGTCGCCTTCTACAAGCGCAACTACATCGAGGGGCTGTTCCTCTCCTCGGGCATCATCCGCAACGCCGACTACACGATGGAGCAGCTTCTGCTCGTGGCGAAGACGCTGCGGCGCGAACACGGCTTTCAAGGCTACATCCACCTCAAGACCATCCCGGAGGCGAGCCCGCACCTCATCGAGCAGGCGGGGCTCTGGGCGGACCGGCTGTCGATCAATCTTGAGCTGCCGACCGAGAAAAGCCTGAAGCGGCTCGCGCCGGAGAAGGACGGCGCGGCGATCGCGCAGGCCATGGGGCGCATGCGCGAGCGCATCGACGAAGCCAAGGCCGAGGGCCGGACGTTCTCGCCGGCCGGCCAGTCGACGCAGCTCATCGTTGGGGCTGACGAGGCGACCGACGAGGCCGTGCTGCGCACAAGCGCGGCGCTCTATCGCAACTACGATCTCAAGCGCGTCTACTATTCGGGATTCAGCCCCATCCCCCACGCGAGCCGGGCGCTGCCGGCCAAGGCGCCGCCGCTCGCGCGCGAGAACCGCCTCTACCAAGCCGATTGGCTCCTGCGGAACTACGCCTTCTCGATCGACGAGGTCGCGGACGCGGCCGAAGACGGCATGCTGCCGCTCGACATCGACCCGAAGCTCGCCTGGGCGCTGAAGCACCGCGACCGCTTTCCGGTCGACGTGAACAGCGGCGAGCGCGAGATGCTGCTGCGGGTGCCCGGTCTCGGGGCGCGGGCGGTCGAGCGGATCTTGCGGGCGCGCCGGCATCGCCGCCTCAGGCTCGACGATATCGCCCGCGTGACCTTGAGCCTGCGCCGGGCGCGGCCGTTCCTGGTCGCGGCTGACCATCGCCCGACGGCGCTGACCGACCGCTCCGACCTGCGCGAGCGCCTCGCCGGGCGGCCGCAACAACTAAGTCTGTTCTGATGCGCCCCATTCTTCTCGCGGAAGGGGCCGATTTGGACGGCTTCCGCCGAGCCGTGCGGACGCTAGTCGCGGATGGGGTCGCGCCCGATCAGGTCATATGGTCGATTGGGGGCGAGGCAGGCCTGTTCGGGAGCGCGTCCCACCTCTCCCAAGGGGAGAGGTCGAGCAACGCCGAAGGCGGCGTCCGGGTGAGGGGCAAGGTCTGTCCGGATGGAGCGCAACCCCTCACCCGGACGGCTCCGCCGTCTCGACCTCTCCCTCTGGGAGAGGTAAGCCCGCGACCCCTCCACCTCCCCCGCCCGGTCGCGGCGCTCATCGAAACGGCCGTTTGCCACCGCGATCCCGAGCGTTACGCCCTCCTCTACCGGCTCGTCTGGCGCGTCCTGCACGGCGAGCGCGAGCTTCTGGAGATCGCCTCGGACCCGCTCGTCCACCGCCTGACGCTGATGGCGAAGAGCGTACGGCGCGACATCCACAAGATGCACGCCTTCCTGCGCTTCCGCCAGGTCGAGGGCGAGGCCGAGCGCTACGTCGCCTTCTTCGAGCCGGAGCATTTCATCCTGGAAGCCGCGGCACCGTTCTTCGTGGAGCGCTTCCGCGCGCTCGACTGGTCGATCCTGACGCCTATCGGCTCGGCGCATTGGGACGGAGCGGCGCTGAGCTTCGGCCCGCCCGCGACCCGCGCCGAGGCGCCGGAGACGGACGGCTTCGAGGCGGGCTGGCGCGGCTATTACGAGAGCACCTTCAACCCGGCCCGCGTGAACCCCGAGCTGATGCGCGCCCATATGCCCAAGAAGTACTGGCGCAACCTGCCCGAGACCGCCGCGGTGCCGGGCCTCGTCCGAAGCGCCGCCTCGCGCGTTTCCTCGATGCTGGAGCAGGAGCCGACCATGCCCACGAAGCGATCGCCGGAGAAAGCGCTCGAGGCCATGCGCGACCGCGAGATCAAGTCGCTGGCGCAGCTCAACAAGCTTCTCAAAGCCTCGGAGCCGCTGGTGAAGGGCGCAACGCAGGCGGTCGCCGGCGAGGGCCCGGACGACGCCGAGATCGTCTTCGTCGGCGAGCAGCCTGGCGACCAGGAGGATCTCCAGGGGCGGCCTTTCGTCGGCCCGGCCGGAAAGCTCTTCGACCGGGCGCTCGGCGATGCCGGGCTCGACCGCAGGCAAGTCTACGTCACCAATGCGGTCAAGCACTTCAAGTTCGATCAGCGCGGGAAGAAGCGCATCCACCAGAAGCCGACCGCCGGCGAGGTCAAGCATTACCGCTGGTGGCTCGAGAAGGAGCTCGAGCTCATCCGGCCGAAATTGGTGGTGGCGCTCGGCGGCACCGCGGTGCTCGCCATGACGGGCAAGAACATCCCGATCATCCGCGCCCGCGGCCCCGCGCATTTCCCGGACGGCTACGACGGCTACATCAGCGTCCACCCCTCCTATCTCTTGCGCCTGCCCGACGAGGACGCCAAGGCCCTCGCCTACCGGCAGTTCGTCGAGGATCTCGAGCGCGTGCGCGCGATGGCCGCCGACCATCCGCGCGGGAGGGTGGCGGCGTGAGCGGAATAGGCAAGCATTCGTTGACACCCGTCAGCGATCTGCTTACAATTCCATATGATCAAGACGTTCCGGAGCAAGCCTCTCGCTGATCTCTGGAGCACCGGGAGGACGCCTCGGATCGACTCGAAGATGCACCGCCGGATACTGGTGCGCCTCGATCGCCTAGATGCGTCGGAGCGACCCGATGACATGAACCTGCCGGGGTTCAACTTCCATGCGCTGAACGGTTTCAGCCCCACGCGGTACAGCGTTCACGTCAATGGCCCGTGGTGCCTCACCTTTGAATTCGAAGACGGCGACGCTGTGCGTGTCGACTTCGAGCAGTACCATTGAGAAGGCAAGAGCAATGGCTGAGATACCCGCCCGCCGCGATCCGCGCCGCTGTCCGGCGCACCCAGGCGAGCTTCTGCGCGATGAGATCATTCCAGCCGTGGGGCGGCCGAAGGCCGAGATTGCTCGCCTGCTCGGCATTTCGCGCCAGCACCTCTACGATATCCTCGAGGAGAAGAAGCCGGTCTCTCCGGCGGTAGCGGTTCGGCTCGGAAAGCTATTCGGTGACGGCGCCGGCGTGTGGATCAGGATGCAGGCGGCCTACGACGCCTGGCACGCCGAGCGCGACGTCGACGTGAGCGGCATACCGACGATCCACGCTGCCTGAGGAAAATGCGGAGGTGCCGTAGCTGTCATTCCGGGGCGCGCCAAAGGCGCGAGCCCGCCATGCACACCGCCGGTGCAGGAGAATGCAGCGGCGTGCCGGCTGCGCGAGCGGCATTCATGGGTTCCGGGCTCTTCGCTGCGTGAAGCCCCCGGAATGACAATCCTTAACCCCCCCTTAAACGGCCATATTTAGCCTGCCCCTCGGGCCTTCGAAGGCCGGGTGAACCGGCGCTCAAAGGCCGGTGGGGATTTCGAATGGCGGAGGGCCGCTCCCGGCGCGAACCGGTGTTCGACGCGCGCGCGGACGTATCCGCGCTGCACTTGCGCCTGTCGCGCGAGGATCGGGCCGGGGGAGACATGGCACAGCCGCGGCGCGGCGCAAACGCCCGAAAGGCCAGGGGCAAGGCTCCGCGCGGGAAGCGGCGCTCGATCCTCGGCCGCCTCGTCTACGGCGTCATCGTCCTTGGCATCTGGGCGGTGATCGCGTTCTCGGGTCTCATCGCCTATCACGCGGCGCAGCTGCCGCCGATCGACCAGCTCGCGGTGCCGAAGCGCCCGCCCAATATCGCGATCCTCGCATCCGACGGAACGCTTCTCGCCAACCGCGGCGAGACCGGCGGGCGCACGGTATCGCTGAAAGAGCTGCCGCCGCATCTGCCGAAAGCCTTCATCGCGATCGAGGACCGGCGCTTCCACGAGCATTTCGGCGTCGACCCGGTCGGCGTCGCGCGCGCGGTCGTGCGCAACCTGACCTCGCGCGGCGTGGCGCAGGGCGGATCGACCCTGACCCAGCAGCTCGCCAAGAACCTGTTCCTGACGCAGGAGCGCACGGCCTCCCGCAAGATCCAGGAGGCGATCCTCGCCTTCTGGCTCGAGCGCAACTACTCGAAGGATCAGCTTCTCGAGCTCTACCTGAACCGCGTCTATTTCGGCGCCGGCGCCTATGGCGTCGAGGCGGCGGCGCAGCGCTATTTCTCGAAGCCCGCGCGCGAGGTGTCCCTCGCCGAGGCGGCGGTGCTCGCCGGCCTCGTCCAGGCGCCCTCGCGCCTCGCCCCGAACCGCAATCCGGATGCCGCGCGGGCGCGGGCGGCATTGGTGCTCGCTGCGATGCGCGACACCGGCCTCGCCAAGGAGGCCGAGATCAGAACGGCCTTGGCCCACCCGGCGAAGGCGGTGCGGCCGCAAGGCGCCGGCACGGCGAACTACGCCGCCGACTGGGTCATGGACGTCCTCGACGATTTCGTCGGCACAGTCGACAGCGACATCGCGGTCGTGACCACGATCGATCCGGCGCTGCAGAGCGCGGCCGAGCGGGCGATCGTCGACGAGCTCACGGCCAAGGGCCAGCGCTTCAACGTCGGCCAGGGCGCGCTCGTCGCCATGCGCCCGGACGGCGCCGTCAAGGCGCTGGTCGGCGGTCGCAACTACGCCGAAAGCCAGTTCAACCGCGCGACGACCGCGAAGCGTCAGCCCGGCTCGGCCTTCAAGCCCTTCGTCTTTCTCGCAGCGATCGAGCGCGGGCTCACGCCCGACACGGTACGCGAGGACGCCCCGGTCTCGATCCGCGGCTGGGCGCCCGAGAACTACACCCGCGACTATCGCGGGCCCGTCACCCTGCGCGACGCGCTTGCGCTATCGCTCAATACGGTTTCGGCCCGGCTTGCGATGGAGGTCGGCCCGAAGACCGTGGCGCAGACCGCGCGGCGGCTCGGCATCGCCTCGCCGCTGCAGGCCAACGCCTCGATCGCGCTCGGCACCTCGGAGGTGACGCCGCTGGAGCTCGTCGGGGCCTATGCGGCCTTCGCCAATGCCGGTCGTGGCGTCATCCCCTATGTGATCTCGCAGGTGAAGACGGGCGCCGGGAAGGTGATCTACAGCCGCGCCGAGGGCGGGATCGGGCAGGTTGTCGAGCCGAATGCCGTCGCGGCGATGAACGCCATGATGCGCGAGACCTTGGTGTCCGGCACCGCGCGCGCCGGCGCGATCCCCGGCTGGGAGACGGCGGGCAAGACCGGAACCAGCCAGGATTTCCGCGACGCCTGGTTCGTGGGCTACACGGCGACGCTCGTCGCGGGCGTGTGGTTCGGCAACGACGACGGCGAGCCGACGAAGCGCGCCTCGGGCGGCAATCTGCCGGTCGAAACCTGGGCCCGCTTCATGAAGATTGCGCTTGCGGCGCAGCGCCCGGTGCCGCTGCCGGGCGGCGCGGCCCGGCGGGAGCCGGCAGTCGCTGCTGCGCCGAGCCCCGATCCCGGGCTTCGGCTGTCGGAGCGCTCATCCGGAGGGCGGCCGGCGGAAAGCGGCTGGCTCGGGCCGACCGCCCAGGACCGCGGCCTTCTGAGCCGGCTTTTCGGCAACTAAAGCGGGGAAACCGGTTCCCGCTTTCGGGATGATGCTCTTAGATCCGACGCGCGGCGCGGGTCAGGACGAACAGCACGAAGGCGGACGTGCCGCTCGCCGCGACCGCCAGAGCGAGCGGCCAGGCCCTGGCTCCGAGCCCGTGGCCGAGCGCGATGCCGACGAGCGCGGCAAAGCCCATCTGCATGATGCCGAGAAGCGAAGAGGCCGCGCCCGCGCGCTCCGGGAACGGCGTCATGGCCGAGGCCTGCGACGGCGGCAGCGTGAGGCCGACGCCCGCCGTGTAAACGGTCATCGGCAGGATCACGGCAACGGGCCAGGACAGCCCTAGGAGGACGAGCCCGAGCATGGCGAGGCCGCCCGCCGCAAGGCAGATCACGCCGAGTGCGATCGCCCCGTCGAGCCCGCGCGTGCCGACGAGCCGCTGCGCGACGAGCGTCCCGCTGATGTAGCCGATGACGCAGAAGGCGAAGGACAGCGCGAAGGCGAGCTCCGAGAGGCCGTAGATGCCCTGCAGGACGAAGGAGGAGCCGGAGATGAAGGCGAAGAGCCCGCCATAGCTCAAGCCCGCAAGCGCCACATAGATCCGGTAGGTCGGGTGCCTCAAAAGCGCGCCGAAGCTCCTCAGCATCGCCCCGAAGGAGACCGGGCCGGGGCTGCGGGCCGGCATGGTCTCGGGCAAGGCGACGAGCGCCGCCGCGCCAATCCCGATTCCGCACAGCGCCGTCACCACGAAGGTCGCGCGCCAGCCGAACAGGCCTTGCAGGACGCCGCCGATGATCGGCGCGAAGGCCGGGACGAGCCCCATGATCGCACCCATGCGCGACAGCTCGCGGCCGGCTCGCGGACCGTCGTAGAGGTCGCGCACCATGGCGCGGGCGAGCACGATCGGGCCGGCGGCGCCGAGCGCCTGGACGAAGCGGGCGCCGGTCAGGAGCTCGATCGAGGTCGCAGCGGCGCAGGCGGCGCTTGCGGCAAGGAAGATCGCGAGGCCGGCGAGGAGCACCGGGCGGCGCCCGACCTTGTCGGAGACCGGCCCGTAGACAAGCTGCCCGACGGCGAAGCCGAAAAGAAAAGCAGAGAGCGTGAGCTGCGTCTCGGCCGTGCTCGCCCCGAGCTCGCGGGCGATCGCCGGCAGCGACGGCAGGTACATGTCGGTCGACAAGGGGCCGAGGGCCGCAAGCAGCGCCAGCATCACGGTCATGCCGAGCGTGTCGGGGCGGAGGGGCATCGTCGGTCCGGAGAAGCGCCGCCTGCCTAGGGGCAAACGGCGGCAATGTCATCCGAACCGGTGCAGCTCCGTACCGTGGCGCTTGAGCCAGCGCTCGGCCTCTTCGGTGTGCGGGCAGAGGTTGTGCACCATGCGCCAGAAGCGGTGGGAGTGGTTCATCTCCTTGAGATGCGCGACCTCGTGGGCGGCGAGGTAGTCGAGCACCGAGGGGGGCGCGAGGATGAGGCGCCAGGAGAAGCTGAGGCAGCCCTTGGCCGAGCAGGAGCCCCAGCGGCTCTTGGTGTCGCGCACGGTCAGGCGGCGAGCCGGCACGCCGAGGCCCGCCGTGTAGCGGAGCACCGCCTCCGCAAGGTCGCGCCTTGCCTCCCGCTCGAGGAACTCGCGCACCCGGCGCTCGACATGAGCCGGTTCGCCGGTGACGGCGATCACCGGCTCGCCCTGGGGATCGAGCGTCGCCGCCGTAAGGCCCCGGATGCTCGACCAGTGCACGATGCGGTGATTGACGCCGCGGAATGGGATCACCGCCCCATGGGCGAAGCGCACCCGGCGCGGGACCTTGGCGACGCGGGTCGCGATCCAGCCGCCATGCGCGTCGGCGAAGCGCCGGGCGGTGTCGAGATCGGTGCGCGGCGGCAGGGTCAGGACGACCTCGCCGGTCGCGCTCGAGACCCGCAGGGTGATCCGCCGAGCCGTGGCGCGCCGCTTCAGCGCCACGCGGAACCGCTTCCCGGCGTGGTTCACGTCGAGGTGGGGCGGATCGGGGGGGCGTCTGAAAAGGGCGAATCCCATCGCCCGCCCATCTTGCAGCCGAGCTGGAAACTTGTCAGCGGCGCGCAATGTCATCTTGCGCGAATTTCGTTTTGTGCTTAGCCGCCCGCTGCTACCGAGGGGAGCCGGACAAGCGGCCCTATCCGACCACCTTGCGAAGCCGGGGCGCCGCCCGGGCCGGGGCGGCCTCCATCTGCTGGTTCAGGATGAAATCGGCGATCCGCGGCGCGGTCTCGGCCCGGAAGCGCGAGCCGTTGAAGACGCCATAGTGCCCGACCCCGAGCTGGAGATGGTACACCTTCTTCTCGACCGGCAGGTTGGGCGTGACCTGGAGCGCCGCGAGCGTCTGGCCCACGCCCGAGATGTCGTCCTTCTCGCCCTCGATCGCCATGATGGCGCAGCGGCGGATGGCATTGAGATCGACCGGCTTGTCCCGATGCATCATCTTGTTGTCGGGAAGCTCATGGTTCACGAAAACCTTCTCGACCGTCTGAAGGTAATACTCGGCGGTCAGGTCCATCACCGCAAGGTATTCGTCATAGAATTCCCGGTGCTTCTCGGCCGAGTCTCCGTCGCCGCGGACGAGATGCTTGAACATGTCGTAATGGGCGTTGAGGTGCCGGTCCATGTTCATGGCCATGAAGCCGGAAAGCTGGAGGAACCCCGGATAGACGTCGCGCCAGAAACCCGGATAGGACGGCGGGACCTTGACGATGCAGTTGCGGCCGAACCAGTCGACCCCGCGCTCCTGGGCGACCTGGTTCACGGCGGTCGGCGAGCGCCGGGTGTCGATCGGGCCGCCCATCAAGATCATCGAGCGGGGCGTGCAGGGGTCGTTCTCCGCCTCCATGCGCGCGATCGCGGCCAGGACCGGCACGGAAGGCTGGCACACCGCCATGACGTGCAGATCCGGCCCCAAGGCCCGGAACATCGAGATCAGGTAGTCGATGTAGTCGTCGAGATCGAAGCTGCCGGCCGCCAGCGGCACCATGCGGGCGTCGGTCCAATCGGTGATCATCACCTGGTGGGTCGGCAGAAAGGTATCGACCGTGCCGCGCAGGAGCGTCGCAAAATGCCCTGACATCGGCGCGACCATCAGGATCTTCGGCTGCGGACGGTGCCGGAAGTTCATGGCGCGGTCGAAGGAAATCACCCGCCCGAACGGGCGCTCCCAGACGACGCGCTCCGTGACGGGCACGCGCTCGCCGTCGACCCAGGTCGAATGAAGGCCGAAGGCCGGCTTGCCGTAGCGCCGCGTGGTCCGCTCGAAGATCTCGCAGGCCGCCGAGACAGTCCGGCCATAAGCGGTGTGGGTCAGCGGGTTGATCGGGTTGTTGAACATGAGGCGCGTCGCGTCCGAGGCGGCACGGGCCGGCGAAAGCATGAGATGCGCGGCTTCGTACCAGTAGTACGCGAGGTCCATGTACACCCCCATCCGTGGGGCCCTTGTCCTCGCTCGCGAGGCTGGGCTGTGCCACTAACCGAGCGCTGAAGATGAAAGTTCCGGCACCCGGATTCAACGCCGCAGGGCTTCAAGAAACCTTTAAGCCTGTGGAGTGTGCCTTTTCCGTCGCGCTTTTTGCCCGAATCTGCCCGTTTCCTGGGCAGTCGTGGCTATTCGCCGGTCTGCAGCAGGCTTCCCGCCTCGCGCGCCTTGCGCATCAGCCAGAGGAAGGTCGCGGCGGCGGCAACGAAATAGGCGAGGTTGAGGACCAAGGCCTGCGCCATCAGCTCGGGTCGAAAGCTGTGCTCGATCAGAATCGCGCGCATGCCCTCGAAGACGTAGGTCGGCGGCAGCGCCCAGGCGACCGCCTGCAGCCAGCCGGGGAGGACGGCGACGGGGTAGTAGACGCAGGTCAGCGGCAGCATGATGAACATGATCGTCCAGGCGAGCGTCTCGGCGCCGAGCCCGTGCCGCAGGACCAATCCGGACACGACGAGCCCGACCGACCAGCTCGTCAGGATCAGGTTGACGAAGAAGGCCGCGAGCGCCAGGCCGAGGCTCCAAAGGTTGAAGCCGAAGAAGGCGATCGCCAGCACCGTCACCGGCACGATGCCGATCGCGAGCCTCACGATGCTCATCACCATGAGCGCCGCGACGAATTCCGCGGGCTTCAGCGGGCTCATGAGGAGGTTCCCGAGGTTGCGCGCCCACATCTCCTCGAGGAAAGAGACCGAGAACCCGAGCTGCCCGCGGAAGAGAATGTCCCAAAGGAGCACGGCGCCGATGAAGGTGCCGGCGGCGAGCGCCGCCGAATTGGCCGTCTGCCCGACATAGAGCTGCAGGAATCCCCAGGTGATCATCTGGACCGCCGGCCAGTAGACGAGCTCGAGCAGCCGCGGCCACGACGAGCGCAGGAGATAAAGGTAGCGCGTGCAGAGGGCCGCCACCCGGTGCGGGGAGAAGCCGGGCCGGAAGACCGCCCGGCTCACGTCGCGAGCTCCGCGCCGCGCCCGCGCCCCCGCGCCACGTCAAGGAACACCTCCTCGAGGTTGTCGCGGCCGTAGCGGGCAAGCAGCGCCGCTGGCGCGCCCTCGTCGACGATGCGGCCGGCCTTGAGCATGATGACCCGGTCGCAGAGGCGCTCGACCTCGCCCATGTTGTGGGAGGCAAGCAGCAGAGAGGCGCCGCGCTCGGCGCGGTAGTGCTCGAGCCGGGTCCGGATCCAATCCGCGGTGTCCGGATCGAGCGAGGCGGTCGGCTCGTCGAGGAGCAGGAGGTCGGGCTCGTTGATCAAGGCCTTGGCGAGGGCGACGCGGGTCTTCTGCCCGGCCGAGAGCTGGCCGGCCGGCCGGTCGAGGAGCTCCGCAAGCGCGAGTTCGCCGGCGAGCTCCGCGATGCGGTCTCGAAGCCCGCGCACCCCATAGAGGCGCCCGAACACCGTCAGGTTCTGCCTGACGGTCAGCCGGTGCGGCATGTCCACATAGGGGCTTTCGAAGTTCATGCGGTGGAGGACGCGGTGTCGCTCCCGGGTCATATCGGCGCCGAACACCCGGACTTCGCCGGAGGTCGGCAGCACGAGGCCCATGATCATCGCGATGCTGGTGGTTTTCCCCGCGCCGTTGCCGCCGAGAAGCCCGACCACGCTCCCCGGCTGCACCTCGAAAGAGATGCCGTCGACCGCGACGCCGCTGCGGTAGGTCTTGCGCAGTTCGCGCAGCGAGATCGCGGGAACGGAAGGCATGGCATCCAAAGCGCGGGCGGGCGGTTAGATACGAGCGGCAGCCGGATGGAAGCCCAACGCGCAGCGTGGGATTTTCAGCTGTCTGTGGCCTATGTAGCGACAATGGTCGAGCTTGCTCATCCTCATTTCCGGCATGACGGCCGCAGGCTGCGGCTGGATACGCTTCTACGCCTCCGCTGGCTCGCGGTGACGGGCCAGAGCGCCGCCGTCGCCGGGGTGCATTTCGGCCTCGGCTTCTCGCTCCCTTTCGGGAAATGCTTTGCCATCATCGCGGCCTCGGCGCTCGTCAACCTCGCGCTGCGCATCCGCTATCCGGCGAGCTACCGGCTCAGCGACAACGCGGCGACCCTGCTCCTCGGCTTCGACATCCTGCAGCTCGCCGCCCTCCTCTACCTCACCGGCGGCCTGCAGAATCCCTTCGCCATGCTCTTCCTCGCGCCGGTGCTCATCTCCGCGACGGCGCTGCCGCCGGAGCGCACGCTCGCGCTTGGCTGCCTCGCCGTGGGGAGCGCCTCGCTCCTGGCGCTTGCCCACAAGCCGCTGCCCTGGGCCGGGCAGGCGATCGAGCTGCCGTTCCTTTATGTCAGCGGGATCTGGGCGGCGATTCTGCTCGGCGTGGCCTTTACCGGGGTCTATGCCTGGCGGGTCGCCGAGGAGGCGCGCCAGCTCGCACAGGCGCTTGCGGCGACCGAGCTCGTCCTCGCGCGCGAGCAGCATCTCTCGCAGATCGACGGCCTCGCGGCCGCCGCCGCGCACGAGCTTGGAACTCCCCTCGCCACCATCGCGCTGGTCGCGAAGGAGCTCGATCATGCGCTGCCCAAGGAAGGGCCTCTCGCCGACGATATTAGGCTCCTGCGCGAGCAGGTCGAGCGCTGCCGCTCGATCCTTGCGAAGCTCACCTCGCTTGACCAGGAGCAGCCTGGCTTCCTGGAAACCATGACCGTCGGCCATCTCCTGGAGGATTTGGTCGAGCCCCATCGCGCGCTCGGCACGGAGATCTCGGTCAAGGCCGGCGGCGACGGCCCGGAGCCCGTGTGCCGCCGCAGCCCCGGCCTCCTGCACGGGCTTGCCAACATCCTCGACAACGCCATCGATTTTGCCGGCCGGCGCGTGGAGGTCGAGGCAAGCTGGACGGCCGACCAGGTCCGTATCGAGATCCGCGACGACGGCCCGGGCTTCGCGCCCGAGGTGCTGCTGCGGGCGGGCGAGCCCTACGTGACCACCCGCGGCCGCGGACAACGCGATGCGGACGAGAGCGCCGGCGGCCTCGGCCTCGGCCTCTTCATCGCGAAGACCCTGATCGAGCGCTCGGGCGCGCAGCTCACCTTGACCAACGCCGCCCCCCCGTCGAGCGGGGCCGTCGTGCGCATCGTCTGGCCGCGCGCGAGCTTCGAGCGCGGCGCTCGGCAGGTCGGCCGGGAGCCTCGCGGCGAACTTCCGCCCCCTCGCTCTGACGCAGCCGAAAACGCTTCCTATATAGGGGCTTGAGCTGGGTAGGCCGACCGGAAAGGGGCGTCAGGTGACGCAAGCAGACTACAGGATGGTCGAGGCGGAGGTCCCATTCGAGGCCCGCACCGACAAGAGCCTCTTGATCGTCGACGACGACAAGCCGTTCTCGACCCGGCTGGCCCGGGCGATGGAAGGGCGCGGCTATGCCGTGCGGGTGGCCGAGAACGTCTCGGAGGGCATTGCCGAGGTCGAGGCGAAAGCGCCGGCCTTCGCGGTCATCGACATGCGCCTCTCGGACGGCAACGGCCTCGACGTGATCGCACGCCTCAAGGAGCGGCGCCCGGACGCGCGCGGCGTGATCCTGACCGGCTACGGCAACATCGCGACGGCTGTGACCGCCGTGAAGCTCGGCGCCTTCGACTACCTCGCCAAGCCCGCCGATGCCGACGAGATCCATGCGGCGCTGATGGCGCAGCCCGGCGAGCGCGCCGATCCGCCCGAGAACCCGATGTCGGCCGATCGCGTGCGCTGGGAGCACATCCAGCGCGTTTACGAGCTCTGCGGCCGCAACGTCTCGGAAACGGCGCGGCGCCTCAACATGCACCGCCGCACGCTGCAGCGGATCCTGGCGAAACGCGCGCCGCGCTGAGGTTCACCACGCTTCCGTGCCGCATTGCGGGTCGGCAAGCGCGTGCAGGAGCCCCGCCGCGGCGCGGGCGAAGCGGAGGGTCACGGCCTTGCGGCGGGCGCCGGCGAGCGGGTGTTCCGGGGACTCGCGCAGGATCGCGGCGCCGAACGAATCCGCCACGATGAGGCCCGCGCTGTCGGGCAGGATCTCGATCGGAACCGTCTCCGGGATCGCGAAGAAGAAGCGGTCGCAGAAATCGCGGTAGTCCGGCCATTTCCGGTCGCTCCGGAAATCCACCACGCTCGACTTGATCTCGACGATCGTGAGGCGGCCGTCGGGGGCGAGCGCGATGACGTCGGCGCGGCGCCCGCTCGCCAGCGTGAACTCCGGCAGGCTCGCATGACCGAGCTGGGCGAAGAGCCGGCGCACGCCGCGCTGGACGCCGAGCGCCGTCGCCGATTGTCGGCCGTCGCCCGGCAACGGCGCCAAAGCTTGGCCCAAATAGGTCATTCTTAGAACGAAGCAGGAATTACCAGTGAACGGAACGAGCATGGCTCAGCCGCGGCGAGAGTCAAGCCGACCGTCACCGCCGATCCTCCAGGATCATGGCCGCGCCTTTCTCGGCGATCATGACCACCGGCGAATTGGTGTTGCCGGAGGTGATGCGCGGCATCGCCGAGGCATCGATCACGCGCAGGCGCTCGATCCCGCGCACCCGCAGGCGCTCGTCGAGTACCGCCGTCGGATCGCTGTCGATGCCCATCTTGGCCGTGCCGACCGGGTGGAAGATGGTCGTGCCGATCTCGCCCGCCGCTTGGATCAGCTCTCCGTCGGAGACGAGATGCGCGCCTGGCCTGTGCTCCTCCGGTTTGTACTTCGCGAGCGGCGGCTGAGCCACGATGCGCCGGGCGAGGCGCAGCGCATCGACCGCAACCCGCCGGTCCTCCTCGGTCGAGAGGTAGTTCGGCGCGATCGCCGGCGGCGCGGAAGGATCGGGGCTCGCAAGATGGACGCTGCCGCGGCTGGTCGGCCGCAGGTTCGCGACGCTCGCCGTGAAGGCGCCGAACGGGTGCAGGCCCTCGCCCCATTTGTCCAGCGAGAGCGGCTGGAAATGGAACTCGAGATTGGCGGTCGCGTAATCCGGGCTCGATCTGGCGAACACGCCGACCTGCGACGGCGCCATGGTCAGCGGACCCGTGCGGAGGAACGCGTATTCGAGCCCCATCGCGGCGCGCTTCCAGAGCTTGGCGTAATCGGTGTTGAGCGTGCGCACGCCGCTGACCTTGTAGACCGGCCGCAGCTGCAGATGGTCCTGCAAGTTCTCGCCGACCCCCGGAGAATGGTGCGCGGCTTCGATCCCGAGCGACCTCAGCCGCTCGGCGTCGCCGATGCCCGAGAGCTCGAGGATCTTGGGCGAGCCGATCGCGCCGGCGGTGAGGATCACCTCGCCGCGCGCGCGGGCGAGGAACCGGTCCGGGCCCTTGCGGAACACGATGCCCGCCGCCCGCCTGCCATCGAGCGCGACGCGCTCGACCTCGACGCCGGTCTCGAGGCGCAGGTTTTCCCGCGTCAGGACGGGCTTGAGGAAGCCGCGCGCCGCGCTCCACCGTCGCCCGCGCTTCTGGTTGACCTGGAAGTAGGACGAGCCCTCGTTGTCGCCGGTGTTGAAGTCGTCGATCTTGCGGATGCCCGCCGATTGCGCGGCCTCGCGGACGGCGTCGAGGATCTCCCAGCGGATGCGCGGATGCTCGACGCGCCACTCGCCGCCGCTGCGGTGGAACTCGTTCGGCGGCGCGATGTGGTCCTCGTGCCTGAGGAAGAACGGAAGCACGTCGCTCCAGGCCCAGCCCTTGAGCCCGAGCTGGCGCCAGCCGTCATAGTCGGCCGCCTGCCCGCGCATGTAGATCATGGCGTTGATCGCGGACGAGCCGCCGATCACCTTGCCGCGCGGATAGGCGAGCGAGCGTCCGCCGAGCCCCGCCTCCGGCCCGGTCGTGAACATCCAGTCGGCGCGGGGATTGCCGATCGCGAAAAGATAGCCGACCGGGATGTGGAACCAGATCCACGAATCCTTGCCGCCGGCCTCGAGCACGAGCACGCGCGCGCCGGGATCGGCCGAAAGACGGTTCGCCAGCACGCAGCCCGCCGAGCCCGCGCCGACCACGATATAATCGTACTCTCCGAAATCTTCTGCCGGCTCCGTCATGCCGCCCCGCATCTGGCTCTGAGGATACGCTAGCCAAAGCTTTCCGGTCGCGCGAGAGGCAAGGGCGGCCTTGGCAGGGCTCTCGCAATTTGGCCGGTGATCGAGCGCGCGAACGCACTCTGACCATCCCGATGCCTTTGGCTTGCGTCCGATGGAATGTCCGGCCTTCGGGCGCAAATGCACTAAGGGCCCAGCCTCAGTGACGCGGCTGATCGTTTCCGTCCAACTCGGCCAGAAGCTCGTCAATTGCCGCGTTCACATCGTCGGGGTGATAGCGGCCACTCTCGATAAGGGAGCGAGCCACGTAGGCGATGGCCTCGCTTAGGCGCTTGGGATCGTGCTGAAGTGCGGCCAGGATGACGAGGTCGGCGAAGGCGCGGTCCATTGCAGGCCGGGAGCTAGCGAGGCGCGTGCCTCAGACTCTGCCGGCACCTGGGATTCCGCGCATTCACATGGGATTGGCGTGGGGCGGGGCCGGTGCCCGCGCCGGGAACGCATGCCCGGTCCGGGTGGTCGGCTGAGGAACACGCGGTCCGAGGGGACGGGCGGGACTCTTCTCGACGGTCGATCGGGCCCTAAGGGTCCGATCCACTCGGCCTCAGCGGCGATCAAAACCACCGAAGCGCGGGGCGCCGACAGGCTCCCGTATAAAAAATTGGATCGAGCCGTCGCGTCCCGCGCCCCCTCGACCTTTCCCAACATAGCTCGGGCCGGAAGGACCGCGAGGACGATGACTCATGCCTACGCCCGCCCTTGCAAAGCGCGGCCTTGGCGCTGGCCACTCGCCGCCGGCTTGGCTAACTTCGGATTTCCCTCAACCGGCTCAGGTGCTTCATGGAGCGTGATCCGCTCGGCTTCGTCTGGCGCGCCGCGCCGGGGCCTCACGTCTTGGTCTTCATGCTCCTCCTGCTGGTCTTTCCGCTTGGCTGGCTTCTGCTCGATCTGGTGCGCGGGGCGCTCGACGACGCGGTGAACGGCAATGCCTTCCAGTCCTCGCCCTTTGCATCATTTCTGCGGCTGCAATTCGATCTGCCGGAACGCCTCGCGGAGCGGCCGCTCGTCGTATTTCCCGGTGTCGGGCTCGAGCGTCGCTCCTACGTGATTGCGACAGCCGTCGCGCTCGCCGCCGCCGCCGCGGCGATCGCGCTCGTCGCATGGGCGCTGCACGCCATGGCCGCGGCGATCGAGACGCGCGCTGCCGCCCGGTTGAGGCGCGACATCCTCGGTGCGCTCGTGAACGCCCGCGCCGGGGCCCAGGAAGAGGCTCGCAATGCCGCGGCGCTCGCCGGCGAAGGGATCGCGCGCTCGACTGCGGGGCTCGGATGGGCGGTGATCACGCCGCTCATCGCCGGCGGCGCCATCGCGCTCGCCCTCCTCTATGCCGCCGCAATCGATTGGCGGCTCGCGGCCGCGGTCGCCGTGCTCCTCGCTGCTGCGGCTTTCGCCTGGCCGGCTCGCCTCGGCGCCGAGGAGCGGGCGGCGGCGGGCCGCAGGACGACCGGCGCGTCGCTGCGGCGCGCCCTCGACGATCTCCTTCGACGCCTGCCGGCGATCAGGGCGCACGGGACGGCACCCTACGAACGCAGCCGACTCGAGCGGGACCTCCGGGGCTGGACCGAGCCGCAGCGCGCGATCGACCGGGCTCGCGCGGCGCTCGCCGGGGCGACGCTCCTTCCGGCGGTGCTCGTGCCCGCGGTGGCGCTCGGGCTCGGCGCCTGGCTCGCCTTGCACACGAGGATCACCGTCGGCGAGGTCGCGGCAGCCGCCATCGCCGGGCTCCTTGCGACCACCGCGCTCGTCGCCTTGATGCGGTGGCGGCAGGACCTTGCGGCGGCCCGGCCGCTCTTCGAGGAGACCGCGCGCACGCTCGGCACCTTCCAGGCCCGCAGCCGAGGCGCCGGAATGTCGGCGCTTCCCTCCTCCGGCGCGCTCGTCGCCCGCAACGCCTCGGCCTACGATCCGGCGAGCGGCGCCCGCATCTCGGGTATCGATCTCTCGATCGCGCTGCCGGCCCATGTCGCCCTGATCGGCGGCACCGGATCTGGCGCCGGGACCTTCGCCGCACTCATGGGCGGGCAGCTCGATACGGCCGGCGGCGAGCTGACCTATGGCGGCGTCGATCTGCAGACGGCCGAGCCGGGCGAGCGGGCTCGCCGCCTCGCCTTCGCGGGCGGCAGCACGGTGCTGGTTGGCGGGTCGCTGCGGCAGAACCTGCTCTACGGCTGTCCCGAGCCCGACAGCCCCGAGATCGAGCTCCGCCTCCTCGAGGCCGCGACCGCGGTCGGGCTCGACCGGGCGATCCACGCCCGCGGTCTCGCCGGCACGGTCGACCCGGCCCGCGAGCCGAAACTCGCCGCCGCCCTGGTCGAGGCGAGGCGTGCCGTGCGGGCGGAACTCGCCAAGGAACTCTGCGAGGACCTGATCGAGCCGTTCGATCCGCTGCGCTACAATCGCCACGCCACGATCGGCGAGAACATCCTCTTCGGCGTTCCGCTCGGCGACACCTTCCGCGAGGCGAACCTTCCTTCGCACCCCTTCGTCCGGGCGATCCTCGAGGCCGAGGGGCTGTCGAAGCCGCTCGCCGCCATGGGGCTGTCGATCGCGACGAGCCTCGTCGAGATCTTCGCCGATATACCCGACGGTCATCCGCTGTTCGACCGCTTTTCCTTCTTCTCGGCATCCGAGCGCGGTTATTTCGAGCATCTCGTCGCGCGGCAGGGCGAGCGCCGGCGCGGTCCCGACTCCGGGCGCGACCGCGAGCGGCTGATCAGCCTGGCACTGCGCTACAGCGAAAGCCGGCACCGCCTCGGCCTGCTCGACGCCGATCTCGAAGCGCGCCTCGTCTCGGCGCGCGCCGCCTTCGGCAACCTCCTTCCCACGAGCCTGCAGCCGGCGATCGAGTTCTACGACCCGACCACCGTGGTCGCGGCGGCGAGCCTGCAGGACAATCTGCTGTTCGGACGGGTGAACCACGACCGCGCCGGGGCCGAAGCACTGGTTCGCCGTCTCGTGCGGCGAGTTCTCACGGAGCGCGGGCTCGATCAGGAGGTGATGCGGGTCGGGCTCGACAGCCCGCTCGACCCTCGCTCGCCGATGCTAGCGGAGGGTGAGATCGCCGCCGTCGACATCGTCCGCTGCCTGGTGCGCAAGCCGGACACGCTCATCGTCGAGCATGCTTTCGCAATTCTCCCCCCGGGCGTCGCCGAAGAGGCGGTGATGCGTCTGCGCCGCGCGATGGTCGGCCGCGGGCTCGTGGTCGTGCTGCCGGAGCTCTCGGAGGGCGCGAACACCCCCGCCTTCGATGTCGTGATCCGCTTCGAGCGCGGGGCCGCAAGCGTGTCGGACCGGCGCCGGGCGCCGGTTGTTCCGGCCGCGACTGCAGAGCCGGTCGCGTGATTTTCGCACGACCGCGCGATGTGCGCTAGCGCACATCCCATCGATCAGGATTTGATCAGTGTCGTGTGATGTTGTGGCGCGTGAGCGATGACGCCGACGCGCTCCGGATTCGGTTCTGGGGCGTGCGGGGGTCCGTTTGCGCCTCCGGCCAGCCCTTTCGCGAGTTCGGCGGGCACACGCCTTGCGTGGAGGTCCGCTGCGGCGAGCGTCTGTTCATCGTGGACGCTGGCACCGGACTGACCGCGCTGGGCAACGAGCTCGCGACGGGCGCACCCGAAGAGATCGACATTCTCTTCAGCCACCTTCACCTCGATCACATCGCCGGGCTGCCCTTCTTCAAGCCTGCCCTGCTCGGCGGGCGCGTGATCCGCACCTATTGCGGCAATCTCGGCGGTGCGAGCGCCAAGGAGGCGCTCGACCGGGTCTACGCCCCTCCGATCTTTCCGGTCCGGCTCGATCAGTTGCCGTCGCAGTTCGAGCATGTCGGCTTCCGTTCCGGAGAGACGCTTCGTTTCGCCGACGGCTATGCGGTCGATACGCTTCCGCTTCAGCATCCGAACGGCGCGACCGGCTACCGCTTCGCGCATAAGGGCCGGATCGCCTGCTACATCAGCGATATCGAGCATGCCGACCCGTGGCCGCCGGCCGACCTCGTGCGCTTCGTGGCAGGCGCCGATCTCGTCATCTATGACGGCATGTTCTCCGAGGAGGAGTACCCGCGCTGCCGCGGGTGGGGTCACTCCACCTGGAACAAAGGAATCGAGCTCTGTCGGGCGGCCGACGCCAAGGCGCTCGCCATCTTTCATCTCCATCCCGCTCACGACGATTCCTGCCTGCGTGCCTCGGAGGAGCGGCTGCGAGCCGCCATGCCCTCCGCCTTCGTGGCGCGGGAAGGGCAGGCGCTTTCGTTCGCCGCGGTCGCCGAGCCTGCGTGAGGGTTTGGCGTCGGCAGGGTGCGCGACGCGATCGGGCGCGCTAGCTTGCGCCCCTGAACCGCGAGAGCGCCTTAGCCCGCATGCTTGGTGTCCTTATCGTCATCGTAGTCTCGGCTGCTCTTTGCGCCGGCCTCATCGTGCTGCTGCGGCCGCTCCTCCTGCGCTATGCCCTTGCACGGCCCAATGCGCGTTCGAGCCACAAGGTGCCGACCCCGCAGGGGGGAGGCATCGCGGTGCTCGCGGCAACGCTTCTCGTTGCCACCGCCGGGCTTGCAGCCACCGGGCGGCTCGCGGCCCTCGGCCCGACGTGGGGCGCGGTCGCGGCGAGCGCGGTCGTCCTGGCGATCATCGGGGCGCTCGACGACATGCGCCCGCTTTCGGAGATCCTCCGCCTCGCATCGCAGGCCATCGCCGTCGCGGTCGTCGTCGCGGTGGGAGCCAAGGCGCGGCTCCTGCCCGAATCCGTGCCGCTTGGGATTGAGCTCGCATTTGCGGTGATCGCCGGCCTCTGGTTCGTGAACCTCGTCAACTTCATGGACGGCATCGATTGGATCACCGTCGCCGAGATGATCCCGATCGCCGCGGCCCTCGCGCTTTTCGCAATCCTCGGACTGGCCCCGCCGGAGTTGGCCTTCCCGGCTGCCGCGCTTCTCGGCGCGCTTGCCGGCTTCGCGCCGTTCAACAAGCCGGTCGCGCGGCTTTTCCTCGGCGACGTCGGATCGTTGCCGATCGGCCTCCTCGTCGCATGGTTTCTCTACGTGCTCGCCGCCGATGGCGGGCTCGCGGCGGCAATCATCCTGCCGCTCTACTATCTCGCCGACGCGACGATCACGCTGCTCCGCCGACTGGCGCGCGGCGAGCGCATCTGGGAGGCGCACCGCACCCATTTCTATCAGCAGGCCACTGCCAACGGTTTCTCGGCCATGGACGTGGCGGTGCACGTGTTGGGACTGAATCTCGCGCTGGCGCTCCTCGCCGCCGCGACGCGACTATGGCGCGAGCCCGCGGTCGAGATCGGCGCGCTCCTCGTCGCGGCGGCGCTGGTCGGCCTGGTGCTCACGCGTTTCGCGACGCCGCGGGCGAAGCGAGCGCCCGCGTGACCGGCCGTCTTGTCGCGCTCACCGGAGCGACCGGCTTCATCGGCCGCCACCTCCTGCGCGAGTTGCCGAAACGCGGCTATCGCATCCGGGTCATCTTGCGCCGGCCGAGCGCCGTGCCGCCGGAAGCCTCGAGCGCGGTCGTCGGGGACCTCGCACGCCCCCAGAACATGTCGGCGGCGCTTGCGGGGGTCGACGCCGTAATCCATTCCGCCGGCATCGCCCACGCCATGTCCGGCGTGCCGGAGGATGATTACCGGGTTCTCAACACCGAGGCAACGATCGGCCTCGCCCGGGCAGCCGAGCGAGCCGGCGCGAAGCGCTTTGTCTTTCTGTCCTCGATCCGCGCCCAGAGCGGACCGGTAGCGAACGGCATCCTTACCGAGGAACACGAGCCAAGGCCGACCGATGCCTACGGGCAGTCGAAGCTCGCGGCGGAGCAAGGCCTGGCTCGGCTTGGGCTGGACTGGGTCGCCTTGCGGCCGGTGCTCGTCTACGGGCCCGGCGTGAAGGGCAACATGGCGGCGCTCTTGCGGCTAGCGGGCTCGCCCTATCCGCTTCCCCTTGCCGGGCTCACCGGCAAGCGCTCGCTACTTGCGCTCGACAATCTCGTCACGGCGATCGACGCGGTGCTCGCGGCGCCGGCCTCCTTGCGGCGACCCCTCATCGTCGCCGACCCCGAGCCCCTCACGGTCGCGGCCATGATCGTCGCGATGCGAGCGGGGCTTGGGCGCGGCCCAGGGCTATTCCCGGCGCCACGTGCGATTATGGAAGCTGCGTGCCGGGCGCTCGGACGAGCACAGGCGTTTGAGCGGCTGGCTGGATCGCTCGTGGCGAGCCCAGCGGCGCTGCAGGCGCTCGGCTGGGTTCCGCCGGTCGAGACGCGGGCTGGGCTGGCGGCGCTGGCGCGTAGCCCGGACGCCGTGCCCTGAACTCCGGGATCGCCGCCTCGAGCACCGCCTCCGCGGCGGCCCGGTCGCCGGCTTTCACGGCCTGATCGAGACGTTTCAGCCAGCGCTCCACTTGTGGCCGATCGGCGAAGACCGGCTTTGCAGCCATGACACCCTCGATGCCCGTCTCGGTCATCGGCTCCTCGCGTGCGAAGAGAATCTCGTGCAGGCGCTCGCCCGGTCTGGCGCCGGTGATCTCGATCTCCACCTCCTCGCCCGGCTCGAAACCCGCGATGCGGATCATGCGCTCGGCGAGTTCGTAGATGCGGACGGGCTGACCCATCTTGAGAACATAGACGGCCGCGCGCTCCTCGTGGTCGCCGGGCGCGGCGCCGCGGCCTTCGGTATCAGCGTGGGAGGCGGCGGTGAGCACGAGATCGGCGGCCTCGCGCGTCGTCATGAAGTAGCGGACCATGTCGCGGTCGGTGACGGTCACCGGGCCGCCGCGGGCGATCTGCAGCTTGAATTTCGGCACGACCGAGCCGACCGAGCCGAGCACGTTGCCGAAGCGCACGGCGGTGATGCGGGTCGCGTCTGGTCGCCCGACGAGCTCCGCGTCGAGCGCCTGGGCGTAGATTTCCGAGAAACGCTTCGTGGCACCGAGCATCGAGACGGGATCGATCGCCTTGTCGGTCGAAATGACCACCACGGCTCGCGCGCCGGCCTCGACCGCGGCATCTAAGACGTTGACCGAGCCGAAGACATTGGTCTTCACGCCCTCGCCCCAGTCGCGCTCGAGATAGGGTACCTGCTTCAGCGCCGCCGAGTGAAAGACGATGTCAGGCTTGAACGCGCCGACAACCTCGAACATCCGGGCGCGGTCCCGGATGTCGCCGATCACGCCTTCGACCTTGGTGTCGCTCGACGTCAGCGGCCGCTCCTCGATGACCCCATGGAGCGCCGGCTCCGAACTTTCGACGACGAGCACGTCGCTCGCACCGAAAGCGGCCGCGCGGGCGCAGATCTCGCTTCCGATCGAGCCGCCGCCGCCGGTCACGAGCACGCGCTTGCCGCGGATGAATTTCTCGAGACGCTCGCGATCGATCGTGACAGTGTCGCGCAAGAGCAGATCCTCGATCTCGAGAGGAGCAAGCTCGGCATCGCGCATGCCCTCGCCGAGGCTCGTGACGCGGACGAGGGGTAGGCCGAGCTTGCGGGCTCGGGCAATGAGGTCCTCCGGATGCGCGTCGGGGGCGAGTGCCGACGGCGTCGCGACGAGACGTCGGATCACGATCCCTCGCTCCTGGAGATCCTGCGTAACCTGCTCGAGCTCGGCGAAGGTCCCGAGCACGGGCACCCCGCGAAGCGACTGTCCGCGCTCGGTCGCGCGCGGCGAGAGGATGCCACGAGGCCGCAGCTTCTTCACCGTGCCGAGCTCGACGGCCCTGAGGATGACCTCGACGTCGGTCGCGCGCCCGAGGAGCAGCGTGGGAGTCGCACCCTCGCGCTCGACGGTCTGCCGCGAGCGGGCGTATTTGAGGTAGCGATAGGCGAGGCGCGGGCCGCCGAGCAGCGCGATCTGGACGAGCCAGTACAGCGCGATCGCGATCTTCCCGAAGAAGTAGATGCCGTAGAAGACCGGCGAGACCAGCACGTAGTCGACGACAAGCAGCGCGAGCGCCAGCACCGTCGAGGCACGGAAGATATTGGCGAGGTCGGGAAGCGAGGCGAAGCGCCATTTCGATTGGTACAGCGCGAAGTACCAATAGACCAACCCGGCGAAGGGCACGAAGAGCGGCAGGAAGGTCGGCAGGTATCTGATGCGCTCGTCGAACGGCTCGCCGTCGAATCGCACGACCAGCGTCAGAAGCACGGCGAGCGCCGTCGCCACGAGATCGTGGAGGACGATCGCTAGCTTCTTGAGACCTTGCTTGCTCATGGAACCGGCTGCGTATCCGTCGCGCCCTCCCGGTTGTCAATAAAACCGGGGCAGCGGGAAGGGCATCAGGAGACTTGGGCGCGGCTTGCGTCCGCAGCGGCCTCGATCGCCTCCATGTCGGCGTCGGAGAGGCCGAAATGATGGCCGATCTCATGCACCAGCACGTGGGTTACGAGCCCGCCGAGCGTCTCCTCGTGCTCGGCCCAATAGTCCAGGATCGGCCGCCGGTAGAGCCAGATCATATTCGGGAACTGTCCCGTCCCCAGGGAGGATCCGCCCTGCGCGAGGCCAAGCCCCCGAAAAAGGCCGAGGAGGTCGAAGGGGCTGTCGTAGCCCATCTCGCGCAAGGTCTCGTCATCCGGGAAGTCCTCGACCCGCACGACCACGCCGTCGCAGAGCCTGCGGAAGCGCGCGGGAAGACGCCTGAACGCCGCCTCGGCGAGCTCCTCGAACTCGCTGAGCGAAGGCGCTTGCAAGGAAGCCCAATCCATCATTGTCAGGCGCGCCCGCTCACCACCACTTGGCCTGCACGCCCAGCCAGTATGTGAGCGCGACGACTCCAAGCAGCGAGAGGGTGCGCCCGATGCGCCGGCCCCACAGCTCCGCAGGATCGGTCTTGCCGCCTTCCCCGGCTCCGATCGCATCCTTGGCTGCGAAATGATCGCTGACGCGCCGCGCCGAGCGAGCGAGCGCGGACGAGCCGATCGTCTCCGAGTCGCGCGCCACGCTCTCCAGCGCTTCGCGCGATTGCTTCTGCCGGTCGTCTTCGGTCATGGCGTTTCCCCGCCGCGGACCTACACGGCTTCTCGCCCCTGATCCAGGAGATCTGCGATGCGTGCTTCCGCGCACCTCGCTTCGGTCTGCGATGCGGCACATTCGCTTCCATCAAGCACGGGCTGCCCCACCCCGGCTCGGTCGACGAGACGGCCCACCAGAGGAGATCGACCATGAAGAAGCTCACCACGCTGGCCATCGCCGCTGTCGCCGCGCTCGGCGCCGCTTCCCTCTCCGCACCCGCCACCGCCAAGGGCTTCCACGGCGGCGGCTTCAAGGGCGGCGGGTTCCACAGGCATCATGGCCATTGGGGCCACCGCCGGCACTTCGGCTGGGGCTACGGCGTCTACGGGATTCCGGTCGCCTACGGCGGCTGCTTCTGGAAGCGCAGCTACTACGGGCTCGTGAAGGTTTGCTACTGAGCCGCACCAACCGAACGACACGGCGCGGCCGCCGATGGGCGGCCGCTTTCGTTTGAATGCTCAGCGCTCGGTCAGTTTGAGTTCGATGCGCCGGTTGCGGGCGTAGGCTTCGTCGGTGGTGGCCGGATCCAGGGGCTGGAACTCGCCGAACCCCGCCGCGACGAGACGCTGCGGCGGGATGCCCTTGGAGATCAGGTATTCGACCACCGCGATCGCGCGGGCGGCCGAGAGCGCCCAGTTCGAGCGGAATTGCGGCGTGTTGATCGGACGCACGTCCGTGTGACCGTCGACCCGCAGGACCCAGGGGATGTCGGGCGGGATCTGACGTTCGAGCTCGACCAGAAGGGCCGCGATACGGTCGAGCTCAGGCATCGCCTCCACCTTGAGGGCCGCTTGGCCGCGCTCGAAGAAGAGCTCGGACTGGAACACGAACCGGTCGCCGACAATGCGCACGTCGGTGCGGTTGCCGAGGATCTGGCGCAGCCGGCCGAAGAAATCCGAGCGATAGCGGGCAAGCTCCTGCACGCGTTGCGCCAGCGCCACATTGAGCCGGCTGCCGAGATCGGCGATGCGGGCTTGGCTTTCCTTGTCCCGGCTCTCGGAGACCGCGAGAGCTTCCTCGAGGGCGGCGAGCTGGCGGCGCATCGCCGCGATCTGCTGGTTCAGGAGCTCGACCTGGGAGAGCGCGCGGGCCGTCGCCTGCTTCTCGCTTTCGAGCGCCGCGCCGAGCTGGCCCGCGCGCTGGTCCGCCGCGGAGCCTGCCTCGAGCATGCCTTGGAGCCGCCCGCGATCGGCCTCGGTCGAGCGAAGCGTGGTCTGCAGCCCGGTCACGTTCTCCTCGAGGCTGCGCCGGGTCGAGCGCTCGAGCGCAAGAAGGTCGGTCAGCTCCGAGATCTGACGGTTCAGCCGCTCGAGCGCCGTCTCCTGGGTCGAGATTTCCCGCGCGAGGAAGAACTGCCCTAGCATGAAGACCGAGAGCAGGAAGACGATCGAGAGGAGCAAAGTCGAGAGCGCGTCGACGAAGCCCGGCCAGTAGTTGATGCTGCGGTCGCGGCGCGCCGCGCCGAGGGCGCCGGCCATCAGCCGATCCTCTCGCGCGAAAGCCGCTCCAGAATCTGCTTGAGCTCCTTCTCGCGGGCGGCCTGCGCCTCGACCCAGTCGCGAATCATCTGCTGCTCGGCCCGCATGTGCTGGACGAGACCCTGGATGCCCTCGGCGAGGTTCGCCATGGCCTGCGTCGCGGCGCGCCCGCCGGCGCCGTCATGCATCGCCGCGGTGAGCTTGTTCAGCGCGAGAGCAACCTCGGGCGAGGCCCCGGGATGAACCAGATCGGTGCCGACCGCGTCCGTCGTCGCCTGTGCAAGCCAGTCCTCGAGTTCCGTGTAGAAGCGGCTCTGCGCCTGCCCGGCCTGGAGGTCGAGGAAGCCGAGCACGAGCGAGCCGGCGAGCCCGAAGAGCGAGGCCGAGAAGGAAAGCCCCATGCCGGCGAGCGGCGCTGCAAGCCCGCTTTTCAGCTCCTCAAAGAGCAGGGAAGCATCGGCTCCGGTGCGCATGGACTGGATCACCCGCCCCACTGAGCTCACCGTCTCGATCAGCCCCCAGAAGGTGCCGAGCAGGCCGAGGAAGATCAGGAGGCCGGCGAGATAGCGCACGAGTTCGCGGCTCTCGTCGAGCCGGGCCGCGATCGAATCGAGGAGGGAGCGGGTCGTGGCGACCGAAAGCCCAGCCCGGCTCGCGCGGTTGCCGATCAGCGCCGCCATCGGCGCGAGCAGCGCCGGCTGCTGATGCGGGGTGTACTCCTCCTCCACCCGGCCGAGCTCGTTCACCCAGCGCACCTCGCGAAAGAGGCGCCCGACCTGCCGGATGGCCAGGATGATGCCGATGAACAGCACTCCGACGATCACCCCGTTGAGCCCGGGGTTAGCTAGGAAGGCGCTCCAGATCGGCTTGTAGAGGATGAAGACCAGAAATCCCGCGAGCACCAGGAACACGGCCATGCGGACGAGATGGATTCGCGGCGGCGTGAGCGGCCGCGTCCGGGCGATTTCGTTTCTCGTCAGCATGCCGGGGTCACTTTGGCGGCTGCACCGGTCGCGTCAAGCGGCGCCGCGGCTTGTGCGCAAGCGTGACGCGAGGATGGCGCTCAACGGTTCGCGCCTCGCAAGAGCGCGACGAGCTCGCGATGAAGCAGCTCGTTCCCACAGGCGACCGAGCGGGCCGTGACGGGATCGCTCCCGCCGTCCGCGTCCGAGACGAAGCCTCCCGCCTCGCGCAGGATCACGATCCCCGCTGCAAGATCCCATGAATTGAGGCCGCGCTCCCAATAGGCGTCGGCCCGGCCGCAGGCGACGAAGGCGAGATCGAGCGCGGCAGCGCCGAGCCGCCTCAAGCCCCCGACCGCCGGCATCACGGCCGATAGTTCCTTGATGAATTGTGGATGGTTGCCGCGCCCGACATGCGGCAGGCCGCAGATGACGAGCGCATCGACCATCTCGCGCCGCGCGGCGACCCGGATGCGCCGGTTGTTGAGAAAGGCGCCCTTGCCCTTCTCGGCGATGAACATCTCGTCATAGGCGGGATTGTAGATCACGCCGGCCACCATCTGGCCCTCGCGCTCGAGGCCCACCGAGATGCAGAATTGCGGCAGCCCGTGCAGGAAGTTCGTCGTGCCGTCGAGCGGGTCGACGTGCCAGCGATGGCTCTGGTCGGTCCCCTCGACGACGCCGGCTTCCTCCATGATCAGCCCGTAGTCGGGCCGCGCCTTCTGGAGCGCGTCGCGCAGGATCTGCTCGGCCTTGCGGTCGGCCGCGGAGACAAAATCGCCGGGGCCCTTGCGCGAGACCTGCAGGTTCTCGACCTCCCCGAAATCGCGCTTGAGCGAACGCGCCGCCTTGAGCACGGCGTCGGTCATCACGGTCATGAGCGGCGAGCGGATCATAGTCGGCCTTTGGCGCGGCGAGCGGCGCGGTGGAATCGAGCGAGGGAGGGGATGCGCGGCAATAGCGAGGGCGCCCCGCAAAGTCCAACGAAGGCGGACGCTAGCGACCGGCTTCGAGAATCCGCGACACCACCTTCGCCGTGTAGTCGACCATCGGGACGATGCGCGCGTAGTTGAGCCGCGTCGGGCCGATCACGCCGAGCACGCCGACGATCTTCTGCGAGGAATCGCGGAACGGCGCGGCGATCATCGAGGAGCCGGACAGCGAGAACAGCTTATTCTCCGAGCCGATGAAGATGCGGACCCCATCCGCCCCCTCGGCGCGCGTGAGGAGCTCGATCACGTCCGTCTGCGTCTCGAGGTCCGCAAAGAGGAGGCGGATTCGATCGAGATCCTCGACTGCCCTGAGGTCTTCCAGGAGATTGGCCTGGCCGCGCACGATGAGGTGGCGGGCGTCGGCCGATCCGGAGGAGGTCGCGACCCCGGCTTCGACGAGCCGCGCCGTGATCGCATCGAGCTCGCGCTCCATCTCGGTTCGGCGCGCCTCGAGATCGGCCTTGATCTCGCCGAGGGTGCGGCCGCGGATGCGGGCGTTGAGGAAGTTCGCCGCCTCGGTCAGCGCAGAGGGCGGCAGGCCTGCGGGCAAGTCGAGCAGACGGTTCTCGATCGAGCCGTCCTCGGAGACGAGGATCACCAAGGCGCGCTCCGGCTCCAGCCGCACGAACTCGACGTGCTTCAGCCGCGCCGTCTGCCTCGAGGTCAGCACGACGCCGGCGCCGCGCGACACGCCGGACAACAGGGTCGAGGCCTCGGCGAGCGCCGTCTCGATGGTGTGGCCGGTTGCTGCGGCGCGCACCTGCGCCTCAACCCGCTCGCGGTCCTCGGCCCCAAGGTCGCCGATCTCGAGCATGGCGTCGACAAAGAAGCGCAGGCCGCTCTCGGTCGGAAGCCGCCCGGCGCTGGTGTGCGGCGCATAGATCAGCCCGGCATGCTCGAGATCGGCCATGACGTTGCGCACCGAGGCCGGCGAAAGTGTCATCGGAATGATGCGGGAGATGTTACGTGAGCCGACCGGCTCGCCGGTCGCGAGGTAGCTCTCGACGATCTGGCGGAAGATCTCGCGCGAGCGCTCGTTCAGCTCCGCGATGGCGCGGGCCTGGGTCGGCAAGGGCAGCGGATTCGGCGGCGCGTTCATGCGAGGCTCGTCAGCCGACGATTATGTGCTGAAGCGGGGCCGGTTGGGCAAGCGGGACCATCAGCGCCGATAGATCCGGTCGAGGACGCGGGCGATCTCGACGAGACGCTCGGCCTCGATCGAGAAGCGCTCGCCTGCCGCAAGGCGCATCGCCCAATCCGCCGCCGCACGCCCGCCCCACGCATCCGGCGGAACGCTGAGCGTCTCGCGTGCCGTGCCGCGGTAGCGCTCGGCGGTGAAATCGTAGAACGACCCGTCGACATTGCGCAGCGCCGCCCCGCCGCCGGTGCCGTAGAAGGCGGCGGAGATGATCGCATCGCACCCCGCCTGGAGGCGCCAGGAACAGGCAAGCCGCACCGAAGCCCCCGTCGAGAGCCCGAGTTCGGCGACTGCGTAATCCTCGACGTCGTGGTCGCCCGGCCCAAGCGGCGCGCCCGCGGCGAAGAGCTTCGACGAGACCGCCCGCACCTCGGGGAAATCGAGCGTCCACAGGGCGAGATCGACGAGGTGGACGCCGAGATCCATCACGCAGCCGCCGCCGGACAGCGCCGGGTCGTAGAACCACGGCTTATCCGGGCCGTAGGCGTTGTGGAACACGAGGTCGACGGCGTAGATCCGCCCGAGCTCGCCCGCGCGGACGATCTCGGCGATGCGCCGCATGCCCGCGGTGAATCGGTAGGAGAGGTCAACGGCGAGAAGCCGGTCGGCCGCGCGCGCCGCGTCCACGACCGCCCGCGCCTCGGCGGCGGTGCGCCCGAGCGGCTTCTGGCAGAACACCGCCGTGCCGGCTTGGAGTGCCCGGATCGACTGCTCGGCATGCATGGCGCTCGGGGTCGCGATCACCACCCCGTCGAGGCCCCTCGCCAGAAGACCGTCGAGCGTCGAGACGAGCTCCGCGGCGGGCGCGAGCTTGCCCGCCTCGGCCGCCGTTTCGGGCGAGGCGTCGGCGATTCCCGCGACCTCCACCGCGCCGATCTCGAGGATCGCCTGCAGGCGGTGGCGCCCGATCCAGCCGACGCCGAGGAAGCCGACGCGCGGCCGTGCGGCCTTCGCTCCCCGCCCCCCGTGACGCGACCCCTCGGTCCTCATGGCGTGACCAGCGCCTTGAGGAAGCCGTCGGGCCGGTCGCGGGTCATGTCGAGCGCGTCGCCCAAGCGCTCGAGCGGGAAGACATGGGTGTAGAGCGGGGTCGGGTCGAACCGGCCGGACGCCACCGCCTCGACCGCCGCGCGCATGCCATCGACATAGACCTTCGGGTCGCGCTCATGGGCGTTGATCACGTCGAGGCCGCGCCAGTTCCAGAGCTGCATATTGACCTGACGCGGCCCGTCCTGGTGATAGCCCGCCACCACGAGGCGCCCGCGCTCCCGCGTCAGCTCCGCGGCAAGGTCCAGAGGCCATTGCTTGCCGGCGGCCTCGATCACGCGCTCGCAGAGATCGCCGCTGGTCAGCTCCTTCACGCTCCCGATGATGGCGTGGTGGTCGTGCATCGGGATCGTCTCGGCGGCGCCAAATGCACGCGCCACCTCAAGCGAGAAGGGCCGGCGGGAGATCGCGATCACGCGGGCGCCGGCATCCGCCGCAAGCCGCGTCAGGATCGCCCCGAGGAAGCCGACGCCGATGATCGCGACGGTCTGCCCCGCCTCGATGCCGCTTCGCCGGAAGATGTTCATGGCGCAGCCGAGCGGCTCGCCCGGGAAGGGCTCGTCGGCAAGCGTCTCGGGCAAAGGCACGACGGCCCAGGCCTCCGCGATGTCGTACTCCGCATAGGCCTTGTACGAGAGCGCCGCGACGCGCTGCCCGAGCGCCAGGTCCTCGACGTCCTCGCCGACCGCGTCGACAAACCCCCAGCCCTCGTGGCCGAGCGCGCCGGGCTCGGTCGGGAAGCGCATCCAGTCCGGCCCCGCCCAGGGCGTCAGGTTCGAGGCGCAGACCCCGCAACCTTCGAGCCGCAGCCGCACCTGGCCCGGCCCCGGCTCCGGCCGCGCGACCTCCTCGATCCGCACCCGGCCCGGACCGGCGAGCGCCGCCGCGCGCATGCTCTGCGCAGTCCCCGGCGCTCCCGCCGCCCCATGCGTTCCGATCGCGTTCGCCATCCGGTCCTCCCGTGCGGAGGCCGGACCATTGGCGGCAGGGCCGTGTCAACCCCTCGCCGAAGGGAGAGGGGCTGGGGTGAGGGACAGACTCTCCACGGAAGGCATTGCGGGCTCGCCGGGTACGGCGGAGCTGTGCTTGGTCCAAGGCGGGGCCTCGCAGGCCTCACCCAGCTTTGCGCGCCCTTCCGGCGGACTTCGCCGCCGGCTTCTTCGCGGCCGCTGCCTTCTTCGCCGGGGCGGCACTTGCCGATTGCCTCTCGGCGCGTTCGGCGGCGAGGCTGCGCTTCAGCGCGTCCATTAGGTTGATCACGTTCGGCGCCTGCACCTCTTTTGGCGCGGCCGCGATCGTCTCGCCGGCGGCCTTGCGCTCGATCAGCTCGCGCAGACCCTTCTCGTAGCGGTCCTCGAACCGGGCGGGATCGAAATTGCCGGACTTCTGCTGGACGATGTGCTTAGCGAGGTCGAGCATCTCCTTGTCGATCTTGATCTCGGGGATGTCATCGAAATAGTCGGATTCCTTCCTGACCTCGTAGGGGTAGCGCAACAGGGTGCCCATGAGGCCCCTGCCGCGGGGCTCGAGCGCGATCACGTGCTCGCGCGTCGAGAGGACCACGCGGCCGAGCGCCACCTTGCCGGTCGCGGCTATCGCCTCGCGGATCGTGACGAAGGCCTCGGCACCGATCTTGCCCTCCGGCGCGATGTAGTAGGGCCGGATGTTGTAGAGGTCGTCGATCTCGTCCTTCGGCACGAACTGGTCGATGTCGATGGTCCGGGTCGACTCGACCGCCACCGCCTCGAGGTCCTCGTCGGCGATCTCGACGAAGCGGCCCTTCGCGACCTGGTAGCCCTTGACGATGTCCTCGCCCTCGACCTCCTCGCCGGTTGCCGCATCGACCTTGAGGTAGCGGATGCGATTTCCCGTACGCCGATTGAGTTGGTTGAAGCGGACCTTCTCGCTCTCGCTCGTCGCCGGATAAAGGGCGATCGGGCATGAGACGAGGGAAAGCCGCAGATGGCCTTTCCAATTCGCGCGGGCAGCGGCCATGACGCATACTCCTCAAGGGCGGGAAGCCAAGCTTAGCAGGACGCGCGCGGCGGGAGAACCTTGTTGAGGCCGCCGGGTTCATCCCGCGATGGTTCTCATGTAAACTATCTTGATCCTCCGGAGCCCTCGCTTGTCCTCTCTCGCCCCTCGCGCCTCACCGGCGCCTCCGCCCGATCCCGTGCGGGTCTATTTTCGTTTCCTGCGACTGCACCGGCGCGTCGACGGCGCGATCGCGCGCGAGCTGAAAGAGCTCGGGCTCTCGATTCCCCAATTCGACCTCCTCTCGACGCTCACCGAGCGCGAGGGCACAACCCAACAGGAACTGGCCGAGCGGCTCTACGTCACCAAGGGCAACGTCTCGGGCCTTGTCGACCGGCTCGTTGAGGCCGGGCTCGTCGAGCGCCGCGCGACCGCCGGCGACCGGCGCTCGAACGCGTTGCATCTGACCGCGAAGGGCCGTGCGCTCGCCGGGCGCGGGATCGCCGCCCAACGCGACTATGTCGCGCGCACCTTGGGGCGCTTGCCCGATCGCGACCTTGCCGAGCTCGAGCGCCTGGTGCTCGCCTGGCGCGAGGAAGCGCGCCGGGAAGAGGGCGTATAGCTGCGAGGCAGTCGCCTTCGCCGGCGGCGGCAACCGCTGCAAGTGGCAGGGGCGGGTTGAAGGACGGCGAGGCCTTTGCGGCGATGACGAGCCGCATGGCGTAACCGGCGCCGCGAGCATCCGAACGCCCCTGAGTCAAATCGCCCCGGGGGCGTCGTCCACAGGACATTGCCTGGGGAAAACGGAGCGTGGCCGAAGCGCCCGACTCTTGCCCGCGACTCCGCGCATCTTGTAGCGTCTCTCCAGTCGAACACGACATTTCGTGCGGCGGCTTTCACCCGAGTAGCGAAGCCCTCGAAGGGCGCGGACTTTCGTCTCCTCCGCGGACCCTGAGGGATTCGGATTCCGGATAAGCCCGGCACCGAGGAGGACGTCATGAGCGATGCCGGGCTGCCGTGGACGGAGGAGCGCGTCGAGCTTCTGAAGAAGCTCTGGGCCGACGGCTTGAGCGCAAGCCAGATCGCCGGCCAGATGGGTGGCGTCACGCGCAACGCGGTGATCGGCAAGGTGCATCGGCTCGGGCTCTCCGGCCGCGCCAAGACGAACGCCGCCCCGGCGCAGCCGCGCCCGCGCAAGGTCGCGCGCGCGCCGAGCCATCCCTTGACCCATCGCCCGGCGGTTCACGGCAACACGGCTCTCGCGGCGCACCTGCGCGCCGCGCCGGAGGCCGAGCCAGAGCCGGAGATCGCCTTCGACGAGGACGTGGTGATCCCGATGTCCGAGCGGGTCACCATCATGGAGCTGCGCGACTCGATGTGCCGCTGGCCGATGGGCGACCCGACCACGCCCGAGTTCCGCTTTTGCGGCGCCAAGGCGCTGACGAGCCTGCCCTATTGCGTGCACCACTCGCGCATCGCCTACCAGCCGGTCGCCGAGCGTCGGCGCGACCGCGACCGCCGCGTCGCCTACCGCTGAGCGCTATTTCTCGGCCACGGTGGCTTCTTCCTCCGGGTGCAGCACTGCATTCGCCGAGCGCATGCGCGCCTTGACCTCGTACGCGCCGAGCAGCGTCAGCGCGAGTATGAAGGGCGCGAGGTAGTAGCAGAGGCGGAAGAGCAGTAGCGCGCCGAGCACCGGCTCGCGCGGCAGGCTCGCAAGCGCGAGCAGGATTGTCGCCTCGAACACGCCGAGCCCGCCCGGCGAATGGCTCGCGATGCCGAGCATCACCGCGAAGACGTAGACGGCGAGGAAGGTCTCGTAGCCGATGCCGTGGCCGGGCGGCAGCAGCACGTAAAGCACGCCCGCGCCGGCGCAGACGTCGGCCGCGCCGATCAGCATCTGCGTGAGCGACAAGCCGAATCCGGGCAATTCCAGCCGCCAGCCCTGGATCTTCACCGAGCGCCGCCTGACCGAGACCCAGGCGAGATAGCCGAGCACCACGAGGGCGGCGGCGAGGCCGGCGAGCTGGTTGATCTTGATGTTGGTGTAGACGAGGACGGCGAGCGGGCCCGCCTCGCGTAGGAGGCTCCAGGCGAGGACCGTGTCCATACCGAGCCAGAAGGTGAAGCCGGCGATCACCGTGAGGCTCGCGACCTTGCCGGGCTTCATGCCCTTCGGCGCGTAGATCCAGTAGCGCACCGTGCCGCCGGTGAGGATCGGGAATCCCAATGTGAAGCTCACCGCATAGCTCGTGAAGGAGCCGAGCGCGGTCGTGCGATAGGGCATCGCCACGCCGAGCTGCCGCAGGGCGAGCGCGTCGTAGCAGGTGAGGAGGAGATAGCTCAGCGCGGTGAGCGCTAAGGCGAACGCGATCTGGCGCCCGGTTGCCGCGGTGAAGGCGGCCTTGACCTCGGCGTAATCGACCTCCGAGACGAGGTGCCAGAGCACGAAGATCGACACGCCGAACAGGAGGAGGCTCGCGCCCGTGCCGATCCAGGCGAAGCGCCTCGGAACCCGTCGCCGCTCCTGGACGGCGTCGGAGATCGGGTCGATCGCCACGGCGGCGCGGCCGTCGAAGTCGCGGTTCTGGTGGGGGAAGTTCATGGCCCATCGGCGTGGCGCGAGCAGCCCGCCCACGAGCGCCACGGCTCAGCCATCTAGGCGAGCTTCAGGGCGAATGCTAGGCGCGCCCTTGGCCCGGATGAAACCGAAGGTGCGCTTAGACATTGTGCAGCTTGCGGCGGAGATGACATGCAGGGGGCTTTGACCATCCGACGGCTTCTTCGCCTTGCGGCGGCGCTCGCGCTTTCGCTGATCCTGCCCGCCCCCGCGCTCGCGCTCGACGGCGTCGAGATCGAGCATCGCGCGAGTGCGCTCATCGCCCGGATGACGCTCGAGGAGAAGATCGGTCAGCTGACGCTGTCGTCGAACGGTCCGCTCTACCGGCCACAGGAGGTGGAGAACGGCCTCGTCGGCGCGCTCATCAACTTCAACAATGCCCAGGATGCTGCGTCGGCGCAGGCGCTTGCGCGCAGATCCCGGCTCGGCATCCCGGTGCTGTTCGGCCTCGACGTCCTGCACGGCTTCCGCACGACCTTCCCGCTGCCGCTCGCCGAGACAGCGACCTTCAATCCGGCCCTCGCCCGAAACGCCGCGGAATGGGCCGCGCGCGAGGCCTCTCATGTCGGCGTGCAATGGACTTACGCGCCCATGGCCGACATCTCGCGTGACCCGCGCTGGGGCCGCATCGTCGAGGGCGCCGGCGAGGACCCGTTCCTCGCGCGCGCCTTCGCGGCGGCGCGCGTCGAGGGTTTCCGCAAGGGCGGGCTTGCGACCGCCGTCAAGCATTTTGCCGGCTACGGCGCCGCGACCGGCGGGCGCGACTACGATGCGACCGACATCCCGCCGGCCGAGCTGCGCGACGTCTTCCTGCCGCCCTACCGCGCCGCGATCGATGCCGGCAGCGAAACCGTGATGAGCGCCTTCAATGCGCTGAACGGAGTTCCGGCGACCGCCAACCACGCACTCCTCACCGGCATCCTGCGCGAGGAATGGGGCTTTGCCGGCTTCGTCGTATCCGATTGGGCGGCGATCCACGAGCTGATCGCGCACGGCATCGCCCGGGACGGCGCGGAGGCCGCCCGCAAGGCGTTCCTCGCCGGGGTCGACATGGACATGGTGGGCGGGCTCTACTCGGCCCATCTCGCCGACGAGGTCCGAGCCGGCCGGGTGCCGGAGGCGGCCGTCGACGAGGCGGTGCGGCGCGTGCTTCGCGTCAAGCTGCGGCTCGGCCTGTTCGAGCGTGCGCCGATCGACCCGACCCGGGTGGACGCGGTGTTCCCGACGTCCGGCTCGCGCGAGGCGGCACGCGCGGTCGCGCGCGAGGCCGTGGTGCTCCTGCAGAACCGCGGAAGCATCCTGCCGCTTTCGCCGGCGACACGGCGCATCGCGGTCGTCGGCGCGCTTGCCGCGAGCGCCAAGGATCAGCTCGGGCCTCATGCCGCGCGCGGGCACGCCGAAGACACGGTGACGATCCTCGATGGCTTGCGCGCCCGGGCCGGGCGCGCCGGCGTAGAGGTAGCCTATGCCGAGGGCTGCGATCCCCGCTGCACGAGCGGCGAGGGCTTTGCCGCCGCCGCCGGGGCGGCGCGCGAGGCCGATGCGGTGATCGCGGTGCTCGGCGAGCCGGAAGCGATGTCGGGCGAGGCCGCCTCTCGCGCGCATCTCGGTCTGCCCGGCCGGCAGTCCGAGCTCCTCGAGGCGCTTGCCGCGACCGGCAAGCCGGTGATCCTCGTGCTCGTCGCCGGGCGCCCGCTCGACATCAGCCGGGAACTCGAGAAGGTCCCTTCGGCGCTGATGGCCTGGTATCTCGGCAACGAGGGCGGGCCGGCGCTGGCTGAGATTCTCTTCGGGGACATCAACCCGAGCGGCAAGCTGCCGGTGTCATGGCCGCGCAGCGTCGGCCAGATCCCGATCCACTACAACCGCCTGCCGACCGGGCGCCCGACGAGCGCCCTGAACCGCTTCACGCTCGGCTACATGGACGAGTCTATCGAGCCGCTCTTCCCCTTCGGCTTTGGCCTGTCCTACACGAGCTTCCGCTTCTCCGATCTCGTCGTGCCGGCGCGTGTCTCGGCTTCCGACACCATCGACGTACGCGTCGCCGTCACGAACACGGGCGAGCGCGCCGGGGAAGAGGTCGTCCAGCTCTATGTCCGCGACGTAGTCGCGAGCCGCAGCCGCCCGCTGCGAGAACTGAAGGCGTTCGAGAAGCTCGCGCTCGCGCCGGGTCAGTCGCGCATCGTGACCCTGAAGGTGCCGGCGCGCGAACTCGGCTTCCACCTCGATGACGGCACCTACGTCGTCGAGCCCGGCCGCTTCGACCTCTGGGTCGGCGCCGACTCGCGCGCCGATCTCACGGCGAGCTTCGAGCTTGTGGACGGGCTGCGCCTCCCGCCGGGCCAGCGCGCGGCCGGACGGGCGCCGTCCGTCAGGTGAGCGCCTGGTACTGACGGATCCAGCGGCGGTCGATCCATTGCTTCAACCGCCAAGCCCACGCGCCGCTCGCCGCGAGGCCGTTGCGCGAGGCGACCGCGGCACCGTCATAGGTGCCGATCAGCGTCAGGAACTCGGCCTGCGGCCGGAACGGGCGTAGCGGCTTGCCGGCGAGAGCGCGCCGCAGGTTCTGTTCGAGCGGCTTGCCCTGGCGCACCGCGAAGACGCCGGCCTTCGGCCGTGGATGCTCGAGCACCGTGGCAACGTCTCCGGCCGCGAAGACGAACGGGTCGTTTGCGGAGCGCAGCGTCGGCTCGAGCGCGACGAAGCCCCCGTCGTCGAGGGCGAGCCCGGTGTCGGCGAGCCAGACAGGCGGAGTGGCGCCGGTCACCCAGATTGCCTCGTTGAAGGCGAGCGAGCGGCCGCCGCGGCAAACAAGGGCGCCCGGGCGCGCCTCCGCCACCTCAGCGTTGGTCACGAGGTCGATGCCGCGGCGCTCGAGCTCGCGGCGAAGGACCTCTCGCCCACGCGCCGGATAGTCGGGCAGGATGTCATGGCGCGTGACGAGCCCCACCGACGCCCCGCCCGCGAAATCGCGCAGCCGGCGCTCTATCGCGAGCGAAAGCTCGACCCCGCCGGCCCCGCCGCCGACGATCGCGATGCGCGGCGCGCGGCCGCTCGCCTGCGCATCTCGAAGGAGCGCGTCGAACCGCTCGAGGAACCCGTCCACCGGCTTCACCGGCACCCCGACTTCACGTGCGCCGGGGATCGAGAGGTCGGGGCCGGCGCCGATATCGAGCGAGACGAAATCATAGCCGACCGGAGCGTGCCCGGAGCAAAGCACGACCCGATCTACGCGATCGAGCCCGTTGGTTTCGGCATGGATCAGCCGCGCGCCGGCAGAACTGACAAGACGGGTGAGGTCGATGTGGCTTTCGGCGCGCGAGTACACCCCGGCGACGAGACCGGGCAGCATGCCCGAATACGGCGTCTCGAGGTCGCGCGTGACGAGCGTCAGCCGAACGCCCGGCACCGGCTCGAGCCCAAAGCGCTTGAGCACATCGACATGCGCGTGCCCGCCGCCGACGAGGACGAGTTCCTGCGCCATCACGCTTCACCACCTTGCCTTGCCGGGCGGCTGCGAGCCCGATAGGAAACTCGGGTTCTCTCGTTCCCGCGTCTTGGACATGCATCGTGAGCCCTAATCCGGGCGGAAGCTTCGTCAACCGGCTGCTCGCCGCGCTCGATCCGCCCGATCTCGCACGTCTGAAGCCACATCTCGAACCGGTCCACCTGCCGGTCGGAACGGTGCTGCTGCGGCCGGACGAGCCGATCGAGCACGTCGTTTTCCTCGAGAGCGGCCTCTCTTCCGACGTGGCGATGGCCGAGTCGGACCGGCCGGTCGAATGCGGCCTTGCCGGCTGCGAGGGACTCGTCGGCCTGCCGATCGTGCTCGGCACCGACCGCGGCATCCACGAATCCGTGATGCAGGTCGGCGGGCGCGGGCACCGCATCGCCGCAGCCGAGCTTCGGCGCGCCATGGAGGAGAGCGCGTCGCTGCGCAATCTCCTGCTCCGCTTCGCGCATGTCTTCACCGCGCAATCGGCCCAGAGCGCGGCCTGCAATGCGCGCCATGCGATCGACCGGCGCCTCGCCCGCTGGCTGCTTCTCGCGCATGACCGAATGAGCGACGACAAGGTGCCGCTGACGCACGAATACCTCGCGCTCATGCTCGGCGTGCGCCGGGCGGGCGTCACCGTCGCCCTGCACGAGCTCGAAGGCGAGAAGCTCATCCGTGCGGGGCGCGGAATGATCACCGTCACCGACCGCCCGCGGCTCGAAGCGCGAAGCTGCTCCTGCTACCGCATCGTTCAACGCGAAGCCGAGCGCGTGCTGCCGCTCGGCCCGACGATCCGGGCCGATTGACCGCTTTCCCGGCGCGGCTCATGCTCGCGCGATGACCGAACCGGCCCGACGAGCCTTGTGGCGCCGCGACGCGACGGCCGTTGTCGCGGCCTATGCGCTCGCGCTCCAGGCGCTGCTCGGCGTTGTTGGTGGGGCGTTGGACGCGGGCGCGACCCGGGAAGGCGTCGGCTCACTTTGCCGCGCGGAAGGCGGCAGCCGGCCTGCGCAGGCCCCCTCCCCGCACCCCGATCTCTGCTGCACGCTTGCCTGCCATGCCGGTGCGGACTGCGCGCCCGCTGCGGAGCCCGCGCTCCTGCACCGCACATTGCAGCCGGCCGGCGCTTGCACTCCGCGCGCATGGTTCGTCGAGGCGGATGCACGCCTTCTATTGCCCCTCGGCGCCCGCGCTCCGCCGGCCGCCCGTTGATCGAACGAACTCCCGATCAACTCCGGCCAGGAATAGCCATGTTCGTGATCCTGTTTCGCGGCGCGCTCGGCGCGGCTGCCCTCATCGCGCTCTCGACCGCCGCCCTCTCTCACGCCAGTTTCGAGACCGCCGAAGCACCCGCAAACGCCAGCTACAAGGGCGTGCTGCGCGTCCCGCACGGCTGCAAAGGCGAAGCGACCAAGACCGTGCGCATCCAGATCCCCGACGGCGTCATCGACGTGAAGCCGATGCCGAAGGCTGGCTGGATCCTCACCACCACGCGCGGGAGCTACGGCCGCTCCTACGATCTGTACGGCAAGCCGGTCAGCGAGGGCGTGAAGGAGATCGTGTGGAGTGGCGGAGAGCTGCCCGACGCCTTCTACGACGAGTTCGTCTTCCGCGCCCGCATCGCCGGCGAGGCCGCGGGCAAGACGCTCCCCGTCCCGGCGGTCCAGGAATGTGCGACCGGCGCCGAGCGCTGGGTCGAGATCGCCGCCGAAGGGCAGGATCCACACAAGTTGAAGTCGCCGGCCCCGGCCGTGCGAGTGGCGCAGGCGGCGCCTGCCGGACGCACCTACAAGGCGGGCCCGCTCACCGTCGAGGCGCCCTGGTCGCGGGCGACGCCTGGCGGCGCAAAGGTCGCGGGCGGGTATCTGCGCATTGCCAATACCGGCGACGCTCCCGATCGCCTGGTCGGCGGCACCGCCGCGGTCGCGCAGAAATTCGAGATCCACGAGATGACGATGCAAGGCGACGTGATGCGCATGCGGGCCTTGGACAACGGCCTCGAGATCAAGCCCGGGCAGACGGTCGAGCTGAAGCCCGGCGGCTTGCATCTGATGTTCCTCGACCTGCAGCGACCCCTCAAGGAAGGCGAAACGGTCAAGGGCACGCTCGTCTTCGAGAAAGCAGGCACGGTCGAGGTCGAGTACGCAGTTCGAGCGCTCGGCGCGCGCGGCGGCAGCCAGGAGCACCAGCATTAGCCCGGAAGCTGATCGGGAGGCGCACTGCAACCCTTCGCGCGCGTCGGGAGTTGTGCTTTGATGGGACGGTGCCGCACAGCGGCGCCGCTGCTCGCGTGGTGGTTCTTGCGTAGCACTCGGCTCCCGCCAGGAGCCTTCGCGCTTCATCTTGACCTCGAGACTCGCATCCGATCCCGTCCAACGGAGGAGGCCGTCATGGGACAGACCGACCGTCAGGCTCGCATCGCGCTCGTCGTGGAGGACGACCCGGACGTCCGCAGCCTGGCGGCGGCTCTGATCGAGGAGACGGACCTCGAGGTTGTCGAGGAGGACAGCGCCGAGGGCGCGCTTGCCTATCTCAAGCGCCACGCCGGGCAGGTAGCGCTGCTCTTTGCCGACATTCGCCTCCACCGCATGGACGGGATCGAACTCGCGCGAATCGTCAAGCGCGACTGGCCTTGGATCCGCGTCCTCGTCACCTCCGGGGCAGGCGGCGACCGCCTGCGCGACCTGCCGCGCGGCGCGCGCTTTATGCCGAAGCCCTGGCGCGCACTCGACGTCCTGATCGAGGCCGAGCGCGCCGTCGGGGCGGGATAGGGCGGCCTTCCCGCGCGTTTCGCGCCTGTTCCGTCGCGGTTTCAGTGAGGTAATCGGCCGGTAACCCGCGCCTGCCATAATGCGATCGTCGAGGCTCGCCCGAGAGGCGTGCTTGCGGAGGATCGGCCAGTGCAGGCTCACGTCCAGAACGTCGTCGCAGTGCTTGCGGTCGCCCTGGCGATCGCCATGCTCGGCGTGACGCTCGTCGTGCCGCACCGCTCGCTTCTCGCCACCGACACCGCCACGCTCTACGCTGACGCCGGCTGACCGGCCGTCCGCCAATCTCCGAGCACCGCCTGCACCACCGCGAGCGCCGCCACCGCCGCCGTGTCGGCGCGCAGGATCCGCGGCCCAAGCGATAGGCGCACGACGTACGCATGCCGGCCGGCGAGCGTCCTCTCCTCCTCGGTGAACCCGCCTTCCGGTCCAACGAGCACGGCGATCTTCTCGGGCCGGGACCGGAGCCCCGACAGCGCCTCGACCGGGTTCGCGACTGGGGCGTCCTCGTCGCAGAAGATCAGCAGCCGGTCTCGATCGAGATGCGAAAGCGCAGACACGAGTTCCTCCTCGCCCAGCACCTCCGGCACGGACAGGATCCCGCACTGCTCGGCCGCCTCGATGACGTTCGCGCGCATGCGCTCCCGGTTGACGCGGCTCGCCTGGGTACGGCGCGTGAAGACCGGCTTCAGCGCCGACGCCCCCATCTCGACCACCTTCTGCACCGTGTAGTCGAGCCGGGCGTGCTTGAGCGGGGCGAACAGGTAGAGGAGATCGCCGGCAGCCGTCTGGTGGCGGACCTGCTCCGCGACCCGTAGCTCCGCTGAACGGCGCCCCTCCTGCAGGACCTCGGCCCGCCACTCGCCATCGCGGCCGTTGAAGACGAGGACGCGGTCGCCCGCCTTCAGCCGCAGCACGTTGAGGAGATAGTTCGCCTGCGTGCGCTCGAGTGCTGCCCTCGCGCCCGCGGCGAGCGGCGCGTCGAGAAAAAGCCGGCGGCCGGAGAAGTCGTAAGTAGGCAAGGATGTCCGGGGGGTGTCTCGTCGGCTGCGCTGCGGACGTGGTGCCGGGCAGAAGCGCCGCCGTCAATCCGCGTCGAGCCGCACAATCCGGCTGGCGGGCGGCCGCACGCCCGCGCATTCTGCGGCGATGTTCGCCAATCCGCTCACCGCGATGCTCACCGGCTTCGTTCGCGACATCGGTATCGAGGTCCGCGACGCCAATCTTCCGGAGCCGACCTTCCTGCCGGGTCTCGACATTCGCTTCGGCGCGCTCCTCGTCGACGAGGAGCGGCTCCTCTATCCCGGCGATGTCCTGCACGAGGCGGGCCACATCGCAGTGGCCTCGCCCGAGGAGCGCAGCCGCGAGACACTGAAGCCGAGAGGCGGAGACGAGATCGCGGCCATTGCCTGGTCCTACGCGGCGGCGCGGCGGCTCGAGATCGACCCGGCAATCGTCTTCCACGAAGCTGGCTACCGCGGCTCGGCTTCGGCCTTCATCTCGAATTTCGCGGCCGGGCGCTTCGTCGGCACGCCGCTCCTACAGTGGTACGGCATGACTTTCGAGCCGCGCCTCGCCCAGGAGCAGGGTGTTGAGCCCTTCCCCTTCATGCTCAAATGGCTGCGCTGACGCGCAGTTTCAACGCGTGATGGCGCGTCGCGGCGGCCTCTCCGCCTGGTAGGCCGGCGGATAAGGCCAGGGCGCCGGGCCGCGCGCATAGCTGCGGTCGTACCCATAGGGGCTGCGCGGTTCGATGAGACGGGGGTTCTTGAGCTCGTCGCGCACCGCCCAGTCGCCGTCGCTGCCGCTTGCTCCCCCGCCCCCACCGCCGTCGAGCTGGGCCTGCGCCGAAACGGGCAGCCCGAGCGCACCGAGCAGGAGGGCAGCCTTCAGAATTCGATTCATCGCCGTCTCCGGACCTCGGCCCCGACGAGATAATGTCGCGGGAGCGGGCCGGGGAGGGCTCGGCCGGCCATATGACGCTCTCGTGAACGCAGCTACCGCACCGCTGAGAAGGCGGTCGGCTGAAGGATGAGGTTGCTGATCGATGCGATGATCGGCCCATCCTTCTCCGACTCGGCGCGCTTCGCAAGCCATTCCGGGTCCGCCATGAAGGCGCCCCATCTGGTCTCGCGCTCGCCGAGCGAGTCCCAAGCGAGGAGGTAGTACAGATCCTGGTTCGAGGGACCGACCTGCACCGTCCAGAATCCGGCCTGCCGGATGCCGTGCCGCTCCCACAGCTTGAGCGTGACGGTCTCGAAGCGGTTGAGAAGGACCGGCAGGCGGCCGGGCAGGCAGTGATAGATGCGCAGTTCGTGGACCACGGGCCGCTCCTTGCTTTGAGTGCGCCTAAGCTTCCGCACCCAGGCGCCCGCGGGCAAGCCTCGCGTCCGCGACAGGTCTCTCACTTCTCGATGCGGCGCTGCGCGACGATCACCGCGAGCTGTTCAAGGTTGAAGCCTTGGTTCGCATCCAATCGAGGAACCAGCCGCCGCCGCCGCCGCCTTCAAACTGAGACACTACCCCCCGGTCGGCGCTCCTGTGAATTCCGTGGAAACCGCGCACAACACGGGGGCGAATCGCGGGGTTTAGGGGTCTACCGGCGCTCCTGTAATCGGATTGTCACGCTTGGCCTCGAGGGTTCGCTCGTCGCGCGCGTGCGACGGAGCTCTAGGGCATGGCGGTTCACTATTTCCACTGCACCGACGGGGTCGATTTCGTGCTCGACAGGGTCGGGCAGAACACGCGCTCGCAGCAGGACGTGCATCTGCGCGCCTGCCTCGTCGCCAACCGCATGATGCGCTCGGTCGCCCCGGACATGGACTGGTCGAATTGGGTCGTCAGCGTCCAGAACCGCCGCGGCATGATGGTCGAGGTGGTGCCCTTCCCGGCTGAGGCGCGGCGCAAGGCCGCCTGAGACCCGCCATTCGCCCGCGGAACCGGGGCGGAACGCGCCAAAGCCGCCACATTTGCGTGCTGCAAAGCCTCTCGTCGCGCCGCGCCCGGCGGCCGGCCGCGGCCAAGATCATCGAGGCGGAGGCTACGCTTCCCCGAAAGCGACCGACCGCGGGCGGGGCGTTTCGATTCGACCGTCGACCTGCTAACCAGCCTTGCGGGCCAGAACCCGCGCGTGAGGACCACGTCATGCTCTCCGCCTCGCAGCCTCGCCGGCCGGCGCTCGGCCACCCTGTCGCTCGTGCGCACCTTGCGGCCGCACTCGCCGCGCTTGCCTGCCTCGCGGCCGGGCCGGCCTTGGCCCAGGCCGCGAGCTGCGCGGATTTCGGCAAGACCCTCGAGGAGCGGCGCGACATCGTCCAGAAGCTCCAGGCGCTGAGCAACAACAAGAAAAGGCAGATGGACCCCAAAACCGCCTGCTCGATGTTCGGCAGCCTCGTCAACAACGGCTCCACGGCCGTGAAATGGCTCGAGACCAACAAGGACTGGTGCCAAGTCCCGGACCAGATCCTCCAAGGGGTCAAGCAGGATCATGCCCGCGCCTTGGAAATGCGCGGCAAGGCCTGCAAGGCCGCGGCCCAGCAGGCGGCCATGGAGAAGAAGGCGAAGGAAGGCGGCGGCTCGTCCGGGCTCCTCGGCGGCGACGGTCTCACCGGCTCGTTCAAGCTGCCGCAAGGGGCTCTGTGAACGAAGGAAGCGCCGACCGTTCCGTTCCCGACGCGGTCGCCCGACACTGGGTCGACCGCCGCGCCCCGCTCAAGCTCCGTCCCTATCTGCGGCTTGCCCGCATCGAGCGGCCGATCGGGTGGTGGCTGCTCCTCCTGCCGTGCTGGTGGTCGGCGGCGCTTGCCGCCATCGCGGCCGGCAAACCCTATCCGAACCCGTGGCACTGCCTGTTGTTCTGGATCGGCGCGGTCGCGATGCGCGGCGCGGGCTCGACCTACAACGACATCGTCGACCGCAGGCTCGACGGCCGCGTCGAGCGCACGCGCTGGCGGCCGCTGCCCTCGGGACAGGTCAGCGTCGCGGCAGCCGTCGCGTTCCTCGCCGGCCTCGCGCTGGTCGGGCTCGCGGTGCTGCTGCAGCTCAACCGCTTCGCCGTGCTCACCGGTTTTGCCTCGCTGATCTGGGTTGCGCTCTACCCCTTCATGAAGCGGATCATCTGGCTGCCGCAGATCGTGCTCGGGTTGGCCTTCGCCTGGGGCGGGCTGATGGGCTGGGCGGCCGCGTTCGGCAGCCTCTCGCTCGCGCCGGTGCTGCTTTACGTCGCGGCGGTCGCCTGGACGGTCGGCTACGACACGATCTACGCCCTCCAGGACTTCGAGGACGACGAGATGGCGGGTATCAGGTCCTCGGCCCGGCTGTTCGGGGACAAGGTCGGGTTCGCCGTGGCCCTGTGCTACGGGATCACCGTCGCGCTGCTCGCGGCATCGCTGCTGCTCGTGAAGGCCGGGCCGGCCGCCTGGCTCGGAACCGCCGGCTTTGCGGCCCATCTCGCCTGGCAAGTGCGTATGCTGGAGCCGCGCGACGGCGAGCGCGCCCTGCGGCTCTTCCGCGCGAACCGCGACGCGGGGCTGATCCTGTTTGCCGGCTTGAGCCTCGATGCGCTCGTGCGCGCGTTCTAGCCGTCGCGCAAGGTGAGCGGCCGGTCGCGATGGACCGCCGGGCGGACCGGCAGGCGGCCGGTCTTGCGCCGGGTGAGGAAGCGTGGCCTGCGCCCGTTCAGGGGCCCGTGACGGCGCCGGGTGTGAATCGTGCCGAGCTGGAGGCGCCCGAGCTGCGGGAACGGCAGGTCGAAGCCGCCGTCGGCGCGCTCGATCAGGAGCGGCAGGCCGGAGCTCGCGCCGAGCCGGCGCCACTCTGCGACCACGTCGGTATCGGAGAACCGCCCGAGCGGCAGAAGGGTCGTGCCGTAGGCGTCGACTGCCGCGATCTCGAAGCTCTCCTCGCCCTGGGCCGCGGCGAGCCGGAGCACGACGCCCGCCACCGCGGCGCCCGCGCAGAGAAGGCGCGGCGAGATGAGCCCGCGGAGCGGCGAGGCGGGATGATCGATGAGGGGGAGGATCGAACCGGGGCCGTCCTCGCGAGGAGAGACGGCCCCGGCCATGGTGGCGCCTGTCATTCTGCTTGAGCCCTGTTCGGCTTGCGGCGGCCTCTCTCGGGTCGCTCGCGTGAGTCGGACTATGGTGGTGCAGGCGTCGGCAAGCGCTTAAGAGGCAGCGTTAAGCGGCGGTTTCGGCGATCGATTCGATGCGGATGCTGAACGGAAGGTTGCGCCGTGCGCATGTTGAATTCCCGCAGTGAGGGGGCAATGTTCGCGCCGCTCGAGTCCGACTCATACGTGGACAAGGCCGCGAGCAACCATGCGAAGCACCGGGTCTCGTTCCAGTTCGCTCGGCGGTTTGGCGGACCCTTGGCGGGTCGACTACGATGTCTCGCGGGCCGCGGAAGGCGCAGTGCGGCGCAAGTCTGCCCATGATCTCGGCCCGATCGCCCATTCCGAGGAACGACGTTATGGCCACGGTCCACGATAAGCTTCCGGCGCATCAGGCGCAGCTCCTCGATGCCCTGACACCGCGGGGGCAGGGAGCGCGTCGCGCGCCAGGATTCAGACGATCCGCCCCCGACCCACGCAGAGCTCGATCCGGGTATCACGGCGCGGAACGTGCGCCTCACGCGCGAGAAGGCCGGCCTCAGCCAAAGCCAGTTCGCCAAGCGCTACCGCATCAATCTCGCGCGGCAGCGCGGCGTCGAGCAGGCCCGCACCATGCCGATTCGGCATTCCTCGCCTATATCAGGGTCATCAACCGCGAGCCGGAAGCGGTCGAGCGCGCGTTGAACGCGGCGTAGCGGAGCGCCATCCCCATGGACTTCGCAACCGATGCCGCCCTTGCGCTCATGCCGGCCGTCCGCGAGGCGGCGCGCGAGGCGGGACGGATCGCCTGCCGCTACTTCGAGCGCGGGGCTAAGACCACCGCGCGGATCTGGTCGAAGCACGGCGGATCGCCGGTGACCGAAGCCGATGTCGCGGTCGATTCCTTCCTCAAGGTCGAGCTCAGCGCGGCCCTGCCCGCGGCCGCTTGGCTCTCCGAGGAGACGGCGGACGACCCCGCTCGTCTCGATGCCCGGCGCGTCTGGATCGTCGACCCGATTGATGGAACGCGCGCCTTCCTCTCGGGCCATCCCGACTGGTGCGTCGCGATCGCGCTCCTCATCGACGGCGAGCCGGTCCTCGGCGTGATCGCCGCGCCGGCTCACGACACGCTTTACGAGGGCTGCCGCGGCGGAGGCGCCTACCGCGACTCGGCGCCGATCACGGCCTCTGTCCGCGAGCGACTCGCGGGTGCGAGCGCCGCCGGGCCGAAGCCGCTCATCGAGAGGCTCGAGCGAGCGGCCGGGCGAGTCGAGGCGGTGCCCCGCATCCCGTCGCTCGCGCTCCGGCTCGCCCGCGTCGCCGAGGGCGCGGTCGATCTCGGCCTCGTGTCGGGCAGCTCCCGCGACTGGGACCTCGCCGCGGCCGACCTCATCCTCACCGAGGCCGGCGGCAGGCTCACCACCTTCGCGGGCCGGCGTCCACGCTACAACGCGGCGGAGCCGGTGCACGGCGAACTCCTCGCAGCCCCGGCCGGGTTGCATCCTTACCTTATCGAGGCCATGACGGGGCAGCCTCGCAAGGCGGCCGCCTCATCCTGATCCGTGCCCGCCCGAAAGCCCATGACCGACAGAAGCGCAAGCAAGCAGCTCCTTCATCTCGTCTTCGGCGGCGAGCTCGAGAGTCTCGACGGGATCCAATTCCGTGACTTCTCGAAGCTCGACATCGTCGGCATCTACCCGAACTACGCCTCCGCCCACGCCGCCTGGAAGGCCAGGGCGCAAGCGACCGTCGACAACGCGCAAATGCGCTATTTCATCGTGCATCTGCACCGGCTGCTTGATCCATCCGCGGCCTGAGCTGGCATGGAGTGGCTGAAGCGCCTGCGGCGGACGCGCCCGGTCCAGGAGACGTTGGGCTTCGTCATCGATCGCTATCTGCGCCTTGTCCAGCGATCGAACCGTTGGGTCATGGAGCCGCCGGACGCCTACGAGAAGGTCGGGCCGCTGATGCCGGTCATCGTCGCCATGTGGCACGGGCAGCATTTCATGATCCATTTCGCCAAGCGTCCGCAGGACCGCGCCGCGAGCCTCGTCTCGCGCTCGGGCGACGGCGAGCTCAACGCGATCGCGCTCCGTCGGGTCGGCGTGCGCGCGATCCGCGGATCGGGCGCACGCGGGCGCGATTTCCGCTCGAAGGGCGGCGTCGCCGCCATGCGCGAGATGCTGCGGGCGCTCGAGGCGGGCGAGATGGTGGTGCTCACCGCCGATGTCCCGAAGATCGCGCGCGTCTGCGGCGAAGGCATTGTCACGCTGGCGAAGCTCTCCGGCCGGGCGATCGTGCCGACGGCGGTCGTCACGAGCCGGCGCCTCGACTTCAGGAGCTGGGACCGCTCGAGCATGGGCCTGCCCTTCGGCGATGGCGCGATTGTCATCGGCGAGCCGATCTTCGTCGCGGCCGAGGCGAACGAGGCGGCGATCGCCGTGGCTCGCCGCGCGGTCGAAAGCGAGCTCGACCGCGTGCACGAACGCGCCTATGCGCTGATCGGCGACAAGGATCCCGGCGCGGGGATCCGGGCCGCCCGGGCGGCGCAGGCGGAACGCGCCGCATGAGCGCCGGGCTGCCCCTGGCGCTCCATGCCTACCGCATTGGACTGACCGTGCTGGAGCCCGCCGCCTCTGGCCTGCTGCTTTGGCGCAAGCGCCGCGGCAAGGAGGATCAGGAGCGGCTAGGCGAGCGCCGCGGCATCGCGAGCCGCGAGCGCCCGGAGGGCCGTCTCGCTTGGCTCCACGGCGCCAGCATCGGCGAGACGCTGGCGCTGATGCCGATCGTCGAGCGCTTGATCCGGCGGGGCTTTAAGGTGCTCGTGACCTCGGGCACCCGCACCTCGGCCGAGCTTCTCGGGCGGCGCCTGCCGCCCGGCGCGGTGCACCAGTTCGTGCCGCTCGACGTTCCGCGCTTCATGCGCCGCTTTCTCGACCATTGGCGGCCGGACCTCGCGCTCGTCGCCGAATCCGAAATCTGGCCGAACAGCATCCTCGAGCTGGAGCGGCGGGGCATCCCTCTGGTGCTCGTCAACGGCCGCATGTCGGAGCGCTCCTTCCGGCGCTGGTCGCGGGCGCCACGCATTTCAGGCGCCTTGCTGGAGCGCTTCGCGCTGTGCCTCGCTCAGACCCCGGCCGACGCCGAGCGCCTGTCGCGCCGCGGCGCGACGCGCGTTGGGGTTGCGGGCAATCTCAAATTCGACGCGAGCCCGCCGCCGGCCGATGCGCGCGCCGTCGCCCAGCTCTCGGGGCTTCTCTCCGGCCGGCCGGTGTGGGTCGCGGCGAGCACCCATCCGGGCGAGGAGGAAATGGCGGTCGCCGCGCACCAGGCGGTAGCCGGGCGCTTGCCGGGACTCTTGACCGTGCTCGTCCCGCGCCATCCGCAACGCGGCGCCGAGATCGAGGAGATGGCCGGCGCGGCCGGGCTCGAGGTCTTGCGTCGCTCGGCCGCGGGCCAGCCTGAGCGCTCGTCCGAGATCTATGTCGTCGACACGGTCGGCGAACTCGGGCTGTTCTACCGGCTGACGCCGCTCGTCTTCATGGGCGGCTCGCTCGTGCCGCATGGCGGGCAGAACCCCATCGAGGCGGCGAAGCTCGGGGCGGCGATCCTGCACGGACCGCATGTGCACAACTTCACCGATGTCTACGCCGCGCTTGATCGCGTCGGCGGGGCGCGCCCGGTCGGGGACGGCGAAGGCCTCGCGCGAGCCCTCGGGGAGCTTCTTCCCGCGCCGGCGCGGACGCGCGAGATGGCGCGAGCCGCCGCGGAGGCGGTCGAAAGCCTCGGCGGGGCGGTAAGCCGCGTCATGCAGGCGATCGAGCCCTTCATTGCGCGCATGGCGCCGGAGGCGCGCTGATGCGCGCGCCCGCCTTTTGGGCGCAGAGCGAGCCCTCGTTGGCCGCTCATCTCCTTCGACCGGCCGCCGCGCTCTACGGCTGGATCGCCGGCCGGCGCATGCGGCGAGCGGGGCAGCGTGCCGAGCTGCCGGTCGTCTGCGTCGGCAATTTCACGGTCGGAGGCACCGGCAAGACGCCGGCTGCGCTTGCCATTGCGCGTATGCTCATCGCGATAGGCGAGAAGCCCGCCTTCCTGACGCGGGGTTATGGCGGACGCCTCACAGGCCCGGTCCGGGTCGATCCCGGCGCCCATGGGCCGGCGGATGTCGGAGACGAGCCGCTTCTGCTCGCCCACGAGGCGCCGACCATCGTCGCGCGCGACCGCCCGGCCGGGGCGCGGGCCTGCGCCGAGGCAGTCGCCACCGCGATCGTCATGGACGACGGGCTGCAGAACCCGGCCCTGCGGAAGGACCTCGCTTTCGCCGTGGTCGACGGCGCGGCGGGCGTCGGCAACGGCCGCTGCCTGCCGGCAGGACCCCTCCGGGCGCCGCTCGCGGCGCAATGGGCGGCGGTAGACGCGGTGATCGTCGTGGGCGGGGGATCGGCGGGCGACGCCCTCGCCGAAGAGGCGCTGCGGCGAGGCAAATTGGTCCTGCGCGCCAGCCTCGAGCCGGACGCGCAGCCCGCGATGCGACTGAGCGGCGCCCGCGTGCTCGCGTTTGCGGGCATCGGGCGGCCGCGGAAATTCTTCGAAACGCTCAAGGAATGCGGCGCGATCGTCGCCGCACAACGGGCTTTCGCCGACCACCACCCCTACTCGGCTGGGGAAATCCGCGCGCTGTGCGCCGAGGCGCGCGACAAGGCCCTGCTCCCAGTCACCACCGAGAAGGATCTTGTGCGTATTGCGGCACTCGGAGCCGAGCTCGAAGACGATATTGCGACCCTGCCGGTGAGGCTGGCCTTCGCGGATGAGGGGCCGTTGCGAGCGCTCTTGGCGCAGCTTCTTGCCCGCAGGCAAGGCATCGGCCTGCCTTCCTAGCGACGGCGGCCGCCAAACTCTTCGCTGGCGTACGGCACGGCGCCGTCAGTCTATCGCCCCACCGAAGACAGCGACGAGATCCGCCATGTCCTGCGCGGCGGCGTCGGCTTCACTGCGAAGGCCGTCGACGACCCCGCGGCGGTCGGCCTCGGGACGGTTTTGGCTCACCTTCCACTTGCCTTCGACGCGTGCGATCTCGATCTCGAGCCCGACGATGCCGCGCGCCATCGCGCCGACGAAGCTCTCGGGCGCGTCCGAGACCCGCCAAGGCTCCGGGCGCGCAGCTTCGTTGAAGCGCGTGAGGTCGTCGAGCTGGCGCCGCAGCCACGTCTCGTCCTCGATCGGCTTCATCAGGCCGTAGGCATGGACGACCGCGTAGTTCCAAGTCGGCACGACCTTCCCAGTCTGGCGCTTGGTCTCGTACCAGGACGGGGTGATGTAGCGCTCGGCGCCCTGGAAGATCACGAGCGCCTCTTGCGCCGGGTCGTGCTCGCGCCAGAGCGGGTTGGCCCGCGCGACATGGGCTCGCAAGGTGCCGAGCTTCGAGGCTTCCGGATCCACGAGGAAGGGCACATGGTTGGCGACAATGCCGGACGGCCCGAGCGTGACCAGCGTGCCGAGCGGAAAGGCGCGGATCAGCGCGTGCTGGAGGTCGAGCCGGTCCTCGCGATGATGGGCGGGCTGGTACATCGTCAGTCGCGCGGCGGCTGCGCGCGGCGGAGCCGCTTCAGCACCGCCTCCGGCGAGGAATAGGCCTCCTGCCGCTCGACGCTCCAATAGCGCAGCTGCTCGAGCGGGATCGCCTCCCCGGTCACCGCACAGCGCACGAAGCTGCCGGGCCTCAGGACCTTGAGGTTGCTGTCGAGGTACTCGACCACGGCCTCGCCGCCGCCGGGCTCCAAACGCTTCAACACGGGCATGCGCCGCCGGAGGCGGCTCCTTCTGCTTTGCAGGCTCTCATAGTGCACGCGGGCGCCCGGGTTCAACGACGATCTCACGCATCGAACAGCGTGGCCTGCGGCGCAGCGTCCGGACCTTTGCGTTTGACGGGCTTCACCCCGCCCGCGGCGGCCGCGCGGACCGCGCCGTCGGCGAACTCGATCGTGAGGTCTGCGCCCGGCGACACGCCCGCGGCGCGGCGGATGGGAGCGCCTTCGGGACCGCGGACGAGCGCGAAGCCGCGCTCCAGCACGGATCTGTAACTCAGCGTCTCGAGAAGCTGCGCGACTGCCCCGATCCGCTCGCAGCGGCGATCGAGCTGGACCGCAAAGGCCTGGTCGAGGCGGTCGGCGAGGCCCGGCAGGCGTTCGCGCTTGCGCGCGACCTGGCGGGCAAGAGCCGTCTCCGGGCGGTCGCCGCCCCAGGCGCGAAGCCGGGCGCCTGCCTCGCGCAGCACCGCGATCGGCGAATGGCGCAGGAGTGACTGCGCAAGGCGCGCGAGATTCGTCTCGTGCAGCCGTGCAAGCCGGGCGAGCGCCGGCTTGAGCTTCGCGCCCGCGAGGTCGACGCGCTGGCGCTGCGGCCCGAGCAGCCCGTCCGGTGTCGGAAGCGCGCGGCTTGCCGAGCGCAACGCGGTGCGGCGATGCTCGATCGTCTTGAGCATGCAGGCGCGCTGCCGCGAACCGAGCTCCGCAATGTTGCGCAGGAGGTCGGCCCAGACCGGCACCACCATCTCGGCCGCGGCGGTCGGGGTCGGCGCGCGCCGGTCGGCCGCGTGGTCGATGAGCGTCGTGTCGGTCTCGTGGCCTACCGCAGAGACGAGCGGGATCGCGCTTTCGGCCGCCGCCCGCACCACGATCTCCTCGTTGAAGCTCCAGAGATCCTCGAGCGAGCCGCCGCCGCGCGCGACGATGATCACATCGGGGCGCGGGATCGTCCCATCGGAGGAAAGGGCGTTGAAGCCGCGGATCGCCGCCGCGACCTCCTCGGCCGAGGTCTCGCCCTGCACCCGCACCGGCCAGACCACCACGCGGCGGGGGAAGCGGTCCTCGAGCCGATGCAGGATGTCGCGGATGACGGCGCCGGTCGGCGAGGTCACGACTCCGATCACTCGCGGGATGAAGGGCAAAGGCCGCTTGCGCGCGGCCTCGAAGAGCCCTTCAGCAGCGAGCTTCCGGCGCCGCTCATCGAGCAGCGCCATCAGCGCCCCGATGCCCGCGGGCTCAAGCGATTCGACGATGATCTGGTACTTGGATTTTCCCGGGAAGGTCGTGATGCGGCCGACGGCGACGACTTCGAGCCCTTCCTGCGGCTTGAAGCGCAGCTTCGAGAAAGTGCTGCGCCAGATCACCGCGTCGATGCAGGCGTCCGAATCCTTGAGCCCGAAATAGACGTGGCCCGAGCCGTGCGGGCCGCGATAGCCCGAGATCTCGCCGCGCAGCCGCACATGTCCGAACGCATCCTCGAGCGTGCGCCGCAGCGCATGGGCGAGGTCGGAGACCGACCATTCGGGTGTGTTCGTCGGCGCAGGCGCGGTTGTCTCGGCGAGCATGACCGAGATGTAGCGCGCCGTCAGGCGAATGGCGAATACGGAACGGGGGGCTTCAAGCCCCCCGCGCCATTTGCCGTTCACTATTCACTCGTCACCCGCGCGCGCGGGCGCGGATCATGAAGTTGTCGAAGGTGTACTCGGCGACCTGCCACCAGAGGTACTCCTCGTTGCGGAAGGCCCGGAGCGAATCGTACATCTTCTTGAAGTCGGCGTTCTTCCCCGAGATCTCGTCATAGACCTCATTCGCGGCCTTGAAAGACGCTTCAAGGATTTCCTGGCTGAACGGCCGCAGCTGCGCGCCGGCGCCGACGAGGCGGCGCAGCGAAGCGGGATTGCGAGCGTCGTATTTTGCGGTCATGTCCATCGAGCCGTGCACCGCTGCGCTCTCGACGATGGCCTTGTAGGCCTTCGGCAGCTCGTCCCACTTGGGCTTCGAGAAGTAGAGGTGGACGGTCGGCCCGCCCTCCCAGAACCCCGGATAATAGTAATAGGGGGCAACCTTGGCGAAGCCGAGCTTCTCGTCGTCGTAAGGACCGACCCACTCGGCCGCGTCGATGGTGCCGCGCTCGAGCGCCGGATAGATCTCGCCGCCGGCGATCTGCTGCGGCACGACGCCCAGTTTCTGCAGCACCTGGCCGGCGATGCCGGCAATGCGGAACTTCAAGCCCTTGAGGTCGTCGACGGTCTTGATCTCCTTGCGGAACCAGCCGCCCATCTGGGTGCCGGTGTTGCCGCCCGGGATGGCGTGCACGTTGTACTTGCCTAAGAACTCGTTCACGAGCTCCTGTCCGCCGCCGTGATAGAGCCAGGAGTTCTTCTGGCGGGCGTTGAGGCCGAAGGGGATGTCGGCGAAGACCGCGAAAGTCGGGTCCTTGCCGTAGTAGTAATAGCCTGGGCCCTGGATCATCTCGACGGTGCCGTTGGAGACCGCATCGAAAGCCTGGAACGTGCCGACGATCTCGCCGGCCGCGAAGGGCTGGATCTGGAACTTCCCGTCGGTCGCCTCGGAGACGTATTTCGAGAAGTTCTCGGCCGCGCCGTAGAGCGTGTCGAGGGATTTGGGGAAGGTCGAGGAAAGCCGCCAGCGGATCTCCGGCGCGGACTGCGCGATCGCGGGCTTCGCGATCGCGGTCGCGGCGACCCCGACCCCGGCGGCCTTGAGGAATTGACGACGCTTCATTGGGGTTTCTCCCGTGAGTTATGCGGGCGCCCTTAAGCCACGGGTTTCGTCGCGGATAAAGCTCTTTTTCGAAGCTCGGCCGTAACGTGAGGTCAGCGGTTGAAGCTTCCTGGGGCAGCCCGTAAACACCCGAGCGGCGGGGGCGGCGCATGCGGATTCTGCTGATCGGGTCGGGCGGACGCGAGCATGCGCTCGCCTGGAAGATCGTGGGCAGCCCGCTCTGCGATACGCTCTTCGTCGCGCCGGGCAATGCCGGCACCGCGCAATGCGGCATCAACGTCGCGATCGATCCCGCAGACCACGCGAGCGTCGCAGCCTTCTGCCGCGACGAGCGGATCGATTTCGTCGTGGTCGGGCCGGAGCCGCCGCTCGTCGCCGGCATCGTCGACGATCTCGCCGCGGCCGGGATCAAGGCGTTCGGACCTTCGAAGGCGGCGGCGCAGCTCGAAGGATCGAAAGCCTTCACCAAGGAGCTGTGCGTCGAGGCCGGTATCCCGACTGCGCGCTTCGGCCGCTTCGGCGACGCCGGATCCGCGAAGGCCTATGTCCGCGCCAAGGGCGCGCCGATCGTCGTCAAGGCGGACGGGCTCGCCGCCGGCAAGGGCGTCGTCGTCGCCCAGAGCGTGGAGGAAGCCGAGGCGGCGATCGAAGACATGTTCGGAGGCTCGCTCGGCGCCGCCGGCCGCGAGGTGGTGATCGAACAGTGCCTCTTCGGCGAGGAGGCGAGCTTCTTCGCGCTCTGCGACGGCACGCATGCGATCCCGCTCGGCACGGCGCAGGACCACAAGCGCGCCTTCGACGGCGACAAGGGCCCGAACACCGGCGGCATGGGCGCCTATTCGCCCGCTCCCATGCTCACGCCCGCGCTCCAGGCGCAGATCATGCGCGAGATCGTCCGGCCAACGCTGGCGGCGATGAAACGGCGTGGTGCGCCCTTCGTCGGCGTGCTCTTCGCCGGACTGATGCTAACCGCGGAGGGGCCGAAGCTGATCGAGTACAATGTCCGCCTCGGCGACCCCGAATGCCAGGTGCTGATGCCGCGTCTCAGAAGCGATCTCGTTGCCGCGATGCTCGCTGCCTGCGACGGCGTGCTCGCGAGCTTCGATCTGCGCTGGGCGGACGAGGCGGCGCTGACAGTCGTGATGGCCACGAAGGGCTACCCGGGACCGGTCGAGAAGGGCTCCGAGATCCGTGGCGTCGCTGAGGCCGAGGAGATGGACGAGGTGCTCGTCTTCCACGCGGGCACGCGCGAGGAAGCGGGCCGCCTCCTCGCCAATGGCGGCCGCGTGCTCAACGTGACGGGGCTTGGGCGGAGCATCGCCGAGGCACAGCAGCGAGCCTACGAGGCGGTAGGAAAAATCGATTGGCCGCAAGGCTTCTGTCGGCGCGACATCGGGCGGCGGGCAGTCGAGCGGGAATAGACTGGTGGCGCGAATGCCGATCTGGTATATACTTTCGCAAGAGGGTATATACGATGGCTGTGCTGATCCGATCGAAGGGCGTCGAGGAGAAGATCCGAAAGCTTGCAAAGCGCAATGGCGAGACGCTCACGCGTACGGTCGAAAGAGCCGTCGATCACCTTGCAGCCACTAGACCGAAGCCCAAGGGGCGCGTCGATCGCGAAGGTCTGGCAAAGCTTCTCACGGAGATCGACGCCCTGCCCGTGCTCGATGCCCGGAGCCCTGACGAGATCATCGGCTACGACGAGTTCGGATTGTCCGACTGATGGTCGTGGACACCTCGGCACTTTTCGCCGTTCTTGCCCGGGAGCCGGAGCGGAGCGCGTTCGAGAACATCATCGACGAGAGCACGGTTGCACTCTGCTCGGCCGTGTCGCTGGTCGAACTGAGCATCGTCGCGAGTGGCCGGTTTCGCCGTGACATGCGGCAGATTATCGACCTCCTGTTCGCAAAGCTCGGTCTTGAGATCGTCATCGTGGATGCCGACCTCGCCCATGCCGCGATCGAAGCCCATCTCTCTTTCGGAAAGGGTCGCCATCCCGCGCAGCTCAACCTCGGCGACTGTTTCTCCTACGCGCTTGCGAAATCCCGCAACCTGCCGCTCCTCTTCAAGGGTGACGACTTCCCGCGGACTGATATCGTGCCGGCGTGGCGGCCCTGATCGCGGAACGGATGTCCGAAGACCTCTTCCCCGGCTTCGAGTCGCATTGGATCGACACCGAGGCAGGGCGCATCTTCGCGCGCTCCGGCGGGAGCGGGCCGCCGCTCGCGCTGCTGCACGGCTTCCCGCAGACCCATGCCGCCTTCCACCGGATCGCGCCGGCGCTTGCCACGACGCGCACGCTCGTCTGCATGGACCTGCGCGGCTATGGCTGGTCCTCCGTGCCGAGGAGCGACGCGGCGCACGAGACCTATTCGAAGCGCGCCATGGCCCGCGACGTCGTCGCCGTCATGGAGAAGCTCGGGCATATTCGATTCGCAGTCGCCGGCCACGACCGCGGCGCACGTGTCGCCTACCGCCTCGCGCTCGACGAGCCCGGCCGCGTCGAGCGCCTGGTGCTGCTCGATATCTTTCCGACGGTCGTGCAGTGGCAGCGCAAGGCGGCCGGGCTAACGAAGGCCGCGCACTGGGATTTCCTGGCGCGCCCCTATCCGGAGCCCGAGACGGAGATCGGAAAGGACCCGCTCGTCTATTGCGAAGGGCTCCTGGCGGGCTGGTCGAAGGCCGGGACGCTCGAAGCCTTCGATCCGCGCGCGCTCGCGGCCTATCGCCAAAGCTGCAACGAGCCGAGCCGCATCCATGCTTTCTGCGAGGATTACCGCGCCGGGAAGACGGTCGACCTCGCTCAGGATGAAGCCGATCTCGCGGCGGGCCGTACCATCGTCTGTCCCACCTTCGTGCTGTGGAGCCGGTCCTATCTGAGCGGTGGCGAAGCCGGAGCCGACGAGAACGCAGTCGGGATCTGGCGCCGCACATTTGCCCCAAGGGCGACGGGCGCGGCGGTTGATTCTGGGCATTTCGTCGCCGAAGAGAACCCCGCGGCGACGCTTGCCGCGATCGAGCCTTTCCTCGGAGCGCCTGCGTGACCGTTGCCGACCGCCAGGCTGCCTATTCCGGCACCAAAGAGGTGCCGCAGAACCTCGCCTTCGACACGGCGCGGCTTGCCGACTGGCTAAAGCCCAGAGTCGCCGGATTCGAAGGCCCGCTCACGGCGCGCCAGTTCAAGGGCGGGCAGTCGAACCCGACCTATCTCCTTGAGACACCAGCCCGGCGCTACGTGCTGCGTCGCAAGCCGCCGGGCAAGCTCCTCGCCTCTGCGCATGCCGTGGACCGCGAATTCCGCGTGCTCTCGGCGCTCCACAAGCAGGGTTTCCCGGTCGCGGAGCCCCTTGCCTATTGCGACGATGACGGCGTGGTCGGCACCGCCTTCTACGTCATGGCGCATGTCGAGGGGCGGGTGTTCTGGATCCCTGCCCTGCCGGGTTCGACGCCTCAGGAGCGCGGCGCGCTCTACGATACGATGAACGAGACCATCGCGCGGCTGCACGCCTTCGATCCCGCGGCGATCGGGCTTGCCGATTTCGGCCGCCCCGAGGGCTACGTCGCCCGGCAGGTGAAGCGCTGGTCGGAGCAATACCGGCTCTCGGAGACGCAGGAGATCCCGGAGATGAACCGGCTCATGGCCTGGCTCCCCGACCATGTGCCGCCGACCTCCCGGCCTGCCCTCGTTCACGGGGACTACCGGCTCGACAACCTGATCATCCATCCGAGCGAGCCCAAGGTGCTCGCGGTGCTCGACTGGGAGCTCGCGACGCTCGGCGATCCCAATGCCGATTTCGTCTACCACCTCATGACGTGGCGCATGCCGGCCGAGAAGGGCGGCGGCACCGGGACGCTTCTCGGCCTCGACCTTCCGGCTCTCGGCATCCCGAGCCTCGAGGAATACGCGGCGGCGTATGCGCGGCGGATGAACCTTTCCGAGATCCCGCATTTCGAGACGCTGATCGCCTACAACTTCTTCCGGCTCGCCGCGATCCTGCAGGGCATCGTGGGACGTGTTCGGGACGGCACGGCGTCGAACGAGAACGCCGCCTCGATGGAAGCCGAGGTCCGCCCGCTCGCCGCCGCGGCCTGGAGCTGGGCCGCGAAGGCCGGCGCTCGCTGAAGGCGGCTCAGTACCCGGCGACCTGCCCGGCGGCGCTGCGGAAGGCCGCAGAGACGGTCTTCACCTCGTCCGCCCTGTCCGGCTTGCCGAGGAGCGACACCACGTAGAAGCCGCCCTTCTGGCGCGGCACCGCGATATAGACCGCGGCCCAGCCCTTCTCCCCGTCGCAGGCGGTGAACAGGCTCAATCCATTGCCGCCATCGTCCGGCATCGCGCCCGAGGCGAAACGGTCGGGACAGGCCTGCGCGTCTGAGGAGATCAGGCTGCCACGGATCTTCTCGGGCCCATCCTCCCCGGTCAGCACCCGCACGGTGCCCAGAATTCCTTCAGCCCGCCAGGCGGCGTGGTGGGCCTTGAGCTTGTCCGGCAACTCCGCCCCCTGCATCAGCTCGAAGCCTGCGACCTTCGCCCTGGACAGGAGGTTGACGGCGATCGTCGTCGCCTCGAGCCGCCGGTCGGCGTCGCTCGGGCCGGCAGGGGCGGGCGACAGCCGCGGCGCGGCCTCATTCCGCGCGACCGCGCGCTTGCGCCAGGTGTCGGCGCAGCGCAGCACCTCGGCGAGCATGAACTGTGTGTCGGGCAGCGCGAAGTTCAGACGCTCGTCGCCGCCCTCCGCCTTCAGCACGCGCCCGTAGCGGAACTCGTTGAAGATCGAGGCCTGGTCCGGCAGGTCCATCTGCACGAGCGTCGCCGTGATCGCGACCGCCTTGCTGGTCCGCACCGGGCCGTTGTCGACCTGGTAGCGCACCTCGTAGGATTCGCCCTTCTTCATCGACCAGCGCTGCGCCTGGAAGCCGAGCGACCAGTCGAGGTTCTTGTTGACCGAGAAGAGGAGTCCGACGCCGCTGCGATAAGCGGCATGGCTGGCGCAATGGCTGAAGCCGCCGCTCGCGTCATCCGAATAGGCAGCGACTTTCCAGTTCCCCACCTTGACGCTGTTGAGCTCCGCCGCGCCCGCGGCGCAGGCTGCGAGCGACAATGCGCCGCCGAGCGCGGCGCTCCTGAAGGCAAGATCGATCATAGCACTCCCCCGAGGCCGCCTAGGATGGAACGGGAGGCGCGGCAGACGCAAGCGGTGTAGACCGAGCGAATGCCGCGCCCGCCGACAACCCCGCCTTCGCCCAGCTTCGCCCTCGCGCTCGGAGCGGGCGGCGCTCGCGGACTTGCCCATATCGCGGTGCTGGAGGCTTTCGGCTTGGGCTCAAGCCCGCGGTCATCGCCAGCGCCTCGATCGGGGCGGTGGTCGGCGCGGCCTATGCGGCCGGGATGAGCGGGCGCGAGATGCGCGCCTACGCGATCCGCATCCTGCGCGAGCGCTCGGAGGTGATGGCGGCGCTGATCGCGTCGCGCGTCGGCCGCCTCACCGACGTGCTCGCCGGTTTCGGCAACCCCTTCCTGATCGACGGCGAGCGGCTTCTCGACCGGCTCTGGCCGGAGGCGATCCCGGAGCGCTTC
>JAQSWQ010000092.1 GCA_029266525.1 Microvirga sp.
CGGCATGACCTCGCTCGTCAGGCGCAACAAGCATCACCTCAATGCGGCCGATCCTCGGATCAACGCCCTGCTCGCTCGTAAGCCGGTCCGGCTCGTAACCGTGGCTATGGCGAACCGAGCGGCGCGAGTGATCTGGGCCATCATGGTGCGCGGCGAGGCCTACCGGACGCCAGTGGCCAGCGTGGCGGCCTGAAGACGATGTTAGCGATCAGCGCGGTACCGCGCGAAGGAGGTTGCAAGGACCCTGTGAAATGATGGCGAACCGGTCAGACCGGGGACGAGGACAACCTGCCGAATGTCCAGGGCATCAAAGCCCGCAAAGCAGAATGGGACCTCGTCCGCGGAAACCATCAGGGCCAGCGGTCTTTGACCGCGCGAACAGGCCGGACACAAGACGGCACCCGACCAGTACGCCAGACCGTCACAGACCCCCTTGCAACGCGGCCAGCACGCCAAACCGTCACAGACCCCCTTGTAACGCGGGAGCCATCCACACAAGACACGCCGCTATCGGCCAACTTCGGACGTTGAAGCTGCCTCAAAGCAGACCCCGCAAGGGTCAGAAGCGGACGCGCCGTTATGGGTTGCACGACCTAGACCTCTCCCACTCCTCGTACCGCTCGCGTTCAACTCGAAGCGGTCGCTCTGGCGGGCGGGGATGGCGGCCCAGGACCTCGCCGACGAGGAGCTGCCGGTGCTGGCCAAAGGTGAGAGCAACCCCCTGCATTTGGGGCGAAGGGCGCGCGATGCGGGGCACTGCGATCCCTATGCACGGCGTGAAACGGTACGCGCTTGACGGCGGTAGCTTTCATGTCATACGAAGTGACGCAGAATTCTGGCATCCCACATGACACAGGCAAAAGGTCGACGGGCCGCGCGCGAGCGTGCGCATTCGCTTCCGGCCGGGCTCCGCCGGCAAGCCCGCGGTCCGGGCGGCATACCGGGGGCTCACCTCAGTCTTGCGTTCCTTGACGATTCCGGGCGCGTGGCCTTCGACCGCGTGTCCGATCGGCTTGGGCTGACGAAGGCCCAGTTCGCCGAGACCCTCGGCCTCAGCGCCGAGACTTTGCAGCGCGCAAGCCGCGCCAACGCGCCGCACACGCAAGCGCGCGCCGCCGAGGCGCTCGAGATCATCGTTCGCGTCGCGGAGTGGGCCGGCGGCGAGCGCCAGGCTCTCGCCTGGTATCGCGCCGAGCCCATTCCGGCGTTCGGGGGGCGCACCGCGGAAAGCCTCGTCAAGGAGGGCATGGCGGGCGCCGTTCGCGACTACCTCGATCATGTCGCCACGGGCGGATTTGCGTGAGGGTTCGGTGCGTCTGTTATCGCGCACACGATCCGCGTTGGGCCTTCCTGCCGCTTTCCGGCGAGGGTGCCGCCCGCAAGGGCGCCCGCTTCAATCCGAAGGGCGTTCCGGCCCTTTACCTCAGCCTTTCCGTCATCGGCGCGCTGATCGAGATGGGCCACTCGTTCGGGCATCGCCTCGATCCCCTTACGATGTGCTCGTACGAGGTCGATGCCGACGATGTCGTGGATCTGACCGACGCCTCGGAGCGCGACAGGGTCGGGGCCCAGCTTTCCGACATGGGCTGCGCCTGGGCCTACGAGGTGGCCAAGGGCCGCAAGCCCGCCTCTTGGGGTCTGGCCGAACGGCTTCGATCGGAGGGCGCCGCCGGCATTCTCACGCCCTCGTTCGCCCGCGGGGCGGGGCCCGACGTCGTGAACCTCGTGCTTTGGCGTTGGGGCCCCGAGCTCCCGCACCGCGTCGTCGTCCACGACCCGAGCGGTCGCCTGCCGAGAAACCAGCTCTCCTGGTCCTAGAGCTCATCCTCCCCCGCTTCGCGGGTGAGGATCGCATCCGACGTGCACTGTCCGGTCATGAAGATGCTGCGCTTTTGATGACCGTGCTGACGCGGGTTCCGAGGGCGCCTGTCGATCATGATGACGACGCAGTGCACGCACCGACGCGCCGCTCAGAGAGGAGATCGCTAACGATCGCAGCGGCTTGCGCGCCATTCCTCGTACATTTCCCGCTTCAGCTCGAAGCGGTCGCGCTGGCGGGCATAGCCGTCGCCGAAGAGGCGGCCGACCGGGTGATAGGCGCCGGTGTCCACGCGCAGGCGCTCCGGATCGATCAGGCCCTCGCGGGCATGAAGGCGTAGCACCTCTCCGACGAGCAGCTCGCGGTGCGGCCCGAAGGCGAGCGAGACGCTGCGGCGGCATTCGAGCGCGAAGGGGGCTTGCGCGATCCGCGGCGCCGCCACGTCGAGGCCGGCCACCAGCGTGAGGCCGGCGGCCTCGATCTCGCTGATCTGTGGCGGGAAGTCGATCGCGCAGACGTTCATGGCTTCCGCGAGGCCCTCGTCGACGAGGTTCACGACGAAGACGCCGGTCTCGGCGATATTGCGGGTCGTGTCCTTCGGGGCCGCGTCCGGCTTGTGCTGGAGCCCGAGCACGATCAGCGGCGGCTCCTCCGAAAAGACGTTGAAGAAGCTGAACGGCGCCGCGTTGACGACGCCGTCGCGCCCGACGCTCGTGACCAGTGCGATCGGCCGCGGCACGATCGTCGCGCAGAGAAGCTTGTAGCGCTCACGCGGCTCGAGCGCGGGGAAGGCGACGGTGAAGGACATGCGCCTACGCCGTCATGCTCGGGCTTGTCCGGAGCATCCCGTCGGAGCGAGCCCTCTGCGCCGCGAGGTCCTCGGGTCGCGGCCTGAGGCCGCGCCCGAGGATGACGGCGGTTGGGACGCGCTCACGGAAGCTCCACTCCCACCTGCGACGTGATCCGCCCGTAATGCTCGATGCGGCGGTGGCGCTTGAAGTCGAACACCGTCTCCTTGCCGAAGCGGGTGGCGTCGAGGTCGCAGTCATGGACGATGATGCCGTCCTCCTCGCCTTCGAGCTCGGCCACGATCTCGCCGTCCGGGTTCACGATGCAGGTGCCGCCCATGCAGTGATGGCCGTCCTCGGTGCCGGCCTTGGCCACGGCGACGACCCAGGTCGAGTTCTGGTAGGCGCCGGCCTGCAGCGAGAGGCGGTGGTGGAACAGGCGCTTCTCGATCGCCTCGCCCCCGCGCTGCGAGTTCACCGAAGGCGTGTTGAACCCGAGCACCACGATCTCGACACCCTGCAATCCCATGACCCGGTAGGTCTCGGGCCAGCGGCGGTCGTTGCAGATGCACATGCCGATCACGCCGCCGAGCATGCGCCAGACCGGGAATCCGAGGTCGCCCGGCTCGAAATAGCGCTTCTCGAGATGCTGGTGGGTGCGCTGAGGGTCGAACTCGTCATGGCCGGGCAGGTGCACCTTGCGGTACTTGCCGACGATGGTGCCGTCGCGATCGACCAGGATCGAGGTGTTGAAGTGGCGCCCGTGGTGAGCGCGAGCTCCGGGTACACGGTGAGGTCGGCCCCCTGCCCTTTCGCCTCGTCCATGAGGTCGATCATGCGGCGGACGACCGATTGCCGGCTGTCCTCCTTCTGGATCGGCCCGAGCTGGGCCGCGGCGACGCGGATGTTGCGCATGGTTGTCCCTTTAGGCGGCGACGCGGTGCTCGAGGCGGCTCATCAGCCGCACCACAGGCCACAGGATCACGAGGTAGATCAAGGCCGCAAGCACGATCGGCGAGGTGTTGAAGGTGACCGAGCGCGCCATGTCGGCGGCGTAGAGGAGCTCGGTAAAGGAGACGACGCTCGCGATCGAGGTCAGCTTCACCACCTCGACCGTGTTGGATACGAGGTCGGGGATCACGTTCCGCACCGCCTGGGGCAGGATCACATAGGCGAAGGTATGGGGAGCGGAGAGGCCGGTCGAGCGCGCCGCCTCCCACTGCCCGCGCCCGACCGACTCGATGCCGGCCCGGTAGATCTCGCCGTAGAAGCTCGAATTGTTGAGGAGGAAGGCGAGGCAGACCGCGGCGAAAGGCGAAAGCCTGATGCCGGCGAAGGGCAGCCCGGAATAGAGCAGGATCAGCACGACCAGAGGCGGCAGCGCGCGGAAAACGTCGTTGAAGCCCTTCACGGTCCAGCGCAGGGCGCGGCTTTTCGACAGGCTCGCGGTCGCGACCAGAAGCCCGCCGGCAAGGCCGAGCGGGATCACGGCGAGGCAGAGCAGCAGGGTCATGCCGAAGCCCTGCAGGATGATCGGCCAGGCCTGCCGCATGATGTCGAGGTTGAAGAACTGATGAGCCAGGGCCTCCATCAGGCCCTCCGCCAGGCGAAGCGCTTCTCGATGAAGGCCCCGAGCGCCACGACCGGCGCGAAGATCGCGAGATAGCCGACCGCCGCCATCATCAAAGGGGTGGCATTGCCCGAGAAGGAGACCGCGGTCTGGGCCTGGTTGATGACCTCGCCGACCCCGATGACTGTGCCGAGCGCGGTGTTCTTGGTGATGGCGATGGTGCGGTTGGTGAGCGGCGGGATCGCAAGCCGCACCGCCTGCGGCAGTACCACGTGAATCAACGCCTGGCCGAAGCCTAGCCCGGTGGAGCGGGCGGCATCCCATTGGCCGCGGCGAACCGACAGGATGCCGGCCCAGATCGCCTCCTCGGCGAATGCCGCGAGCACCAATGAGAGCACGAGCCACAAGACCGCGAAGGCGGAAAGGTTCACGCCGACACTCGGCAGGCCGAAATAGATGATGAGGATCAGGACGAGCGGCGGCAGGGCGCGGAAGACGTCGACGAAAACCACGATCGCGGCCGAGACCGGCGCGATGCGGTAGCTGCGCGCGAGCGCGAGCCCGAGCCCGAGCGCAAGCCCGCTCGCGAGCACGGCAAGCGCGATCTCGACCGTCACCAGCATGCCCTGCGCGATGTCCGGCCAGTAGCGCAGCATGAGCTTCGGGTTGAAGAAGCTCTCGAGGAAGCGCTCGAAGGCGCTCACCGCGCGATCTCGGCTACGAAGGCCCGGGCGCGCGGGTTCTCCGGTGCGGTGAAGATCTTCTCGGGCGTGCCTTCCTCGACGATCCGTCCGCCGTCCATGAAGACCACGCGGTCTGCGGCGTCGCGCGCGAAGCGCATCTCGTGCGAGACCACCACCATGGTCAGCCCGCTCTCGCGCATGTCCCGCATGGTCGCGAGAACCGACCCTACGAGCTCCGGATCGAGGGCCGAGGTCGGCTCGTCGAAGAGCATGATCTTGGGCTCGAGCGACAGGGCCCGCGCGATCGCAACGCGCTGCTGCTGGCCGCCCGAGAGCTCGGCCGGATAGGCCGCGACCTTGTCGCTGAGGCCGACGCGCGCGAGCGCAGCGCGGCCGATCTCGTCGGCCTCGCGGCGCGATTTCCGCAGCACCTTGCGCAACGCGAGCGTCACGTTCCGGAGCGCGCTCAGGTGCGGGTAGAGATTGAAGCTCTGGAAGACCATGCCGATGCGCCGCCGCATGGCGTTGATGTCGCAGCGCGGGTCCGTGAGCTCGACGCCGTCGACCATGATCGAGCCCTCGTCAGGCTCCTCGAGCCGGTTGCAGCAGCGCAGAAGCGTGCTCTTGCCGGACCCTGAAGGGCCGATCACGAAGACCAGCTCCTGAGGGGCGACAGCGAAGTCGATCCCTTTGAGCACCTCGAGCGCGCCGAAGCGCTTCACGAGGCCGCGAACCTGGAGGATAGGTCGCTCGGCGCCGTTCGCGGCGAGCGGGCCTGAGGTCAATCGCACTTCGGCGTGCGCGGGGCGGGATCGTAGCCCGTCATGTCCGGCACGCCCGTTCCCGGAAAGATCGTGACCGCCGCGGAGCCTGCGGCCGGCGCGATGCCGAACCATGTCTCGTGCAGCTTCGCGATCGCGCCCTCCTGCTTCAGGCACTCGATCGCGTTCTCGAGCTGCGCGCGCATCTCGGCATTATCCTTGCGCACCGCTGCCGACCACACGAGCCCGGTCGAGTGCAGGTACGAGAGCTTCACCTGCGGGTTCTGCTTCGCCGCCCAGGCGACCACGGTGTTGCCCGCGACGTTGGCATGCGCGCGCCCGGCGATCACGGCCTGCACCGCGTCGGTCTGCGTGCCGAAGGACTCGACCTTCCAGCCGATCTTCTCCTCGAGCCCGCGCGCCCAGGTGTCGTAGGCCGAGCCGCGGTTGACCGACACCACCTTGCCCTTGAGCTCCTCGAGCGACTTGATGTCGGGCGCGTCGCGCTTCACCAGGAACTGGAAGTCGGTGTTGAGATAGCCCTCCGGGAAGAGCAGGTTCTCGGCGCGCTCCTTGGTCACCGTCACGGGCGCGATGATGAAGTCGTAGGTGCCGGCCTGCAGCGCCGGCAACAGCCCGGAGAACTGCGCCGCGTCGACCGTGACCTCGCGTTTCAGCTTGCGGCCGATCTCCCTCGCGAGGTCGACGTTGAAGCCCTGGACGCCGCCCCGCATATCGGGGAAAGCGTGCGGCGCGAAAGTGCCGTCGACCGCGGTCCTGAGCGGCCCCTGCTGCGCTTCGGCAGGGACGCCCGCAAACAGCGCCGCGACCAAGCCTGCCGCAAAGCCGGTCCTGAGTTCCCGCATCATGCTCCACCTCCGCCCTTCGGGGAGCAAAGTCTATGCCTCGCTGCCGCGGGGCCCGCAAGCCGGGCGGAGGCGGTTGCGCGGCGGAGCAGCGCAGAGGCGCGCGCCTAGCGCTCGAACCTCGGCAGGGGGTTGAGAGGCGCCGGGACGATGCGGCCGGCGCCGCCCCGGAGTGGCGTCGGCGGAGGCGGTGCGGGCGCGGGCATCGGTTCGCCCGCCGCCGCGAGCGCCCGCACCGCTGTGCGGTCGCCGGGCTTGCCCGCCGCGAGCTCGCCGGCGATCCAGCGCGTGATCATCGGAGCGGCGACGCTGGTGCCGTTCATCGCCACGACCGAGCCGCTGCGGGTGCCGGCGGCGAGGACCCCGGCGTGCACGGCCGAATCGTCGCAGACGGCAAGCGCGTCCGGCCCCTGCCGGGGGGCGGGAGCCGTTCCGGCGCGGCGCGTGACCGGCCCGCCGGCCGAATACGGCGCCGGGCGGAGCTCCTTGCGCAGAACGCCGCCAATCACCGAGGGCGCTTCGCCGGTGGCGAGCGCGTTCATCGAGCCCACCCGCTTGACGATCGAGGCGTTGTCCTCCTCCACCGGCCGGCCGGCACTATCGTAGCGCTCGTAGACCGGATCGTCGAAATAGGATTGGCGGCCACGGCGGGGGTAGCCGTAGGGCGGCTCGTCGCGGCGAATGCGGGCGTGGACCGCCTCGCCGCTCTTCAGCGAGGAGTTCTCGAGCTTGATGGTCCACAGCCCGGCCGGCGCCACCGGCCCGGCGCCGTCGACGCGCGCCGTCGGCCGGATCCACACCGCGAACCTGCCGCGGCTGGAGCTCGGCATGTGGTCGTAATAGGCGCTGCAAAGCACGGCGCCGTCGACGACCCAATCCTTCCGGTTCTGGCCGGGAGGCGCATCCTCGTCGAGGATTGCGGTGCCGCCGCCGCCGGGCGCGACGACGCTGAGCTTGACCCGCGGCGGCCCTGCCTTGGCTCTTGGAGGCAACCACAGCTCGACGACGCTCGAAGTGCCGTCTTCGGGCTGGACGCGCCACGGAATCTCCACCGTCTCACCGGGCGAAGCGAAGGCGATCTCGGCATGCAGCCGATCGAGATGGCTGTTCCCGGACGCGATCACGACCCGCACGTCGACGCCGAACATCTGCTTCCACATCAGCACCAGCCCCTCGATGGCGCGCTCCACGAGGTGGGTTCCGTCATGCGGGCCGGCCGTGATGCCGTAGCTGATGTTGACGACGACGGGCAGCGGACCGCAGTTCAGGCGGTTCGCGACGGCGAGCGAGCGCACGAGAATGTAGCCGAGCCCGAGGACGATGTAGCTGCCGAGGGTCGACGAGGCCGGCATGCCGGTCGTCGCGATCGGAAGCTGGACGCCGACGATGCGCCAGTTCGGCGGCGACTCAGGCGAAAAGCCGCAGGCAAGGTCGAGCACGTGCGTGCCGTGCGCCCGGCGCCAGAGGATCGCCTTGTGGCCGGTCGGCGTGCGCGGATCGATAACGCCCGCGCGTCGATAGACCTCGTCCTCGTCGCAAAGGTCGGCGTAGGTGCCTTGCTTGAGAAGGTCGTCGATGCCGATCCGCGCTCCGATGGTCTCCTTGCGAAGCTCGCGGCCGCTCGCCAGAGGACCGACGATGGCAGGCGGCCCGGGAGGGGGCCCGTCCTGCATCCAGAAGAACTCGACGCGCGAGCCGCCGGGCTCGCGGAAGCGTTCATGGGCGAAGGCGATGCCGTCGTCGACGATGCCCACGACCACGGCGCCCGTGGCCGGCCCGCCCTGCGGAAAAAGGATCGGCTCGTCCTCGCCGGGCTCCGAATAAACACCTGGCGGCAGCGGCGCCGAGAGGGCGATGTCCTCCACCGCGTCGCGCAGCTCGGCGTTCCTCTCGTCCTGGAGCAGCTCGAAAAAGCCGATCTTCACCAACGCTGCGATGTATCTGAGGTCGTCCGGCTTCTCGAAGCCGAGCCTCGGCAGGGTCTCGGTGTAGAGGCGCGGCACGAGCACCCAGTCGCTCCAGGGCACAGCCGCGGCCTTGAAGTCCGGCCCCCTGGCGAAGCTTTGCGGGGTGGTGCCCTGCGAAAGCTTGATGAGCACGGGTATCCAGGGATCCCTGTCGCCTGGCGGAAGGAACTCCTCCCGGCCCGGCCCGAACAGGTTCCAGTTGACTTCCGAGTCGATCGCATCCCCGGCCATGGCGCGCTCCGATCAGCCCTACCTCGATCGAGCCGGGCTCTTAGGCCCATTCCGCCGCCGCCTTGTCCCACAGGAAGGCGAGCAGCGGCGAGTGCCCGCCGGCGTCGAGCGTCTGCGTGCTCGCGTTCGGGATGTAGCTCCCGTTCGAGACTTGTGCCGGGCCCCCGGCGGCGCCCACGTCGAAGAGGACGCGCCAGTTGAAGTCCTCGGCGGGCGCGGTTGAGGAGGAGACGGGATAGGAATGGCCGTCGAAGCTCCAGGCCTCGTAGTCCGCCGCCCCGGTGCAGCGGCTGACGAGATAATGGCCAAGCGTCAGGCCGAGCAGCGCGCCGGCGACGCTGTCGACCGGGAAGTGCACGCCGGCGACGGTGCGGTTGATGGCGGTGCGCGAGGCGAGCCGCATGAGCTGCTCGCAGGTCGCCGCTGTGCTGTAGACGGCATGCCCCGAGGCCTCGAGGAGGCGCCACAGCACCGTCGAGGCGATGAAGGCCTCGGTCGCGTGGCCGCTCGGCAGCGCGCCGTGCGCCGGCGTCAGGATCATCGGCTGCAGCTGCGGCGAGTATTCGTTCGGCCTGCGGCAGGCGAGCCCGTGCTTGAGCCGCATCTCGACCAAGTTGGCGAGCCGGAACGCCGTGGCGATAAGCTCGAGTGTCTTCGGGGTCCGGTCGGGATGGAGATAGGCGATCGAGCCGACGAAGACCGTGGTCGCCGAAAGCTGCGACAGGATCTCGGCCGCCCGGTCTGGGCGAAGATCGGCATAGGCGTGGACGAGATGCAGCTGGTCCTCGAACACGGCCGTGCTCGGGCGCGTGAGGCTGACGAGCGGCTTGTAGGCCATGCCCGCAGGCAGGCTCCCGGAGCCTGCTGTATCGAGATGGCAGACATGCATCGTGTCCGGGTCCGTGCCATCGACGTGGAACCCGACCCGCGAATGCAGCTCGAAATCGAACAGGCTCGCCCGTACGCCGGGAGACCAGAGCTCGAGATTGTCCGGCGGCTGCCCGGTCTGTTCCGCGGCGAGCTGGACGGGTGCGGCGGCCGGATCCTGCCAGCTGCCGATGATGCCGTCGCGGGTGTGAACGAGGGCGTCGGCGGCGAGGGGGGAGTCCCCACCGATACCGCCGATGCCACCGATTCCGCCGATGCCCCCAATCCCACCTATGCCCCCTATGCCCCCGATTCCGCCTATGCCTCCGATGCCGCCTATGCCTCCGATGCCGCCTATTCCGCCGATACCACCTAACGGACCGCTCATGACGTCGCTCCCCCGCGTTGGCTGCTAGTCTGGGATGCCGATTTGCCGAAAGATGTCGGCCCATTCCTGTCCGATACCGTAGTTTGCGCTCGGGGACCGCGCGAGCCATCCGCCGACTGTCAGCGTCGGCTCTAACCGGAGTAGCTCCTGAGCGCACTTGCGCGCGTCATCATGGTGGCCGAGCTGCCACTGCGCGACGGCTTGCGCTCGCAAGCTCGAGGTGTGCGTACGGTTGACTCGCAGCGAGCGCTTCGCCGCGTCCAGTGCCCGGTCGAAGCGGTGTGCGGAGAGATATGCCGTCGCGGCAAGGGAATCATAGAACCACCGGTGCGGATCGAGCGGCGAGAGCCTCAGCGCCCGTCGCGTGCAGCTGACCGCCTGCTCGCCCTCACCCATGAACGCATGCAACGTCCCCTTGAGCGACCAAGCACGCGGGTCGCTTGGATTGTTCATGAGCGCGAGATTGTAGCGCTCCCGCGCTGTATCAAGCTGCTTGAGAAGGTTCGTGTGGACGAAGCCATCGACCGCCAGCGCCAGGGAGCAATGCGGATCGGCGTCGAGGGCCTGCTTCGTCGATTGAAGTGCAAGCCGCGCGTCCAGCTGCGGGTCGGTCGACCAGCCCTGCTGCACGCGCAGCACGTGCCAGTTTGCAAGCCAGGCCCGTGGAAGCGCTTGCCGGGGCGCCCGCTCGATCAACGTCTCGAGGAGCTTTCGCGCCTGCTCGAAATCGATCGTCGACAGCCGGTGCGTGAGCGCGATCGCAGCAATCAGCAATGTGTAACTCTTGAGCGTGGGCAGCGGCTGACCCTGCGCCCGCTGCAGCTCGCGCCGCATCACGGCCGCACTCACGTCGGCCGCGATCTGATCGATCAGCTCCCGCCTGCCGGAGAGGATGCCCGCGATTTGGCCCTTGTGTCGCTTCGTCCATACGATCTGTCCCGATTTCGCCTCGGCGAGCTCGACATCGATCACGATGCGCCGGTCCTCGGCCCGGTACTCCCCCGAGAGGACGTAGTTGGCGCTGAGAGTGGCGCTGATCTGGGCGAGCGTCGCACCGCGCCCGCGAAACACGGTGGTCGAAAGGCGCGAGATCACGTTGAGCTCCGGCGAGCAGGATAGGTCCCGGATCAACTCCTCCGCGAGCACCTCCCCGATCACGTGATGATTGTCGCGTGGGTCGCGGGCGCTGAAGGGCACGACCGCCAGCGCCGGCAGCAGGTCGCCCTGTAGCATTCCGGCCTCGATGACCGGCCTCGGGCCGGGCGGGCCGACCCGGTACGCCCGAACAGGCTGCGCGAGATGCTTGAGGTAGCACTCCCCGAGATCCTCGATGTCGGCGTCGAGATCCGCCGTGAGCTGGTCGCGCACATTCGCCGACGCCACGATCTCTCCCGGTCCGGCGAGGGTTGCGAGCCGCGCGGCCAGGTTGACCCCACGGCCGTAGACGTCGCTCTCGTCGATGATGACGTCGCTGATCTCGACGCCCATCCGGAGGAGAATGTGCCGCGGGGACGGCTCGTTCAGGTTCGCGCGGTGGCTCACATGCTGGATCGCGAAGCTGGCGGAGACCGCCGACCGCACGTCGTCGAACTCCAGCAGCATGCCGTCCCCAAGGCTCTTGACGAGACGCCCGCCGAGCTCCCCGACGATCTGCGATCTCACCTGCTCGACGACGGCGAGCCAGCGCGAGACGAAGCCTTCCTCGTCCTGCTCGATCAGGCGAACCGACTCGACCACGTCGACGATGAGCACGGCCCGGCTGGCGCGCAGCGGCAGCTGGTAGGGGAGAGCTTCGGGATTGCGTTGACTTCGAGCCACGGCCACCAGACACATACCCGCGGAGGCGGCGGATTCTCTGTAAGCAAAGCGGTCAATTCGAGATTTGTGCCTCCCAGGCACGATAGCGCGGCCGTGAGCCCTTCCGCAACGACGTGCAGGTGGTGAGGCGGTGCGCGGCGGGCGCGGTGCGCGCACGCGCTGGCTCACTGCGATCACCGCGCGCCGGCCGGCCCTCCAGGGCTCGGCTCGGCTGGGGTGCGGAAACAACCCCGTTCCACGCGACGGCCCAAGGGAGATCACCGCCCGCGGTCGGCTTGGCGCGTTCCGGCGGCGGCGAGAGCCTTCACGCCTTCGCCCGCATGGGCGGCTCTCGAGGCGCCCTCGCCGGGCTCGGGCGGGCTCGAAAAGACGATCGCAACCGCGAAGATCGCCCAGATCGCGGTGGCGAGAATGGCGGACGGCAGGTGCTCCGAGATCATCGCATCCTCCAAGACGGGTCAGCGGATACCCGGCGCCGCGCCTGGACCCCGCGCGGGCCGGGCTCGTCAGACGCTAATGCGCGTCGTAGCTTGAGCCGATCGGCAGCGTGCCCGCGGTCCGGGTGAGATCCATCGGCGAGATTCCTCCCGCGCTCGCGGTCTCCGACGCCGAGGGCGTCGGGCTCTGGAAGGAGGCGAGCGCGAGGAGCGCGAGCACGGCGACGACCACCGCCGCCAATCCGCGCACTCCGGTCCAGGAGCGCTGGGCCCTGGACCCCTCTCCTCCGGTGATCCGCAGATGTTCGCTGTGAGCCTGACGGGCATCCCGCAAGCGCCGCTCGACCATCGCGTCTGAATTGAGGTGGGCTGTCATGACGGCCTCCCGAAGTGGTGACGGTAGCATCAGGATGCAGCGCATCCGGGGCGCGCGGTGTGAGGCGCTTCACACTGCGCGAAATTCCGTGTGAGCCCGCCGATGTCGCGTGTTGAGCGCAGGGGTTCTCCGATGCAGAATGCCTGCCCCTGCCCGAACCGGTCCGATGATGCCCGAAGCCCCGCTCGCCGAGAAATCCGCGGTGCTGGCCCGCCATGCGTTTTTCAAGGGAGCTTCGGCCGGCGCCTTGAACCGGTTGGGGGCGCACGCCCGCGAGGTGCGCTATTCCGCGGGCCAGCCGATCTTCCGAAAAGGGGATGAAGGCCTCGGCCTGTTCGCGGTGCTTTCGGGCGCCGTGAAGATCAGCGTGCCGTCGCCCGACGGGCGCGAGCTCGTGCTGCGCCTTGTTGGGGAGAACGAGATTTTCGGGGAGGTGGCGCTGCTCGACGGGGGGCCGCGCACCGCCGACGCGATGGCCGCCGGACGATGCCATCTGCTGTTCCTAGACCGGCGCGACTTCCTCGCCGTCCTCAAGGAGGAGCCTTCGCTCGCGATCAAGCTGCTCGCGCTTGTCAGCGACCGGCTGCGCCAAACCAGCGAGCAGGTGGAGGAACTCACCTTCGAGGCCCCCACGGCTCGGCTCGCCAAGGCCTTGCTGAGGTTGGCGCGGCTTCAGGGCACGGCCGCCGCCGAGAAACCGCAGATCAGGATCACCCAGAAGGAGCTCGGACGCACGGTCGGCCTGTCGCGGGAGACCACCAACAAGTGCCTCAACGAATGGGCGCTCGACGGCGCGCTGAAGATCGAGAAAGGAGCATGTACGCTCCTGGATCGCGCCTTCTTCGCTCGCCTTGCGAGCGGGGAGGCGCCGTGAGGCCGATCGGCGATGTGCGGGACCGCTTGCGGGTTCGCCCCGCTATCCGGCCGGCGGAACCCGCTGGTCGGTGAGCACGTCGAACGCAAGGCCCGAGGCCCCCTCCCCCTTGCCGACCGTGACCCGGCGGCCAAGCCAGGTCACGACCTTTCCGTCGCGCCAGCGCGTGCGCTGGAAGGAGCGCGTCACCATCTTGCCGGCTCGCGGCACTTCCTCTTCGTTGACGAAGAAGGGCGCGGCTCCGGCGAGCACGGCGCCGAAGGGTTGTGTCGTCTGATTGGGAAGCCGCGCTCTCTGGAGCCGCATCGCGCGCGCGGAGCCCGGACGCTTTACCGGCATCAGCGGCCGCCAGTGCGAAGGCAGCGTCTCGCCGAGGCGGTAGCCGACCGGAACGCCGGCCGGGACGGCCTCCCCGAGGTCGGGCGGCGGATCGACGGCCGCCGCGGCATCGACGCCGGAAAGCGAATTTCCGGAGCGCGCCGGGACGCGCTTCTCGACGGCCCAGGCCATGTTGGCCATCTCGTCGCGCAGAAGCACCACCTCCTCGATCGGCGCGCCCTCGAGCGTCTGGGCAGTCGCCCGGGGGAGGTAGAGGCGCATGTCGGCTGGCGCGTCGGGGTCGGGCGTCGAGAGGCCGTAGAGCGACCAGCGCCGCCAGTCCTCGTCGGCGCCGCGGCCGGCGGCTTCGATCAGGATGCGATCGCCGAAAACGTCGGTGACGACGAGACCCTCGACCGCGATGATGCTGCCGACCGGAGCCTCGTGCGGCACGATGCACCAGTCGTTCGCGAAGACGAGGGCGAATTCCGCAAGGAGCAACTTCGCGACGTCGGTCGTGGCGATGGTGAGATCGCCGAACTCGGTCTTGCGGTCCTCCATCTCCCAGTAGCGCGGGCTCGGCATGCCGGCATAGGCGACCGGCGCGGGCACGAACGAGAGCGTGGTCGCAACGTCCGGCTCGGCGACGCCAGGGGCTGGAACGGCAAGGGGACGGCTGTCGAAGGCATACCAGTCGACGCGGCCGCCGCCGTAGTCGCCGGCGACGAGCTCGGTCGGCTGCGCCGCCCCACCCGGCGTCGCGACCCGGAAGCGGTACTCGACGTCCGGCGGCGACCAGGCGCCCGGCGAGGCGGCCGAATCGACGAGATAGACCTCGTCGAACCAACTCCGCAGCTTGGGCCCGGCCGCGACGATCGCGGCGGCGGTGGCGGCATCCGTGACGGCACCGATGCTCGAGGCGAGGGCCGGCTTATCGGCGACGGCAAGCAGCGCGAGCCCGTTGAAGAATTTCCCCGCTCCGAGAGCTTCACCATGGCGCGATAGATCTGAACATGCGTAGTCAGGTCGCCGGGAATCCGCTCGCGCTCGACGATCGCCTCGAGCGGCAGCTCCGCCGCGATCGCCTGTAGCGGACCCTGCCGCGGCGCGTAGGCCGGCACGGGCGTACGCCGCAAGGCGACGCGCGCGTCGATCGGAGATCCGGCGTCCTCGGCGCGAAACTCGCCGAACTGCCATTGCCGGGTCAAAAACCAGAGCGGGTCGCGCACCTCCGCGCGCAGCGCGCGAGCGAAATCGGGTTGACGCGGCCGGCCCTCGAGGCGGTTTTGCCCGCGAATCTGCGCAAAAGGCGAGATCGGCCGTGTCAGGAAGGGCTGGAGGCGAGCGGCGTCGATCGTCATGGTCGGGCTCCGTTCAGCCGCCGGGCAAGGGTTGCACCCTTGCCAGCGCTGCATCGGCAAGAAGGGTCGAGAGGCCGACCCGACCGGTGCTGAAGGGGACGAGGTTCATCGGCGCGAGCACCGCCGGGTCGAGGCTCTGGATCAGGTCCGGCTCGAGCGCGCGCTCCCGCGCCCGCTCGAGCGTGTCCTCGATGACCGCGAGCACCTTCTCCCAGGTCCAGTGTCCCTCGAGCACAGCGCGACGAGCAGCGCCTGGGGGGCGGTCGCGTTCGGGCGGTCGTACTGGAAGCTGATCCCGATGGTCTCGGTGTCGCCAGGCACGAGTTCCGTCCACTCGTCGATAAGAAGCCCGGCGAGCGGCAGCGAGAGGTCGCCGGGCGGATCGATCGCCACGATGCTGAGCGTCTCGCCCCGCGGATTGCTCGTACCCAAGGTCTTCGCGGCCCAGGGCGCGCCGGCGTGGTTCGGCAGTTGGACGGGCACCAAGGCGGGCTCGGGCTTGCCCAGAAGCTCGATGCTCGCGAGCACGCGGCCGAGCTCCCCGACATTCTCGCGCACGCGCGAAAGGGACTGCAGCCAGCCTTCGATCGCGAGCGGATCGGTTTCGGCAGGAGCCGCTCGCGCGGCCGCGCTTTCGGGGAGATCGGCCGCCGAGAGCTCGAACCGCGGTACAACCGGCATGCTTCTGCCGAAGAGCGCCCGCCCCGCCGCAATCGCCGCATCGACGCGGGCGTGGAGGAACGCCTTTCGGCCGGCGTCGGTCGCGGGCGGCGCTGGCGGGACCACCATGAGCACGTCGAACTCGGCAACGCGCTTCGCGGCGATCGCAAGCACCGCCGCCGCCTGATCGTGGATGCGGATGATGGCCTGCGGGTCCGAAAGGACGTTCACGGCCGGTACCGCCTCCGGCAGGCCAAAAAGAACGAGCGCGCGCAGCCTTGCCGCGAGAGCGGCAAGGCGCGGCGTCCAGGCGGAGAGGATCGCCTGATCGGCGGCATCGGCCGGATCGAATGAGGTCTCGCGGCCGCGGAGCGCCTCGACCTCGGCCTTGACGGCGCTGCCGCCTTGCGCCGCCGCGAGGTTCTGAACCACGACGTCGAATGCCGCTTTCGCTGCCTCCACGCGGCCCTCGAGCTCGCTCGGGCGCGGCGGATCGCCTGCCGCCACGAGCCCGCGCGGATTGCCGGGGACGGCGTTTTCGGCCTTGGAGGCCAGCCGCCAGTCCTCAGCGTTGAGCGCGCGGCAGCGGCCGAGAAGCCGGCGTAGGCCGGTCAGCATCGGGTGGATCGCCGCGAGCGCCACGCCCGTGGCCGCAACGCCGCTGTCGACGACGAAAGCCCCGGCCGGCGCGGCCGGCATGCCTGGCGCCCGGAACGCGACCGCGGCTTCGTCAGGCACGCCGTGCAGGCGGCGCGCCGCATCCAGCACCAGGCGCTCGATCTCGCTAGCCCCCTCCCCGATCGAGTCACCCGACGCAAGCACGAGGTCGATTGCAGAGAGAGCGAGCTCGCTCATGGCAACCGGGTGGGCGACGCCGCCCGGGTCGGTGACGGTCGCGCCGATCTGCGCCGGGTCCGGCAGGATTGTGGTCAGCCACCGGTCGACGCGCGGCTCCGCGGCGGCGCGGGGGGTCGGGGGTGCCGTCCAGGCCCCGCCGGGTTCTGGGAGGTGCAGCGCCAGGCGCTCAATGACGAGGCGCCCGGTCCGGGACGTCTCGACGATGTCCGGCACCGGCGGGATGTCGCCCTCGGTGACGGCCTGGATCGTGCCGCGGGCGCGCTCCATGTTGCCTTGGACGACCTGGTGCACGCTCTCCGCCGTGAACAGGTCGCCGAGCGCGTCGAGCGACGACTGGATCTCGCCGATAGCCGCTCTGAGCGCCGCGGCCTTCGCCCCGCCGCCGGCGAGCGCGTCGAGCTCTCCCTGCAGGGCCGGCCGCTCGCGGAGCGCGTTGACGAGCCCATAACCGTCGACGACGTTGCGCGCCTCGATCGCCTCGGCCGGCTCGCCGTCGGGCACGTCAGTGAGCCGCTTCGAGGTAAAGGGGAAGCGCTCGCGCAGCAGCGAGATCAGAAGGTCGAGCTCGAGCGCGGCGGGGTTCTCGTGCAGCCTGCGCTCGAGCGTATAGCCGAGGAGCGCGCCGAGCTCCTGCCCGTTGCGCAAGCCCTCGACCAGCGCCATCGCGGCCCGCACGCGCGCCGAGGAGAGATTGATCGCCATGGTCTCCGGGCGCGTGCGCCGCCCGGACGAGACGTGGGCGTTCAGGAGGACGGCGGCGGTCACCCCATGAGCGAGCGACGGCGCGAGCACATATCCGGCGTTGGCCGGATCGCGGGCCGCCCCGGCGCCCTGCGGAACAAGCCCGGGGAGCAGTTCTTCGGGAGGAACGGGCGTCGGGCGATCGCGGCGGGGGCGGTATCCCTCGACCACCCCGTAGGCGGCGAGATGGATGGCCGGCGAGCCCTCGCCTTGTCGGCGCAGCGTCTCGTGCCGCTGTGCGACGAGCCCGGAGAGCCATGCGTCGAGCCGGTGCGAGACGAGGTCCATGTGCTCGGCGAAGAGACGCTCGAGGCGCGCCGTCGGGAGGCCGGCGAGGGCGGCCAGCGCCTCGTCCGCTTCGGCGAGGCGCCGAGCCTCCGGCGGTCGCGCAACGAAAGGGTTCCTGACCCGGGCGTTTTCGAGGAGCTGGTGCCCAAGCGTCATCGGCTGCGTCGAAAGCCCGAGCTTCGCGGCGTCGGCTTGCACGAAGTCGGAGCGCACCGCCTCGTGCCGGTTGACGTTCCGGACCGACCAGGTCGCGACGGTCGGGCCGAGCTCGATCGCCGCAAGGCGCCGGAACACGCGCTCGGATGCCTCCTCGATGCGGTCGAGCACCGCGTGGCGAAGGTACTTGTAGAGCAGCGCCCGGGGCGCCGCCGCGGTCCCGCCGCCGGTTTTCTCCAGGCGCTCCGCCTCGATGTCGTCCCGGCTGGCGCTCGCGAGCCAGTGGATGTAGTTGCGGTCGCCGTCGAAGGGGCGGATGCCCGCGGTCTCGGAAAGCGGGACGGTCGGCTCGCCGTCGACCACCGGCGCCGAGGCAAGCTCGTCGAGCCGGTCGACGAAGGTGAGATCGTCGAAACTGATCTTCTCGGGGTCCAATCCCAGCCGCACCAGCGCCTGGAGCTTTCTCGCGCGCGCGAAGGCCCAGATCAGCGGGCGCCAAGCCGGGTCGATGCGCTGGTCGAAATTGAGCCAGGCCCAGGACACCTCGTCCGACACCGCTTTGCGCGACGCCCACTCGACCGAGCTCGCCTGCAGCCCGATCGTCTTGAGCAGCGCCGCGTGGTCGCTGTCGGCGGCGCCGATGCGCGCGACGCTCGAGAGCACGGACCGCGTCGTCGTGCGCAACGAGAACAGCACCTCCGAGAGCTCCTCCAGCGACTCATCGCCGCGCGGAACCTCGGCCCTTGCCCAGCGCCAGCGGTCGAGCGCGGTCGTGACGATCACGCCGTAGGGCTGGCGGCCGACCCGGAAGGCCGGCGCGAGGCCGCGGCCCGTGACCGAGCCGAGGAAGAAGCGCTCGATCGTCTCCCGCCGGGCTTCGCCGATCTGCGGCGACAGCCAATCGCGCAGGAACGGTCGCAGCGTCGCGTCGACAAGCGCGCGGTTCATCAGGAGCGCTTCGGCAACGTCCATCCGTCCCGCGTTTGGCCAGGACTTCACGACTTGCAAAGGCAGGCTCAGCGTCTCGGCGAGGCGCTGGCCGTCCGACTTCTTGTGATGCTCCGTCGCCAGGGCGGGGCCGGCGTTCGCGACCGCCGTGTCGAATAGGCTCTCGGCGGCCTTGTAGTCCGAGGTGAAGCCGGAGGGCGCGCCGGCGGTGTTGTTCGTGGGCGTGCCCTGCGGAACGATGTCGATCCCGCGACCGTACGCATGCGCCTCGAACAGCTCGGTAAGCAGCGCCGCGCCGTCTTCCGGCGCCGCGGAGGCCTTGAACCCGACCGCGACGATGCGCTCGAACCCGGCCTCGACGTCGGCGGGGGTGAGCGCGATGCTGATGCCGAGCCCGGCCTCGACCGCCTTCTCATGGTCGAACAACCAGGCGAGGCGAGGGTCGACCGCGATCGTGCCGTCGGCTGGGTCCCGCTTCATGCTGCCCTGAAGCTGCAGGGGATCGGGCCCGAGAAGGAGATCGTCCGGGATCGCGCGCCCGATGGCCGTGTGCACGGCCTTGCCGCCGCGATAGCAAACCACGACGAAGCGGTCGGGCATGACCCGGACGCGAGGCGGCGCGGTGAACCCGGGTGGCTTTGCGACATCGAGCGCCGGAAAGACGAGCGCGTCCGGCGTCGGGCGTGGGTCGACGTCGAAATTGGCCGGCCGGGTCTCGCGCAGGATCCAGACCGAGCGTGGCCCGCCATGCAGGTCGGAAAGCCGGGTCCAGGCGCCTTGCAGAGCGGCCTTGCGGGCATCCTGGTCCGGCAGCGCCTTGGCCCCCAAGGCCTCGCCCAGAAGATGCGGCCGTCCTTGATCTCGACCGCGTCGAGGGTCTTCTCGTGCGAGGCGGCGAGCACGTCGTCGGGAAAGAGGCGCACGCGCAGGATCGTGTCGCGCCCGTTGCGCGCCGATTTCGTCTCGATCCGAACGGGCAGGAACAGGATGGGAATAGCGTCGGAGAGGCTGCGCGCCACCGTCTCCGGCGAGAGCGCCGCGACC
>JAQSWQ010000093.1 GCA_029266525.1 Microvirga sp.
GGTCCATCATCCTGTTCACGGCGGCCGGCGCGTGGGTCGGGCTCTCGGTCTTTAGCCAGAGGGTGAGGCCGGCGAGCGTTTCGGCAGGTGCGGTCATGGTCGGGCTGTTCTCCTTTTCAGGCGCCGAACTACACCGCCCGCCCCAACCCGTCACCCGCCTCACGCAGGTTGATCACGCCCGAGCCGTGTTATGATGCGAGTTCCTTGAGAGTCCGCCGATGCGCCCGTCAGAAGTCCTCGCCGCCAAGGCGGATCAGGTCCGCGAGATCATCGCCCGCTACCCCGTCCGCAACCCGCGGATCTTCGGGTCTGTAGCGCGCGGCGAGGATGAGGAGGGGAGCGATCTCGATCTTCTTGTCGAGGCTGCAGAAGGCACCGGCTACATCACCCTCGCCAAGCTTCAGCTCGAGCTAGAAGACCTTCTTGGATTCGGCGTGGACATTGCCACGCCAGGCGCAATTGACCGACTGCGTGATCGGGTGAGCCAAGACCTGCGGCCGCTGTGATGCCTGGGGAGCCAAGTCCGCGCGTTACATCGAGGGCCTCACTGTCGCGCAGTTCGTTGCCGACGAGAAGACACGGGACGCCGTGAGCAAGTGCATCGAAGTGATCGGCGAGGCGGCTAGCCGCCTCCTGCAGGAATTTCCCGACGTGCTTACACGCCATCCGGACCTTGAGCTCGCGGCCGCGAGAGCCATGAGGAACCGGCTTTCACACGGCTATTTCGACATCGACCCGCGCGTGCTCTGGGATACGATCACAGTCGACGTGCCCCGCATCGTTGAGGCAGCGCGCCGCGCCCTCGCGACCGACCACTTCGGCTGAGGCCTGACGTTCGGCTGCGCCTAGAACGGAATGTCGTCGTCGAGGTCGTCCCGCCGGCCGGCACCCGCTCCGACCGTCGCCGGGCGGCGCTCCATCGGCGAGGAGCGGCCGAAATCGCCGCCGCGGCTCACCTGGCCCGGCTGCTCGTCATAGTCGCCGCTGCCGCCGCCGCGGCCGTCGAGCAGCGTGAGATCGCCCCGGAAGCGCTGGATCACGACCTCGGTCGAGTATTTCTCCTGTCCGGACTGGTCGGTCCATTTGCGGGTCTGGAGCTGGCCTTCGATGTAAACCTTCGAGCCCTTCTTGAGGTACTGCTCGGCGACCCGGGCGAGGTTCTCGTTGAAGATCACGACCCGGTGCCACTCGGTCTTCTCCTTGCGCTCGCCGGTCGCCTTGTCCTTCCAGCTCTCCGAGGTCGCGACGCTGAGGTTCACCACCGGCTCGCCCGAGCCCATGCGCCGCACCTCCGGATCCTTGCCGAGATTGCCGACCAGGATGACCTTGTTGACGCTGCCCGCCATCGGAACTCTCCATTCTCTCAAGCCCGTTCTGGGGCGAAGGCCGGTCCGCGACAACCCCGGCAGGAGCCGGGCGCCGCCGTTTCGCGCGGCCGTCCCCACAATTCAGAGGCTGCTTTGATGTTCTAGCTTTGTTCTAGGCCGAATGCAACACCAAAGCGCGGCTGGCACGCCCTCGCCCGCGTGCTAAAGTTGCAGGGTCGGCTCTGTGAGGGCTCCATGACCGTCCTGCTCCCGCCGTTTCTCTTCGAGGTGGTCACCGCCGGTGAGATGGCGCGGCGCCGGGCGAAGTTCATCCAGACCATGTCGTCCGGCTACCAAGGACCGGTGATCATCGCGGAAGGCGATTCCTGGTTCTGCTATCCCCGCGACAGCGCGCTCGTGCCGGACAACGCGCCCGTCGACGTGATCGCGCAGCTGTCGGACGAGTTTGCGGTCAACGGGGTGGCGAAGCCCGGCGACACGGCCCAGACCATGGCCGATTTCTTCCACCCTTCCGTGACGCAGGATCTCCAGTTCTGGGGCGCGCATCTGCTCCTCTTGAGCGCCGGCGGCAACGACCTCCTCGGCGAAGGAAAGCTTGCCACGTTCCTGCGCGACGGCGACCGGGCCCTGTCGCAATACCTCAAGCCCGAGTTCTTCGGTCTCGTCGAGGGCGTGCTCGGCCGGCTCGAACGGATGGTCCGGGCGGCGCGGGAAGCCAAGCCCGACGTGAAAGTGCTTCTGCACGGCTACGATTACGCGCGCCCCTCCGGCAACGGCCCGTGGCTCAAGGCGCCAATGGTGAAGCTCAAGATACCGGCGGCCAAGCACCGGGACATCATCAAGCGCATCGTCGACAGCTTCTATTCGCGCCTCACCGCGGTCGCCGACGAGCTCGACCAGGAGCTTGCGGACGGCGCCGGCGAGATCGTCGTCCTCGACCTGCGCAGCACGGTCGGGGCGAGCCAGTGGTACGACGAGCTGCATCCGAGCACGGACGGTTTCAAGCAGGTCCGGAAGCGCTTCCGCAAGCGCATCCTCGAGCTCCATCCGCTGACCGGGTAGCGAACCCGGCCGCGTCACGGTGTTCACGGCCCGCCGGTCCTGACCCTCCCCGGCCGGGCATTTTCCCCTTCGAGCAACAGGCTCCGCACGTCGTTCAGCACCAGCTTCGGGTCGAAGAAATCGAGGCTGTAGATGTTGCGAATGACCCCGTCGCGGTCGACCAGGAAAGCCCGAAAGATGTGGTGCAGCGGGCCGGTCGGCGAAGCCGCGTCGGCTTTCGGGCCGACGGCCTGATTGTAGGCGGCGAGAACCGGCGCAAGCGCCTCGCGGTCCGGTGCCGTGAGAAAGAGCCATTCCGGCGCCGCACGCTCCTTGGAGCGCCAATGGGCGGCATGCTCGGCCATCACGGCAGGGGTATCGTGTTCCGCATCGAAGCTCATCGTCACCAGCCGCAGCCGGCCGGCGACAGCGCGCTCCCCGGCGGCGAGATCTTGCAGCCGCGACATGTCGAGGGTCGCAGCGGGGCAGACGTCGCCGCAGCGGGTGTAGATGAAGGCGAGCACCGTCGTCCGGCCGCGCAGCAGCGTAGCGAGATCGTGCCGGCGCCCCGTCTCGTCGAGCACGGGGCCTCCGGCGGCAGGCTTGATCGGCGGCAGCCCGTAGCTTCCGGGCTTCGGCAGGGGGAATGCGTAGGCAGCGCCGGCTCCGGAACCCGGAAGCGGCTTATGGCCTTCATGAGCCACAGCGCCGGGCGCGACAAGGGCGAGCGAGAGGGCTAACGCGCCTCGGAACAAGAATTCATTCATCATGTCGACCTTATCGGCGGACGAGGGGCGCCGCCGCCCCCTCGCCCGCATGCTCAATTCGTGAACAGGCTCGCGGAGCCGAACGCCATCATGTGCGGCCTGCCGAGCTTCTCCGCCGTGAAGTCGATCTCAAAGCGCGGCGTCAGCTCCTTGCCATCCCAGAAATAGGCTTTCAGGAACTGCTCGTTGTCGGCGCCGGTCTTGTCCCAGTTCGAGAGCACCGAGCTCGTGTAGTAGAGACGCTTCCCGTCCCAGCTCTGCGAGACCATGTTGAGCTGGGCGCCGATTTTCTTCTCGTGGATCTGCCGGGGCTTATGCGGGTCCGACACGTCATAGACGCGCGTCGTGCCGTCCATGAAGGTGTCGACGAAGAGGGTCTTGTCGTCGGCCGAGAGGCTGATGTCGACGGGGATCATTCCTTTTCCCGGTTCGCCGACATCGCCGACCTCCTTCGCCCTCCACTCGCCGTCGCTATCCTCGTAGACGAGCCAGATCTTCGAGGTGAGCGCCGTCGTGGTGAAGGCGTAGTTGTTGTGCGGGCCCCAGGCCCAGCGCACCTCGAGCGGTACGCCCGGCACGTGGAGGACTTTCTTGGGCTGCCGGGCGTGGAAGTCCCACAGCACCATGGTCTGGCCGAATTTCTTCATCGCCTCGGCGTCGTTGGCCATCTCGCCGAAGGGTCGCATGTAGTTCTCGAGGCCTGTGAACGAAGAGGTCAGCATCACGTTCTTGCGCGGCAGCACGCGCGCATCATAGCCGTATCCGTCGGCGACCTTCTCGATCTTGGCGCCCTTCGGGTCCTTGTCCGTCGGAATCCAATGCGTCGAGATGTAAGTGCCGTCATTCGAATACTCGACGAGAGCGGCTCGGCCATCGCGCGACTTGTTCGAGAGGCTCGGGATCAGCATGCGGCCGGGCAGCGCATAGGCGCCGTGCGGCCCGGCCGCGCCGCCGCTCTTCTCGACAAAGTCGTCGATGGTCTTCACGAGCTTCGGGCTCGCGGGATCCGTCGCCACGTCGAAGATGAAGATCCTGCTGTCGGACAGCCCCGCCGCCCAGAACTGCCGCCGGTCGTCGGTGAAGCCGCCGTGATGGGCCTCGTGGCGCCCGCCGACCGATGCCGAGCGGATCACCTTTCCGAAGGTTGGGGAACCCTTGCGGGCGTCGACCGTGACGAGCTTGTCCGAGCCGTCGCCCAAGCCCTCGACGCCGAGCGTCCAGACGTAGACGTAGTCCTCCTCGCCCGTAATCTTCGTCATGTATGGCGATTGACAGGTCTCGTCGGCGGAAGCCGGACTGCCGGCCGCCAAGAAGAGGGCGAAGACCGCGGCGCCCTTGAGGAAGGCGCAAGCCCTCGTGGACCAACAGGTAGGCTCTACTCTCTGCATGGCCGCCTCCAATCATGGCCTCGCAAGAGGCCGGCGACCCCCTCCCCGCCCGCTGCGTTCCTCGACGCCGTTCTGATCGGCGGCGTCTTCGGCGCGGGTCCCCGAGCTGCCGGACGCTTCGCGCCCGGCTCGGATCGCTCATGCTTTTCCGAAGGGGGAGACCTGTCAACAGCGCGCCGGTTGTTCAGCGCTTGCCCGCGACCCCCGCCATGTCGTCGAGCCAGAAGCGCGTGAGCTCGGCGACATCCTTGTCGCCGTAGCCCGCCGCCGTCGCCGCGCTCACCATCGACAGCGTTGCCGCCGTCGCGGGGGTCGCAAGGCCCATCTCGCGCGCGAGCTGCTCCATCACGAGCTGGTCCTTGCGCACGCCGGCGAGGTCGAAGGCGACCGGGCCGCCCCTGCCCTCGATGAAGGCGCGCTTGGCATTGAGCATCGGCACGCCGACGCTCGTGTCGAGGATGGTGTCGAGCATCTGCGGTACGGCGAGACCGCCGAGCTGGCCGACCGTGAGCGCTTCCGATAACGCCTCCCAATAGATGCCGAGCATCTGGTTGACCACGAGCTTCATCAGCGACCCCTTGCCGACGCCGCCCATATGGGCGGTGCGCCTGCCGAGGGCGTCGAGCACCGGCTTCGCACGGGCGAGGTCGCCCGGCTCGGCGCCGGCGAGGATGAGGAGCTTGCCCTCGCGCGCCGGTCCGACCGTGCCGGAGACGGGAGCATCGACGAAGGCCGCGCCGGCGGCCGCGAGCGCCCGGCCGGCCTCAATCGCCGCGTTCGGGTGAACGGTGCTCATCTGCGCGACCACCTTGCCGGAGAGGTCGCGGGCGGCGAGTTTGCCCGCGACCTCCCGCAAGGCCGCGTCGTCGCGCACCACGATGACGATCGCCTCCGCATGATCCGCAAGGGCTTCAAGAGAGGCGACGGATCGGCCCGCGACCTTGCCGAGATCGGCATCTGGCTTCGGGGTGCGGTTCCAGGCCTTGAGGTCGAACCCCGCATCCACCAGGCGCTCCGCCATCGCGGATCCGAGCTTTCCGAGCCCTGCCACCCCAACCCGCATCCGCTCTCTCCCTTGCCGCAGGCGCGACCATAACGGAGCCGCCGCTTGCGTGAAGCCCGCGCGCCTTGAGGTGCGGCTGCCCCTGCGATACCCCAGCCGGGCTCGTCCGCAGCGCCACAGAGGTCCCGATGTTCCCCCTCTCCCACATGCTCAAGGCCTTCGTGAAGACCGGCACGCTGACGGTGATCGACCACGAGGGCAAGACGCATGTCTTCGCAGGCGCGCCGGGGCCGCGAGTGACGATGCGGCTCACCGACAAGTCGCTCTACCACAAGCTTTTCCTGAACCCGGAGCTCCATGCCGGCGAGGCTTACATGGACGGCCGCATGTCCTTCCCGGACTCGAGCTTGCGCGACTTCCTCACGCTGTTCTCGATGAACCGCCTTTCGCTGGGCTCGTACCCTCTTCAGAAGGTGCTGCGGCGGATCTCGCGGGGGCTCAAGCGCTTCCAGCAGATGAACAAGGTCGGCGAGGCCGAGAGGAACGTCGCCCACCATTACGACCTCGGCAACGCGTTCTACCGGCTCTTTCTCGACGAGGGCATGCAGTACTCCTGCGCCTATTTCCTGAACGACCGGGAGACGCTCGAGGACGCCCAGCAGAACAAGCTCCGGCTGATTGCCGCGAAGCTGCGTCTCGAACCCGGCCTCAAGGTCCTCGACATCGGCTCGGGCTGGGGCGACCTCGCGCTCTATCTCGCTGCGATCGAGGAGGTCGACGTCACCGGCGTCACTCTCTCTAAGGAGCAGCACGCGCTCTCGAACGAGAAGGCGCGGCGGGCCGGCCTTTCGCACCGGGTCCGCTTCGAGCTCAAGGATTATCGCGAGGTCGAGGGCCGATTCGACCGTTTGGTCTCGGTCGGCATGTTCGAGCATGTCGGCGTCCACCACTACCCCGAGTTCTTCGGCAAGGTGAACGCGCTCATGAAGGACGACGGGCTCATGCTCCTGCACTCGATCGGGCATATGAGCCCTCCGGGCACGGCGAGCCCATGGCTCAGGAAGTACATCTTCCCCGGCGCCTATTCCCCTGCCCTGTCGGAGGTTTTCCCTGTCGTCGAGCAGGCGAGCCTGTGGGTTACCGACCTCGAGTTCCTGCGCCTGCATTATGCGAAGACGCTCAAGCACTGGCACGAGCGCTTCGAGGCGAACCGGGAGAGGATCGCGCAGATGTACGACGAGCGCTTCTGCCGGATGTGGGAGTTCTACCTGATCAGCGCGGAGATGATGTTCCGCACCGGCTCGCAGCTCGTCTTCCACATGCAGCTCGCGCGCCGCCGGGACGCCGCGCCGATCGTGCGCGACTACGTCACCGAGACGCAGGCGCGCTATCGCGCGCTCGAGCCCGAGCGCCTGTCGGTGCTCAAGGATCTTCGCGGCATCGCCGCCCCGAAGGCGGTGGCCTGAATCGCGGCTCCCGGCGCGTTGGAGCGGGATGGCTTCTCCTCGAGTCGCCATCCCGCTTTATCTGCTTGTTCAAGCATGATCTTTCCGTGAACCGGTTCCCGCTTTTCGGGATCATGCCTTAGCGCCGCGAGGCGTCGCCCGAGCCCGGCGAGCGCCGGACATGGACCGTCCAGCATGGCGTCAGCACGACCGGGTCGAAATCGACGAGCGCCGGGCGGAAGACGTCGACAAGCCAACGATTCCAGGGCGCGAGCGCGCAGGTCCGCTCGAACACGGCGTCGGCAGGGCGCAGATAGGCAGCGGCCTGCGTGCCGGTCAGCGGACCGAGGCTGCGCAAGGGGTCGAGCACGCCGGTGAGCCCCTTCGCCGGCTCGAGCCCGAGCGCCGGCGTGAACTCGTCATGGGTAGTGATCGAGGTGACGTGGCGCAGCCCGCGGTCGAGGCCGAGCTCGCGCAGCCGCGCCACGGCTTCGAAGACCAGGATGGCACTTGCGGCGAAGGCCACCGGGGCGCCGTAGGCATCGAGGCCGAAGCTGTAGCCGCCGCGGTAGGCGGTGTCGGCAAAGGCCCGGTGATCGCGCCAGAGCGAGGCCACGATCTCGGCCGCGGTGAGCCGCGAGGGCGAGGCGCGAAACCCGGGCGCGGCGGCATCGAGCGCGGGATGCGATTGCCATTGCGGTGCATCGGCGAGCACGCAGCGCCCGCGCCGGAGCGCCTGCTCGGCGAAGACGCCGGCCGTCGCGACGAGCAATCCCGCCGCGATCGCGATCCGGGCATGGGAGCGGTGGCGGTCGAGCGCGGGGATGAAGAGCAGCGCCGCAAGCGCCACCAGCCCGGCGCTGCCGGTGCTCTGGCTCTCGCTCCACACCGTCAGCGCCATGCAGGCCGCGCCGAGCACCGGGGCTTCGAAGGCGCGCAGGCGCCCGAGCCGGCCGTCGCCCGCGCCGCTCGGCCGTGCCGCGCCCTGCCAGGCGAGCGCCGCGACGAGCGCGCCGGCGAGCGACAGCGCGAGCGGATAGGTCGCGATGGTGCTCCACAGGCGCGGGAGCATGTCGCCACCGCCGAGGCGCGCCATCACGGCCATGTCGCGCATATAGGCGGAGGGCAAGCCGGTTGCCGCCTCGAGACCGAGCGCCGCCACGGCGAGGAGGACGAGCGCGCCGGCAAGCGCCCGGCGCCGCTCGGCCGAGAAGACGGCGGCGACGCAAAGAAAGGCGAGCGCCGCAAGGAAGAAGGTCACCTTGAGAAGGAACAGGACCGCGAGGATCCAGGCCAGGATCGGGGCTTCCGCCCGGCTCGAGCGCGGCGGAACCATCCCCGCGACGAAGGTGGTCAGAAGCAGGGCCGCGCCGGAGCGATTGTAGGCGCCGTTGTAGTTCACGTCGCAGGCGTCGGCGATCGCCTCGAGGGTGAAGGGGGCGACCGTCAGCAGGGCGGCGAGGCCGACGAGCAGCGCCGCTTGGGGCAGCGTCCGGAGCCGCGCAGCCACCGCCGTCACCGGTAGGGCGACGAGCACCCAGGCGAGCGTGTTCACGGCAAAGGCGTCGGGCCCGAGACCGGGAAGCTTGCGGGCAAGCCAGAGGAGCCAGAAGCTCAGCGGACCGAGCGGGCTCGGGAAATCGGCATGCGGCACTTGGCCGAGAGCGACCCGCGCCGCCCCCTCGGACAGGAACTGGTAATCGGCGCTGTAGAGGCCTACCGGCAGCGCCCCGAGCGCCCACGCGAAGACGATCCCGGCCGCAACGCCGACGAGCGCCAGGAGCACGGCCGCAGCGCTCTGGGGGTGGACCGCCCCGAGCCCGGCCGGAAACCCGGGGAGGGCACGGTGAGCCTCTCCGGCGAGCACGGCCTCCGGGTCGGGCTGTAGCGGGGAACGCGGCACTTCAGGCATTCCGAAGCGTTCGGTCCGTCACGGCCGGAGAGATGTTGCGGCCGAAGACGCCGACGCGCACGAGGTCGGGATCGTCGATGATCACAGGAGGTCCACCCAGACCTGCGGCTCGCAAGTGCTTTCCTCGACCGTGCTCCAGCGTGCGCAGGTTATTTCACATCCGAAACACCCCAAACTTCGTCCCCTCCACCGGCGCGTTGAGCGTCGCGGAAAACGCCAGCGCCAGCACGCGGCGGGTCTCGGCCGGCAGGATGATGCCGTCGTCCCATAGCCGCGCGGTGGCGTAATACGGGCTCCCTTCCGCCTCGATCTTGTCGCGGATCGGGGCCTTGAAGCCCTCCTCCTCTTCCGCGCTCCAGCTCTTCCCCTCCCCCTCGATGTTGTCGCGCCGCACGGTCGCGAGCACGCTCGAGGCCTGCTCGGCGCCCATCACCGAGATCTTGGAGTTCGGCCAGGTGAACAAAAACCGCGGCTGGTAGGCGCGGCCGCACATCCCGTAATTGCCGGCCCCGAAGGAGCCGCCAACGATCACCGTGATCTTGGGCACGCGCGCGCAGGCGACCGCGGTCACGAGCTTCGCCCCGTCCTTGGCGATGCCTTTCGCCTCGTAGTCGCGCCCGACCATGAAGCCGGTGATGTTCTGCAGAAAGAGCAGCGGAATGCGGCGCTGGCAGGCCAGCTCGATGAAATGCGCGCCCTTGAGGGCGCTCTCGGAATAGAGGATCCCGTTGTTGCCGAGGATCGCGACGGGGATGCCGTGGATGCGGGCAAAGCCCGTGATCAGGGTGGTGCCGTAAAGGCGCTTGAACTCGTCGAACTCGGAAGCATCGACGAGCCGCGCGATCACCTCGCGGATGTCGTACTGCTTCTTGAGGTCGGTCGGCACGATCGCGTCGAGGTCGCCCGCGTCGTGGCGCGGCTCCTCCGGCTCGGCGAGGTCGATGTCGACCGCCTTTCGCGTGTTGAGCGAGCCGACGATGCGCCGCACGATCGCCAACGCGTGCACATCGTCGGTGGCGTAGTGGTCGGCGACGCCGGAGAGGCGCGCATGCACGTCGGCGCCGCCGAGGTCCTCGGCCGAGACGATCTCGCCGGTCGCAGCCTTGAGGAGCGGGGGGCCGCCGAGGAAGATCGTGCCTTGCTTCCGCACGATGATGGTCTCGTCCGACATCGCCGGCACATAGGCGCCGCCCGCGGTGCAGGAGCCCATCACGCAGGCGATCTGCGGGATACCGAGCGAGGACAAGGTGGCCTGGTTGTAGAAAATGCGGCCGAAATGCTCGCGGTCCGGGAAGACCTCGGTCTGATGCGGCAGGTTCGCGCCGCCGGAATCGACGAGATAGATGCAGGGCAGCCGGTTCTCCCGCGCGACCTCCTGGGCGCGCAGATGCTTCTTCACCGTCATCGGGTAGTAGGTGCCGCCCTTGATGGTCGAGTCGTTGCAGACGATCATCGCCTCGCGGCCCAAGATGCGGCCGATGCCGGCGATCATGCCGGCGGCGTTGATGTCGTCCTCGTACATGCCGAGCGCCGCGAGCGCGCCCAATTCGAGGAAGGGCGAGCCGGGGTCGATGAGACGCGTCACGCGGTCGCGCGGCAGGAGCTTGCCGCGCGCAAGGTGCCGCTCGCGGGCCCGCTTCGGCCCTCCTTGCGCAACCGCGGCGCGCCGCTCGGCGAGCTCGCGTTTGAGCGCGCCCCACGCCTCACGATTGGCCCGCGCCGCATCGGACTTTAGATCGACCGCGCTCTCGATGACCGGCATCGCGCCCCCGCTCGCGTGACGCCCGGGGTGTTATCGCGGCGCGTGGAGAGGGGCAATGCGGGCCGAGTCCTCCCCTCGCGGAAAGGGACTTCACACCGCAACTGTCTCCCCGAACACCCGCTCGAACGCCCCGCGCAGCACCGCATCGACCTCCGGCATCGTCGCCGGAATGCCGAGGTCGACCAGGCTCGTCACCCCCTGGTCACGCACGCCGCAGGGCACGATGCCGGCGAAATGCGAGAGGTCGGGCTCTATGTTGAGGCTGACCCCATGGAAGCTGACCCAGCGGCGCACGCGGATGCCGATCGCGGCGATCTTGTCCTCGATGCTCGGCCCCTTCTCCACCCGGCGCACCCAGATGCCGACCCGGTCGTCCCGGCGCTCGCCGCGGATGTTGAATTCGGCGAGTGCCGCGATGAGCCAGGCTTCGAGCGCCGCCACGAAGGCGCGGAGATCCGGCTTGCGCCTTTGTAAGTCGAGCATGACATAGGCGACCCGCTGGCCGGGGCCGTGATAGGTGAACTGCCCTCCGCGCCCCGAGCGGAACACCGGAAAGCGCGCCGGCTCGACGAGATCCTGATCGCGCGCCGAGGTGCCGGCGGTGTAGAGCGGCGGGTGCTCGAGGAGCCACACCAATTCGCGCGCCCGGCGCTCGGCGATCGCCGCGACCCTTGCCTCCATCGCCGCGACCGCCTCCTCGTAAGGCACGGGCCGGTCGGCGACCGCCCACTCGACCGGCGGGCTGCCAGGCGCAGCCGCCATCGCGCCGGCATCGAGCCTGTCGCGAGCCTCTGCCAAGCTCATGTTCTGACCTCGGACGCGGTACGGCGCTCGTTTGTCTTGCCCGGGCTTCACCCGGCGATGACAAGGCGAGAGCAACGAAAAAGGCCTGTCCACCCTGGCGCGCGGCCGGTCAAGCTCGGCCGCTGCGCGCGGTTTGAATTCGCGCGGGCTGCGACCTACTTAAGGCTTGTGAGGGCGGGAGGCGTCTGTTAGACGCGTCCCGCTTGAACCGGCCCTCGGCGCCGGCTCGCGCTTCCTCGCGGTCGTGGCGGAATTGGTAGACGCGCTAGCTTGAGGTGCTAGTTGGGCAACCAGTGGAGGTTCGAGTCCTCTCGACCGCACCATGAATTTTGCGGAGCTTGACCTCGAGCTTCGCACGCCGGCCCGAAACGGCCGGCCTTTCGTTTTGCGCCCGCCTCGGTTAAGGA
>JAQSWQ010000094.1 GCA_029266525.1 Microvirga sp.
CGGTGTCTGTCTCGAAAGCGGTCGTTCCGCAAACAGCCAGCTTCGGCCCTTGCCAAGCGCTTTACCAAGCTCCGGGATAACCGGCCGAAGATGACTATCTGCGAACGTCGGCTCTCCCTCCCGCGGCACCCCGCCGGCCGGCCGAGGCGGGAGCGATGAGGACGTTCCCCGCGCTGGCCTGCTTGTTCGGAACCCTGAGCTTTGGCTGCTTATGCGCTACCTAGCGCTTTCTGCCGGGCAACGAATAAGGGCTAAGTAATTGATTTTCTGGTGGGTGTGCAAGGATTCGAACCTTGGACCCGCTGATTAAGAGTCAGCTGCTCTACCAACTGAGCTACACACCCGTCACTCGAAAGGCGAGGACGGCAGAGATGCCGCATAGGGGCCGCTTAGCAAACGGGCTCCGCCCTGTCCACCACGCGTGAGGAGAGGACATAGGCGGCCCGAACGCACCGTTCAAGACTGCCCACGCAACCGGCCGACCCGATCCCTCGATCAGCCGGCGTTTGCTGTGGCCTGCGCGCGCCGCCCTATTCAGCCGCGTGCTGAGCGTGCATGCGCGACCCGCTTCGCGCCAGGAGCTTGTTCAGCGCCGCGAGATAGGCCTTGGCCGAGGCGACGAGCGTGTCGGGATCGGCGCCGCGTGCGGTAACGCTGCGCCCGTCAGCCGAGAGGCGCACCGAGACCTCGGCCTGGGCATCCGTGCCCTGGGTCACGGCATGGACCTGGTAGAGCTCGAGCACGGCCTCGTGCGGGACGATCGCCTTGATCGCGTTGAAGGTCGCGTCGACGGGGCCGTTGCCCTCCGCCTCCTCGGTGGTCGCGCGGCCCTCGATGTCGAGCCGCATGGTCGCGCGCTGCGGACCGCGGGTGCCGGCGATGACCGACAGGGAGAGCAGCTTGATGCGGTCGTGGGCCGTCGCGATGCGCTCGTCGACGAGCGCCTCGATGTCCTCGTCGTAGACGTGTTTCTTGCGGTCGGCGAGGTCCTTGAAGCGCACGAACGCGTCCTCGAACTGATTGTCCGAAAGGCGGTACCCCATCTCCTCAAGCTTCGAGCGGAAGGCGGCGCGACCCGAATGCTTGCCCATCACGAGCGAGGTCTTCGAGACCCCGACCGATTCAGGCGTCATGATCTCGTAGGTCTGGCTGTGCTTGATCATGCCGTCCTGGTGGATGCCGCTCTCGTGGGCGAAGGCGTTGCGGCCGACGATCGCCTTGTTGTACTGCACCGGGAAGTTGGTCGCCGTGCCGACGATCTTCGAGGCGCGCGTCAGCATCGTGGTGTCGACCCCTGTCTCGTAGGGGAACACGTCGGCGCGCGTGCGGATCGCCATGACGACCTCCTCGAGCGCGGCGTTGCCGGCTCGTTCGCCGATCCCGTTGACGGTGCATTCGACCTGCCGGGCTCCGCCCTCGATGCCGGCGAGCGAGTTCGCGACGGCAAGACCGAGGTCGTTGTGGCAATGGACCGAGTAGACCGCCTTGTCGGCGTTCGGCACGCGCTCGCGAACCGCCCGGAACATCGCCCGGTATTCGTCCGGCGTCGCATAGCCGACGGTGTCCGGCAGGTTGATTGTGGTCGCGCCGGCCTTGATCGCCGCTTCCACGCAGCGGCAGAGATAGTCGATCGGTGTGCGCGTTGCGTCCATGCCCGACCACTCCACGTCCTCAACGAGGTTGCGGGCCTGGGTCACGGTCTGCACGATGATCTCGATGACCTCGTCCTCGCTCTTGCGCATCTGGTGGGCAAGGTGGATCGGCGAGGTCGAGACGAAGGTGTGGATGCGCGGGCGCGCGGCGTGCCGCACGGCCTCTCCGGCCCGAGCGATGTCGGCCGAGACCGCGCGGGCGAGCCCGGCGATGACGGCCTTCTTGGCGCGCCGCGCGATCTCGGCGACAGACTCGAAATCGCCGTTCGAGGCGATCGGGAAGCCCGCCTCGATGATGTCGACCCCCATCTCGTCGAGAAGCTCGGCGACCTCGAGCTTCTCCTCCAAGGTCATGGTCGCGCCGGGGCATTGCTCCCCGTCGCGGAGCGTGGTGTCGAAGATGAGGACGCGGTCCTTGCCGGACGCGGAATTCGAGAGTTGCATGGCTTGGTCCTTCTCGGCGGCGCCGCTCATGGGGCGCTCGGGCGGTGTCGGGTGCGGCCGATCCCCTGAGAGCCCAGGCGCGCGCCCGGCCGGCCCTCAGGGGCGGCTAAGAAGGAGGAGGCCGAGGAGGAAGGCGCGCGAAGCCGCCGGCCGGTCGGGCGCCGCGACTTTCGAGCTGATGGAGCCGTCACGCATGCGGCTCGGTCCTCCTGGCGCGTTTCCGAGCTTTCTCGGCACGGCAGGAGCTTGTATCCGAGAACCGGCCCTGCCGACAAGGGTCAGCGAACCGCCGCAAGCCTGACTGGGTGCCGAGATGCTTCGCCGTTCCCTGCTGCTGCCTTGCGCCGCCGGCCTGATCGGCGCCGCCGGATGCAATCAAACAGTAGGCCCCCCGCCCACGCCTTCCATCATCGGGCCGAGGGTCGCGCCGACGCTCCGCTTTGCGAGCGCCGGCGGCTGCGCCGGCGAGATCGCCCGTTATCGCGCGATGATGGCGAACGACCTCGCAACCGGGCACGTCGCGAAGAGCGTGCACACGCGCGTCACGGCCGAGATCGATCGGGCGGCGGCGGTTTGCGCGGCCGGACGAGGCGTCGAGGCCGCGCGCATGATCGAGGCGACCAAGGCGCGCTACGGCTATCGTTGACCGCGCGTGAGCGCGAAACGAAGGTAGGCCTGCATGAAGACGGGCATCGCGTCCGTGTCGATGTCCTCCGGCCCGCGCACGATCCGCACATCGGCGAGCTCGGGCCGAGCCTCGCCGGCGATGAAGCTGCGGGTGCGGTCTCTGAGCGCTTCGGCAGTCATCGGCACCCGTACCTCCCGCATCATCGCCGTGCGCCCTCCGGCAAGAACCACATCCCACTTGTCGGTGGCGTCCACCTCCTCCGGCCTGAGCCCGGTCTCCTCCTCGAGCTCGCGCAGGACGGAGCCCGCGAGATCGACCGTGCCATCCGCAAGGACGTCGTCGGGCTCCGGCGTGCCGGCCGGGAAGTAGACCTTACCCGCGTTGGCGGTGTGGCTGCCCATCTCGCCGAGCACATAGGAACCGTCGCTCGCGCGTAGCGCCGCCATCGCGAAAGCGTTGCCGCTCGTCGGGTCGGGGAAGCCGAAATCGCGGAAGGCAATGAAGCTCGCGTAATCCGTCTCGACATAGTCGAGCGAGAGCACACCATCTTGGAGGGATTGGCGGCGCCGCACGAGGACACGTCCGTTGTAGAGGGCGGGCGCGCCGGCGGTGAGCTTGCGCCAATGCGCCTCGATGGGCTCGCGATTCTCGCGTGCCCATGGCCAGCCGGAATCGACAAGCCGCGCCTCGATCGACCTCAGCCGCGAGACCACGACCTCGGCAAGCGCGGTCACAGGCGAAGCATCCCCTCGCTCACCACGACCGCGCCGCCGCCGATCTCGGCCGAGGCGAGCCGGCCCTCGGCGATGACGAGCTGCAGCGCCATCTCGCTCGGGCGGCCCATTTCGTAGCCTTGCTCGATCAAAAGGGAATGCTCGCCGTCGCCGAGCGGCTCGAACTGCATCAGGACGCCGGCAAACCCTGCAGCGGCCGAGCCCGTCGCCGGGTCCTCAGGGATGCCGAAGCTTGGCGCAAACATGCGGGCGTGGAAATGGTGTCCGGCGTGTGTCGTCTCACGGGTGTAGACATAGACGCCGGGATGGTCGGTATCGACGAAGACCTTCTCGAAGCGTTCGGCGCTCGGCCGCGACCGACGGACCGCGTCGAGGCTCGCGACCGGCACGTAATCGTAAGCCACTCCAGCCGAATGTCGGCTCGGCCGGTGGCGAGCGAAGCCGATCTCGGTCGGATCGAGCCCGAGCGCCCAGGCGGCCTCGGCCGCATCGCGGCCCTCGCCCCAGATTTCCGGCAGGCGCGGCACGCGGAAGCGAGCATGCCCCCTGCCCTCGCCTTCAACCTCGACCACGCAGGGGACGACCCCGACCTTCTCCTCGAGGCCGAAGGCCATCGAGCCGGTCGCGCCGCCGCCGTCCTCGAGGGCCAAGAGCACCGCCGTGCCGACGGTCGGATGCCCGGCGAAGGGCAGCTCGCGTCCCGGCGTGAAGATGCGCAGCGCCGCCCGGTGACGCTTGCTCTGAGGCGGCAGCACGAAGACCGTCTCGGAGAGGTTGAACTCCTTCGCGATCGCCTGCATGCGCACGTCGTCGAGCCCCTCGGCGTCGAGCACCACGGCGAGCGGATTGCCGGCGAGCGCCTGGCGCGTGAAGACGTCGAGGGTGAAGAAGCGGCGCGGCATTAGAGTTCCTTCGGGTGCCGCGACCTTAGGCGCGCCGGCTCGGCACCTCAATCTCGACGACCACCGGACAATGGTCGCTCGCGCTCGGCCGATCCCAACCGACGCGAGGGTAGCGGTCGGCGCGGGTCGCGAGATACGGCATCGAGCGGTCTTCCGCAGCGGGATCGAGCGGCACGCGGTAGGGCAGCCCCCGCCGCACGACCTCGACGGCAGGCGACGGATTCGCCTCCGCGAGCGCGGGCGAGAGCAGGATGTAGTCGAGCTGGACGTGCTCCTCGCGAGCCGTCGCGCCGTCGTCGGCGACCCTGCGGTAGAAGCTCGTCCAGCGCTCGGCCTGGGGCAGCGCCTCGAGCGCGTCGGCGGCGAAATCCTGAACTAGCACGTCGAAGCTAGCGGGCCCTGTCGGCTCGATCTTCCCGCCGGCAAGGATTCGCGCACGGAAATCGTTGAGGTCGCCGAGCACGATCCAGTTGGCCCCGCGCCAACCCTCGCGGAATCGCGTCTCGATCAGGCGGCGCACCGCACTGGCCTCGGCCTGGCGGAGCGCCAGGGTGCCCTCCCGGCCGGCGCTGTGGCCGGAGGCTGTGACGGCCTTGAAGTGGCAGAGGTACAGGGTCAGCTCGGCCTCGCCGAGGTCGAGGTGGACCTCGAGGCAGTCGCGGTTGAAGACCCGGTGGTGCGGCTCGATGTCGAGCTCCTTCAGCGCCGCGTCGTAGCAGGCGAGATCCGCGAAGCTCGCCTCGTGATGCGACCTCACGCTCACCGCCCCTTCATCGAGCAGGCTCTTTCGGGCGGCAAAGGCGACATCGATGCCGCGCGGGTCGTTGCCGTTGACGAGCTTGAAATGGCCGTAGCGGATGTTGGCGAGCCGGTGGACGTAGTTGGCAAAGAAGGCGTGCAGGACGCTGAGGTTGTCGACCTCCTGCAACGCGATGATGTCGGCGCGGGTCTCGGCGATGGCGAGCGCGGTCAGCTCGCGCTTGTCGTCCTCGATCGCGACGGCGACCGAGGCCTCGACATTGTCGCGCGTTCCACGCTCGGGGAAGTCGAACAGCGACAGTGCGGGCGCGGTCTCGGGCCGCTCGCGTGGGCCATAGGCATGACGCGAGGCGAGGTTCTCGACATTGAAGGTCGCGATGCGAAGGCGCATGGGTCTCTTGAGACGGCAGGCAAGGATCAAACGCGCTCGGCCCGGAAACGCTGCGTCGGGGCGACAAATTCGTCCTGCGCGGCCACCGTCAGGATCTCGCGCGAGCCAGCCTCCGCGGTGCGCTTCAGGAGCCCGTAGATCGATGACGCTGCCCCGCCGAGCGCGGCCGCAGCCGAGCGGCTGCGGGCGTAATGGACCAAGAAGAGGGCTGCGATGGCATCGCCCGCGCCGTTGGCTTTGAGCGACAGCCGCGGCGTTCGAAGGCGCCAGAATGCGCCGCCCTCCCCTGTGAGAATGTCGATCGAGTGGGGCGGCGTCTCGCGCGTGTGCAGCGAAGTCACGAGCACGACCTTCGGTCCGAGCCGCTGCACCGCCGCCACGGCCTCCTTGGCGTCCGCCAGGGTGGCGGTGGTCATCTTCGAGAGATAGTCGAGCTCGAACTGGTTCGGCGTCACGATATCGGCCGCGGGAACCGCCCGATCGCGCATGAACTCCGGCACGCCCGGGCGCACGAAGACCCCGCGGCCGACATCGCCGATAACCGGATCGCAGCAATAGAGCGCGTTTGGGTTCGCTGCCCGCACCCGCGCGACCGCCGAAAGGATCGCTGCGCCGATCTCGTCCGAGCCCATGTAGCCCGACAGCACGCCGTCGCAGCCGGGGAGCACGCCGCGCGCGGCGATGCCCTCGACGAGCTCCTCGATCGCGACGCCGTCGAGCACCCGTCCGGTCCAGGCGCCGTAGCCGGTGTGGTTCGAGAACTGCACCGTGTGGATCGGCCACACCTCGACACCAAGACGCTGCATCGGGAACACCGCGGAGGCATTGCCGACATGGCCGTAGGCGACGTGCGACTGGATCGACAGGATGTTCATTGCCGGCGAGCTTAGGCGAGGACCGCGCCCGGACGGAATTGCGGATTCCTGATTGCCACCATCAACACCGTGCGACAGCGCTCTTGCAATGCGCAGCGCTGAAGGGGACAAGCGGTGCGCCCGCACGGACGAGAGTGATGCTGCGAGACTTCATCGACACGGTCATTAGCTTCGCCAAGGCGCACCCAGAATATCTCATCCCGATCGTGTTCGCGGTCGCCTTCGCCGAATGCCTTGCGTTCGTTTCCATCATCGCGCCGGCGACGGTGCTCTTCGCCGCCTTCGGCGCGATCGCCGGGGCAGGCGGGATCGGGCTCCTGCCCGTGATCATCGCTTCGACAGTCGGCAGTGCGCTCGGCTATTGGGCATCCTATTGGCTCGGGCTTTGGATCGGCCCACGCGTGATGCACATGTGGCCGATGAGCCGCAACCCACGGCTTTACGACAAGACCCACGCCTTTTTCGAACGCTGGGGCACGCTCGGCATCCTGATCTCGCACTTCTCCGGACAGCTCCGCCCGATCGCTCCGCTCGTCGCGGGCATCGCCAGGATGCCCTTGCTGCCCTTCCACGCCGCCAACATCGCAGGCTCGTTCGGCTGGAGCCTCGGCGTGTTCTATGCGTCGGAAACGATCGGCAGATGGGCCAGCGCGTGGACCTCCTAGCTCATTGTGCGGAGAGCTCGAGGTCGGGGCTGTAGCTCTTGCCCTCGACCTCCTTGACGATCGCTTGCCCGCAGATCACCCGGCGCTGCTCGGGGTCGTAGGTCAACGCCGGCGGGCCGTAGAGCTCCCAGCCCTTGCTCAGGCCTGCGAGACGCGATGGCAGAAGCTCGCGTCGTCGGGGCCGGTGAGGAGGCGGTAGAGCTTCATCAGGCGGAAACGCGCTTGACGAAGCGCTCGACGAAGGTCTTCGACAGGTCGATATTGGCGCCCTGCAACTCGGGATCGAGCGTCTTCAGCATGTCGAGGATGCTTGCCATGCCCTGCTGGCTCACGACGCCGTCGCGTGAATAGGCCTCCTTCGAGTTCGTCACCGCCTTGAGATAGAGCGGCTTGTCGCCAAGGTGGTATTCGGGCGGAACGGCCTCCGCGATCTGCTCGGGCGTCGCCGAATGCACCCATTTCAGCGCCTTCATGAAAGCGTTGACGAGGCGCTGGGTGGTGTTCGGGTTCTTCTCGATGAAGTCCTGCTTCGTGTAGAGCACCGCGGCGGGGTTCGAGCCGCCGAACAGCGCGCGCGTGCCGGCCTCGGTGCGGGTGTCGATCAGGACCTGGATGTCGCCGTCGGCCTCGAGCTTCGCGATGACCGGATCGAGATGCGAGATCACGTCGATCTCGCCTTTCTTCATCGCCGCGACCGCGCCGGCGCCGCCGCCGACCCCGACATAGGCGGCATCGGTGGGCTTCAGCCCGGCCTTTACCATCGCAAATTGCACGAGAAGCGCCGTCGAGGAGCCGGGCGCGGTGACGCCGATCTTGGCGCCTTTGAAATCCGCCGGCGATTTGAGCTGGCCGGCCTTCTCCTTGCGGACCGCGACCGTGATCGCCGGGAAGCGCCCGAGCTCGATCACCGCGCGGATGTCCTGCCCCTTCGCCTGCATGCGGATGGTGTGCTCGTAGGCGCCGGTCACCACGTCGACGGAGCCGCCGATGAGCGACTGCAGCGAGCGCGCGCCGCCGGCGAGGTCGTTGATCTCGACCTCGAGCCCCTCCTCCTTGAAGAAGCCCTTGCGCTCGGCGATCGTGAGCGGGAGGTAGTAGAGCAACGGCTTGCCGCCGACGCCGAGAATGACTTTCGCCTTCTCGGGCGCGCCGGCCGGCTGCGCCGTGGCGTGCGGCGCAACCCCGGCGGCGAGAGCCGCCGCGGCGGCACCGGTCAAAAACGTACGGCGTTCCATGGCTTCCTCCGGGTTCTTGGATTTGCGGCTTGATGCGAGCTTGCGGGGCGAGCGTCAAGCGTCTCAGCAATCAGCTCTGCGCGCCCGTCGCAGGCCCCGGCCGCCACACCAGCAGACGGTTCTCGATCAAGGTGACGAGGGCGTCGATGATGATCACGAAGATGGCGAGGATGAGCATGCCGGCGAAGACGCCGGTCACGTCGAAGACGCTCTCCGCCTGCTGGATCTTGTAGCCGAGCCCGGCCGACGAGCCGAGATACTCGCCGACGACGGCGCCGACGAGCGCAAAGCCGACCGAGGTATGAAGCGACGAGAACATCCAGGTCAGCGCCGCCGGCCAGTAGACGTGGCGCAGGAGCTGGCGCTCGTTCATGCCGAGCATGCGCGCGTTCGCCAGCACGACCTGCGGCACCTCGCGCACGCCCTGGTACACGTTGAAGAAGACGATGAAGAACACAAGGGTGAAGCCGAGCGCCACCTTCGACCAGATGCCCAGTCCGAACCACAGCGCGAAGATGGGAGCGAGGACGACACGGGGGAGCGCGTTCGCGGCCTTGATGTAGGGGTCGAAGACGGCAGCAAGGAGCTCGCGGCGGGCGAACAGGAAGCCGAACAGGATGCCGCCCGCGGCGCCGGTTGCGAAAGCGAGCACCGTCTCGAGGAGCGTGATCCAGAGATGGCGCCAGATCTCGGTCGTCGAGAACTCCTTCACCACACGGGCCAGCACGTCGACCGGAGTCGAGAAGAAGAATTGGATCTGCTTCGGGCTGCCGAGGATCGGGTAGACGGTCAAGACGTGCCAGAGCAGCAGCGCGCCGATGCCGACGCCGACCTGCAGCAGCCTGAGCTTCGCTTGGTTCATGGCGCCACGCCCTCCCCCGCCGCATAGGCCCGCTGCACCTCGATCCTCAGCTTCGACCAGATCTCCTTGTGGATGTGGTGGAAGGCAGGCTCGAGCCTCACTTCCGCGATGTCGCGCGGGCGCGGCAGGGCCACGGTGAAATCGCCGATGATGCCGGCGGCGGGCCCTGCCGACATCACGACGACGCGGTCGGCGAGCGCGATCGCCTCCTCGAGATCGTGGGTCACGAACATCACGGCCTTGCGGTCGGCGGCCCAGAGCTCGAGGAGGAGGTTGCCCATGATCTGGCGTGTCTGGGCGTCGAGCGGCCCGAAGGGCTCGTCCATGAGCAGGATCTCGGGGTCCCGGATCAGGCATTGTGCGAGCGCGACGCGCTTCTTCTGCCCGCCCGAGAGCATGTGCGGATAGCGGTCGAGAAAGGCCGAGAGCCCGACGCGGCGCAGCCACTCGCGCGCGCGGTCCTCCGCCTTGGCGCGCGGCACGCCCTGCGGCTCGAGCGCGACGGCGACGTTGTCGAGCGCGGTCTTCCAGGGCATCAGCGCGTCCTGCTGGAAGAGATAGCCGGCGCGGGCGTTCAGGCCAGGCAGCGGCCCGCCGAAGATCTCGACCTTTCCCGTGAACGGCTTGATCAGCCCGGCAGTCGCATTAAGGAGCGTCGACTTCCCGCAACCGGTCGGGCCGACGATCGCCACGAACTCCCCCGGCGCGACGGCGAGGTCGATACCGTCGACCGCCGTGTAGCGCCCGCCGCCCTTGAGGCCGAAGGCGATGGCGAGAGCCTTGAGCGAAACGGCCGGAGCGACCGGGGGCGAGGGCATGGAGCGGAGGGAGCGTTCGGGGGCGGGCCGACCCTAGAACTTCCGCCGCCCCGCGCAAGCCGCCTCAGCCGCCGAGCATCTTCGCCGCGAGCGCCGTGTCGACGAACTCCACGAAGGACGCGATCTTGCCGTCGCGGATGGTGATGAGGTCGACCATCTCGGTCGTGACTTCCTCGCCGCTGGCGGTCGCGCGCACGCGGACGCGCGTATGCGCCGCGGCCTGCTGCCCCTCGACGATCAGGGACAGGATCTGATGGTCCTTGAACTCGAACGCTGCGATCAGCCCGGCCATCGCGCCGCGCAGGCTCTCACAGTCCGTGCAGCGCATGGCGACCGGGCTTGCGTCCGCAGCGCCGGCGAGCGCGAAGACGGCATCGTCGGCGAAATGCCGGACGGTCGCCTCGACATCCCCGCGCACGCGCGCGGCGTAGGCCTCCCTGAGCATGGCCTCGATAGCGGCGCGATCGTTCATCGGCCTTTCCTCCTGGAGCGCGATTGTCGCAGTTCGGCCCGCAACCGCAAGGGGCGACGCCGTGAGGGAACCGCCGCGAAGGCCGGCTGGTTCTCAACCGACGCTGACGATCGACGGAGGACGCGCGATGGGCAAGGGCAAGATGAGCGGCGACAACGCGGCCGATTCGAAGCGCGGCGAAGCCCGCGGTTCCGGCGGCACGACCAAGAAATCGCAGAATGCCGGCAAGCAGCACAACACCAAGGCCAACAACACCAAGACCAATCGGCAATAGCGCTCTCGTCTCGCCGGAGAGGGCCGACTCGCGCTGAAGCGCGAGCGGGAAGGGCGCGCGCGCCAAATCCCCCGGGCGTTCCCGGGCGAAGGCGTTGCGATGTCAAAGAGCGGGGGAGCAGGACGCCAGGGCCGGCTCACAATTTATTAGAACGCCAGACACCTGGCGCCCTGCGCGGCTTTTCTGTCCCAAGGCCTTCCGCACTTCCCGGCGGCTCTCGGGCGTCCGGTCGCGCCTCCCCGGGCGGGCTTGCGGCACCGCGCAGGTCGGTCTGACCGGCCGTCCCCGAGCTCCGCACCCTAGCTCCCGAAGGAGCAGCCCCGCCGTAGTACGGGGCGAGCGGATCTCCATGGACGGGCGTCCCAGCCTTCGCTGGACACCCGAACCGGCCTTGGGCCTCCCGGGCCCGGGGTTCGCGTGACCCCGGCCGCAGGCGCCGCTCCCATCCCACCCTAAGGGGGTGCCGGTAAGCTCATGAGGAAGCCGCAGAGTTCGCCATGCCCCTCGATCCCGGTCTCGTCCGCGGCGCCCACGCCTTTGTCTTCGACGCCTACGGCACGCTGTTCGACGTGCATGCGGCGGTGGCGCGGCATGCGGCGGCGGTCGGACCCGAGGCGGCGCGGCTCTCCGAGATCTGGCGCGCGAAACAGCTCGAATATTCCTGGGTGCTCTCGCTTGCGGGGCGCTACGAGCCCTTTTGGACCCTGACCGAGCGAGCATTGGATTACGCCTTCGCCCGGTGTCCGTCGGTCGACCGCCGCGTGCAGCGCGCACTGCTCGAGGCCTATCGCACCCTCGACGCCTATCCGGAGGCGGCGGAGGTCCTCGCGGCGCTGCGCAGGCGCGGCTTTCGCACCGGAATCCTCTCGAACGGCAGCCCCGACATGCTCGCGAGCGCCATCGCCTCGGCCGGGCTTGCGCGACTGCTGGACCATGTTCTCTCCGTGGACGCGGTCGGCGTCTTCAAGACGAGCCCACGGACCTATGCGCTCATAACCGAGGCGTTCGGCGTCGATCCGGCCGAGGTGGTGCTCGTCTCGTCGAACCGATGGGACGCGGCCGGGGCGACCGCCTTCGGCTTCCGTTCGGTCTGGGTCAACCGGGCCGGCCTGCCCGACGAGTACGACGACCTCCCGCCGGCCGCCACGGTACGCGACCTCTCAGCGCTCGCCTGAAGACATCGAGCACGGCACGCCGCCGAGGGCGAGCCGCGGGAACCGGCAGCTTCCCTGCGGCTTGTTGTTGCGAACAGCGAAGCTTGAGCCGAGGCCGCCGCCATGTGGCTGTCGAAGCATTTCAGCGATCTTGCGACCCGCGTCGCCCATGCGTCGGGACGGCCCCTGACCTTCATCCTGGCCATCCTCACCATCATGGCATGGATCGTGAGCGGGCCGATCTTCGGTTATTCGGACACCTGGCAGCTCGTGATTAATACGGGCACCACGATCGTCACCTTCCTTATGGTGTTCCTGATCCAGAACACCCAAAACCGCGACGGGGCGGCAATCCAAACGAAGCTCGACGAGTTGATCCGCGCATCAGCGGCCAAGAACGCATTCATCGGCATCGAGCACCTGACCGAGGAGGAACTCGACAAGGTCCGCAGGCGCTTCGAGGAGCGGGTGAAGAGTTCGGGGGCCGACAGAGCCAGTCAGGCCGCCGACGACGCCGAGGAGAGCGTCAACCGGAAGGCGGCGGAGGCCGCGCAGCGGGCCGCATCGTAAGTCAGCGCCGCGCCGGCGTCGCCACCCGGCTTGCCTGGCTCAGCGCCACCTGCCACCCCGTCTCGGCGCGGACGTAGACCACGACCCAGCGGAACGTCGCCGGCCGCCTGGTCGCGGGGTCCTTGATCTGGCTCACGCCGGTCGCGACAGCGGTCGAGGCGCCGTAGGTCTGGACGGCGACGCCCTCTTCCGGCGCCGTCTCGATGGTCTCTTCGCCGGACAGGAGCAGCGCGATGCGCTCCGCCTTGAGATCGGCCCGCCCCGAGTCGCGCATATGCATGAAGTTCTCGGCATAGGCGGCTTCGAGCGTCGCCCGGTCCTTCTTGGCGATGGCGGCGCGGATCTTCTCGCGGAGCGCCAGCACGTCCTGCGTTGCCGGGATCGAGGACGCAGGCGCGCGCGGCGGCGTCTGGGCGAGCGCTAGCGAAGGCGCGGTCGCGACGAGAGCGGTCAGAAAGGCGCGGCGTGCGAGCATCTCAGGCGCCGATCGCCGCAAGGATGCGGGCCCAGCTCCGCGTCCCCTTGTGGAAGCTCGTGAGGTCGTATTTCTCGTTCGGCGAGTGCACGCGGTCGTCGTCGAGGCCGAAGCCGACGAGCAGCGTGTCGAGGCCGAGCGTGCGCTTGAAGTCGCCGACGATCGGGATCGAGCCCCCGGACCCGATCGTGACGGTGTCCGTTCCCCATTCATCCGACAGCGCGGCTTGCGCCTTCTTCAAGACCGGCATGTCATGGGGAAGCTGGATCGCCTTGCTGCCCTTGTGGCGGACGATCTCGACCGAGCAATCGTCAGGGATGCGGGCTCGCACGAAGCGCTCGAACACCTCGCCGACATGCGCGGGGTCCTGGTCACCGACGAGGCGGAAGGAGATCTTCGCGCTCGCCTCACCGGCGATCACGGTCTTCGTGCCCTCGCCGGTGTAGCCGCCCACGATGCCGTTCGCGTCGCAGGTCGGGCGCGACTGGATCTGCTCGATCAGCAGGCGGTCCTTCTCGCCGGCCGGGATGCGCAAGCCCACCTGGCCGAGGAAGTCCTCCGGCGTGAGGTCGAGCTTTTTCCACTGCTCGAGCACCTCCCTCGGCATTTCGCGCACGCCCTCGTAAAAGCCCGGGATGGCGATGCGGCCGCTGTCGTCGTGGAGATCGGCGACGATCCTCGACAGCACGTGGATGGGGTTGCGCGCCGCCCCGCCGAACAGGCCGGAATGCAGGTCGCGGTCGGCACAGCGCACGATCACCTCGTAATAGGCAAGGCCGCGCAAGCTTGCGGTAATCGCCGGCGTGTCCCTGTCCCACATGCCGGTGTCGCAGACGAGGGCGACGTCGGCCTTGAGCTCCTCCCGATTGGCCTGAACGAAGGCCGGAAGGTTGATCGACCCCGACTCCTCCTCGCCTTCGATCATCATGGTGATGCCGACCGGCAGCGAACCCGTGGTCACCTTGTAGGCCCGGCAGGCCTCGATGAAGGTCATGACCTGGCCCTTGTCGTCGCAGGCGCCGCGGGCGCTGATGACCTTGCGGCCGTCGGAAAGCGTCGCCATGCGCGGCTCGAAGGGAGGGGCCTCCCAGAGATCCAGAGGATCGACCGGCTGCACGTCGTAATGGCCGTAGAACAGCACATGCGGCGCTCCGGGCTTCGGCAGATGGGCCACCACGACCGGATGGCCCGGCGTGTCGCGCAGAGAAGCCGCAAAGCCCATCGCCGAGAGGTCGCCCGCAAGCCATTCCGCGGCGCCCCGGCAATCGGCCTTGTAGGCAGGATCGGTCGAGATCGAGGGGATGCGCAGCCAGGCGAAGAGACGCTGCAGCGAATTGTCGAGATCCTTGTCGATGTCGTTGAGGACTTGATCGAGATGCGGCATGGGTCGGAAGCCCGTTCCTTGGCAGGCCGGGGCGAGACCGGCCGGGGGCTGTTTGGTCGCACGGAGCGCCTCGCGTCAATGGGCGTCGTGCCGCCTTGCGCTGTTCCCGGGACTCCCGAACGGTGCGCGCCCGATCGCAAGCGCCTCTAAGACGCGGCTCATGTTTCCGGCGAGGGCGGCGAGGGCGGCGCGTAGGTCTCGTCCAGGGCGTAGCCGGCGCCTCGAACGGTGCGGATCGGGTCGGGGCTGCGCGGTCGGCTGATCGCCTTGCGCAAGCGCCCGACATGCACGTCGACGGTGCGCTCGTCGATATAGACGTCGCGGCCCCACACGCCGTCGAGGAGCTGCTCGCGCGAGAAGACGCGGCCGGGGCTCTGCATCAGGAACTCCAGGAGCTTGAACTCGGTCGGGCCGAGATGGAGCTCCTTGCCCGCGCGGCGCACGCGGTGGGTCTCCCGGTCGAGCTCGATATCGCCGGCGGCAAGCAGGTTCGCGACGCGGCCCGGCTTTGCGCGCCGCAGGAGCGCCCGGACCCGGGCGAGAAGCTCCGGCACCGAGAAGGGCTTGGTGACGTAGTCGTCGGCGCCGGTCGCGAGGCCCCGCACGCGGTCGCCCTCCTCGCCGCGTGCGGTCAGCATGATGACGGGCAGGCGCTCGGTCTCGCGGCGGAGCCGGATGCGGCGGCAGAGCTCGATGCCGGACAGCCCCGGCAGCATCCAGTCGAGCAGGACGAGGTCGGGAACCTGCTCGCGCAGGCGGAGCTCGGCCTCGTCGCCGCGCGCGACGGCATCGACCTCGTAGCCCTCAGCCTCGAGATTGTAGCGCAGCAGGAGGGTCAGAGACTCCTCGTCCTCCGCGATCAGGATGCGCATCGCCATGGGCCCCCCGGGCGTGCTTTCAGGTCTCGGCTTCGATGGTCTCGAAGCTCGAGCGGTCGTTCTTCGGGCGCTCGCCGGCGAGGTTCTCGCCCGTGACGAGGTAGTGCACGGTCTCGGCGATGTTGGTGGTGTGGTCGCCGATCCGCTCGATGTTCTTCGCCGCGAACAGGAGATGGGTGCAGAAGGTGATGTTGCGCGGGTCCTCCATCATGTAGGTGAGGAGCTCGCGGAACAGCGAGGTATAGAGCGCGTCGATGGCGCCGTCGCGCTGCCATACGTCGAGCGCCGCCCGGTCGTCCTTCTGGGCATAGGCGTCGAGCACGTCCTTGAGCTGACCGAGCGCGAGGTCGCTCATGTGCTGCACGCCGACCACGATCTTCTGCGGCTGGAATTGGCCGCTCACCGCCATCACGCGCTTGGCGATGTTCTTGGCGAGATCGCCGATGCGCTCGAGGTCGCCCGAGGTGCGGATCGCCGCGACCGTCTCGCGCAGGTCGATGGCCATCGGCTGGCGGCGGACGAGCGTCAGGATCGCCTGCTCCTCCGTTTCTCGCTGGAGCACGTCGAGACGGGCATCGGCGCCGATGACCGCTTGCGCGAGGGGGGTGTCGCGCCGCACGAGCGCGTCCGTCGCCTCGGTCAGCATCTTCTCGGCGACGCCGCCCATTTCGGAGACGTTGCGCCGCAGATCCTGCAGCTCGGCGTCGTAGGCGCTGGAGATATGGTCCGGCATGGAACCGTTCCTCGTGCCTTGGGCGCGGCCGCTCAGCCGAAGCGCCCGGTGATGTAATCCTGCGTCCGCTTGTCTCTGGGCGCCGTGAACATGCGCTCGGTCGAGGCCTCCTCGACGAGCTTGCCGAGGTGGAAGAAGGCCGTGCGCTGAGAGACCCGGGCCGCCTGCTGCATGTTGTGGGTGACGATCACGATCGTGTAGTTCTGGCGCAGCTCGTCGATGAGGTCCTCGATCCTCGCGGTGGCGATCGGATCGAGCGCCGAGGCCGGCTCGTCCATCAGGATGACCTCCGGGTCCACCGCGATGGCGCGCGCGATGCAAAGCCGCTGCTGCTGGCCGCCGGAGAGGCCGGTGCCCGGCTGGCTCAACCGGTCCTTCGCCTCGTCCCACAGGGCCGCGCGCTTCAGGCTTTGCTCCACGATGGCGTCGAGCTCGGCCTTCGAGCGGGCAAGCCCATGGATGCGCGGGCCGTAGGCCACGTTCTCGTAGATGCTCTTCGCGAACGGATTGGGCTTCTGGAAGACCATCCCGACGCGGGCCCGCAGCTGAACCACGTCGAGGCTGCGGTCGTGGATGTCCTGTCCGTCGATCTCGATGGTGCCGGTGACGCGGGCGCTCGGGATGGTGTCGTTCATGCGGTTCATGCAGCGCAGGAAGGTCGACTTGCCGCATCCCGAGGGGCCGATGAAGGCTGTGACCGCGCGGTCGGGGATATCGATCGAGACATCGTGAAGCGCCCGCTTGTCGCCGTACCAGACGTTGACGTCGCGGTTGACGATCTTGATCGGGCGGCCTCGAGCGTCGTCGCTGCCGGCGGCCACGACCGGTGCCGCCACCTCGACCCTCTGGTTCATCGAACCGATCCTTCCAAGGCCAGAGGCCCCTTCACCACTGCAGCCTCCTGCGCAGTCGGTATCGCAACACGATGGCGAGCGCATTGAGGCTCAGCGTGAGAGCCAGGAGAACGAGCCCGGCAGCCGCGGCATTGGCGTGGAAGTCGGAGCCCGGCCGCGAGATCCAGTTGAAGGCCTGGATCGGGAGCACGGTGAAGCCGTCGAACAGCCAGCGGAAGGAGATGAACGGGAACTCCGACGTGATCGGCGGATCGGGCAAGAAGGCGATGAAGGTCAGGGCGCCGATGGTGATCAGCGGCGCGGTCTCGCCGAGCGCGCGCGACAGGCCGATGATGATGCCGGTGAGGACGCCGGGGATCGCCGCCGGGAGGACGTGGTCCCGCGTCACCTGGCCTTTCGTGGCTCCGATCCCGTAGGCGGCCTCGCGGATGCTGTAAGGGACGGCGCGGATCGACTCGCGGGTCGCCACGATGATGATCGGCAGGATGAGAAGCGCCAGCGTCAGGCCGGCGGTGAGGATGCTCCGGCCCGTGCCGAGCCCGTAGACGAACAGGCCGAGCGCGAGGAGGCCATAGACGATCGAGGGCACGGCGGCGAGGTTGCTGACGTTGATCTCGATGATGTTGGTCATCCAGTTTCGCCGGGCATACTCCTCGAGGTAGATCCCGGCCGCGACCCCGAGCGGCACCCCGATGATGGCCGTCACCAGGATCACGAGGACCGAGCCCACCCAGGCCGAGAGGATGCCCGCTGCGCTCGCGCGCCGCGATGGAAAGCTCGTGAAGAAATCCCAGCTCAGGCGCGGCAGACCGTCAGCCGCGAGGTCGAAGAGAAGGAACGAAAGGGCGATCAGCCCGACAAGGGTCGAGGCAAGCCCGCACGCAATGAAAAGTTTCTCGCGCAGACGCCTGCCGCGAATCTGCCCGGCGTCGAGACCAGGCGCGCGCGTCTCGGAGATGACGTCCGCGCGGAGCGCTGATCCAGCCATCAATACGCCTCTCTGAACCTGGCTCGGAGCCAGAAGGCCAGGATGTTGAAGATGAGCGTGATCAGAAGCAGGGTGAGGCCGGCGGCGAAGATGGTCTGGTAGCCGATGCTGCCGTGCGGCAGGTCGCCGAGCGCCACCTGCACGATGTAGGCCGTGATGGTCGCGGCCGGCTCGCGCGGATCGAGCGTGAGATTGGGCTGCTGGCCGGCGGCGATCGCCACCACCATGGTCTCGCCGACCGCGCGCGAAATGCCGAGCACGAAGGCCGCCGCGACGCCCGAGATCGCGGTCGGGAGGACGACCCGGAAGGCCGTCTCGAGACGCGTCGCGCCGAGCGCCAGCGAGCCGTCGCGAAGGCCTTGCGGGACGGCCCGCATGGCGTCCTCGCTGAGCGAGGCGATGTAGGGGATGATCATGATCCCCATCACGATGCCGGCGCTCAGCACGTTGAAGCCGGGCAGGCCGGGGATGACCTTCTGCAGGAGCGGGGTCACGAAGAGCAGCGCAAAGAAGCCGTAGACCACGGTCGGAACGCCGCTCAGGAGCTCGAGCGTCGGCTTCACGATCTCCCTCACGCGCGGCGCGGCGAATTCGCTGAGATAGACGGCGGCGACGAGGCCGAGCGGGCCCGCAACGCAGAGCGCGACCAGCGTCGTCAGGAGCGTTCCGTTGAGCAACGGAAGGATTCCGTAGCGCGGATTCGCGAACAGCGGCGTCCACACCGTGTCGGTCAGGAACAGGATCAGCGGCACGCTTCGGAAGAAGGCAAGCGACTCGTAGACGAGCACGCCGACGATCGCGATCGTGATGACGACGGAGGACGCCGCGCACAGGAAGAGGACGATCTCGACCGCCTTCTCCCTCATCCGGATCGCGCGCAGCTGGGCTGCAGTTCGTCGAGACGCCACGGCTTTTCGCTCCGTTCCGCGGAGGGAGTGCGATCCCTCCCTCCGCGCAAGTGAAGGCGCGTCTAGGACTTCGCCTCGCGGGCGACAACGTCCTCGATCTTGACCCCGACCTCCGGGATGCCCCCGAAGACCGAGCCGGTCTTGCCGTCCTTGAACTTCTTCAATCCCAGCTCATAGGCTCGGTCCGGGAGCTGGAGGTACTTGACCTCCTGGATCAGCGGCACGCTCTGCGTCATGGCGAACTCGACGAACTCGCGCACCTCCGGCTTCGCCTCGGCGGCCTTCTTGCTGACGTAGATGAACAGCGGCCGGGACAGTGGGTTGTAAGTGCCGGCGAGCACGTTCTCGAGCGAAGGCTTCACGCAGCCCTGGCCCTTGCCCCAGTCGACCGCCAGCGCCTTCATCTTGGCGGCGTGGGGGGCGTAATAGGCGAAGGGGATGTAGCCGAGCGAG